>CAVQTC010000006.1:0-526220 GCA_963716275.1 uncultured delta proteobacterium | reverse complement strand
GGCGAGCGGATCGTCTTCTCGTCGAACCTCCCACGATCCGGGCCAGTTCGACTTCGCGCTCTATCTGATCCGGCGTGACGGACGCGGGCTCGAGCGCCTCACGTACACGGAGTCGTTCGCCGCGTTCCCGATGTTCTCCCCGGACGGCCGCCGCCTGGTCTTCTGCTCGAGCCGCGGCGCGGCCCAGCCCCGAGAGTTCAACGTCTTCGTCGCCGACTGGGTGGACTGACGCGATACCAGGATCGGAGTGTGACCACCGTGTCAGAATCGAGTCGTCTCGACGATCGACTGCGAGCCGTCTGACCCGGAGGTGGCGGGGCACGGCCCGGGCCGGTGTTAGAATTCGCTTCATCCATGACACGATCGCGAGAATCTTCGGACGACGGTGTCTCCGCCGTGGCGTCCAGCCGAGGCCCCGACCCTCCCGGCGCTGATCCAGCGTCGGGCCGAGGCCGAGCCGGAAAGCCTCTACTTCACGCTCTTCGGCACCCCGCTGACGGCCGGGCGGCTCCACGCGACGACCCTCCGCTACGCCGGGGCGCTACGCGAGCGAGGCCTCGGACCCGGCGACAAGGTCGCGATCATCCTCCCGACGTGCGAGGAGTTCTTCTTTACCTTTTTCGGTGCTCTCGCGATCGGGGCCGTGCCGGTGCCCCTCTACCCCACCCTCGACCCCGAGCTGAAGGCACGGGTCCTCCGAAGCTGCGAGGCTCGCGCGGTCGTCACGATCGACTGGTTCCGGACTGACGTCGAAACCGCGCGCGCCGAGGCGCCCGACGTCCGGCACCTCCTGACGCCGGATGTGCTCGAGGCCGGGAGCGCCGTGGCCGCGCCCGTGCGCGCCACCGAGGACGAGACCTGCTTCCTCCAGTACACCTCCGGCAGCACCTCCGTGCCACGCGGCGTCGTGCTGAGCCACCGGAACGTGATGGCAACCGTCCGGATGATGGTCGAGGCGGTGGCGGTGGCGCCGACCGACCGGCTGGTGAGCTGGCTGCCCCTGTATCACGACATGGGGCTCATCGGGCTCGCCTTCGGGGCCCTCTACACGGGTGCGAACCTCGTGCTCCTCCCGCCGGACCTCAGGGATCCCCGCGCGTGGCTCGAGGCGATCACTAGGCACCGGGCCCACCTCACGGTGTCCCCGGATTTCGGCTACCGGAACTGTCTCCGGCACATCCACGACACTACCGGACTCGACCTCTCGAGCCTCCGGATGGCGCTGTCGGGGGCGGAGCCGGTGCGACTGTCGACGATCCGCGCGTTCCAGGAGCGCTTCGGCGTGGGCAACATCTTCGCGCCGGCGTACGGTCTGGCCGAGGCGACGCTGGCGGTGGCCGTCTGGCCGCACGGGCAGCCGGTGCGCGCCGATCCGACGGGGAGCCTCGTCTCGGTGGGACGGCCCTGTCGGGGGGTGCGGGTCGAGATCGCCGGGGCCGACGGCAGGGGGCGCGCGCAACCCGGCGAGGTGGGCGAGATCCTGGTCCAGGGCCCGGGGGTGATGCAGGGCTACTACCGCGATCCCGAGGCCACCGCCGGCGCTCTCCGAGACGGCTGGCTCCACACTGGTGATCTCGGATTCCTCGACGCCGAGGGATACCTCTTCATCACGGGACGCATCAAGGACGTGATCATCGTGCGCGGGCAGAACGTCGTCCCCGGCGACATCGAGGAGGCCGCGGACCACGTCACCGGCGTCCGGTACACGGCCGCCATCGGGATCGCGAGCGAGCGCACCGGCACCCAGCGTCTCCACGTGGTCGCGGAGGTCCGGGGGGACGGGCTCACACCCGAGGAGCTCTCCCGCATCGCCCACGACGTAACGCAGGCCGTCCACCAGCGGAGCGGGCTCAGGCCCGCGCGCGTCCTCCTCGTCCGGCCGCAGACGATCCCCAAGACGTCGAGCGGCAAGATCCAGCGCGCCGCGCTCGCCGCCATGGTCGCCGAGGGACGCGTGGCGGACCGCGTCCTCCACCACACGGGGGCCACCAGCCACGAGCCGGACGCGGCCGGCGGCGGCCATTGACCGGATTCCTCATCCTCCTCCTGGTCGCCGTGCCGATCGGCGTGGCCGTCTGGCTCTACAACAGCCTCGTGGGGCTCCGGAACCAGGTTGGGAGCGCCTGGGCCCAGATCGACGTCCAGCTGAAGCGGCGCCACGACCTCATCCCGAACCTGGTCGCGGCCGTCCGGGGCTACATGCAGCACGAGCGGGAGCTCTTCGACCGCATCGCGGCGGCGCGGACGCGCGCGCGCTCCGCGTCCGGCGCCGAGGCGGTCGGGGCCGCCGAGGGAGCCCTGACACAGGCCGTCGGTGGATTGCTCGCCGTGATGGAGCGGTATCCCGATCTCAAGGCGAACCAGAACGTCCTCGCGCTGCAGGAGGAGCTGGTCACGACCGAGAACCGGGTGGGGTTCGCGCGCCAGCTCTACAACGACCTGGTCGCACGCTACAACACGCGCCAGCAAATCTTCCCGGCCAACCTCGTGGCCGGCGCGCTCGGCTTCACGTCGGCCGAGTTCTTCCAGGTGGATGCCGTGGGCCGAGAGCTTCCGCGGGTCGACCTCGGCACGCGGTGACCGGATGGCCGCGGAGGGGCCGCCGACCTCCGCCGGCTCTGCCCGGGGGTCGCCCTCGCCTTCCTCGGGCAGCCTCTTCGACGAGCAGCGCCGGAACCGGCGCGACACCTGGCTCCTGATCGCGGGCTTCGTCGCGCTTCTCGCGTTCATCGGGTTCGGTTTCGATCTCTTCGTCCTCGGCGCGGCTCGGGTGGCGCACCCGGGCGGGGTGCCGCTGCCCCTGCCGATCGCGGCCACCGGCGCCGCCGTCCTCGGGCTCGGCTCGGCGTGGCTCGGCTACCGCTTCGGCGACCGCGCCGTCCTCGCCTCGAGCTTCGCGCGCGCGGTGACCGCCGAGGACGCCTCCCCCGACATCAAGCGGCTCATGAACGTCGTCACGGAGATGACGATCGCGGCTGGCCTGCCGATGCCGCGCGTCTTCCTGATCGACGAGCCGGACCCGAACGCGTTCGCCACCGGCCGGGATCCGGACCACGCGTCCATCGCGGTGACGACGGGCCTCCTCAAGACGATGAACCGGGAGGAGCTCCAGGGCGTGATCGCCCACGAGATGGCGCACGTCCGGAACCTCGACATCCGGAAGATGACTCTGGTGGCCGCGCTGCTCGGGGCCGTGCTGCTCCTGAGCGACTGGGCGACGCGCCTGCGTCTCGGGATCCCGGCCTCCCGAGACTCGAAGCGGGAGGACGGTGCCTCGCTCGGCGGCCCCCTCGTCGTGGTCCTGCTCGTCGTGTGGCTCCTCACCGTGCTCCTGACTCCCCTGATCGGGCGCCTCCTCGCGACGGGGGTGTCTCGACGCCGCGAGTACCTGGCCGACGCCTCCGGAGCGGCGCTGACGCGCAACCCCCTCGGCCTCGCGAGCGCGCTCCACAAGCTCGAGGCGGCGACGGCGCCGACGGCACGCATCTATCGCGGCACGGCCCATCTCTGCATCACCGACCCGCTCGGCAAGGCGGTCAACGACCGCGAAGGGTGGCTCGCCGATCTCTTCGCCACGCACCCGCCGATCGCGGACCGCGTGGCGCGGCTCCAGGCCATGGCCTACCGCCGGTCCTAACCCGGCGCCGCCGGCCGGCCAGAGCCGGTCCCGGTCCGGCCTGCGGAAGGGGCCGGACCATCTCACCGCCTGCTAGCTTTCTCTTGAGGTCGCCAGCTTCATCGAAACTCATCGTCACCTGCTTTCCTGTGATGCGCTCGAACTCAGGTGAAGCTCCATGACAATCGCTCTCATCCCGTTCGCAGACAGCACCATGGCCTCGCCAGCTTCGGCGCCAACTCCACCAGCCCGAATGATCGGAGCCGCTAAGATGGCAGGTGCGATCATCGGCGTCACTGTAGCTGTTGGCGATCTCCTCGGCATAGCTCCTTCGAGGTGGCCCGCGGTCGTCGGATCGACCGTGGCGCCACGTTCACCACGGTGGGCACGACCCCGCTCGGCGTGCGCGCGGTTAGGTTCCTCACAGAGGGCGTAGATGGGACGAAGCGACTGCCCCCAGTTCGACGTGGTGGCATACAGGGGCCCACTGAGAGAACACGCGCTCACTGGCCTACCCTCCCTCCGAAGGAGAGAGAAAGAACCTTGGGAGGGGATACCGAGATATGGGTCGGCCCGAGATCGTCGATCCTGGAGGCGCCTGGGCGATCGCGTTTCTTGGTGCCGGGGCCGCGCAGGGCGGATGGTGACTCGCTGTGAGGGTCCCGGGGGTCGGGGAGAGCCACGTGTCGCTCGCCGCGCGACGGCCAGCATGAGACCCGCTCCCCCGACCCACATGACGAGAGGTCCCAACCGGCCACAGGATGCAGCGCCAGGAGCTCGGCCAGCCCAGAGCGCCAATCAGTGAGCGACCGGCAGGACCTCTCACCGCGCAGTGTCTCGCAGTCCCTGGGAGGGACGCAATGGTCTTCGTCGGCCTCGACTGGGCGTCCACCGCGCATGCCGTCTGTGTGCTCGACGACACCGGGACCGTCCAGTGGCGCGGCTCGGTGCCCCACTCGGCCGACGGCCTGGCCGAGCTGGTCCGCCGGCTGCGTCAGTTCGGTCCGCCGGCCACCGTGCACGTCGCCATCGAACGCCCCTCGGGCGTCGTCATCGACACCCTGATGGACGCCGGCGTCCAGGTCGTGCCGATTCACCCGAACGTCGTCAAGGCCAGCCGCGCCCGCTACTCCGCCGCCGCACGCCAAGAGCGATGACGGCGACAGCTATCTCCTGGCCGACCTGCTCCGCACCGATGGCCATCGCTTCCGGCCCCTGCGCCCGCTCGCCGACGAGACCCGGGCCTTGCGCGCCCTGGTCCGCGGCCGCGATGACCTCGTCGGCCAGCGGGTGGCCCTCGCCAATCAGCTCCGCGCCCTGCTCGAGCGCTTCTGGCCCGGCGCCGCCGTGATCTTTGCCGACGTCGATTCCCCGATCGCCCTGGCCTTCCTGGCCCGCTACCCCACGCCCCAGAGCGCCGAGCGCGTGGGCGAGCGCCGCCTGGCCCAGTTCCTCCGCCGCCACGCCTACTGCGGGCGCCGCGCCCGCCGCCGAGCTGCTCGGCCCGGCTTGCGCGGCGCCCCCGTCGGCCGCGCGGGCGAGGCGGAGTGCGACGCCAGTGGCGAACTCGTCCGCAGCTGGTCGCGGTCCTCGTCCCCCTCGTCGCCCAGATCCAGCAACTCTCGGCCGCGCATCGCCGCCGCCCTGGCCGACCATCCCGACGGCCCGCTCCTCCAGAGCCTGCCGCGCAGTGGGCAGGTCAATGCGGCCCAGCTCCTCGCCGAACTCGGCGATGACCGCGCCCGCTTCCCCACCGCCGAACAGCTGACCGCTGAGGCCGGGGCCGCCCCCGTCACCCGCGCGTCCGGGAAGCACCGGGCCGTGGTCTTTCGCTGGGCGTGCAACAAGCGCCTCCGCCAAGCCGTCACGACGCTCGCCGACAACTCGCGGCATGCCTCGCCGTGGGCGGCCGCCGTCTACGCCCGCGCCCGAGCGCGCGGCTGCGATCATCCCCACGCCATCCGGATCCTCGCCCGGGCCTGGCTGCGCGTCATCTGGCGGTGCTGGCAAGATCGCCAGCCCTACGACGTCACACGCCATCGGGAGCCCAGCCGCTCCTGGCCTTCAGCCCGCGGAGGGTTGACACAGGATGTCTCACGGGCGCACGAGGCGCGTAGCTCGTCGCCGCCTCGTCGAGACTCCGCACGACGCCCGGGCAGCGCGTGGCCCAGTGCCGCTCGAAGGCGCTGGACGCGGCCCGGGCCGCCTCGCCGCTCGTGGCGTAGACGATCCGGTGGAAGTCCTCGCGGAGCTCGGCGAGCGCGTGCTTCGGCGCCTTGCGCTCGAGGTTCCGCAGCTTGTGGACCGCACACAGCGCTGAACAGCGGCACCGGGCCGCGTCCGCTCGATGCGCTCGCCCGCGACCCCGGCGTGGCCGTCGATGATGCAGAGGACGGGCGCCGGCAACTCGCGACTGATCAGATCCTGCAGGCAGCCCTTCCACGCCTCGAACGATTCGCCCCCGGCGCAGAGCTCCAGCGCGACGAGCTGCTTCTGGCCATCGGCGAGGACCGCGACCACGCCCAACATCGGGACGCTAACGACCTTCCCGGCGCTCCCGGACCAGCAGGGCCAGGGCGTCGAGGTACAGGATGACAGCGTCTGCGTCGGACAGCGACCGGGTGCGCACGCCTCCAGCGCCGTCCGCAGCGTCCGCGATGCGCGACACGGCGCTCTTGGACACAAGCCTTCTATGCTGGCATCTACCTGCACAAGAAGGAAAACCGGATCTGCCTACTCACGGAGACTGGCGAGGTGCTGTCCAACCGAAAAGCGGATGAAGATTCTTGCATCGGCTTGATGCTCGTAAACAAACCAGCACTGTTTGGCATTGGCATTCTCCGGCCGAAGTGCGAAGGCCAATTGGCGCGCGGTCCTTTCGATGGCACCTTCCTATGTGTCACGCTTTGGTCCGAGTTGGGTCTGCCCTTCCCATGCAGGCAGCCAACAAGCGCCGGTTGATGTCGGGCACGTTGTACCGCTCCTCGACAAATCTCCTCCCGGCGCGCGCAAGCGCTGAGCGACCGGCTTCGTCCAGCGCGGCGAACGCTAGCAGCCGGCTCGTTAACACAGCAACGTCGGAGGGCGGAAACATCCAGTCACGGAGCTCCGGACAAACGGACTCGCGTAACCCGCCCGAGTCGGATGCGATGACAGGAAGTCCCGTCAGCATCGCCTCCTGAAGCGCCACTCCCTGGGCTTCGGTCCACGGTCCCACCGTGATACTGGGATGTACCATCAGGTCGGCGCGTTGGAACTCCTGAACGAGCTGTTCTTCGGACACATGTCCAAGGAACGAGACTTCGCGTGTCAGATTCAACGCGCGAACCTGTTCCTCGAGCCGCGAGCTCTCTATCCCCACTCCGGTGATTCGGCATGACACGGCTACGCCGCGTTCCCGTATGCGTGCGAGCGCTTCCAACAGAAAACGGTGGCCCTTTTCCGGGCTCAGCCGGCTGGCAGTAACAAGGCGTAGCGCACCAGACGCGTCCTTGCGCCGCGAGGGGTGGAACGCGTATTTCCGAATGTCGATGCCCACGGGCACGACTGATATTTTCTCGCTAGGGCATCCCAGGCCGTGCAATTCCGCTGCCGACGCGGCTGTATTGGTAATGCAAACGTCGGCGTGTTCGAAGAGCCGCACGGACTGTTCCGGGCTCGCGAGCGGAACGAGCGGGGTCCCTCCGCCATGGTAGTAGAGCGCCAGCCGACTCGAGGGGAAAAGCCTGTTGAGCCACCAGAATGGCCGGCCCACGACCACCCCGTGGAGGAGGCAGACATCGGGGGGCTCGAGAGGCAGTAGCGTCGCCACGACCGCCGCGAAGGGAGCCTTGGACCACGCCTGAACGGCGCTGCCGGCCGTGAAGAATCCCCGAGTGCGTCGCACGGGGAAGCGAAAAAGCTCCCCTAATAACTGGGGGACGTACGTCATCACGTCTCTACTCGAACTCGGAACGTACTGGGTACGGCGTTCGAGCTGGTACTCGATGACTTCCGCGCTCCTGATCGTGCCGAAGCGCCCGTGCGCGATGATCGTCAGGTCGTGACCGTCCCGTATGAATTGCGCGAATTGTGCGTCGAAGTACCCCTTGAACACGCTTGGGTACTGCTCGACGAAGGCGAGGATTTTCATCCTTGCGGGGCGATCATTCCGTTGACGGTCACCGCACGCGCCGAGGGTCTCGCGCCGACCCGCTCCTCGAGACGGAGGAACGGCCGCTCGACGATGTGTAGTGCGACGCGAGCGCGCACACAATGGCGAGCGCCACGCTCAGCGGCCACCGGCACCACCGGCGGCGTTGCGTCCTTCAGGA
Source organism: uncultured delta proteobacterium (assembly GCA_963716275.1). Lineage (GTDB taxonomy): Bacteria > Myxococcota_A > UBA9160 > UBA9160 > UBA6930 > VGRF01. Next base: position 518,291 of record CAVQTC010000006.1, on the reverse strand, counting down.
ATGGCTGCCACCAAAGGCAGAGGCTGTACAAAAGTGTGCCGACAAAACGCGATCGGCCGCACGTCGAGCAAACAACGGAGAATCGTCCCCGGCGCAGCAACGACCACATACACGAGCAGCATCGTGAAAAGCGCCTCGAGGCTCTTACCGGCCACGCATTGGCGGAGCCGGCTGCCTGTGTGTGTCCGTAGACAATCAAGACTCCGGCCAGGGATGCGAGACACATCACGGGCGGCAGCAGCGTTCCATCCAAGGCGCTTTCCAATACGAGCAGCCGCCGCTTCAGGGCGGACGAAGTGCGCCAGCAGGCAGCCGGCAGCGATTGCATCAAATTAGGCTGGAGCGAGTAGTCGAGATAGCGTCCCTTCTCGGCCGTTTCCTCGTTCCCCAAGGGGGGAAGCCTATTGTTTCGGACTGCGTCGCAGTGGAGCGCATTTTTTCCTGGGCTGCAAAACCGCCGAGAGGAGCAAAAAAGGGGCCTGGGAGGGTTTGAAGCGTTCCCTCGATACGCTCAAAGCCAACCACTTCGACCTTTTTCAGCTGCATATGGTGGACAACAAGAAAGAACTGGAGGCTGCCCTGGGGCCAGATGGAGCTCTAGAGGCCATCCTCGACGCAAAAAAGGAGGGGCTGGTGCGCTTCATCGGCATTACCGGCCACCACCCACCCCTGCACGATCAGGCCTTGCAGCGTTTCAAATTTGATACCGTCATGTTCCCTTTAAACAGGGTGCACGCCGCCCATTTCAGCGGCTGGAACGACTGGCGCGAACTGCTAAACACCTGCCGCGAAAGGCAGGTAGGCGTCCTGGCCATAAAAATGGCGGCTAAACGCAACTGGGAAAACCGCGACCAGGCGGAACAGCCGTTCAACACCTGGTACGAACCTTTCAGCCAGAGCGATGAGCTGGAAAAATGCTGCCGCTATACCCTCAGCCAGGATATCAGCAGCGCCGTCCTGCCGGGCGACCTGGGATTGTGGCCGCCTTTGATCAAAACCGCCGAGCGCTTTAAACCCCTCGGCCTCAAAGAGCAGGACGCCCTTGTTGTGGAGGTGAGCGCCTTTGCCCCGTTGTTCGCCCCTTTTATGGAATGACTATCTGCAAGAGCCGGCGTCTAATAGACGAACGCTCTCGCTTTCCCCGAAACCAGCAAAAGTAGCTAGAATGGAATTGGAAACTCGGCTTCGACTTTAAACAGAGTTTCTTCTGCTAAAAGGAGGACGGAGAAATGAGCGACAAGAGTCTAATGGAACACCAGATTGAAGCCCTCTGGAACAAGGCCCAGGAAGCCGGTTTTTCGAGGCGCAAGTTTCTTATCATGCTTGCCAGCGGCGGCGCCGCTGCCGTCCTAACCGCCTGCGCGCCCCGCCTCACTACCACGGTGACCAATACCGTCACCGCCACTCCCGAGCCCGAGCCCAACGCCCAGCCCGAGCGCCACGCCTACCCCCACACCGACTCCGGCGGCCCGCCTCATCTACGAGCCTCTTCCCGACCCCTTTTTTACAGTCCTGGGCGGCAGCAACGCCGAGATGAAGTTCGAAAACATGGCCAACCGCACCTACTCAGATGCCCAACTCCTTATTCTTCGTGCGCGATCATACCGCCTATACCTTGGTTGATGTGCCAATACCTGGAGCCTGAGCATCGGAGGCGATGGCGTATCCAAGCCCTTCAGCCTGAATTACAACGACCTGCTGAAGCATGCCCTCGACCACCGTTACCCGCTATGTGGAATGCGCCGGCAACGGCCGGTCGTTTTATGATACGCTGCTGAATAAAGCAGCTCAGGGCGGACAATGGCACCTCGGCGCCTACGGCATCGCCGATTGGACGGGCGTTAAACTCAGCACCATATTGAACCAGGCCGGCCTCAAAAGCAACGCCGTGGATGTGATGCCGACCGGTCTGGACAGCACCAACGTTGAACGTCCCATGCCGGTAGCCAAGGCCATGGAAGACGATATTTTGCTGGCCTACATGATGAACGGTGATATTCTGCCGGTCGACCACGGTTTCCCGGCCCGAGTCGTCGTGCCCGGCTGGGTGGGAGTCAACAGCATCAAATGGGTAGGCAAAATCACGGTCTCCACCCAGCCGATTTATACGTGAGAAGAATACCACCAACTATGTCCTCATCGGACCGGATTATCAGGCCCAGGGGCCGGCCCAGGGGCCCCCGGTCACCACCCAGGTGATGAAGAGCGCCTGTCTGCCTGCCCTTGCCGGCCACCTTGAACGCCGGTCCGCAGAAAATCGTGGGCTATGCCTGGTCGCCCAACGGCAAAATCTCCAAGGTAGATGTCAGCCTGGACGGCGGCAAGACCTTCCAGAGCGGCCACGCTGACCGGCCCAACATCGAAAAGGCCGGCACCCGCTGGGAATTTTCCTTTACCGCCCAGCCCGGCAGATATGACCATCACACCACGCGCTACTGACGATAAGAACAACGTGCAATATGATATTTCTCAGCAGAAATGGAACCAGTTGGGTTACATTTTCGGGGCCATGGTGCCCCACCCGGTCAAAGTAGTCTAAAGTCTAAGGAGGCGGCATGAAAACGATCCTGGCTCTCGCCCTGGCACTGTCCCTGCTGGGCGCGCTCGCGGCCTGTTCTTCAGGGGCCGCAACGACGTCCACCAGCACCACTTCCTCCCCACCCCCAACTACCAGCGCCCCTCCCACGTTCGGAACACACGCCGACGCCGGCAAAGTCGTCTTCGGCGCCAAGTGCGCCAAATGCCACGGCAACAACGGCGAGGGAGTGACTGGTCCCGCCCTGATCGGCAGCGGCGCCAATCTGGCCAAGTATAATACCTCGCAAGCCCTGTTGGCTTTTTCAGCGCGACCATGCCTTTCGACGCTCCCAGGCAGCCTTTCCAGCGGCGATTACACCAACATCCTGGCTTTCTTGATGGTACAGAATACCTATCTCTCGGCCAATGCGGCCTTTGACGCCAGCGTTTTAACCAGCGTGCAATTGAAAAAATAAATCGGTGGAGATGAAGATGTCCAACGGTCCGGGCCAAGCCGCGGAAGAAATTCGCAAATTGATCGAGCAACTGGACAGCAAACAGGCCGACCAGCGCAGCCAGGCCATGGCCGCTCTCAAGTCCAAAGGGGAAGCGGCCTTTCCGGACCTGGTTGAGGCTCTTGCGAACCAGAGTGTAAAAGTACGCTACGGCGCCAATCAGCTTTTAATGGACAGCAAGGGCGATTGGAAAGGGCTGGCCAACGACGCCACGGTCAAAGCCCTGGTGGCCGATCTAACCTGCCCGGACGGCTTCAACCGGCTGATGGCCCGCCGCTCGCTGGCCTATCTGGGCAGAAGGGCGGTGCCGGCCCTAACCAAATCCCTGGAAAGCCCGGAGGAGCTCAGGCGCTGGGAGGCGGCCAAAACCCTAGCCAGATCGGGATGCCCCAGGCCACCGAGAGGCTGATCAAAGCCTTAACTGATAAAGTTTTCGACGTGCGCTGGCTGGCAGCCGACGGCTTGATCGCCATCGGCAAAACAGTCATGGCGCCGCTGCTGCGTGAGATCATGCGGAATCCAGAATCGGTATCGCTGCGCGAGGGCGCCCACCATATTCTGCACGAACTGAACAATGAAAGCATCGCGCCCGTGATCAATCCCCTCTTACACGCCCTGGCCGACAGCGGCGAGCCAGGCCTGGAGATTCCCCTGCTGGCCAATAAAGCCCTGACCAGGCTGGAGCAAGCCTAGTCGCGTCCCAATTAGGACTGATATCAAACGAGGCTTGCCGCGGCCTTAACCGCCGCGGCAAGCCTCGTTGCGATAAGCGGGCAGAAAACTAGATTTCTACATAGGTCTTGGGAGAGAAATTCTCCTTCATGCTCCAGGCGGTGGCCCGGCCTTTTTTGAGCACCCAGAGCGCAACTACGTCGTAACCGCCGAATTGCTGGATAATGGGGGTCATGAAGGGGCGGGCGGCTTCAATTTCCTTTTTCAGGTCGAGATCGTGCACCTGTTCGATCTTGCCGCTGACCCTTAGCGTGGTGCCGTCCTTAAGGGGAAAGCAAAGTTCCACTTCGTTATTTTTCAGAAGCTGCCCGTGCAGGTCTTTTTTGGTCCAGGTCTGGAAAATCAGTCCTCGCTCATCGGCCTTGTACATACCCATGCCCCTGACGTGGGGTTTGCCCCCCTCTATTGTGGCAAAATAGCAGTTGCGGTTGGCATTAAGCAGAGCCAGCAGCTCGGTCTTGGTCATGGAGATTCCCCCCTTTCATGAATTTACTTCAGTTTAGCATACGGCGGCAAGGGCTTGCCAACCAGCCTGAGTTAATTTTTGGCCATATAAAATATTGACACTTTTGCCGAATTCAGCTATGATTGCCCAGGACATTAATTGAAATTCCCAAGAAAAATTCTGCAGAGGAGGCTAGATAAACCCAAATGGCAGACAAATCTACGGAGAATGGAGAGAAATCCATTCAAATCTCGGACGCGAAATCAATTTCGGCTCCGATCTACGCCAACCCGGCGGCGGTGGGTCTGGGTGCCTTCGGCGCCACGACCCTTTTACTGCAATTCCACAACCTGGGTTTTGTGGGCGTCAATGCGGTGATGTGGATGGCCTTCTTCTTCGGCGGGGCTGGCCCAGTTCATCGCCGGTTTCCAGGAATTCAAGACCGGCAACAGCTTCGGTTTTGCCGCCTTTACCACCTATGGCTCATTCTGGATTGCCCTGGGCGGGATCTGGCTGAACAGCCAGTTGCAGCTTCACCACTATCTCCACCACGGACGTGGGCTGGTTCCTGGTGGTCTTCACTTTCCTGACCGGCATCTATTTCATCGGCTCGTTAAAACAGAACAGCGCCCTGTCCTGGGTCTTCCTCACCCTCTTGATCGGCTTCATCCTGCTGGATATCGGACACCTGGTGCCCGGGAGCGGAGGTCTTCAACAAGATTGCCGGCGGCGAACTGATCGTTTGCGCCGGCTGCGCCTGGTATCTGATGGCCCATGTGATCCTGACCCCCTTGAAGATCAATGTCCCCGCGGGCAAGCCCTGGATCAGGTAGCATCGGAGACTATTTGACAGGGGGAGCTGGAGCCCGCTATAATACAAAAGTTGTCTGAAAGTTTGGCCCGGATTCGTTAACCAAGAAAAACGGAAAAATTAGTTGTTGACAAACTCCTCTGGATTTGATAGGATAACAAATGCGACTGAAAAATTCCTGAACCGGAAGGTGTTAGTAGAGTTGATGAGGAATTCAGAAACATAACTAACTGAAGGTGATGAGACCAAGAAGGCTTGGTGGCGTCACCAAGCCTTCTTTGTGTTTAGAGGGAAGTTGCAGTACCTTAACAAGTGAATATGGGGCTAATATCAAATCTGAAGCAGGTCAAGCGGTGAAGGCACACGGTGGATGCCTTGGCATCAAGAGCCGAAGAAGGACGTGGCAAGACTGCGATAAGCCTCGGTTAGCTGTCCAGCAAGCTTAGCCGGGGATTCCCGAATGAGGCAACTCATCTCAGGTAAAACCTGGGATATCCCTAGCTGAACACATAGGCTGGATGGAAGGTAAGCGGGGGAAGTGAAACATCTCAGTACCCCGAGGAAAAGAAAAAGATATCGATTCCCCTAGTAGTGGCGAACGAACGGGGAACAGCCTAAACCCTTATAAGCTTAGTGGTCTTGGAGCCTATGCTTATGAGGGGGTTGTAAGGCAGGTCTGACTCAGTCTAAGATGAGTCGAGGAGTTACAAACCGAACCCTAGTCAAAGGTCTCTGGAAAGGGCCACCATAGAAGGTGATAGTCCGGTAGGCGAAAGGGGTAGGCTCCTGATCTGTTCTTAAGTACCACGGGACACGAGGAACCCTGTGGGAATCTGCCCTGACCACAGGGTAAGGCTAAATACTCTTGATGACCGATAGTGAACTAGTACCGTGAGGGAAAGGTGAAAAGCACCCCGGGAGGGGAGTGAAATAGAACCTGAAACCGTGTGCTTACAAGCAGTCAGAGTCCCGATTCATCGGGATGATGGCGTGCCTATTGAAGAATGAGCCGGTGAGTTAATCTGTGTAGCTGGTTAAGCAACTTTACGTTGCGGAGCCGAAGCGAAAGCGAGTCTGAATAGGGCGTTATGTTGCACGGATTAGACCCGAAGCCGGGTGAGCTATCCATGGTCAGGGTGAAGCTCCGATAAAATCGGAGTGGAGGCCCGAACCGTTCAGCGTTGCAAAGCTGTCGGATGAGCTGTGGATAGAGGTGAAATGCCAAACGAACTCCGGTGATAGCTGGTTCTCCCCGAAATGTATTGAGGTACAGCCTCAGGTAATAGTTAGTGGAGGTAGGGCTCTGGATGGACTAGGGGGAGAATATCTTACCAACTCCAACCAAACCACGAATGCCATTAGCCGTAGCCTGGGAGTGAGACTGTGGGGGATAAGCTTCGTAGTCGAGAGGGAAACAGCCCAGACCATCAGCTAAGGTCCCTAAGAGCAGGCTAAGTGGGAAAGGAAGTAGAACTGCACAGACAGCCAGGAGGTTGGCTCAGAAGCAGCCATCCTTTAAAGAGTGCGTAACAGCTCACTGGTTGAGTGGTGCTGCGCCGACAACCCAGCGGGGCTAAGCCTGTCACCGAAGCTATGGCTTTCTCGATTTATCGAGGAGGGGTAGGGGAGCGTTCTCTTCGCAGTGAAGGCGTTGTGTAAGTAACGGTGGAGCGAAGAGAAGTGAGAATGTCGGAATGAGTAGCGCAAGATGTGTGAGAAACACATCCACCGAAAACCTGAGGTTTCCTACGCAAGGTTAATCCGCGTAGGGTTAGTCGGGCCTAAGCTGAGGCCGGAAGGCGTAAGCGATGGACAACAGGTTATTATTCCTGTACCGCTTTTATGGAGGCAAAGGGGGGACGCGGAAGGATAGGTCTGAGCGTACCCATTGGACATGGTGTGTTCCTCATCTTAGGCGATGCCGGGGCAGGTAAATCCACTCCGGATGTTAAGCTGAAGGTGAGGGGAAGTTGAGGGGAAACCCGAGGCGACTCAGCTGAATCCAAACTGCCTAGAAAATCCTCGTTGTCTTTGAAGTAAGAGTGCCCGTACCGCAAACCGACTCTGGTAGGTGGGGATAAAAGTCCCAAGGTGATCGAGATAATCCTCGTTAAGGAACTCGGCAATCTAACCCCGTAACTTCGGGAGAAGGGGGGCCCTTCTATGAAGGGTGACACGAAAATGGCTCAAGTGACTGTTTAACAAAAACACAGGTCTCTGCTAAAGCGTAAGCTGAAGTATAGGGGCCGATACCTGCCCAGCGCCGGAAGGTTAAGGAGAGAGGTTAGCGCAAGCGAAGCATTGAACCGAAGCCCCGGTAAGCGGCGGCCGTAACTATAACGGTCCTAAGGTAGCGAAGTCCCTTGTCGGGTAAGTTCCGACCTGCACGAATGGTGTAACAACTTGAGCGCTGTCTCAACGAGGGACTCGGCGAAATTGAAATACCCGTGAAGATGCGGGTTACCCGCGACTGGACAAAAAGACCCCGTGGAGCTTTACTATAACTTGGCATTGAGTCTGGGCTTATCATGTGTAGGATAGGTGGGAGGCTTTGAAGCCGGGGCGCTAGCTCTGGCAGAGCCGACGGTGAAATACCACTCTTGATGAATCTAGCCTCTAACCTCTAGAGCAAGCTGGGGGACAATGCCTGGTGGGTAGTTTGACTGGGGCGGTCGCCTCCTAAAATGTAACGGAGGCGCCCAAAGGTCCCCTCAGGGTGGATGGAAATCACCCGTTGAGTGCATTGGCATAAGGGGGCTTGACTGTGAGACATACAAGTCGAGCAGAGACGAAAGTCGGGCAAAGTGATCCTACGGCTCTGTGTGGAAGGGCCGTGGCTTAACGGATAAAAGCTACCCCGGGGATAACAGGCTTATCTTGCCCAAGAGTTCACATCGACGGCAAGGTTTGGCACCTCGATGTCGGCTCGTCGCATCCTGGGGCTGAAGCAGGTCCCAAGGGTCCGGCTGTTCGCCGGTTAAAGCGGCACGCGAGCTGGGTTCAGACCGTCGTGAGACAGGTCGGTCTCTATCCGTCGTGGGCGTCCGGAGATTTGAGGGGGGCTCTCTCTAGTACGAGAGGATCGAGAAGGACAGACCACTGGTGTACCAGTTGTCCCGCCAGGGGCATTGCTGGGTAGCTATGTCTGGTTGGGATAAGCGCTGAAAGCATCTAAGTGCGAAGCACGCCTCAAGATTAGATCTCCCATTCTTTCCGCAAGGGAAGAAGTAAGACCGCAGGTAGACTACCTGCTTGATAGGCGGCATGTGTAAGCGCAGTAATGTGTTTAGCTAAGCCGTACTAATGGTCGAGGGCTTGACCTGCTTCAGAGTTGATATTAGCAACATTGAAACTTGTAATCCCACTGAAAGAACCTTTGCAGATTTGGATTCTTTCTAAATTAACAAATTAATACGAGGTTTATTCGTAAGCCTCCTGGTGATTGGAGCGAGGTGGTACCACCCGTTCCCATCCCGAACACGGAAGTGAAACGCCTCAGCGCAGACGATACTGAGGGGGCAACCCCTTGTGGAAAATATGTCATTGCCAGGAGGCTTTTTGTTGCCCTTTTTCAGCCGCTCTTTCGGACGTGCTCGATGCCTATTTTTGGCTTTGACGTTTATTCGAGCTTTGACTCTATAATGAGTATAAGTAGGATGATCTCTCACAGGAGGTTCTGAGGAAGATAATTATGGCAAGTCGATTTGAAAAATTTTCAGAAAGAGCGCGCAGAGTTCTTACCTTAGCCCAGGAAGAAGCCCAGCACTTTAATCATAACTAATATCGGCACCGAACATATTTTGCTGGGTATTGTCGGTGAAGAGGATGGCGTGGCCGCCAAGGTCCTGGTCAACCTGGGTGTCAGCCTGAATAAGGTCCGTTCCGCGGTTGAATTTATTATCGGGCGTGGCGAGAAGCCACCACCGGGGAGGTCGGGCTTATCCCCGGCGCCAAGAGGGTTATTGAACTGGCCATCGATGAAGCCCGCTATATCGGCCATAACTATATCGGCACCGAGCATCTGCTTCTCGGTCTGCTGCGAGAAGGCGAAGGCGTTGCCGCCGGCGTGCTGGACAGCTTCGGCGTTACCCTGGAAAAGGTGCGTGCTGAAATCACCAAGGTGCAGGAACAGGGCGTCTACCCGCGCCCAAGACCGCCCGTTCCACCAGCCGCACCCCCGCTCTGGACCAGCTGGGTATCGATCTGACTGCCGCCGCCCGTGCCGGTAAGCTCGACCCGGTTATCGGCCGGGAAAAAGAAATTGAGCGGATTATTCAGATTTTAAGCCGCCGCACCAAGAACAACCCCGCCCTTATCGGTGAGCCGGGTGTTGGTAAGACGGCTATCGTTGAAGGGCTGGCTCACCGCATTGTTGCCGGAGATGTCCCGGAAACGCTGGAAGGCAAGCGCCTGATCACCCTGGATATCGGCTCGCTGGTGGCCGGCACCAAATACCGCGGTGAATTCGAAGAGCGACTTGAAGAAAGTGATCGAAGAAATCAAGACCGCCGGCAACTGCATCCTCTTTATCGATGAATTTCATACCATCGTGGGCGCCGGCGCCGCTGAAGGCGCTGTTGATGCCGCCAATATCCTGAAGCCGTCGCTGGCCCGCGGTGAACTCCAGTGCATCGGCGCCACCACGCTGGATGATTACCGCAAATATATTGAGAGAGATGCCGCCCTGGAACGGCGTTTCCAGCCGGTGCTGGTGGATGAACCTTCCGTTGATGATGCCATTGAGATACTGAGGGGCATCAAGCAGCGCTACGAAGAGCATCATCAGCCTGACCATTACCGATGAAGCCTTGAAAGCGGCCGTCAATCTGGCTGCCAGATATATTCCGGACCGTTTCCTGCCGGATAAGGCCATCGACCTGATCGATGAAGCTGCCTCCCGGGTCAGGATCAAGCACTGGACAGTGCCCATCGCTCTGAAAGAAGCACGCGAAGACGAGGATAGCCTGCGCAAGGATAAAGATGCGGCTCTGGCCACCCAGCAATATGAGTATGCCGCCGAACTGCGCAGCCGTGAGCTTCAGACTGAAGAAAAAATCAAGAAGCTGGAAGAAGACTGGCAGGCGCAACATGGAGAAAGAAAAACCCGAAGTAACCGAAGAAGATATCGCTGAAGTGGTCAGCATGTGGACCGGCATCCCGGTGGTCCAGATGACCGCCGATGAAAGCAAGCGTCTGCTGGACATGGAAGAAGCTCTGCACAAGCGCATTATCGGTCAGGATGAAGCCATTGTAACTATTGCCAAAGCCGTCCGCCGGGCCCGTGCCGGACTGAAAGACCCGCGACATCCCATCGGCAACTTTATCTTCCTGGGTCCCACCGGTGTCGGTAAGACCGAACTGGTCAGAGCGCTGGCCGAGTTCATGTTCGGCAAAGAAGATGCCCTGATCCGGCTGGATATGTCCGAGTTCATGGAAAGACATACCGTGGCCCGACTGGTGGGCGCTCCTCCCGGATATGTCGGCTATGATGAGGGCGGACAACTAACCGAAGCCGTCAGACGCAAATCATATTGCGTGCATTCTGCTGGATGAAATTGAAAAAGCCCATCCGGATGTCTTCAATATCCTGCTCCAGATATTCGATGACGGACATCTGACCGATGCCAAGGGCCGCCGGGTTGATTTCCGCAATACCATCATCGTCATGACCAGCAACATCGGCGCCGAGATTATCCGCAAAGGCTCAGGCATCGGTTTTGCCACCAAGAAAGATGAGGCCAAGCAACAGCAGCAGAATTACGAAGCCATGAAGGAAAACTGCTGGGTGAATTGAAGAAGAACTTCCGGCCCGAATTCCTGAACCGTATCGATGGAGTGGTGGTCTTCCATTCCCTGAACCAGGAGCATATCCGCAAGATTGTCGACCTGATGCTGGTGGGAGTCACCAAGCAACTGGCGGAAAAAGGCATCAAGCTGGAAGTCACCGACAGCGCCAAGGACTTCCTGGGCGAAAAGGGTTACGATGAGGTCTTCGGAGCCCGTCCGTTGCGGAGGGCCATTCAGGATAGAGTGGAAGACAAACTCTCCGAAGAACTGCTGCGGGGCAACTTCCAGTACGGTGATACGGTGGTGGTGGACGTTGAAGCCAATGAGATTGTGCTGCGTCCGCTGGCCGGAACACTGGCGGCCTCCAAGAAATAATCCTCAAAATCAGGACTCGTCAATGGGCGGGGCGGTATTTGAATTTACCGCCCCGCTTTTTAATCTTCGAGGTCCAGTTCCAGCGATTTGTCAATTCGTTTGGTTTTTGATATTCTGGCATCATGGAAAGAAGTTATATCGTAGTATCCAGATCTTTTCATTCAGGTTAAATTTGGCAGGGAAGGGGCGTGGGGAGCAGTGACTTATCAGAGCCCAAATCAGAAATTGCGGGAATGGGTAGCCCAAATGACGGAACTCTGCCAGCCAGATGACATTCACTGGTGCGACGGCAGCCGGGCAGAATATGAGACCCTGATGGCCGGTATGGTGGCCCGAGGAATCGCTATCCCTCTCAAGAAAAGGGCTAACTCCTATCTTTTCCGGACCGACCCCAGCGATGTGGCCCGGGCCGAAGCCCGCACTTTTATCGGAACGAGCGACCGGGAAGAGGCGGGCCCGCTGGTAAACTGGGTTCCGACAGACGAATTGAAAGCCACCATGCTCAACCTTTTCCGGGGCAGCATGAGGGGCAGAACGATGTATGTTATCCCCTTCTCGATGGGCCCCTTCGGTTCTCCCCTGGCCAAATTGAGCATCGAGCTGACGGACAGCCCCTACGTGGTCTGCAACATGCATATCATGACCAGAGTAGGACGGCGAGTCCTGGATTTAATAGAGCAGGGCCAGGATTTCATCCCTACTTTGCACTCGGTAGGCTATCCCTTGGAAAAGGGACAGAAGGACGCCGCCTGGCCATGCGCTCCTCTGGAAAAGAAGTACATCAGCCATTTCCCGGAGGAGAACTCCATCTGGTCCTACGGTTCAGGCTACGGCGGCAATGCCTTGCTGGGCAAGAAGTGCCTCGTCCTTAAGGCTGGCCTCCGCCATCGCCGAGAAGAGAGGGCTGGCTGGCCGAGCACATGATAATACTGCGCTTCATCAGTCCCGAGGGTAAGATCTACCACGTGGCGGCAGCCCTGCCTTCGGCCTGCGGCAAAACCAACCTGGCCATGATCCAGCCTTCGCTGGAGGGCTGGAAAGCGGAGTGCATCGGGGATGACATCGCCTGGATGAAGATTGGAGAGGACGGCAGGCTGCATGCCGTCAATCCTGAATACGGCTTCTTCGGGGTGGCGCCGGGGACTTCCTATGAGTCCAACCCGGTAGCCATGGATACTCTCAGAAAGAACGCCATCTTTACCAATTGCGCTCTCACGGACGACGGGGATGTGTGGTGGGAAGGAATGAGTCCGGCGCCCGCCCATGCCATCGATTGGAAGGGCCGCGACTGGACCCCGGACAGCCAGGAACCGGCAGCTCACCCCAACGCCCGCTTCACCGTGCCGGCCACCGAATGTCCCATCCTTTCTCCCGATTGGGAAGACCCGGCAGGAGTGCCCATCGACATGTTCGTCTTCGGCGGCAGACGCGCTCAGGTAGTACCCCTGGTGACGGAGATGTTCGACTGGGACCACGGGGTTTTCCTGGCAGCTACGGCGGCTTCAGAACCGACGGCAGCGGCACTGGACAATCTGGAAATCCGCTACGACCCCTTTGCCATGCTGCCTTTCTTTGGCTATCATATGGCGGATTACCTGCACCACTGGTTCAAGATGGGCGACAGATTGGGAAAGCACGCTCCCCGCATCTTCTACATCAACTGGTTTCGCAAGAACAGTCACGGCCAGTGGTTGTGGCCGGGCTTCAAGGAGAACAGCCGGGTCCTCAAATGGATGTGCCAACGACTGGAAGGCCAGGTGGGAGCGCGCAAAACAGCGATCGGTTTCCTGCCCATAGAGGGCGACCTGGACCTGAACGGCCTGGACATTTCCGCGGAGAACGTGGCCGAACTTCTCAGAGTAAACGCCGAAATATGGAAAAACGAAATCCCCAAGATGGAAAGATTTCTGGGCCAGTTTAAGGGGAACCTACCCCAAAGGCTGCTGGTGCAATTCGAGGAGCTAAAAGCCAGGTTAGGCCAGACAGGTCTGGAATCCTTGATGCTGGAGATGGAACCGGCCGATGGCGTGGAAGAGGCCTGTGAGGTCCAATCAGATCCCCTTTAGTCTGAGTGCAGTGCTATAATTAGAGCGTGTTGAATCCCGAGCAAGAGAGCCTGGCCGCCGCTGAACGTCCCGCCCCCTCTCCCAAGCCCTGGGGAGGATGGGCCACCCTCGGACTGGGAGCGGCAGTGCTGGTTATCTATTTCATCGTGCAGAGCGCGGTGGCCCTGGTCTTCGCCCTGTCGAGACTGATCTCCAATCCCAGCTTGGATATCTTCGACATGGTCAACAAGCTGGTCTCGGACGGCTTCCTCATCTCTATCGCCACCATTCTTTCGGCCATCTTAGGGATGGCCTTCATCGTCCTTTTTATCTCCGTGCGCAAAGGGTGGAGACTGAGCGAATACCTGAATCTGCGCGCCTTGTCCAGGCGGACTATCCTGACTCTGCTGGCGGTCTTTGCCGTCTTGCTGGCTATCTCCCTGGCAGTCAGCAATTTTTCGAGCAAGATTGAGGACCCGGGATTCACGGTCGACGCCTTTAATACCAGCCGCTGGCCGGCCCTTTTCGGGGTGGCGGTAGTGGTTTTTGCGCCGCTCTTCGAGGAGACTTTCTTCCGCGGGTTCCTCTTCAAAGGCTGGAGGGAATCCTCTCTGGGGGCAGCCGGGACCATCTTGCTGACCTCGGCTCTTGTGGGCCCTGCTGCACCTGCAGTATGACGTTTACGGAGTAGGCGAAATTTTCGTTCTGGGGATTGTCTTTGGAGCGGTCCGCTTGAAGACCAACTCGCTCTACGCCCCTCTTCTTCTGCACGGCCTCTGGAATCTGGCGGCCTTCGCATGCAGCGGCCGTCTTTGTCAATAGTTAGTCGAGGCCTGGCGTCGGTGTCTCAAGCGCAGCCAGACGGCCATGATGACCAAGACCACGAACAATGCCCAGGATCGGGTAATCGAAGGGCCTCATCACCTCGCGCAGTCTCTCCCAGTTTTGGCCCAGCAGATATCCTCCCCAGGCCAGGGCGGTCGACCAGATGAAGGAACCCAGAAAGGCATAAAGGATGAACTTGCCCAGGTTCATGCGGGCAATACCGGCCGGCAGGCTGATGAAGGTGCGCACGGCGGGCAGCAGCCGGGAGGCGAAGGTGATCCAGTCGCCATACCTGGCGAACCACGGTTGGCCCTGTCCAGGTCGTGCTCGGAGATGAGGATGTATTTTCCATAGCGGCGCAGGAGCGGGACTCCCCCTTTGTCTCCGACCCAGTAAGCGACGAGGGAGCCGATCACGTTGCCGATGGCTCCGCACAAGCCCGCCAGAAAAATAAAGCCGACCCCCAGTCCCTCATTCTGAATCAACATCCAGCCTGCCAGCGGCATAATAAGCTCGCTGGGGAGCGGGATGCAGGCGCTTTCGATGGCCATCATGGCTATCACCCCCGGCCAACCCAAGCAGTTGATAAACGTGGTTGATGAAATTCAGGACTGACTGTTCCATTACGTTTCCTCAGACCTCCGGCTCTCCAGGCGTTCCCGATTATCGAGCCATTTCTCTTTTTGCGGCAGGCGGGTCGGTTCATCGGGAGTGCGATAGCCCTTGAGGAATTGCCTGCTTAAAGGTGGAAAAACGGCCGGCCTGCCAGAGACTCTCTGATCCGCTCCATAAAATCAGACATAAATTGCAGATTGTGAATGGTGGCCAGGGTATAGGCCAGCAGCTCTTCTGCGCGGAAGAGATGGTGCAGATAGGCCGCCGAAAAATGGCGGCAGGTGTAGCAGTGGCAGGTGGGGTCAATCGGGGCCTGCCACCTCTTTCCAGAGAGCGTTGCGGATATTGATGCGGCCTTCGTCGCGTAAAGAGAGCGCCGTTGCGGGCCACCCGGGTGGGCAGGACGCTGTCGAACATATCGATTCCCCGCTCCACCGCCGTTCAGAATATCATCCGGCGAACCCACTCCCATCAGGTAGCGGGGCTTGTCGGCAGGCAGCAGAGGCGTAGTGATCTCGACCATTTCCAGGGTGAGCTGCTTGGGTTCTCCCAGGCTCAAGCCGCCGATGGCATAGCCGGGGAAATCCAGTGGACGAGATAAGCGGCCGACTCGGCCCGTCAACTCGGGTATGAAGCCGCCCTGAACGATGCCGAAGAGGGCCTGGTCGCCTGCGAGTGCGAGCTTTCAGGCACCTTTCCGCCCAGCGGTGAGTGGTGGCGGTGGCCTCTCTGACCTTCTGCGGCTCCATCCTGAAAGGAGGGACAGATATCCAGCGCCATGATCACGTCTGCCCCCAGCTCCTCCTGGAATTGGATATCCGATCTCGGGAGTGATGAAATGCTGGCTGCCATCGATATGAGAGCGAAACTTGACTCCTTCGTCGGTGATCTCCCTGCAGTCGCGAAAGGCTGAAAATCTGGAAGCCGCCGCTATCGGTCAGAATCAGCCCCATCCCAGCCCATGAAGCGGTGCAGGCCACCCAGCCTGGCGATGACCTCTATTCCTGGCCGCAGGTAGAGGTGATAGGTGTTGGCAGAGCAACATGTCAATGCCGATGGCTCTGCAAATGTTCCGGGGTGACCCCTTTGACCGTGGCCTGGCTGCCGACCGGCATAAAGACCGGGGTGGCGACGAGTCCATGCGGAGTATTCAACTCTCCCAAGCGGGCAGAACAATCCGCGGCAGTTTGAAATCAGTTTGAACCATTGGCTGGACGATAGCAGCGACTCCTCAGGCTAATCGGGTTGCCTCTGTAAATCATAACATATTGGGTCGAATTCGCGCGACGGCCCCCGAAATTGCGCGAGATTGCCTTCGTCGAGCTGGGCTCTCCTCGCAACGACAGAGGGATACCCCGGATTCCCGGCAGGACGGCGTCCCAGCCCGGCCCCGGCGCGGCTCTGGTTCTCCAGCGGTCTGGCAAATTACTCACGAGTGCTTTAAGATATAGCTAGATCAACATCTGGACGAGGACTGAACCGGATGATCGCCATTATCGATTACGGCGCGGGCAATTTGCGCAGCGTGAGCAATGCCATCGATCACCTGGGTTACGCGGCAGCTGTCACTTCCAAGTCCGGAGGAAATTCTGGCCGCCGAGGCCGTGATCTTTCCGGGCGTGGGAGCGGCGGGCGACACCATGGACAGCCTGAATAGGCTGGGGCTGACGCAGGGTAATCCTCAAGCTGGTCGCAGAAAACAGGCCCCTGCTGGGGATTTGTCTCGGACTTCAGGTCTTGCTCACCGGCAGCGAGGAAGGCGGCTGGCAGGAATGCCTGAATATTTTGCCCGGCCAGGTAAAGAAACTGCCCGAAGGTCTGAAGATTCCGCACATGGGCTGGAACCAGGTCAGGCAAATCAAATCGCATCCCGATCTTCGAAGGCATTCCCGACGAGGCCAATTTCTATTTTGTGCACAGCTATTTCGCCGAACCGCAAGACAAATCCGCTGGTGATCGGAGAAACCGATTACGGACTGCGCTTTTTGCAGCGCGCTGGCCACGAGGCAACCTGGTAGCCACCCAGTTCCACCCTGAAAAGAGCGGCGACGCGGGTCTGAAGATTTATGACAATTTTATTCGCCAGGCGGGCCTGGCTAAAATAGACCTTCGGACGGCGGTATAGTGGGGACGGAGTAAATGTTAACCAAGCGCATCATACCCTGCCTGGATGTCAAAGGCGGGACGGGTGGTCAAAGGGGTCAAGTTCAGGGAACACCGCGATGCCGGCGACCCGGTGGAACTGGCTGCTTTTTATAATCGAGAAGGCGCGGACGAGCTGGTCTTCTATGACATCACGGCTTCCAGCGACGAACGGCCCATTATGCTGGAAGTGGTCAAACGAACCGCCAGCCAGGTCTTTATTCCCCTGACCGTGGGCGGCGGCCTGCGCACGGTGGAAGACATGCGGGCCATGCTGCAGGCCGGCGCGGACAAAGTCTCCATCAATACGGCCGCGGTGCAGAATCCCGGGCTTAATCAGCGAAGGCGCCAAACGCTTCGGCAACCAGTGCATCGTCCTGGGCATGGACGCCCGCAGAGTGCCGGGCTCTCAGCCGGCCCGCTGGGAGGTCTTCACCCACACCGGGGCGGACGGCGGCCGGGGCACCGGCATCGATGCCGTGGAATGGGCGTGCAAGGCCGTCGATCTGGGCGCAGGTGAAATCGTGGTCAACAGCATCGACGCCGACGGCACGCGCTGCGGCTACGATCTGGAACTGCTGCGCAGCGATCTCGGAAAAGGTGAGCGTGCCGGTGGTGGCCAGCGGAGGAGCCGGCCAGCCTGAGGACCTCTATCAGGCCATTGTGAGCGGGCAAAGCCGACGCCGTCCTGGCGGCCAGCATCTTCCACTATGGGACCTATTCGATCCGGGCAGACCAAGGAATACCTGGCCAGTAAGGGTATTCCGGTCAGGAAATAAGAAGATTGTCCAACCTCTTTATCATCGCCAAAGAACTTTCTACCGCACAGAAAGCTGCAATCCAGTCTTTCTGAGATGGGTTTTAACTGCTCTTCAGCGACTCTTCAAGGACAAGGTGATCGAGCGCATGCTCAAGGAATCGCCCGACCTGGTGATGGTCGAGATGGACGGCTATGCCAGCCAAACCATTCTGCACGAACTGACCCACGGGGGAAAAATCAAGGCCCGAGTGCCTATTGTGGCGCTGGTCGAACGCCGAACATTTGAGCCCACCGGCAGAATACGCCGGAGTCGATGATTTCGTGCTCTGGCCCTACGACCAAAGGGAGGTGGCTTTCAGGGTCAAGAGACTGCTGCAAAAGAATGCCCGGCAGGATGAAATCCTGGACCTGGGCGACCTGGTGATAGACCTGGCCAACTGCGAGGTGCAGCGTGGAGGGAAAAGTGGTGGAACTGACCTTCAAAGAGTATGAACTGCTCAAATTCCTGGCCAGGGACAGGGGCCGGGTTTTCACCCGCGAAGCCCTCTTGAACAAGGTCTGGGGTTACGATTACTTCGGCGGCGACCGCACGGTGGACGTCCACGTCCGCAGGCTGAGAAGCAAAATCGAACTCTCCGGTCAGACCTTCATCGAGACCGTCCGCAACATCGGCTACCGCTTCAAAAAAGCGCCGCTAAAGGGCCGCTTCGCCTCTGCCCCACATATTTAACACGACGTTAACTTGCTCGAAACATGTTGGAAATATTCTGCCTCTACAGATTGAAGTATAAACTTAGATAGGGAGGTAGATTATGTCTGGCATTGATACCGGCAACACGGCCTGGATGCTGATTTCCACCGCCCTGGTGATGTTGATGACACCCGGCCTGGCCTTCTTCTATGGCGGCATGGTGAGGAGGAAGAATGCTCTTTCCACCATCATGATGAGCTTCATGACCCTGGGTCTGATCGGCGTGCTCTGGGTGCTTTATGGATACAGTCTGGCTTTCGGCACCGATTGGGGAGGCTTCATCGGAGGGCTCAATTTCCTGGGTCTGAACAACGTCGGCCAGGACCCCTCAACGGTCTATGCCACCACCGTACCGCACCTGGTTTTCATGGCCTTCCAGATGATGTTCGCCATTATCACCGTGGCCCTGATTACCGGCGCAGTGGTTGAAAGAATGAAATTCAGCGCCATTGTGATCTTCGCGGTGATCTGGTTTACCCTGGTCTATTGCCCGTAGCGCACTGGGTCTGGGGAGCGGGCGGCTGGCTGGCCAAACTGGGAGCTCTGGATTTTGCCGGCGGCACCGTGGTCCACATCAATGCCGGTATTTCCGCCCTGGCCCTGGCCATGCTGCTGGGTCCGCGCAAGGGCTATCAGAATGGGGTCAGCGTGGGAGGCGCACAATGTACCTTTCGTCGTGATCGGCGCCGGTCTGCTCTGGTTCGGCTGGTTCGGCTTCAATGCCGGCAGCGCTCTTGACCTCCGGCGGACTGGCCGCCAGCGCCTTTGTGGCTACCAATACCGCCGCGGCTGCCGCGGCTTTGACCTGGATGTTCCTGAGCTGGTTTTACCATCGACCCTCTGTCTCGGGCATTGCCACCGGAGCGGTGGCCGGACTGGTGGCCATCACCCCGGCGGCCGGCTTCGTCCAACCGATAACGCCGCCCCCGGTCGGGCGCTCGTGGCGCCAGGCGAGCAGCTGATCGTGCAGGTCGATCTTCACCGGGCAGACGGCGCTGCAGCTTCCGCACAGCGTGGACGCTTGGGGAAGCGCGGCGGCGTCGCCGCCGAAGAGCGCCGGTCCGAGGGCGGCGCCGATCGGGCCGGGCACGGGCGTCGCGTAGGCGTAGCCCCCGGCGCGCCGGTAGACGGGGCAGGTGTTGAGGCAGGCGCCACAGCGGATGCAGGCGAGCAGCCGGCGATGGCGCGCGTTCCCGAGCAGGGCGCTGCGCCCGTTGTCGACCAGCACGATCTCGAGGGCGCCGCCCGCGCGCGGGCCGCTGAGCAGCGTGGTGTAGGCGGAGATCGGCTGGCCCGTGGCGCTGCGCGCCAAGAGGCGCAAAAAGACCGGCAGGTCGTCGAGGCGCGGCACGAGCTTCTCGATTCCGATGCAGGCGATGTGGAGCGGCGCGAGCGCGATCCCGAGATCCGCGTTGCCCTCGTTCGTCACGATCGCGAGGCTGCCGGTCTCCGCCACCGCGAAGTTCGCCCCGCTGATCGCGGCCTCGGCCGCCAGGAAGCGCGCGCGCAGATCGGCGCGCGCGGCGCGCGTGAGCCGCACGGGGTCCTGCTCGCCGGCCGGCGCGCCGAGCTCGCGCTCGAAGAGCGCGCCGATCTCGGCCCGCGTGCGGTGGATGGCGGGCACGATGATGTGGGAGGGCGGCTCGCCCTCGAGCTGCACGATGCGCTCGCCGAGATCGGTGTCCACGACCTCGATGCCGCGCGCCTCGAGGGCCGGGTTCAGCGCGCATTCCTCCGTGAGCATCGACTTGCTCTTCACGACGCGGCGCGCGCCGCGCTCCTCCAGCAGGCCCGCCACGATGCGGCGCAGCTCCGCGGCGTCGCGCGCCCAGTGCACGCGCGCGCCCGCGGCCTGGGCGCGCTCCTCGAACTGGACCAGGAGCTCGGCCAGGTGGTCGAGCGTGTAGTCCTTGAGGGCGGCCGCGTGCGCGCGCAGCGCTTCCCAGTCCGGCACCTCGCGCGCCGCGGCGTCGCGCTTGCGGCGCAGGTCCCAGGCGGCCGCGTCGTGCCGCGCGACGCGCGCAGCGTCCGGGAGCGCGCGTCGCGCGCGCGCGTCGAAGGCGAGGCTCACGCGGGCTCGCTTCCGGCGAGGAGCTCGGCCAGGTGGAGAGGTCGGGGTCCGCTGCCCGCGCGGCGCCGCAGCCCGTCCAGATGGAGCAGGCACGAGACGTCGGTTCCCACGACGTACTCGGCGCCCGTCGCCGCGAGGTCGGCGAGGCGCGCGCGCCCCATGCGCGCCGAGACCTCGGGGAGCTTCACGCTGAAGGCGCCGCCGAAGCCGCAGCACTCGTCGGGCCGGTCGGGCGCCGCGAGCTCGAGCCCCTCGACCTCGCCGAGCAGCGCCTCCAGCGGGCTGCGCTCCTGCGTCGGCGCCTCGCTGGGAGAGCCGAGCCCGAGCTCGCGCAGCCCGTGGCAGCTCTGCAGCAGCGCGACCCGATGCGGAAAGCGCGCGCCGAGCCGCGTCACGCCGAGCTCGCGCACCAGGAACTCGGAGAGCTCGAAAGTGCGCCCGCGCGCGCTCGCGCCGAGCTCGGCGTAGCGGTGGCGGACCGTGGCGACACAGCTGGCCGATGGACACACGATGGTGTCGTCCGCGGCGAACACGTCGAGGTGGCGGCGGGCCAGCGCACGCGCCGCTACCGTCGCCCCGCTGTTGACAAAGGGCTGTCCGCAGCAGGTTTGGCGCGCGTCGTAGCGCACGCGGCAGCCCGCGCGCTCGAGCACGCGCCAGGTCGCCTCGGCCACGCGCGGTGCGAACAGGTCGACGTAGCAGGGGACGAAGAGGGAGACCTCGCGCTCAGGCATCCAGCAGGAGAGCGCGAGCGCGCTCCGGGTCGACGTCGTAGCGGTCGCCGCAGAAGACGCAGCGCACCTCGAGCGTCTCGTGGGTCGCCATCGCCTGCTCGAGATCCCGGCGACCGAGCAGCGAGACCGCGCGCAGCACGCGCGCGTCGTCGCAGCCGCAGTGGAAGCAGGCAGGCCCGGACTCGAGGTCGCGCCGGCCCACGCCCCCGAGCAGGCGCTCGACCAGCGTGGAAGCACCGGCCCCCGCGCGGATCCACTCCGAGAGCGCGGGCAGCCCGAGCACGTTCTGCTCGACGCGCGCCACGGTGTCGTCGTCGGCGCCGGGGAGGGCCTGCACCAGGAAGCCGCCCGCGGCGGCGACCTCGCCGCTCGCCTCCTGATAGACGCCGAGCGCGACGGCCGAGGGCGTCTGCTCGCTCTCGGTGAGATAGAGCGCGATGTCCTTCGCCATCTCGCCCGAGACGAGCGGCACGATCCCCGTGTACGGCTCGCGCCAGCCCGGCCGGAAGCGCACCACCACGAGCTCGCCGAGCCCGAGGCCGCCGGGCACGTCGAGCTTTCCCCCGCGCAGCGGGAGCTCCACCGCCGGGTGGCTCACATAGCCGCGCGCGCGGCCCTCGCAGTCGGCCATCGCGATCACGCTCCCGAGTGGCCCGCGCCCGCGGAAGCGCAGCTCCACCGTCTCGCCGTCCTTGCCTCGGGCGCCGAGCAGGAGCGAGCCGAGCAGGGCGCGTCCCAGCGCCTGGGTGGCGAGCGCCGAGGTGGCGTGGCGGCGCGCCGCCTCCCGCACGAGCTCGGTGCCGACCAGCGCGCGCACGGCGACGCCGCCGTCCTCGGAGAGCGCGCGCAGCAGCGAATCGTGCGAGGCCTCGGCCATTGCGGTGCAGAGTAACGCTGCCGGGAGGCTGTCCCTCAATCGAACGGGAACGTCGCCGCCTTCACCTGTGCGCCGCCGTCGACGGCCAGGCACTCCCCCGTCACGAAGCTCGAGCGCGCAGAGACCAGCCAGAGGACGGCGTCGGCCACCTCCTCCGGCTCGCCCATGCGGCCGAGCGCGTGGGACTCGATTGCGCGCCTGGCGAGCTCGGGCGAGAGCTTCTCGAAGCGCTCGTTCACGGCCGTGCGGATCATGCCGGCGTTCACCACGTTCACGCGGATGCCGCGCGGCGCGAACTCGGCGGCCGCCGACTTGCTGAGCGCGATCAGGCCGCCCTTTGCTGCGGCGAAGGCCGCGAGTCCCGGCATGCCACGCACGCCCGTCATCGAGCCGATGTTCACGATCGAGCCGCCGCCGCTCGCGAGCATGGCGGGGATCTCGTGCTTCATGCAGAGCCAGATGCCCTTCAGCGAGACGCCCACGAAGTCGTCCCACTCGTCCTCGGTGAGGTCGGTGAGCAGCTTCACCGTCTCGGCGCCGGATGCGCTGTTGCACGCCCAGTCGAGCCGGCCGAAGTTGGCGACCGCCTCCTGGACCATCGCGGCGGCGTGATCCTCGCGCTTCAGATCGGCGACCACGAAGGCGGCCGTGCCGCCCTCCTTCTCGATCTTGCGGACGGTCTCCTCGCCGCCGGCGCGGTTCACGCCCGCGACGAGCACCTGCGCGCCCGCGGCGGCGGCGCGCAGCGCGGTGGCTCTCCCGATTCCGGCGCCGGCGCCAGTCACGATCCCGACGGTGCCTTCCAGCAGTCTCGACATGGGCGCGCCTCTGGCGGACGCGGCGTATGGTAGGCGAGATGGCGGCCCGCCGAGAGCAGCGCCCCCCGACCGGGCGCTTCGCACCGTCGACGACCGGGCGCGCCCACCCGGGCACGCTGCTCGCGGCGCTGCTCGCCTGGCTCGATGCCCGCGCGCGCGGCGGGCGCATCCTCTTGCGACTCGAGGACCTCGATCCGGAGCGCTCGCGGGCGGAGCTCGTGGACGGCCTGCGCGAGGACCTCGCCTGGCTCGGGCTCGACTGGGACGCGGTCGAGCTGCAGAGCGCCTCGCGCGCGCGCCACGAGGCCGCGCTCGACGCCCTCGCGGCGGTGGGCGCGCTCTATCCCTGCGCCTGCGGCCGCTCGGCCGCCCGCGCCGGGGCGGCGCGCACGCCGGACGGCGGCTTCCGCTACCCCGGCACCTGCCGCGCGCGCTCGCTCCCGCCCGGTGGCTGGCGCGCGAGCGGGGAGCCCCTGCGTGTGCGCGTGCCGCCGGGCCGCGTGGCGGTCGCGGACGAGGGCGGCCTCGAGATCGCGCTCGAGCCGAGCGAAGCCTTCGGCGACGTCGTGGTGCGCCGGCGCGACGGCGCCGTGGCCTATCACCTCGCCTCGGTGGTGGACGACCACGCGAGCGGCGTCACGCGCGTGGTGCGCGGCCGCGATCTCGCGCTGCACGCGCCGCTCCAGGAGAGCCTGCGCCGTCTGCTCGGCCTTCCGACTCCGATCTATCGCCACCACCTGCTCCTGCTCGAGTCGCGCGGCGGAAAGCTCGCGAAGCTCCACGGCGCCGTCGCCGCGCCTGCGCTGCGGGAGCACTACGGCGCGGAGGCGCTCTGCGGCCTGCTCGCCCAGCTGTGCGGACTCTGGGAGCGCGCCGCGCCCGTCACTCCGCGTGAGCTCGTGGCGGGCTTCGACTGGGCGCGCGTCCGGAAAGAGGACCAGCTCCTGCGCTGGGACGGCCGGGAGCTCCGTCCGGCCTAGGATTGCGGGGATACGGGACATATGATACGGTCGTACGGGTGAAGACGACTGTCGAGATATCTGACTCGCTCGCGACGGAGGCTCGCGCTGTGGCCGAGCGGGAGAACACCACGCTGCGCGCGCTCATCGAGGCCGGGCTGCGACTCGTTCTCCGGGACCGCCGGAAGCGCGCGAGCTTTCGATTGCGCGACGCGAGCTTCCGGGGTGACGGCCTGCAGCCCGAGTTCCGCGCCGCGAGCTGGGATCGAATTCGCGAGGCCGCCTACGGCGACGACGAGCGCGCGCCCTGATCGCTGTCGACACGAATCTCCTCGTCTACGCGCATCGGGCCGAGTCGGAGTGGCACACGCGTGCTGCGGGCTGCTTGCGCGACTTGGCGCACGCCCGAGCCGCCTGGGCGATTCCGTGGCCATGCCTCCACGAGTTCCTTGCCATCGTGACGCATCCGCGTGTATGGAGCCCTCCCACACCGCTGCAGGCGGCCATCGCCCAGGTCGAAGCCTGGCTCGAGTCGCCCTCGCTCGTGGTGTTGATGGAGGGAGGGGACTACTGGCCAGCGCTGCGTACGCTGCTGGAGGCCGGACGCATCGTCGGGCCCCGCGTCCACGACGCCCGGATCGCAGCGCTGTGCCTCGAGCACGGGGTTCGCGAGCTCTGGACAGCCGACCGGGACTTCAGCCGTTTCCCGTCGCTTGCGACTCGCAATCCCCTGGCTGGTTGAGGTTGGCGGGGGCGCCTCGGGTCTGGCTCACACGAACGTGAGGCCCAGCCACTCGAGGACGACGGAGGGCTTCTCCTGGCCCTCGATCTCCACCGTCACCTCGGTGGTCGAGAGGTAGCGGCCGCCGCCTTGGTCCTCGAGCGCCTTCAGCTTGAAGCGCCCGCGCACGCGCGAGCCGCTCTTCACCGGCGAGATGAAGCGCAGGCGGTTGATGCCGTAGTTCATCCCCATCTTGGCGCCCTTCACCCCGGGCACGACCTGATAGCTGAAGGCCGCCACCAGCGAGAGCGTGAGGAAGCCGTGGGCGATGGTGCTGCCGAGCGGCGTCTGCTTCGCGGCCGCCGGGTCCACGTGGATGAACTGGTGGTCGTCGGTGAGATCCGCGAACGCGTCGATCCGCTGCTGATCGACGAGCGTCCACTCCGAGACGCCGAGCTCCTTGCCGACGAGCGCCTTCAGCTCGTCGAGCGTCACGGCCTTGCTGGGTCCCTTCATCGCCTGCCTCCTCGTGGGAGGCGCATGTTACTCCGCGGCGTCGGGGAGCAGGACCTGCGCCTCCGCCTCGGGGAGCGCCTCCACCTTGCCCAGCCGGCCCTGGATGAAGCGCGTCTTGCGCGTCGCGTCGCCGATCGTGCTCGAGGCCTCGTCGAGCTTGCGCTGCACCTTGTCGAGCAGCTCGCTGAACTGACCGAACTGGGTCTTCACCGCGCCGAGCAGCTGCCAGACCTCGGTCGAGCGCTGCTGGATCGCCAGCGTGCGGAAGCCGAGCTGGAGGCTGTTCAGCACGGCGGCCAGGGTGGTGGGGCCGACCACGCTCACCTTGAAGTCAGTGCGCAGCGCGTCCATCAGTCCGGGCCGCCGGAGCACCTCGGCGTACAGACCCTCGGTCGGGACGTAGAGGAGGCCGAAGTCGGTGGTGTGGGGCGGCGCCAGATACTTGTCGCGCAGCGCCTTCGCCTCGAGGCGCATGCGCGCCTCGAGGCCGCGGCACGCCTCGTCCGCGGCGGCCTGGTCGCCGCGCTCGACCGCATCGAGCAGGCGGGCGTAGTCCTCCTGCGGGAACTTCGCGTCGATCGGGATCCAGCAGGGCGCGCCGTCGCCTCCGCCGGGCATCTTCACCGCGAAGTCCACGCGCTCGCTCGAGCCGGGCTTGGTCGCCACCTGGCGCTCGTACAGGCCGGGCGCGAGGCGATCCTCGAGCAGCGCCTCGAGCTGCGTCTCGCCGAAGCCTCCGCGCGTCTTCACGTTGGTGAGCACGCGCTTGAGATCGCCCACGCCCACCGCGAGGACCTGCATCTCCCCGAGCCCCTTGTGGACGGCTTCGAGCCGCTCGCTCACCTGCTTGAACGCGGCGCCCAGGCGCAGCTCGAGCGTGCCCTGGAGCTTCTCGTCGACGGTGGCGCGCATCTCGTCGAGCTTCTTCTGGTTGTCCTCCTGCATGCCGCGCAGGCGCAGGTCGATGGCGTCGCGCGCGCGCTCGAGGTTCTTCTCGAGCCCCTCGCCGACGCCGCGCAGGGAGCCGCTCACCTCCTCGCGCAGGTGGCGCGTGCTGCTCGCGAGCTCTTGGCGCGAGAGCGCGATCTCCTCGCGCAGCGCGCGCTCGCTGCGCTCCTGCCCATGGGCGAGCAGGTCGAGCCGCGCGCCGAGGTCGGGCGCCCGGCGCGCGCGCGAGAGCGCGACCGCGAGCGTCGTGCAGAGGAGAGCGAGAACGCCGAGCGCGAGCAGAGCGGCTCCCAGGAGCCCGCCCGAGGCGAGTCCAAACATCTCACGTTCCCCCGTGGCGGATCATACGCCCGCGCCGTCGCCCTGCGAGCTCCGATCCGCGCGCCAGCCTGCGCCGCCGATGTGACGGATGCGGTCACGGGCGGGGACGTTCCTACTTGGCCGAGTTAACACGGGGACGCTGGTTAACTTGGGACGCGACGGTGAGAACCAGGCAAACTTCTCTCCAAGTTAACCAGCGTCCCCGTGTTAAGCTCGGCCAAGTAGGAACGTCCCCTTAGATCACCATCCGGCGCCAGGCGCCGCTGCGGAAGCGGCGGTAGAAGAGGAAGCCCAGCACGGCGATGTAGAGCAGAGCGCCCCCCCAGGCGCCGGTGAGGCCGAAGCCGAGGGCGGCGCCGAAGAGCCACGCCGCCGGCAAGTAGAGGAGCCAGGCGAGGCCCGCTTGCACGACGAAGCACCAGCGCGTGTCCCCGGCGCCGCGCAGCGCGCCCGCCGACACGATCACCACGGCGTCGATCAGCTCGTAGAGCGCGCCCAGCCGCACGAGGGGGACGCCGAGCGCGATCACCTCGGGATCGTCGCTGAAGATGCGCATGCAGAGCTCGGGAGCGACGAGGAAAAGCAGGGCCACCGCGCTCGCCATCCAGAGCGCGAGCTTGAGACCGCTCCCAAAGCTGCGCTCCGAGGCGTCGGGGTCCCGGGCGCCGATGTAGCGGCCGACGAGCGTCGCGCACGCGACCGAGACTCCATAGGCCTGCATGAAGGAGAGCGAGAGCAGGAGGCCGAGAGCCTGGCTCGCCGCCATCGCGGCGTCGCTCAGACGGGCGACCGCGGTGAGGAAGACCGCGTAGGCGAGGTTGTCGAGGATCCACTGGCCCCCTACCGGGAGGCCCGTGCGCAAGAGCCGGCGCAGGAGCTCTTGCGCCGGCGCCGCGAGCTCCGTCGCGAACTCGCGGGCGACGGCGCCTCGCTGCGCAGCGAGGAGGACGAGCCCGCCCTGCAGCCACTCGCACAGCGCCGTCGCGATGCCGGCGCCCGCCACGCCGAGGCTCGGGAGCCCGCCGGCGCCGAACACGAGCCCGTAGGCGAGCAGGCCGTTCGCGACGTTGCTGATCACCACCGCGACGAGGGGAGTGCGGGTGTCCCCGATCCCGCGGAAGAAGGCGATCCACGCGTACGCGAGCGTCGAGCCCGGCACGCCGGCGAGGCGCGGCGACAGGTACTCGATGGTGGTGCGCTGGAGCTCCGGCGAGAGGCCGATCCAGTCGACCACGCTCGGCACGGCGAGGTAGGCGGCGAGCGCGGCGAGGGCGCTCACGGGACCCATCGACCAGAGCGCCTGCCACGCCCAGACGCCGCACTCGCGCGAGCGCCCGGCGCCGTGCGCCTGGGACACGAAGGTCTGCGCCGCGGAGACGGTGCCGATGACCAAGGAGAAGATCGTCCAGATCCACACCGAGGCGAAGCCCACGGCGGCGAGCTCCGTCGCCCCGAGTCGGCCGACGATCGCGCCGTCCACGATCCCCATCAGGGTCGCGGACAGCTGGGTCAGCACGACCGGCGCCGCGAGCCGAGCGAGCTCGCGCAGCTCACCCCGCTGCGCGGTGGCGCGGTCCAGAAGGTGCGAGGAAGTCGTCATCTCGAGCTCCGAGCCAGAAGAGGAAGGGCGCGCTGGGAAGCCGCGCGCCTTCGGGGCTCGGTCTCGAGTCAGCGCCTCGAGCGGAGCGGGGAGGGCGCGCCGGTATCAGGTCTCAGCTTTTCCATCCAGCGCGCTCCTCGGTCGCGGCGAGTGCTTACCACACGCCGCCGGGGTCGGGCAATCAGAGCTCGTCGCGCTCGGGCATGAGCACCCAGAGCACGAGGTAGGCCAGCGCGCCCGAGAAGGCCGTCAGCACCGACACCGCCACGTAGAGCACGCGCACGGTGGTGGCGCTCCAGCCGAGCCACTCGGCGATGCCGCCGCACACGCCGGCGATGACGCGCTGATCGCGCGAACGCTGCAGACCGGGCTTCTTGACAGGCACGGGTCTCTCCCTTCGCACCCCTGTACGCGAAGGGGGCCGCGCTGGTTCGCCCTAGGAGCGCACCAGATTGCGCACGATCTCCGCCGTGCCGAGAAAGGTGCCGAGGAACGCGCCGAGGGTAGTCGTCACGAACACCAGCAGGATGCGCAACAGCTTGTTGCGCCAGAAGCCGCGCAGCGTCGAGAGATCGTCGAGCACTCCCGAGAGCTCGCGCACGAGCGGCGGCCGGAAGTAGGACTGCACGAAGGCCGTGACGTAGCCGGCGCCGAGCGCAGGGTGGAGCGTCGTGATCGGCGCGGCGAAGAACGCAGAGACGATCGTGGCCGGATGGGCCAGGGCGAGGACGGCGCCGATCGCGCAGGGTCCGCCCGTCGCGAGCACCCAGATGCCCACGTTGTGGCCGACGGCTTCGGGGCCGCGCTGAATCAAGAGCACGACCAGCCCGAGCGCGACCGCGGCGGGGATCGACCAGCCGAGCCACTTGCCGACGTTCGAGGCTGCCGGGAGCTCCTCCAGCGGGCCGAGCTCCCGGGGAGCTCCGCTCTCCAGGTGCGCGGCGAGCCCGGCCAGATGCCCCGCGCCGACCACCGCCACGAGCGTGCGGCCGGGCGCTCGCCGGATCTTCTCGGCCAGGTAGGCGTCGCGCTCGTCGATCAGCACGGTCTTCAGCCCCGGGAAGGCGGTCGCGAGCTCCTCCAGGAGCTGAGTCATCACGTCGCGCTGGCGCAGCTCGCGCAGCGCCGCCTCGTCGAGCTCGGGCCGCGCCACCACGCTCTCGAGCAGCGCCGAGGCGAGCAGCGCCTTCTTCCAGAGCGAGAGCGCGCGCCAGGCGCGGCGCAGGGTCACGCGCACCTCGCGATCGCACAGGTGGACCGGGATGCCGAGCTCGTCCGCCACGCGCGCGCCCTCGAGCAGCTCCGCCCCGGGCCGCACGCCGAGCTTCAGCCCGAGCGCGTGCTGGTAGGCGGCGAGCAGCAGGTTCGCGAACAGCGTCGGCAGCTGGCGGCTGCGCAGGATCTGCCGCAGGTCGAGGGCCTCGAAGCGCTGCGGCTTCGCGAGCGCCTCGTAGCGACCCGCGTCGAGCTCGATGCAGACGCCCTCGGGGCGCACCGCCTCGATCACGCGGCGCACGAGCGCGGTGGACTCGCGCGAGACGTGCGCGGTTCCTACCAGGACGATCTCGCGCCCGGCGCTGCGCACCAGGCGCACGTCGGGCGAGCCGAGCGGGTCGTCGCCGGCGGGGATCGGGGTTTCGATGGGCGGGCTCCGCGCGCGGGCCGGAGCTTATCCGTGGGCAGCGGGCGGGCCACAAGCCCCGCCCAGCGCCGCTCAGGCCGCTACGAAGCGCACGCCGCCGATCAGGGCCGCGCCGTCCGCCGTCCACACACCCCGCCGCTCCGCCGCGGCGCGGAAGCGCGCGGGATCGGCGAGCGCGAGCTCGATGGCGATCACGCCATCGCTCGCGCCCTTCGCGAAGCGGAGGCGGCCGCCCTCGACGCTTAGCTGGGCGCGGCCCTCCCCGTCGCGCTCGAGCGGGCGCGCGAGCACCTCGCTCCAGCGCGCGGCGAGCCGCTCGGGCTCCGGGGCCTCGAGCACGGCGCCCACGATCGCGCGCGAGACGTCGACGCGGACGTGCTGCCGCCACTTCGGCCCCGCCCACTCCCACGCGCCCGGCGCTTCCATCGTGTCGAGCGAGAGGATCGCTCCGCCCACGTCGCGCGGATGCAGGTGGAGCGTGGCGGCGCCCTTCTGCTTGCCCTCCCAGACGATGCGGATGCCGAGCGGGCCCAGGCGCGCGCGGTGGCTCGCCAGCTCCTCGACCTGGAAGATCACCATGTAGCCGCTGTCGCCGCCGCGCCGCTCGATGAAGCGACCCGCGGTGGTGTTGGCGCGCGCCGGCGAGACGACCTCGAGGAAGGTCTCGCCGATCGGCATCACCGCGTTCTCGAGGCCGAACACCGCGACGCCCGGATCGTTGAACGCCACCTCGATGCCGAGCACCTCGCCGAGCGTGTCGACGGTGTCGGCGAGATCTCGCGCGGCGAGGGCGATCTGGCGCAGGCGCATGGCTCCTCCTTACTCGAGGTCGAGATAGATGGGCTCGGCCAGCCCGAGGATCGCACAGGGCTCGAGGCGCCCGCGCAGCACCAGGGCGTCGGGGCCGCGCGGGCGAAACTCCAGCACCGTGCGTGGGCGCGCGAGATGCGCGTGGCAGGCGGGCGTATCGGGGAGGAGCGCGACCACGTCGAGGGGCTTCGTCCAGCGCAGCTCGAGAGCGAGCGGGAGCTTCCCGGCTGCCAGCAGGATGCCGTCGCTCGCCTGGACGAGGCGGAGCTCGGCGGGGCCGCTCACCACGAGGAAGTCCGCGCGCCGCTCGGGCAGCGCGTCGCGCCAGCCCGCCAGGCCGAGCATGCCGTGCGCGAGGCAGCTCCGACCCGCGTCGTCCACCAGCCGCCCGAGCGGCTGCACCGGCTCGAGCCGCGCCTCGGCCCCTTCGCGCAGCACGGACTGGCAGGCGTCGCTCGCCACGAACAGGAAGCCCTGGGCGCCGCCGCGGCCGCGGAGCTCGGCGCCGAGATACGGTCCGAGCCCGCGCAGGTCCGCGATGCTCACGCGGCCCGGGGTGAGCCCGGACGCGGGAGCCGCGTCCGCGGCCGGCGGCGCGGGCGCGGGGGGAGGCTCTGGGGCGGGCGCCCCGGCGCAGGCGACGCCAGCCCAGATCCCCGCGGCCGCAAGCGAGCAAAGCCGGAGCACGCGGCGAAGATACCGGCGGGCGCGCGCAAACGCGGCTCAAGTCGGGTCGCCCCGGCTCCGATTCGAGCAGGCGGGGGGCGGCGCCATGACAGACGCGGAGGCGTTCGACCTCGCCTGCGCCGAGATCGAGGCGCGCACCACGCTCGATCGGCTCGCCTCGCGCGGCACCGTGCGCATCGCGCTGCGCCAGGCGGGACTCGATGCGCGCACCGTCACGCCCGAGCAGATGGCCGTCGTGATGGAGAAGCGGCTCCCCGAGGAGCTCACCAGCCGAAACGTCGCGGGAGCGGCGGCGCTGTGCACGGAGATCGCGCAGAAGCTCCGCCGCATGCCGGCCGCGGCCGCGCTGGAGACGCCGGACGCCGTCTTCCGCAGGCTCGGAGGCTGAACGCGTGCTGAGCGGTCTCGTACTCCTCTCGACGGCGGCCTTCATCGCGATCGGCGCCCTGGTCGGCGCGCGGCTGCTCGCGCTCGCCTTCCGCACGCGCGAGCTCACGGACTTTCTGGTGGGCGCCTCGCTCTTCCTGCTCTCGGGCGTCTCGTATCCCCTCGCGCTCGTGAGCGGTCAGGAGGAGATGGCGCTCGGGACGGCGCGCGCTCTCGCAGTGGCGAGCGCGCTCGGCTTCGGGCTGGGCTGGGTGGGCGTCTACTTCTTCACCCAGCGCGTCTTCCGCCGCGACGACCCCTCGGCGAAGGGTCTCGCGCTGCTGGGCTCCGCGCTGCTCGTCATCGGCACCGCCTCGCGCATCCAGCAGGCGCTGGTCGCCCCCGATGCGGCGACTCTGCGGAACCCCGGCGGCCTCGCCTTCATGGTCGAGGGCGCGGCGCTGCTCGTCTACCTGTGGACCGCGCTCGAGGGCTTCGGGGCCTACGCCCAGGCGCGCCGGCGGCTCGCGCTCGGCCTCGCGGATCCCGTCGTGGCGAACCGCTTCCTGCTCTGGGGCTGCGTCGGCGTGTGCGCCTTCGTGAGCGTCGCACCGGGCTACGTCATCTCCGCCGCGGGCGGCGACTCGATGGCGAGCCACGGCGCCCTGCTCGCCACCGCTTTCGGCGGCCTGGCCTGCTCGGTGGCGCTCCAGCTCGCCTTCCTGCCGCCGGCGGCCTATCTGCGCTGGGTCCGCGCCACGGCTCCGCGAGTCGCTTGAAGCGCGCTTGACGCCCTGGGATCGCTCCCCATGCTTGGGGACAACGCCTGCGTCGGAGGGCCAATGAAGCGCGTGTTCCTCTTCCTCGCCACGAATCTCGCCGTCCTGCTCGTGGCCGGGATCGCGATGGAGCTGCTCGGCGTCCCGCAGCTCCTGGCCTCGCGCAACCTCCCGGTGCGCCTCGAGGGCCTGCTCGTCCTGTCCGCGCTGTTCGGCATGACGGGCTCCGTCATCTCGCTCCTGCTCTCGAAGACGATCGCGAAGCGCTCCGTGGGCGCGCGCGTGATCGGCGAGCCGCGTGGCCCCGCCGAGGAGTGGCTGCTGCAGACGGTCTCGCGCCAGGCGCAGGCGGCGGGCATCGGCATGCCCGAGGTGGCGATCTACGACGACCCCACGCCCAATGCCTTCGCCACCGGCGCGCGGCGCGACGCCGCGCTGGTCGCCGTCTCCAGCGGGCTCTTGCGCGGCATGCAGAAGGACGAGATCGAGGCCGTGCTCGGCCACGAGCTGAGCCACATCGCGAACGGCGACATGGTGACGCTCACGCTCATCCAAGGCGTGCTGAACACGTTCGTGATCTTCCTGTCCTACCTCGTCGGCATGCTGGTGGACTCGCTCCTGCGGCGCGGAAACGAGCGCGGCCCCGGCTTGGGCTCGATTGCGGTGCGCATCGTCGCCCAGCTGGCGTTCGGCATGCTGGCTTCGCTGATCGTGATGGCGTTCTCGCGCCGCCGCGAGTTCCGGGCGGACGCGGGCGGCGCGCGCCTCGCCGGTCCCCCCAAGATGATTGCCGCGCTCGAGCGCCTGCGCGCCGGCGCGAGCGAGCCCCTGCCGGGCGGCCTCGCCGCCTTCGGCATCTCGGGGGGTCAGGCGGGGGGTTTCGCCCGCTACTTCCGGTCGCATCCGCCGCTCGAGGAGCGCATCGCCCGGCTGCGGGCGGACGCCGGGCTCGCTGCTTAGGGTCCCAAGGCCCCAGCCGAACCGCGGCGGCTCGCCCGGCGTACTCGGGCTACGCGCCGTGATAACATGGCCGCGCAGGAGGAGACGCCATGGGCTGGCTTTCCTGGATCGTGCTCGGTCTCGTAGTCGGCGCGCTCGCGAAGTACATCATGCCGGGCAAGGACCCGGGCGGCATCGTGATGACCATCGTGCTCGGGGTGGCCGGCGCCTTCGTGGGCGGTTGGCTCGGCACGCTGCTCGGTATCGGAAGCGTCACCGGCTTCAACCTGGGCAGCCTGGCGATCGCGACGGGCGGCGCGTTGCTCCTGCTCTTCGCCAATCGGCAGCTGCGCGGCAGCAAAGCCTGACGAAGCGCGCCGGGTGGCGCGCAGCGGACGCGAGCGGGCGCTCTCTTGCGCTGCCTCGCGCGGACCGGGCGCTTAGGCTCGCCGTGTGGGCGGGGAGCTCGCGGCGGGGGGGCTGATCGGGAGCTCGGCGGCGATGCGCCGCCTGCGCGAGCAGCTCGCGCGCCTGGCGCCGCTCCCCACCACCGTGCTCCTGCTCGGCGAGACGGGCACGGGCAAGAGCCTCGCCGCCCGCGCGCTCCACGCCCACTCGCCGCGGCGCGCCGAGCCCTTCGTCCACGTCGACTGCGGCGCGCTTCCGGCGGCGCTCGCAGAGAGCGAGCTCTTCGGAGCGGAGCGCGGCGCCTTCACCGGAGCCGAGGTGCGCCGCGCCGGCCTCTTCGAGCGCGCCGCGCGCGGAACACTGCTGCTCGACGAGCTCGCCGAGCTGCCCCTCGCGCTCCAGCCGCGCCTGTTGCGCGCGCTCGCCGAGCGCGACTTCGCTCGGCTCGGCGGCGGCGAGCCGATCGCCCTGCGCGCGCGGGTGGTGGCCGCCACCAACGCGCCCCTCGCGACGGCGGTGGAGGAAGGGCGCTTCCGGCGCGATCTCTACCACCGCCTCGCGGTGGTGACGCTCGCGCTGCCCCCACTGCGCGAGCGCCGCGAGGATCTCGCGGAGCTCGTGGCCCACGCGCTCGCGCAAACGGCGCGAGCGCTCGGGCTGCCGCGGCCCTCCTTCGACGCGGCCTTCGTCGCGCGGCTCGCCTCGCACCCCTGGCCCGGCAACGTGCGCGAGCTCGAGAACGCGCTCGAGCGGGCGCTCGCGCTGGGCGCGCCGGCGCGGCTCGGCGCGAGCGACGCCGAGGCGCTGCTCGGCGCGGGCGAGGGCGCGCTCGCCGCGGAGCCCGAGCCGGCGCGCAGCGCTCTGGCCGCGGCGCGCGGCAACCTCTCCGCGGCCGCTCGCTCGCTCGGCCTCACGCGGAGCACCTTCCGGCGCCGGCTCGCGCGCGAGCGGGAACTGGACGCGAGCGCGTCCTCGCGCTCCTGTCCAGTTCCTTAGACTCGGTCGCCGTGCCCCTCGCCGCCGTCGTCTTCGATCTCTTCGACACGCTCGTGGACCTGCACATGGACGGGCTCCCGCTGGTGACCCTCAACGGGCGCTCGTTCCCGTCGACCGCTGGCGTGCTGCACGCCGAGCTGGCCGGCCACAGCGAGATTCCGCTGGCCGCCTTCGCCGACACGCTGCGCGCCGTCGACCAGGAGCTGCGCGCGCCGCGCTACGACGCGGGCCGCGAGCTCGCCACGCGCGAGCGCTTCGACGCCGTGCTCGCCCGCATCGGCCTCTCTCACCCCGAGCTCTCGGAGCGTCTCACCGAGCTGCACATGGGGCTCTTGCGCCGGCAGGTGCGCGTGGTCGCGCATCACGCCGAGCTCCTGGCGGCGCTGCGCGGCCGCGTGCGCATCGGCGTGTGCTCGAACTTCTCCCACTCGGCGACCGCCTTCGCCGTGCTCGAGAGCGCGGGTCTGCGCTGGCTGATCGACGCCGTGCTGGTCTCCGACGCGGTCGGCTTCCGCAAGCCGCGGCCCGAGATCTTTCACGCCACGCTCGGCGCGCTCGGGACCGCGCCGGAGCAGACGCTCCACGTGGGGGACAACCTGGCGGCCGACGTCGCGGGCGCGGCAGCCCTGGGCATGCGCACCGCCTGGCTGACGCGGCGCGTGGAGCGCCCCGAGCAGGCGCTCGCGAAGCACGAGGGCCCCCCGCCGGACTACGTGGTCGCCGATCTGCGCGAGATCATGGAGATCGTGGAGGGGGCGTGAGCGCGCTCAAGTCCCGGGGGCCCCGGCCGATGCGAAGGGCATGGCGCGCCTCTTCGCCCTGGTTCTCATGCTGGTCGGCATCTACGTGGGCCTCACGGTCTACACCGAGGGCGCCGACGGCGTGTTCGGGGGGATCTTCGCCGGCGCGAAGGACGAGGCCTCCGACGCCGCGGCTTCCGACACCGAAGAGTGGATGCCCGAGGCGCCGCCCTCGGCGCGCGTTCCGATCACGGAGCGCGTGCGCGAGAAGGCGCAGGGCGCGGTGGACGATCGCTTCGAGCGCAGCGCCGAGCAGTAGCCGCGGGCGCCGCGCGAGCTGCGGTAGCCTGGCGGCATGCCTCGCCCGCTCCGCATCGGGCTCCGCGTGGTGGCCGCCCTCGTCTTCGCGGCCCTGGTCGTCCTCTGGCAGTGGACCCACACGCCCTACGGTGTGATGGATCCCGGCCCCGCCGTGCTCGTTCACCTGATGCCGCGGGCCGGCTCGCTCGATCCGGAGGCGCGCGCGCGAGCCAACGCGATGGTGCGGCGCTTTGCCGGGAGCGCGGTCGCGCCCGGGGTCGCGATCCAGGATCTCCGGTACGCGGGGCCTGCGGGCGAGCAGCCGCTCCGGCTCTACACGCCCGAGGGTTCCGGCCCCTTCCCGGTGGTGGTCTGGATCCACGGCGGAGGCTTCGCGATGGGCGACGACCTCCCGATCTGGGACGCGCCGGTGAGCGAGCTCGCCGCGCAGGTTCCCGCGCTAGTCGCGTCCGTCGGCTACCGGCTCGCGCCCGAGCATCCCTTCCCGGCGGCGGTCGAAGACTGCTGGGCGGGCCTCCAGCACGTGGCCGCCCACGCGGCCGAGTGGCACGGCGATACCGGCCGCCTCGCCGTGTTGGGCGGGAGCGCGGGCGGGAACCTGGCGGCCGTGATGGCGCAGCGCGCCCTCGACGCCGGCGGCCCGAAGCTCGTCTATCAGGTCCTCGAGGTGCCGGCGACGCTCGTCGAGGCCGACGCGACCGAGTCGCGCACCCGCTTTGCCGAGGGCTACGGCCTCGACGGCATCTCCCAGCTGATCGCCGCCTACCTCCCCGATCCGGCGACGCACACGAATCCCTGGGCCGCGCCCGGCCTGCGCGCGAATCTCGCCGGCCTGCCGCCCGCCCTGATCCTCACCGCGGAGTTCGACCCGCTGCGCGACGAGGGCGAGCGCTACGCCGAGCGCCTCCGCGAGGCGGGCGTCCCCGTTGCGCAGCAGCGCCTCCCGGGCACGATCCACGGCTTTCTCGGCTCACCCGGCGATCGGGCCGCGGCCAACGCGATGGTGGTCGAGAAGCTGAAGGCGGCGTTCGGCTCCTGAGCCTGGAGCTAGCGCCCCTTCCACTGCGGCGGGCGCTTCTGCGAGAAGGCCAGCGGCCCCTCGATGAAGTCCTGGCTCTTCACCATGAGCTGGAGCTGCTCGAAGCGCATCGCCTGGGCGGCCTCGAGGGAGGGCGCGTCGAGGCCCTGCATGGCGGCCTGCTTGCTCGCGCGCACCGAGAGCGGCGCGCACTCGAGGATCTGGGCCGCCCACTTTTTGGCGCCCGCGAGCGCCTGGCCCGCCGGCACCACGTCGGTCACGAAGCCGAGCTCCTTGCCCTCGCGCGCCGAGACGCGCCGCCCGGTGAGGAGCATTCCCATCGCCTGCTTGAGGCCGATCTGGCGGGGCAGCCGGTGCACCCCCCCGGCGAGCGCGGCGAGCCCCACGCGCGGCTCGGGCAGCGCGAAGATGGCGTTCTCCGCGGCGACGATCAGATCGCAGGCCAGGCAGAATCTCGAAGCCCCCGCCCATCGCGACACCGTTCACCGCGGCGATCACCGGCTTCACGTTGTCGTAGCGCGCGGTCAGGCCGGCGAAGCCGCTCTTCGGCTGGCCGCTCATGTCGCCGCCGCTCGCCTGGTACTTCAGGTCGTTGCCCGCGCTGAAGGCCTTGTCGCCAGCCCCCGTGATGATCCCGACCCACAGCTCCGGGTCGTTCTGGAACTCGTCGAAGGCGTCCGAGAGCTCCCGGTTCGCCGGGGGGTGGAGCGAGTTCATCACCTCCGGGCGGTTGATCGTGATCACGAACAGGTGGCCGTCGCGCTCGGTCTTGCAGAACTGGGGCATCGGGATTCCTCCAAGGCCCTGCATGCTACGCGAAACGCCTCGGGGGCCGCCTCCCTCGGTGTAGAGTGGAGGCGCGCCCAAGCAAAAGGAGACTCCGTGGCGAAGAAGAAGGCGAAGGCGAAGAAGGGCAAGGCGAAGCCCAAGCGAGCGGCCAAGGCCGCCGCCCCCACGATCGACGCGGTCGCGCGCAAGATCGTGCGCGCGACCCAGCAGCCCGACTTCCCGTTCGTGACGCTCTACGCGCTGGACTGCACGTCCGCCGAGGCGGGCGGCGACCCGGTGCGCGGGCACGCGGGCCTCGAGGAGAAGCTCAAGGGCTGGGACCAGATGCAGATGGGCACGAAGTGGAAGGCCCTGAACGTGTGGACCGGCAAGAACTCGGTCTGCATCGAGTGGGACGCCGAGGTGCAGATGCGCGACGGCCGGCTCGTGAAGCTGCGCGAGATCGCCGTCCACGAGATCAAGGGCGGCAAGATCCAGAACGAGCGCTTCTTCTACAACCCGGGTGCGTTCGCGCCGCCGCAGACGACCTGAGCCCAGCGTGGCGAAGCCGCGCAGGGGTCTGCCCCAGGCGAAGCTGCTCGAGCTGTTGGGCGGGCAATGGGTGACCCAGGCGCTCTACGTGGTGGCGCGGCTGGGCGTCGCGGACGTGCTCGCGAAGGGAGCGCTCGCGCCCGGCGAGATCGCCTCGCGCGTCGGCGCCGACGCCGAGTTCCTGCGGCGCATCCTGCGCGCGCTCGCGAGCGCTGGCGTATTCCGCGAGGACGCGCGCGGCCGCTTCGCGCTGACGGAGGTCGGGCGCACGCTGCGCAGCGGGCAGCCCGGCAGCCTGCGCGACTTCGCGGTGATGATCGCCGACGGGCACCTGTGGCACGCCTGGGAGCACCTGCTCGAGGGCGTGAAGAAGGGCCAGACGGCGTTCGACTTGTGTTATGGGATGGGCCACTTCGACTATCTGAAGCTCCATCCCGAGAAGAGCCGCGAGTTCTCGGCGTCGATGGCGAGCATTTCCGGCACCGAGAACGACGCGGTGGCGCGCGCCTATCCCTACGGGAGGCACGCGACGCTGGTGGACGTGGGCGGCGCCCACGGCCACCTGCTCGCGGCGATCCTGCGCCGCAACAAGAAGCTGCGCGGCATCCTCTACGACCGCCCCGAAGTCGTGGAGGGTGCCGCCGCCAGCGGCTTCATCAGCGCGCCCGACGTGCGCGAGCGCACGAGCGTCGCCGGCGGGAGCTTCTTCGAGTCGGTGCCGCGCGGCGCCGACGTCTACTCTGATGAAGTACATCATCCACGACTGGGACGACGGGCGCTGCGCGACGATCCTCGGGCACTGCCGCGACGCCATGGTCGAGGGCGGCCGCGTGCTGGTCGTCGACCGCGTGATCCGGGCGGGCAACGGCCGCGACTGGAGCAAATGGCTCGACATCAACATGATGGCGCTGCCCGGCGGGCTCGAGCGGACGCAGACGGAGTTCCGGGCGCTCTTCGGGCGCGCGGGCCTGCGCCTGGTGAGAGTCCACAAGACGGCGAGCCCGCTCTCGGTGCTCGAGGCGGCGCGGGCCTAGCCGAGCCCGCGCCTCGGGAACGAGACCCCCGTCACTCAGGACGCGGGGCCGAGAGTGCCGATACGTGCTCTCGGCGGACCCGCGCCCGCGTGGGTCTGGCCGGGGGGACACGCCGATGCGCATCCGAGATCGATTGCTGCAGGCGTTCTGCGCGCTCGCGCTGCTCGGCGCGGGAAGCGCTCCCGCGCTGGCCCAGCCCGTGCGCGAGAAGATCCTGACCGAGAACCCGTCGCGCACGCCGGGCGGCTCGTGCATCTACGGGGCCGACGGGAAGCTCATCTTCGCGCCCAAGGGCGCCGTGTGCCCGCAGGAGGCCCAGCCCCCCGCGTCGGCCGCGTCCAACGCCGAGGGCGAGGTCTGCGATCCGCCCCAGGGTCTCGCGGCGGATCTCGCCATTCTGGCGAAGGACCGCGCACGGGCCGCAGAGCAGCTCACCCGACTGCGCGAGGCTGTGGCCTACGAGGACCGTGAAGCGGCTCTGCGCGTGACTCAGGAGGTGCTGGGGCAGCTCGCCGCTCATCTCGACCGCGAGCAGCGCGTGCTGGCGCGCCTCGTTCAGCCCCCCGCGGCGCCCGCGAAGCCCTAGCGCGAGCTCCGTGCGCCCTCCCGCAGCGCGCGGCAAGCTCCGCGCGCCGCCTGGAGGGCCCTCGTGCCGCGTCCGATCCTGAACCTCGATGAGCTCGACTACATCGAGCAGAAGCACGGTGAGCGCTACGACGCGCGCCTGGGGCCGATCGCGATCCGACTCGGCGCCAAAAGACTCGGCGCGCGCGTGACCATCCTCCCGCCCGGCAAACGCGCCTTCCCCTTCCACTGCCACCACGCCAACGAGGAGCTCTTCCTCGTGCTCTCGGGCAGCGGCACGCTGCGCTATGGCAGCGAGGAGCACGCGCTGCGCGCGGGCGACGTGATCCTGACGCCCGCCGGCGGGCCCGAGACGGCCCACCAGATCGTGAACACGAGCGGCGCGGAGCTGCGGCTCCTGTGTGTGAGCACCATGGTCGAGCCCGACGTGTGCGAGTACCCGGATTCGGGGAAGTTCGCCGTGCTCGAATCCCCACAGCCCGGGAGCGCGCAGCAGGGGCGCACCTGGGCTGCGGTGCCGGCGCGCGCCAAGGTGGACTACTGGGATGGGGAATGAGCCAGGCTTGCCGCTGCGAGCGCGAGCCCGGACAATCGCCGCCAACGCCGGGAGCTCGCCATGTCCGCCGTGACCCACTACGACGTCCTGCCCATTCCTCCGGTCGAGGCGCACACGCGCTGGTTCGAGGCTTCGGTGCTGCGCATCGGGGTCGAGTATCGGCTGCTCGACGACGCGATCGCGGCGGCGCACATGCGCGTCGTCGACTACGGGGGCAGGTACGCGCAGGCCCAGGGCATCCAGGACTGCGGCGTGTCGCTCCACGTATGCGGCCAGCAGGACGGCGAGTGGCGCGAGTTCCTGCGCTTCGATTGCTTCGACGAGGACCCGCACTACCACTACATCTCCCAGCGCGATCGGATGAACGACATGGTGCACATCGAGGCGGTCGCCACGGGCGACCCGCTCGCGTGGGCGCTGGAGCGCATCCGCACGCGGCTCCCGCAGATGCTCGCGCGCGCGCGGGCCGAGGACGTGGCGACGCGCATCGAGCTGCCGCTCGTCGAGGCGGCGCTCTCGCGCGTGGCGGAGGCGGCCTATCGCGCGCGCTACGCCGAGCGCGACCAGACCGCGCTGCACGCGGCGGCGCTCGAAGCTCACGCCACGCGATGAGCGGCCGCGCGCGCGGCTCGGCGAGGCGAGCGCGCGCGAAGACGACGCGCAGCGCGGCGGCGCGGCTGCGCGCCCGGCTCGGCCACCCGGTGATCGACGCCGACGGCCACGTGATCGAGACCGCGCCAGTCTTCCTGCCCTTCTTCCAGGACTACGTCACGAAGATCGCCGGCGCGGAGGTCGCGCAGCGCTTCCGCCAGCAGGGCGGCATGGACTTCGACGAGATGGTGCTGCGGCCCTGGAGCCGGCTCTCCTGGGAGGAGCGCCGCGCGAGCTGGACGACGCGCCCCTCCTGGTGGTCGCTGCCCGCCGCGAACACGCTCGACCGTGTGACGGCGCACTTGCCGCGCCTGCTCCACGAGCGGCTGGACGACCTCGGCATCGACTTCGCGGTGCTCTACGGCAGCCGCACGCTCACCACCACGGCCATCAAGGACGACGAGCTGCGCCGGGTCGCCTGCCGCGCGCTCAACGCCTTCAACGCCGAGGTCTACCGGCCCTACGCCGATCGCATGACGCCGGCGGCGCACATTCCGATGCACACGCCCGAGGAGGCGATCGCCGAGCTCGAGCACGCCGTCGGAGAGCTCGGCTTCAAGGCGATCATGATCAACGGGCTCGTCCACCGGCCCATCGGTCGAGTCGCCGCGGCGGACGCGCGGCTCCCGAACTGGGGCTCCGGCTCGGGCGAGCGGCTCGATTGCCTGGGGCTCGACAGCGCTCACGACTACGACCCCTTCTGGCGGCGTTGCGTCGAGCTGCGCGTCGTGCCCGCGAGCCACACGCCGGGGATGGGCTGGGGGAGCCGGCGCAGCGTCTCGAGCTACATGGCGAACCACATCGGATCCTTCGCCGCGAGCATGGAGGCGCAGTGCCGGGCGCTCTTCCTGGGCGGCGTGACGCGCCGCTTCCCGGAGCTCGCCTTCGGCCTGCTCGAGGGCGGCGTCTCCTGGGCGTGCCAGCTCTACGCCGATCTGATCGGCCACTGGGAGAAGCGCAACAAGCGCGCGATCCACCACCTGGATCCCGCGCGCATCGACGCCGCGCGCGTGCTCGAGCTCTTCGACCGCTACCGCGACGAGCGCTTCCACGCCGAGGTGCCGGGCCTGCTGGAGGCGTTCACGCGGCTCGAGCCCGAGCCGCCGACGCTCGACGAGTGGGAGGCCTGCGGCGCCGAGAGCCCCGCCGACATCCGCGACCGCTTCGTGCCGAGCTTCTTCTTCGGCTGCGAGGCCGACGACCCCGGCGTGGCGCTGGCCTTCGACCGCGGCCGCCATCCGCTCGGCGCGCGGCTCCACGCGATGTTCAGCTCGGACCTGGGCCACTGGGACGTGCCGGACATGACGCACATCCTCCCGGAGGCTCACGAGCTCGTGGAGGACGGGCACCTGGACGAGCGCGACTTCCGCGACTTCGTGTTCGCGAACCCGGTGCGCTTCTACACGCGACTGAACCCGGACTTCTTCGTGGGGACGCGCGTGGAAGCGGACGTCCGAAAGCTCCTCGAGCGGACCCGACCGCGACGAGGGTAGTCTTGGCGGGCGCGGAGCCGCGCAGGGCGGGAGGCAGCGATGGCCGGACGATCCGACAAGCCGCGTGGACTCGAGGCTGCCTTCGGCGGCGTTCGCACGACCCTCGCCGAGCAGCGCGAGATCTCGGCTCGAGGCCCTCCACGAGGACGCGATCTGGGAGGGGCCCACCTTCTCGACGCCCATCATCATGATCGGGCGGGAGGCCACGGGTCGTTTCATGGAGCTGCTGCTCGAGGTGGTGCCGCGGTTCTCGACGCGCCTGATCGCGGCCTACCCGACCTCGGACCCCGAGACGGTGATCATCGAGTCCACGGGCGGCGGGGAGACGACCTCCGGCGGCAAGTACGAGCAGCGCTACTTCTCGAAGATCACCACGCGCGACGGCCGCGCCTTTCGCATGCGCGAGTACTGCAATCCCTTCCAGACCTACAAGGCCTTTGGGCGGGAACGCTGGGAGGCGCGCATCGACGAGATCATGCGCACGCACAACGCGCCCTGGCCCGCGTCCCAGGAGCCGGACCCCGCGCGTCTGCCCGGCGGCTGAGCCGACCCTCGCGCGCCCGCGGCGGAAGGGCGGCCTCGTCGCCAGCGCCGCCCTTTGCTCCCCACCGCGGGCGCGAGGCGAGCCTACGCCGGCGCGAGCTCTCCCTGCGTCCTCGATTCTGACGACACCAGCCCGTGTCGCGTTCCGCTCAGCTCCCGCCGCGCGAGAGCGTGACGCGCACGCGCGTCCCCGTCGGATCCGAGGCCAATGCGAGCACCCCGCCCAGGAGCTGTGCGCGCTGCGCCAGGTTCGCGAGCCCGCGCCCGCCCTCGCGGGGGGCCGCGCCCCCGCGTCCGTCGTCGGCGATCTCGAACCAGTAGAGCGTGTCCTCGCCGCCGCTCGCGATGCGGACGCTCGCGGCGCCCGCGTGGCGCAGCACGTTCGCGACGGCTTCCTGGACGATGCGCGTCACGTGCATCGCGCGCTCCGGCGAGAGCTCCGCGCCCTCGCCGGCGTCGCCGATCGCCCACTCGAGGCGCACGCCGTGGGCGCGCGTCTGGCGCTCGAGGCGGGCGCGCAGGAGCCCCAGCACGCCGGGCAGGTCCGCGCTGTCGGGCCGCAGCGAGTGGATCGTCAGGTTCAGGTCGTCGAGCGCGTCGGCGAGCGTGTCCTCGAGGATCGTCGGCGTGGCGCGCCCGCTGCGCACGAGGGAGAGCGCGGTGACGAGCTTCCCGCCCGTGCCGTCGTGCACGTCGCGCATCAGCCGGTTGCGCTCCTCGGCGAGCGCGCGCACGCGCTCGCTCGCGCGCAGAGCGTCCTCGCGGGCCGCGACCCGCGCGTCGAGCGTGCGGTTCAGCGCCTCGCTCTCGCGCAGCGCATTCAGCAGCGTGGCGAGCAGCGAGCCGCCGAAGCCCAGCAAGAAGAGCACCGGGACGATCGCCATCAGGGAGGGACCCCCGGCCAGACTCACGCCGAGCCTCGTCAGGACCTGATCCAAGAGCACGGCCGCGATGCCAGCGAGGCCGGCCACGGCGAGCCCGCGTGCGCGCCCGTGCCAGG
The DNA here is from genome assembly GCA_963716275.1 of uncultured delta proteobacterium. Classification (GTDB taxonomy): domain Bacteria; phylum Myxococcota_A; class UBA9160; order UBA9160; family UBA6930; genus VGRF01. Next base: position 474,497 of record CAVQTC010000006.1, on the reverse strand, counting down.
CATCGAGCAGGAGCCGCCAGCCTGCGTAGACGCCGACCGCGAGCGAGACGAGCCCCCAGGGCAGCCACACGCGTCCGGCGTCGAAGCCCGGGACCCAGGCGAACACGAGCGAGAGGGCGACGTAGCCAGACAGCAGCAGACGTTCGCCCGGAAGCTGCTCACCCCCGCGCCGGCAGATGCCAATCGTGAACAACAGCACGGACCATTGCAGCGCGCTTCCGACGATCCACTCGACGGCACGGTTGGGGAGCGGCGCATCCGGGAGGAACGCGCTCAGGGTGGTCGCCGCGATGCAACCCAACCCCGCCGCAAACCAACGCTGGCCGCCGAGCCGCGCCGGGGGAGCGGCGAGGAATGCGGCCGCGAGCACGAGGCAGAGGAGCGCGGAGAGCTGCGGGAGGACGGCGTGAAAGAAGCGCATGCGCTCCAGGGCTGGCAGGAGCTCACTCGCGGGGCCGACGAAGATCGGCTCGACCCTGCCCAGCGAGCCGGGCGTGCCGACGAAGTGCATGAGGAGCCAGTTCCCATCGTCGCGCCAGAGCGAGGTCGGGATCGCGAAGTAGAGCGGGCGGAAGGCGTTGCGCGCGATCGGCGGCTGCATGCGGCCGCCGCGTCCGATCTCCACGCCATTCACGTAGAAGGCGGCGTTCGGGTAGATGCGCGGGACGAACAGGGCGGAGGGCTCGGCGTCGGGCGTCGGGCGCGGCAAACGGAGCCGATACCAGCCCTCCGTCGCGATGCGCCGGCGCGCATTGCGCCACTCGTCCGGCAGCGTGACCGGCTGCCAGCGCGCGGTGTCGGACGGCGGCTGCGCGCTCTGCCCGACCCAGAGCTCCGCCTGCGTGAGCGGGGGGCCCGGGTTGCCTCCACCGCACGCGCTGGCGAGGAGCAGGACCACGGCCACGAAGGGCGCTCGCTTCACGACGCGAGGCTATCGCGCGCGCGCGCGCCCACCGCCAGGGGTCGTCGGAACCGACGACACGCCTCGCTCCTCCCCGGGCGCACCTCGGAGTACGGTTCCGGGATGACGACCGTCGCCCTGGTCGAGGACGATGCGGCGACGCGCGAGCACCTGGCCCACGCGCTCGGCAGCGCCGCGGAGTTCCGCGTGGTCGCGAGCGAGGGGACGCTCGCCGGCGGCCTCGCCGCCCTCGAGCGCCTCCGTCCGGAGATCGTGCTCACCGATCTCGGGCTCCCGGACGGGAGCGGGATCGAGCTCGTGCGGGCGGCGGCCAGGGCCGGCGCGCTGCCGCTCGTGATCACCGTCTTCGGCGACGAGGAGCACGTGGTCGCCGCGATCCGCGCGGGCGCCCTCGGCTACCTGCTGAAGAGCGACTCGCAGGGCGAGATCGTGAGCGCCCTGCGCGAGATCGTGGCCGGCGGCTCGCCGATCAGCCCGGGCATCGCCCGCTACTTGTTGGGCGCCGTGCGAGCGGGCGCTCCCGGAGCCTGGGCCCGATGCGCCCGCAGCTCTCCGAGCGCGAGCGCGAGGTGCTGCGGGCGATCGTGAAGGGCTTCACCTACGAGGAGATCGCGCGTCTGCTCGGCATCTCGGGCACCACCGTCGCGACCCACGTCCGCCGCATCTACCGGAAGCTCTCGGTCCACTCGCGCAGCGAGGCGACCTACGAGGCGCTCCAGCAGGGCATCGTGCGCGCGGACGACTGAGCAGCTCTCGCCGAGCCACGCGCATCACGGGCCCGGCGGCGGGGTGTATCCAGGGGGTGGCCCGTGGTCGCCGGGAGCTCCGGGCGGGGTATAGCCGCCGTCGCCGGCCGGCAGATCCTGGTCGTAGCCGGGCTCGACGCGGAGCGGGTCGTCCTGGCTCCAGCCCACGGCTTGGTTGCACGCGGCGAGCGCGGTCTCCGCCTGCTGGCGGGCCTCCTCCGCTCTCTCTCGCGCCGTTTGCTCCGCGTCGTGAATCTCCGTCCCGAGCGCCTCCGCCCCGGCCGACGTGTCGTTGCGGTCGTGCGCCACACGCTGCTGGAGGCTCTGGATGCGCCCTGCCACTTGCTCGGCGAGCTCAAGGAGCCGGAGATAGTCGTGGTACAGGTCCCCGGTGCTGGCGTCGGTCGCGAGCTGGCTCCGCCATCCCCGCACCGTCTCGAGGGCGTCGGTGCTCGCCTGTCCATCTGGATCGCGAGCCCGCTGCATGTCCAGGTAGGCGACCTCGGCCCCGTCGAGCGCTCCGAGCGCCAGGTCGAGCTGGGCGCGGGCGGCCGCGATCGCCTCGACGGGGCCCTCGGCGATGTCTTCGATCTGGGCCACGTCCTTGGCGACCGCCGCCGCATGGACCGGGACGAAAACGCCCGCCGTGGCGACGTCGGCGGCGGTGAAGAAGATATTCGGGAAGAACGCGCCCAGTCCGAGGATCGCGACACCGGTAGCGCGATCTCCGGGACTCACGGTCTCCGCGGCTTCGCGAAGCGAGGCCGCGGTGTCGGAGTAGTGGGTCTGCGCAGCCGCGATCAGTTGGTCGACGCGGGCCAGGGTGTCCGGGTCCGGCGGGGCCTCGAAGTACCCGGTCGGACTCAGATCGAGGTCTTCGGTCGCTTCGGCGGCGTCACGCGCCGCTTGTCGCGCTGCGTCTGCGTGGGATGCACCCGCTTCGCAGCGGCCGGCCTGATCACTGGCGTCTGCGTAGCGATCGGCGAGCGCCGCCCAGTCGAGGGCGCTCTGTTGGAGCAGCATCAGGCAGCCGCTCGCCGCGAGGCTGAGCGGAATGCAGAGCGCGACGAGTCTCGCTCGCTGGGACCTCAATTCGACGCTCGGTCGGTCGCGAGCAGGGGCGCGATGGCCTGCGCGCGCTCTCGTTGGACTGCTTCCGCCGCCGAGAGCACGTCGCGTTCGATCGCCGGGAGCGCGGCCAGGACGCGCTTGCCGGCGGGCGTTGCGTAGAACGCCAGGAGAGCCTCGACGTCGGACTGGCTCAAGTGCTTCTGGTAGATCGGGACCAGCGTCTCGGTCAGATCGACCTTGGCGAGCTCCGCCGCCACCTGGCGCCAGCGCTCCTCGGGCACCGCCGGCAAGCGCTGGCGCATCTGGGCGATCGCGCGCTCGCTCGATTCGCTGCCGGCCGCGGGGCCCGCGAGGGCCAGCAGCGCGCGCACCGACTCCAGGGTTGCGGGCTCGGCGCCCGCGACGGGAGCCGCGAGTGCGAGAACGGCGGCGAGCGCAGCCGCCGCTTGCCAACGACCGAGAGTGCGATTCATCGCTGCGGGTCCCCCTAGAAGGAGTAGGAGACGCCCACGCTCACCACGTGGCGGCGCGAGCGGAAGCGGGCCTGGTCGGCGCCGATGCGCGTGTGGCCGTAGGAGCCGTCCAGGACGAGGTGGCGCGCGAGCGGAAGCGTGAGCGCGGCTCGGTAGTACTGGGTGCGCGCCGCGCGCCGGGGCGCGGGCACATAGTCGAAGTAGTCGGCAGCCGTGTACGCCGCGAGCAGCTCGAGCTGCACGGGCAAGGCCGCTGCGAGCGGCGTGCGGAAGCGCGCGATCGCGCCATGCCCGGCGAAGTCGTAGTTCGCCTCGTCGGCCTGGTTGCGGAGGTACTCGTACCCGAGCGTGAACGACTGACCGGCCTCGAGGCGAAGCCAGGTCGCCTCGAGGTCGATCCGGTGACCGTCGGCATCGCGCGCAGACGCGGCGCTGTGGAAGCCATTCGCATCGAACGTGTCGAACGAGACCTGATAGCTGAGGCTCGTCTCGAGGAACGCGAACGGGCGCAGGCTCACGCTCGCGAGCAGGCCGTGGCTGATCTCGTAGTCGTGGCCGTCCAGGAAGTCGCGTCGGAACTGATAGGCGAGCTGCGCGACGCCCGGCCTGCCCGCGACGTCGAAGGCCGCGCTCAGGTAACCCTGAGCACTCAGGCTGGTCAGGTCGTAGCGGCTCGCCGCGCCCTCGCCTCCCGTCCCGGTCTGCGCGACGTAGGCGCCGACGCCGGCTCGCCAGGGGCCGGCCTCGATCAACCGGTAGCTGCCCGATGCCGCGAGGCCGCCGCGAAAGGCCGAGTCGTAGGCGGCCGACGTCGCCTCGGAGGCCATGCCGATGTTGCTGTCGAAGTCCGAGAAGAGGTGGATCGTCGCAGCCCAGCGGCGCTCCGCTGCCGCCTCGCCTGGCCCACCCTCTGGCGTTCCCCGGTAGCCGCCGTCGGGAGCGATGGCATTCGAAGGAGCGCCCTGGGCGAGCGCGTGGGCCGATCCCAATAACAGGGCCGCCCCGATTGCGAACCAGCAGCCCCGCGGGGTTAGGCTTATCACGACCGACCTCAATCGCGCGCGGCGAAGAGCTCCGCGCCGGCGCCACCTTATTGTGGGGCTCGCGGGCTCGCGTCCTCAGAACCGACGAGCGGGCTGGCCCCGCTGTCCTCAAAAGAGATGACGCGCTGCCACTTCGAGCCTGGGGTCGCCACTCCCTACCCGAGGGAGGCTGCATGCTTCTTCGCTGGCTCTGTGCGCTCGTCTCGATCGCATTCGTTGGAGCGGAGGCGTACGCCGCGCCGCTCTGGGGAACCCGGTCCGAGGCGGGCCTCGGCGACATGTACGCAAACACGGGACAGAACAACTTCAGCTTCGTCACGGACGGGCCCGAGGACCCCAACCTGGGACCGCAGGGCGGCGACCCCGCGACGCACAGCCTGCTCGACGACGCGACGATGCTCGACGGTCGCGGCACGGGGCCGTGGAGCCGCGGCGTTGGCGAGGCCTCTGCGGCGTTGAACTTCAGCGGGGCGACCCAGCCCGCGTCTCTTCGCGCCCGCGCGATCCTCACCGGGAACGTCTCGAACAACGTCTTCAACGGACAGCCGGCCGTCGACGCCGCCATCACGACGCTGGCCTTCGCGTCGGACATGTTCCGCTACACGGGCGTGAGCGCGACGACCCAGTCGATCACGTTCACGCTCACTGGAACCCTCGACAACTCTCCGACCGATCCCTCGGGCCAGACGGGGGTCTTCGTGTTCGTCGACGCATTCGCGGAGGCGAACTACTGGTTCACCACCGATCGCGGGGCCCTCCGCTTCGAGACGCCGCCGGGCGCGCCGGCGGGCACCCCCGCGCCGGTGCTGAAGGCCGGCCAGTCGATCAGCGTCACGAGCGGCACCACCTTCAACCGCACGGCGACGTTGACCTTCAACGTGGCGCCCGGCGAGGTCATCTTCGTCCGGCAATCGCTCGCCGCCTGGGCCGCCGGCGACGATCGCTTCGCGGATGCCTACTCCACGCTCAGCTCCGCGTTCGACCACCCGGAGCTGTTCCAGTCGCTCGCCGTGCCCGAGCCGGCGGAGGCATTGCTGCTGGTGGTCGGCGCGCTCGCTCTCGCGCAGCGTCGCAAGCTCGCGTAGCCGAGGTCCGCGCTGGTCCGAGGCGCTCGGCCGCGGCAAGCTCCGCGCTCATGCCGTCTGCGCCCCTCGCCGGCCGCGTCGCGATCGTCACCGGAGCCTCGCGGGGCATCGGCAAGGGCTGCGCGCTCGAGCTCGGCGGCGCGGGTGCCACCGTCTACGTGACGGGCCGCAGCACGGCGCCGGCTGCGCACCCGCTCGGCGGGACGGTGGCGGAGACGGCGGCCGAGGTGGATGCCGCGGGAGGGCGCGGCATCGCGGTCGCGTGCGATCACCGCGACGACGGCCAGGTGCGCCGGCTCTTCAAGCGCGTGGAGACCGAGCAGGGCCGCCTCGACGTACTCGTGAACAACGCCTTCGCAATTCCGAAGGAGCTCACCAGCGGCAAGCCCTTCTGGGAGCTCCCGCTCTCGAACTGGGACGACATGATCGACGTGGGCACGCGCTCGGCCTACGTCGCGAGCTCGTTCGCCGCGAAGCTGATGGTGGGCGCGCAGCGCGGGCTGATCGCGAACATCTCCTCGTCGGGCGCTGCCGAGTACGCCTGGCACGTCGCCTACGGCGTGGGCAAAGCCGCCCTCGACCGGCTCACCGCCGACAGCGCCCACGAGCTCCGCGCGCACGGCGTCGCCGTGGTCTCGCTCTGGCCCGGGCTCGTGCTCACCGAGCGCACGCGCGGCGCCGCGAAGGCGCTCCCGACCCTCGACTTCAGCGGCGCCGAGTCGCAGCGCTTCACCGGGCGCGCGGTGGCGGCGCTGGCCGCGGATCCCCAGGTGATGCGCTTCACTGGGCGCGCGCTCTCCTCGCGCGAGCTCGCGGACGTCTACGGCTTCACCGACGAGGACGGACGGCTGCCGAAGGGGCCGCTCCACGATCGGCCGCGCGCGAATTCGTGAGGGCTCTGTTCGCAGGTCTGGCCCTCGCGGGAGCTCGCATTGCTCTCGCTCTTGCTCTGGGCCTACTGGCCCCAGCCGATCGACTTCGATCCCGCTCCGCTCGTCGCGGCGGCGCGCGGCTACGACGCGCGCATCGCGCGCGACGCCTTCGGCGTGCCCCACGTGCGCGGGAAGACCGATCCCGACGTCGCCTTCGGGCTCGCCTGGGCGCACTGCGAGGACGACTTCGCCACCGTGCAGCGCGTCGCGCTCACCACCCGCGGCCGGCTCGCGAGCGTGGACGGAGCGAGCGCGGCGGCCAGCGACTACGTCGCGCAGTGGCTCGGCGCCTATGCGGACGTCTCGCGGCGCTACGCGCGCGAGGTGCCGGCGGACGTGCGCGCGCTCTCCGAAGGCTACGCCGCCGGCGTGAACTACTACGCCGCGCTGCATGCCGCGGAGACGCTGCCCGGCGTGATCCCGCTCCGTGGGGTCGACCTCGTGGCGGGCTTCGCGTTCCAGACGCCCTTCTTCTACGGCCTCGATCGCACGCTCGGGGCGCTGCTGCGCCCGAAGCCCGCGGGCGCGCAGAGGCTCGCGAGCGCGCTGGCAGATCCGCTCGCGATCGGATCGAACGCGGCGGCGGTGGGCCCCGCTCGCTCAGCGGACGGCGCAACGCGCCTCCTCGTGAACTCGCACCAGCCCTACACCGGGCCGGTCGCATGGTACGAGGTGCGGCTCCAGAGCGATTCGGGCTGGGAGATGACGGGCGGCGTGTTCCCGGGCTCGCCCGTCGTGCTGCACGGGAGCGGGCCCACGCTCGGCTGGGCCAGCACGGTCAACCTTCCAGACCTCGCGGACGTCTACGAGCTCGCCCTCGATCCGCAGAGATCCCGATCGCTACCGCCTCGACGGGAGCTGGCGGGAGCTCGAGCGCGGCGAGGCGGAGATCCCCGTGCGCCTGTTCGGCCGCTTCCGCTTCACGGTGCGTCGCGAGACGCTGCGCTCCGTGCACGGGCCGGTGCTGCGGCTGCCGCAGGGAACCTACGCGATCCGCTACGCCGGGATGGGGGAGCTCCGCCAGCTCGAGCAGCTCTACCGCATGAACCGCGCCCACACCTTCGCGGAGTGGCTGGCCGCGATGCGCATCGGCGCGTCGCCCTCGCTCAACTACGTCTACGCCGACCGCGCCGGCAACGTCGCCTACTTCTACAACGCGCGCCTTCCCGAGCGCGCGCCCGGCTTCGACTGGCGCGGCAGCGTGCCGGGCGATCGCAGCGACCTGATCTGGCGCGAGCAGCTCCCCTTCGACGCGGACCCGCACGTCGTGAATCCGCGCGCGGCCTTCGTGGTGAGCATGAACCACACCCCCTTCCACGCCACGGCGGATCCCGAGAACCCCCGGCCCGAGGACTTTGCGCCCGAGGCGGGCATCGAGACCTCCATGACCAACCGCGGCCTGCGCGCGCTCGAGCTCCTGGGCGGCGACGAGTCGATCAGCGCCGAGGAGTTCCGCGCCTTCAAGTTCGACAAGCGCTACTCCGAGCGGAGCGAGGCGCGCGCCATCGTGCGGCGCGTGCTGGCGCGCATCTCTCCGGACGACGCGTCGCTCGCGGAGGCGCGCCGGGTGCTCGCGAGCTGGCGCTTCACCACCGAGGCCGACGATCGCGCGGCCGCGCTGGGCGTGATGACGGCGCTCCCGATCTCGCTCGCGAGGCGGCGCGGCGATCCGCTGCCCGATCCGGTCGCCACCCTGCGCGAGGCGGCGCAGCGCCTGCGCGTCCACTTCGGGCGCCTCGATCCGCTCTGGTCCGAGGTGAACCGCATCCGGCGCGGGCGGGTCGACGCGGGCATCGGCGGCGGGCCGGACGTGCTGCGCGCCGTCGAGTCGAGCGCGCCGCGCGCGGACGGCCGCTTCGTCGCGACCACCGGCGACACGCTCGTCATGTTCGTCACGTGGGAGCCGAGCGGGCGCCAGACGATCGAGACCATCCACCAGTTCGGGAGCGCGACGCTCGACGCGCGCTCTCCGCACTACGCCGACCAGCTGCCCCTCTTCGTGCGCGAGGAGACCAAGCGCGTCGAGCTCGACGAGGCGGCGCTCCTCGCGAGCGGCGCCCGCGACTATCGCCCCGGCGAGGCGCGGCCCCGCTAGGGAACCCCCGTCAATGGCCGTCGCGTCCACGATCAGCCCACCGTCGCGCGGGAGTGCGGCCCGCTCTCAGCTCCCAAACGAAGAAGGGCTTTGGAGGGAAGGCTGCGCGGGGCCGGGTGGCAGGCTCTCGCTCCTCGCGCATTCGCCCGCGCCGCTTCGCCGCTACGTGAGGCTTCCCGGCATCTCTGCGGGGTCGATGAGCCCGTGGCGGCGCCAGCCGATCCGCAAGAGCCAGGTCCGAGGCGTCGCGACGGCCCGGGGGCCCGTGTCTGGGGCTCTCGGGAGCATCCGCCTCCAGCCCTCGAACCACGCGGCCGAGGACGCGGCATCGAGGCGAACGGGCGGCGGCTCGCCATGGCGCTGCCGCCAGTGCTTGCGAACGTTCAGGAGAACGTAGGCCAGGGCACGCCGCACCTCGCGGGGTGTGCGCAGCAGCCGGTGGTGATAGCGCCCGTCGAGCACGGACCCGTGCCGCCGGAACACGCGATTCAACGCCCGGGCGAGCCGCGCCCCGATGCTCTTCATGCCGCTCGCCAGGGCTTGCTTGCCGCTCGCCTCGACGATCAGGTGGGCATGATCGCGCTGGAGCGAGTAGTGGACGACGCGGAAGCGGCCGCGCTCGTTCGCCTCGGCGAGGGAGCGCTGGAACTCGCTGACGACGCGCGCACTGCGGAGGGACGGGAGCCCCGGGCGCGCTCGCAGGGTCACGTGCACGGGGCAGGACGCGGGGATCTTCTCGCGCTCGCGGTGCAGGACCCGGGGTCGTGGACCGCGCGGGCGGCCTGCGCCGACCCGCGGCCCGCCTCGCCCCGAGTGGAGGCGGTAGTCGTCGAACGTGAGCTGCTTCTGTCGGCGCCGCATGACTAAAGATTAGGGCTATGTTTTCTCGATGTCAAGTACGTGTCTCGCCGGTCGAAGAGAGGGCGACGGCTCGTCGATCGAGCCGCGCACCGCGCATATCGAACACCGATCGGCTCCGCTCGAGGGCGCCCCCGAGACGATTCCATGGGGCACCTGCTCGAGGAGTACCGGCCGACGGCTCCCACATTCGAGGCCGAATGGGCTGCTGATGGGAGCGGAGGCTGCTACTCGACCCTCAGCTCGCTCTGCGCACTCACTTGCGCAGAGGTTCGCTAGCGAGTCACGGCTTCACGTAGTCGAACGAGAGCACGTTGTCGGCGGAGAGGCCGTCGCGCGTCAGGGTCACCGGCTGGACGCCCGCCTTGCGCAGCTTCTTGCCGACCTTGGGGACCTTCAGCGTGATCGCCGAGTCCGAGAGGCTCTGGATCGAGGCCGTCTTGCCCGCGAAGCGCACCTGCACCTGATTGCCCATCAGGTCCGTTCCGCTGAGCGTCAGGGTCTGGCCGAACCAGCCCGTCAGCGTCGAGAGGCTCACGAGGTGCGGAGCTGGCTTGGCGGCCACCGAGATGTGCACGCTCTGGGTGCCAGACGAGAGATTGGTGCAGTCCTGCGCCTGGAGCGTCACGTCGTACACGCCCACCTGGTTCGCGCTCGGCGTCCAGCTGAACAGCCCGATCGGGCTGATCGAGGCGCCCATCGGGAGATTCGGCGAGGAGAAGGTCACCGTGTCGCCGTCGGTGTCGACGGCCTGGAGCTGGCTCTGCAGGAGGTCGCCGGTCTCGACGCTGCGATCCGCGGGGTCGACCAGCACGGGGGCCGAGCCCGTGGGCACGTCCGTCACGCTGATCGTCACGCTCTCGCTGGCCGCGGAGCCGCTCGGATCCAGCACGCGGAAGAGCACGCTGTAGTTGCGCGTCCCGCCGCAGCCGGCCGCGTTGCCGCTCGGCGTCCAGCGGAAGAGGCCGTCCGCCGAGAGCGTCGCGCCCACCGGCAGCGGGTTCGCGCTGTAGCTGAGCGCGTCATCGTTCGCGTCGCTCGCCTCGAGCTGCAGCGAGAGCTGGCTGCCCTCCGCCACCATTCGCGGGCCGATCGGCGAGAGCACGGGCGAGACGTTCTGGGTCGGCGCGGTCACCAGCGCGAGGCAGTTCCCGCTCGAGCTGTTCACGTAGCTCGCGATCTCCGCCTTGCTGGAGGCGCTGAAGTAGTCGACTGCGGGGTTGATCGAAGGGGACATCAGGCCGCCGTCGGTCGAGTGGCCCGCGCCGAGGTTGTGGCCGAGCTCGTGGGCTGCGACCAGGCTCGTCAGGTAGGCGTCCTGGTTCAGGTACTGGTTCACGCCGTAGCGGTACTGCGAGCAGGTGGCGTCGACCCAGGCGATGCCCACCGTGCTGCCGTCGAAGTTTCGCCCACTGAAGAGCAGGGCGTCGTCGTAGGGGGTGGCGACGTTCGCGAAGAACTCCGCGCGGAACTGATCGAGCAGCGCGCCGGCCTCGGTGGTGGTGTACGGATCGCTGCCGGTGTAGGTGCGCTGGACGACCACCTTGTTGGTGAGGCCGAGATCCGTCTCGTAGATGCCGTTGATCATGTTCACGATCGCGAGGGCGCGCGCGTTGGCCGCGGCCGCGCTGCCGGTCTGCGAGACGAACAGCGCATCCTCCTCGGTGCCGAGCTCGATCTCGCGCAGCGCCCCGGCGGCCGCGGTAGCCGGCGCGCCCGCTACGCCTGGGGTCGCGGTCTCTGCGGAGAGCAGCAGCTCGTCCGCTTGCACGCCGCACGCCGAGAAGAGGCTCGCGACCTCGCTGTGGGTCAGCTCGCGCACGGTCAAGAGGAAATCGCCCTTGCCGAGGTCCGCGTCGAGCGCGTAAAAGACGCCGTCTATGCGCGCGAGCCCGGCCACGCGCCCGGCGCCGGGCTGGATCGCGAGCTTCGCGAAATCGCGCGGGCGCGACCGGTCGAGCGCCCCCGTGTAGGCGGTGAAGCGCGGCGCGATCCCGCCCCGGCGCGCGCCGCGCGCATCGATCTCCTCGACCGCGTAGCGCGCTGCGCGCAGCTCCTTCGGCACGAAGGCGACCTCGACCTCGCCGCTCTTCGTGGGAATGGTCATGCGCAGGGCGCCGCCCTGGTCGAGCGCCGCCTGCTCGTACTGGCCCAGCGGCGCCCAGCCGCGGAACTGGAAGCCCCCCGGCGCCTGAGCGCGGGAGGGCGCGGCAAGGCACGCGAGGCAGAGCGCGACGAGAATGCAACGCGCTGCGCGCATCCGGGGCGACCTCGTGGTGGGGTCTCCCTACCTATCGGACTCCGGCTGCGAGATTCTGTGACGGATCTCGCGGCAGCTCGTGCGCAATTGCAGGAGCTACTTGTCCGTTTCGACGGTCCCCTTGTCCGTGAGCCCCGTGAAGAAGTCGTTGCCCTTGTCGTCGACGACGATGAAGGCGGGGAAGTCCTCGACCTCGATCTTCCAGATCGCCTCCATGCCGAGCTCGGGGTACTCGAGCACCTCGACCTTCTTGATGCAGTCCTGCGCGAGGATCGCCGCCGGGCCGCCGATCGAGCCGAGGTAGAAGCCGCCGTGCTTCTTGCAGGCCTCGGTCACCGCGCGCGAGCGGTTGCCCTTGGCGAGCGTGACGAAGCTGCCGCCGTGCTGCATGAACAGGTCGACGTAGGAGTCCATGCGGCCGGCGGTGGTGGGGCCGAACGAGCCCGAGGGCGTGCCCTCCGGCGTCTTCGCCGGGCCGGCGTAGTAGATCGATGTGGTCCTTCACGTACTGCGGGAGCCCCTCGCCGCCGGTCGAGGCGCTCCTTCAGCTTCGCGTGGGCGATGTCGCGCGCGACGACCATCGGGCCGGTGAGCGAGAGCCGCGTCTTGACCGGGTAGCGCGAGAGCTGCTTGCCGGATCTCGCTCATCGGGCGGTTGAGGTCGATCTGCGACCACCTCGCCGCCGAGCTCCTGGTGCGTCGGCGTCGGGCAGGAACCGCGCCGGGTCGCGTCTCGAGCTGCTCGAGGAAGACGCCCTCGCGCGTGATCTTCGCCTTGACCTGGCGATCCGCCGAGCACGAGACGCCGATGCCGACCGGGCAGCGAGGCGCCGTGGCGCGGCAGCCGGATCACGCGCACGTCGTGGCAGAAGTACTTGCCGCCGAACTGCGCGCCGATGCCCGACGCGCTGGGTGAGCTTCGAGCACCTGCTCCTCGAGCTCGAGGTCGCGGAAGGCGCGGCCGCTGCGCGTTGCCGGTGCGTCGGGCAGCGTCGTCGAGGTACGCGGCAGCTCGCGAGCTTCACGGTCTTCAGCGTGAACTCCGCCGACGTGCCGCCGATGACGATCGCCAGGTGGTAGGGCGGACAGGCGGCCGTGCCGAGCGTCTTCAGCTTCTCGCCCGAGGAAGCGCAGCAGGCTCTCGGGGTTCAGGATCGCCCGCGTCTCCTGGTAGAGGAACGACTTGTTCGCCGAGCCGCCGCCCTTGGTGACGAACAGGAACTCGTACGCGTCGCCGGGCGTGCTGTAGATCTCGATCTGGGCCGGCAGGTTGCTGCCGGTGTTCTTCTCCTCGTACATCGAGAGCGGCGCCATCTGCGAGTAGCGCAGGTTCGTGCCGGTGTAGGTGTCGTAGACGCCGTGGGCGAGCCACTCCTCGTCGTCGGCGCCCGTGAAGACGTTCTCGCCCTTCTTGCCGATCACGATCGCGGTGCCGGTGTCCTGGCACGACGGCAGGATCATGCCCGCCGACACGTTCGCGTTCTTCAGCATCTCGAGCGCGACGAAGCGGTCGTTCGCCGAGGCCTCGGGGTCGTCGAGGATCTTGCGCAGCTGCGCGAGGTGCCCGGTGCGGAACAAGTGGGAGACGTCGCGCATCGCCTCGGCGGCGAGCCTGCGCAGCAGCTCGGGCGCGACGGTCAGGATCTCGCGGCTGCCGAGCTTCGCCGTCGCGACGCCTTCGCTGCCGAGGGAGCGATATTCCGTCGCGTCGGGTCCGAGCTCGAAGATCTCCTGGAACTGGAACTCGGGCATGCGGCCTCCGGCGCGAAGGCGCGGAGTCTAGGGAACGCTCGTTGACTTTGTTTCCTGGCCGGGGCGCTCCGCGATCGCCGGCAAGTGCGGGCCAGGAAACAAAGTCAACGAGCGTCCCCGTCCTGCGGCCTCACTCCTCCGCGGCGTCGAGCGCCGCGAGCTGCGCGCGGTAGCGCGCCGCGGGCTCGGCGCGTCCGGCCTGCTCGTGGAAGGCGATCAGCGCCTCGAGCGTCGCGCGCTCGCCGGGCTGCGCGTCCAGCGCGCGCTCGAGCTCGGCGATCGCCTCGGCTTCGCGGCCCGCGGAGTGGAGCGCCACCGCGTACACGTAGCGGTAGCGCGCGGTCTCGGGCTCGAGGGCCGCCGCGCGCGCGAGCTCCGGGAGCGCCTCGTCGGGCCGCTCCGCCCGCACCAGCGCGAGGCCGAGCGCGTGGTGGAGGGGCGCGCTCGCGGGCGCGAGGACGAGGCCCTCGCGCAGCGTGCGCTCGGCCTCGGCCTCTCGCCCGAGCGCGCGGTAGGCGTCGGCCAGGTTCGCGCGGCCCGCCACGAAGGCGGGCTCGAGGGCCACGGCCGCCTCGAGCTCGACCAGCGCCCGGGCGAGCTCGCCGCGCTGCGCGAAGAAGGCGCCCAGGGCGCTGCGCGCCTCGGCGCGGTCCGCGTCGAGGCGCAGCGACGCGACGCGCTCGGCGGCCGCGCGCTCGAAGGCGGCGCGCTCTCCGGCTTGGAGCGCGTCCGCGTCCTCGGCGAGCACGCGCGCCGCCTCGAGGCGCAGCGCGCGCAGGGGATCCGAGAGCAGCGGCGCCGCCAGGTTGCGCGCCGCGGGGGGCGCGCTCTCGAGGCCGAGCAGCGCCCCGAGCCGCACGAGCGCGTTCGCATCGCGAAGTCCTGCGGCGAGGGCCGCGAAGGCCGCGCGGCTGTGGGAGGCGTCGAGCCGCGCGAGCGCGCTCGCGCGCGCGATGGGCGTCTCCGCCGGGTCGCTCGCGACGGCGCGCAGCCTCGCCCCCGCGCCGAGCGCGTGGACGTCCGCCGCGTGGAGCGCCTCGGCGAAGCCCTGATAGCCCTTGGGATCGCGGCCCAGCCAGGCGCGCAGCCGCTCCGCGGCCCACGCCGGGCCCTCGCGCGCGTGGCAGGCGCCGCACGCGTTCGGCGTGCCGAGCGCGACGGAGAGGTCCGGCCGCGGCACGCGCAGGCTGTGGTCGTGGCGCGGGTCGATCTGCATGTACGTCGCGGTCGGCATGTGGCAGGCGACGCAGTCCGCGCCCGGCGATCCGGCGGCGTGATGGTGGTGCGCGGGCGCCGCGTAGCGCTCGGCCGGATGGCACGTGGCGCAGACCGCACTCCCCTCCGCGCGCAGCGCGCCCGAGTGGGGCTCGTGGCAATCGCTGCAGGTGACGCCGCGCGCGTACATGCGGCTCTGCAGGAACGACCCCCAGGCGTAGACCTCGTCGCGCTGCTGGCCGTCGGCGAAGTAGAGCCCCGCCTCGAGCAGCTCGGGGCGATAGTGGTCGAGGAAGGCGTCGCCCGCGCGGTAGCTCTCGTCGACGGAGGCGCGCCGCGCGTGGCACTGGGCGCAGACCTCGATCTCGCGCTCGCTCGTGCGCGGCACCGAGCGCAGCGGGAGCTGTGTCTCCGCCTGCGTCGACCAGCGGATGCCGCGCCGCTCGTCGAGCCGCGCCGGGAGCGCGCGCTCGCCGGCGCCGGTGCGCGTCCAGGCGACGTGCGCGCTCGCCGGCCCGTGGCAGCCCTCGCAGCCCACGCCGAGCTCGGCCCAGCGCGTGTCGAAGGTGCGCGTGGCGGCGTCGTAGCGCTTGCGGTAGCCGGTCGCGTGGCAGTCGCCGCACACGTGGTTCCAGTTCTGCGCGGGCCGCGTCCAGTGGAGCGGATCGGAAGCGTCGACGCGCTCGCTCCCGTAGAGGTGGAACCAACGCTGCCCGCCCGCGCTCTTCGGGCGCGTGTCCCAGGCGATCGAGAGCGCCTGGAGCCGGCCAGCGCCGAGCGGGAGGAGGAGCTGCTGGAGCGGCGCGACGCCGAAGGTGTAGGCGACCGCGTACTCGTGCAGCGCGCCGTCGGCGCCGTCCGTGCGCACCACGTAGCGCTCGCCCGCGCGCGAGAAGCGGCTGGTCACGCCCGCGTGCGCGAACGTCGCGTCGGCGAAGTCTCCGCGCACGCTCGTCGGGCTCGGGAGCGCCATCGCGAGCGCGTGCTGTGAGCCTCGCCAGGCTGCGACCTCGGCGCCGTGACAGGGCGCGCAGGCGCCGCTTCCCACGTAGCTCGCGGCGGCGGGCGGGGCCGGGGAGGGGGGCGGCGGCGCCGTCGGCTCCGCTCTCCGCCAGAGCAAGAGCGCAGCGCCCGCGAGCGCGAGGGCGAGCGCCGCGCTCCCCGCGCTTCGCCAGCGAGCTATTGGGGCGCCTCGGGCGCAGCCGGGGCCGGCGCGGGCGGCGTCAGCACCGAGGCGATCGCCTTCAGGCTGCCGAACACGAAGTTCGGGACGCCCTCGAGCACGATGCTCGCCGGGCCCGACGCGAACGACTTTCCCACGAGCGGCGTGACGGTCGGATTCGTCCACTCGCCCGTCACCGAGAAGTAGAAGCCCGCGAGCGCCTTGTCCTCGCCCAGGATGAAGTAGTTGATGATCGGGATCTGCTGGAGGATCGAGTCGATGGTGGGGATCGTGTACATGCCGATCACGCCCTCGAGCTCGTAGGGATCGGCGAGGTGGGTCTTGCCCGAGGCGGCCATGCGCTCGCTCTTGCCCTCGAGCGTGAGCGTGCGCGAGTGCAGCCAGCCGTTCTCGACCGGGCCCTCGAGATCGATCGCCTTGTAGGGCAGCTGATCGCGCTTGCCGAAGGGGTTCACCTTCTCGTCCGTCATGGCGAGCGCGAGCAGGAAGGGCACGCTGCGATAGATCTCGCCCTTGCGCGCGTGCAAGCTCGCGTAGCCGTCGACGCTCTCGAGCGGGCTCTGGCCCAGTCGAAGCGCGCCGGAGATCACCGCGGCGCCGGTCAGCGTGCCCGCCATGATCTCTTTGTCGAGCTGCGCGGCGCGGAAGAGATCGATCAGGTCGAGGCCCTTCGCCTGGGCCTGGACCTCGAAGCGCGGGGGCCCGCTCTCGCCCAGGAAGAGCGTGCCGCCGCCCAGGAGCTCGCCCGAGGGCCGCAGCGGCAGAAGCGAGTCCGTCACGACGAGATCGGAGCCCTGCAGGCGGAAGTCGCCCGAGTAGCCCCCGACCAGCCAGCGCGAGAGCGAGTCCACGTCCATGGCGAAGTGGCCGCGCGCCCACTCGCCCTCGGGCGCCACCGCCGGCTCGCGGGCGGAGGGCCTCCCCGTGAGCGAGACGTCCAGCGAGATCGAGCCGCCGTCCGGGCTCGGGCGGCCGTCGCGGCTCTGCGCCTTCCGGTAGGAGCCGCTCGCCGAGATCGGGAGGCCCGCCCACACGCCCTTCGCGACGGCGAAGTCCGAGCCGCCGTCGTCGGTGCGCGTGATCTTCGCGACGGCGCCCTCGAGCGTGCACAGGAGCGCGGGGTGGGCGAGCCGCGCGACCTCGAGATCGAGCACGTTCCAGCTCCGGCGGTAGGGCGGCCGGCGGCGCGACTCGAGCCAGGCGCGCACCTCGTCGATGCCCGGGAGCTTCGACACGGGTGCGGGCCGCTCGCAGCGCACTTCCTCGCGGGAGTGGAGATTCGAGATGCCGGTCAGCTTCACCGCGAGCCGCGGCAGCCGCCGATCGCGGAAGCGCGCGCCGAGCGCGTGGGCGTAGGCGGTGTCGCCGTCGAAGGAGAGCGTGCCGGTCACATCCTGGAGCCGATCGCTCTGGCCGACCAGCACGTCCACGTCCTCCAGCGCGAGGTCGAATTTCAGCGCGCCCGCGCGCTCGAGCAGACCGCCGCCCAGCACGGCGCGCGCCCCGCCCTGGTCGCTCGCGAGCGCCACGCCGAGCCGCTTCACGCGCCCGCCCTGGACCCGGTCGAGGAAGCGCGAGAGGTCCTCGCCGATCCCGGCCGGAATCTGCTTGCCCAGGTGGAGGAGCGCTGCGCGGTCGGTGGGCGCCACCTGGGCCGCCAGCCGGATGGGCTGGGCATCGCCCAGCGGAATCCCGAGCGAAGCCTCGCCGGAGACCGCGAGCGTGCCGTCGCTCACTTCGACCTCGCGCGCGCGGATTCTCGCTCGGTCCGGCCTCGAGGACGAGCGAGGCGCGCGGAGACGGGAGATCGAGGTGCCAGGCCTCCGCGCCCTCGCCGAGCCGGCCCTGCCAGCCCCGGCCGCGCGCTGCCACGACGAGCTCGTGCGGCGCGCGCGGGCGCGAGCGCCAGGTGAAGTCGCCCGCGATCGTCCCCCGAAAGCCGGGCTCGAGGCCGAGCGCCCGCGCCGCGCCCGCGAGCGGGGTCGAGTCGAGCGACACGTGCACCTCGACCGCGCTGTCGTCCACGCGCGCGCTGAGCTCGAGAGGAGCTTCCGCTCCGGCGCCGAGCTGGATGCGCGCGGTCACGTCGAGGTTGCCCGTCGCGGAGAGCCGCGCGCACGCGAAGCGCCCGTGGGCGTCGCGCACGAGGACGCGCGGCGCCTGGGCGCTGGTGAGCGCCACCGAGATCCCCGTCACCTCGACATCGGGGAGCGGGCAGGGGCGGCTGCGCAGCTGATCGGCGAGCGCACCGAGGCGCGCAACCGCGGCGCTGAGCCAATCGGCGGGCGGAGGACCGCGCTCCTCCATCTCCTCCAGCGGGACCTCGAGCGCGACCCCCTCGAGACGCAGGCCGCGGAGTTCGAGACGCCCGAGGGCGAGCAGGAAGGGGTCGATGCGCGCAGTCACGCGGCCGATCGCGACACTGCTCCCGCCGGGCAGGGGATCGACCCGAGCGTTGAGAGCCTCGAGATGGAGCCAGGGGAGCTGCTCGGTCAGGCTCACCCGCACGCTCCCGAGCCGGACCGGGGCGCCCACGGCCTGGCTGAGCCGCTCCTCGGCCTCGGCCCGCAGTCGCTCGGGGGCCACCCGCGAGGCGGCGAAGAACCCCGCCAGGGCGGCCACCGCGAAGACGCACACGCCGAGCGCGAAGACCAAGAAGGCGCGACGCAAGAGGCCCCCCGCGAACCCTCGCGACGATAGCCACCAGGCGGGACCCGCCCCCCGGACTGGGCGGAGGTCCCCTCACGCGCGTGCGACTGGCCGGCGTTGGAGCGCTCCCCCGCTTGCGAAAGCGGAGCGGGGCCAAGGGAAGAAGGGCCGCCGAAGCATCGATTCCTGCTCAAGAAATTCCTCCCCTCGGCCGAAATCCTCCCCACGCGAGGTCGGGGCCGGCCGGGAGGGTGCAGGCCCTGCCCGCGCGGGGACCACCCGGGCCCCGATTCGGAGAGCGAGCCGTGCAAGAAGATCAGAACGAGTTCCAACCCAACCGCGTTCGCGAGATCCGCGAGAACCGTCTGATGACGCAAGCGCAGCTCGCGCGAAAGGCGAAGGTCGCGCTGCGCACGATCCACAGCGTCGAGAAGGGCATGAACTGTCGCATGGACACCAAGCGCAAGATCCTGCTCGCGCTCGGCATGCGCTTCGAGGACAAGGAATTCGTGTTTCCGTCGCTGCACCGGCGCGGGCTTCCCGATCTGCCGCCGATGCCGAACGGTGACGGCGGTGGCTTTCAGCACTAACCGCGCGAGCGCCGCCCGCGGAGGGTGCTGCGCTCCGATTGCTCGCCGCACGGTTACCATCCCTCGAGCCTGACGAGGGAGGCGGCCATCTCCGACCGGACTGCCGACCGCGGGCTCGTGATCGCCGACGTGGCGGGGATCGTCTCGCGCTCGCACGATCTCGGCGAGACGCTCGGCAACGTGGTCGACCTGGTCGCCAAGCGGCTCGACGCCGACGTCTGCTCGGTCTATCTCGCGAACGCCGATCGCTCGACGCTCACGCTCTCGGCGACGATGGGCCTCGACAAGGCCTCGGTGGGGCGGGTGAGGCTGGCGATGGGCGAGGGCCTGGTCGGCCACGTCGCGGCGCGCGGGGAGCCCGAGGCCTTTGCCGACGCGCGCGCGCATCCGGCTTACCGCTACTTCCCCGAGACGCGCGAGGAGCAGTTCCGCTCGCTGATGGCCGTGCCGCTGATCGTGCGCGGGCTCCAGGGGGCGGGCTTCACGATCGGCGTGCTGGTCGTGCAGACGCGCGAGGCGCGCGAGTTCTCGGAGGCCGACCTCGAGCTGCTCGAGACGTGCGCCCAGCTGATCGCGCCCGTGGTCATGAACGCGCAGCTGCTCGCGATCGTGGCGGGCAACGAGGAGCGCCGCAGCCGGCTGCTCGAGGAGCTCGGGCGGCCGGCCGCCGCGCCCTCCGCGGCGCGCGCCGAGCGCAACGCGCTCGTCCAGGGCATCTCGACCTCGCGCGGGATCGCCATCGGACCGGTCTACTTCCTGGGCGACGCGGTGGACCTCGAGAGCGTCGACTACACGCCGAACAAGGACGCGGCCCAGGAGCAGCGCGACCTCGCCAACGCCCTCGAGGAGGCGCGCCGCGAGCTCCACGACCTGCGCGACGACGTGACCCAGCGCTTCGGCGCCGACTTCGCCGCGGTCTTCCACGCGCACATCCAGATCCTCGAGGACAAGGGCTTCGTGGCGAAGCTCGAGAGCGAGCTCGGTCGCACCTCGAATGCCCTCGAGGCGCTGCGCCATGTGCTGTCGGAGTACGCGCGCATGTTCGGCGCGCTGGAGGATCCCTACTTCCGGGAGCGTGGCGTCGACATCCAGGACGTGGGCCAGCGCATCGTCGCGCGGCTGCTCGGCGTGCGACATCACGACCGCCCGCTCTCCGAGGGCTCGATCGTCGTCGCCTCGCAGCTGCTGCCCTCGCACTTCGCGACGCTCGAGGTGGAGAAGATCGCGGCGGTGGTGTCCGAGCACGGCGGCCCGACCTCGCACGGCGCGATCTTCGCGCGCGCGCTCGAGATCCCGGCGGTGACGGGCGCGGCGGGGATCCTGGCCGCGGCGCGCGCCGGCGAGCTCGCCGTGGTGGACGGCGAGTCGGGCCGCGTGATCCTCGCGCCCGACGACCACGTGAAGGCCGAGTACGAGCGCGCGCAGCACCGCGCGTTGGTGGCCGTGGAGCACCTGGACGCGCTCGCCGACCGCCCCGCCGAAACGCGGGACGGCCACCGCGTGCGCCTCACCGCGAACGCGGGGCTGCTCTCCGACCTGCGCCTGATCGAGCGCCACGGCGCGGAGGGCATCGGTCTCTTCCGCACCGAGCTCCTCGCGCTCGTCCACCGCGGCTTCCCGTCCGAGGAGGAGCAGGAGAAGCTCTACGGCGAGGTGGCGGCCGCCATGGCGCCGCGGCCGGTCACGATCCGCACGCTCGATCTCGGGGGCGACAAGGCGATCCCGCAGCTCGGCCTCGAGAGCGAGGCGAACCCGCAGCTCGGCTGGCGCTCGATCCGCCTCTCGCTCTCCCAGCAAGGGGCCTTCCGCGCGCAGCTGCGCGCGATCCTGAAGGCGAGCGCGCACGGCAACGTGCGGCTCCTGATCCCGATGATCTCGTCGATCGACGAGCTGCGAAAGGTGCGGGAGATCGTCGAGGAGACCAAGGCGGAGCTGCGCGCCCAGGAGGCGGCCTTCGACGCGCGCCTTCCGGTGGGCGTGATGATCGAAGTGCCCTCAGCGGCGGTGATCGCGGACGCGCTCGCGCGCGAGTGCGACTTCTTCTCGATCGGGACGAACGATCTCACCCAGTACACGCTGGCAGTGGACCGCGGCAACGAGCGCGTGGCGCACCTCTACGACCCGCTCCATCCCGCGGTGCTGACGCTGATCGACCGCGCCGTGCGCGCGGCGCGCCGCGCCGGCATCAGCGTCTCGCTGTGCGGCGAGATGGCGAGCAACCCGCTCGCGGTGCCGATCCTCGTGGGCCTGGGCTTGGGCGAGCTCTCCGGGGTCGCGAGCGCCGTCCCGCTCGTGAAGGAGATCGTGCGCGCGCTCGAGAGCGGGAGCGTGGCCGACGACGCGCGCCGGGCGCTCGAGGCCGCCACCGTCGGCGAGGTGCGCGCGATCTCGGCCGCGCGCCTCGCGCAGGCGGGCCTGCTCGAGCACCCCGACCTCGGCGAGTTCCTGCGCAAGGCCGTGAACGGGTTGCTCCCGCGCTAGCCGCCGGGGACGCTGGTTGACTAGTCAACCAGCGTCCCCGGCGAGGCGGCGAGATCGACGACTAGCGCGGAGTGGTCGCTGCCGCGCACGGGGAGCACCTGCACGTCGAGGGCCTCGACGCCGCGCCCGAGCGCGTGATCGATGCGAAGGAGGCGCGGCGAGCCCGACCAGGGCCCCCAGGTGCGCCGCGGCCGCGCGTTCGTGCGCGCAGCGTGGACGGCGACCAGGTCGGTGAGGTGCGCCGCGAGCGCGCGGTAGACGGGCCAGAGCGGCGTCGCGTTGAAGTCGCCGGCAACGACGCGCTGCAGCCCCGGCGTCGCGTCGAGATGAGCACACAGACCGCGCGTCTGCGCGCGGCGCAGCGCGAGCGCGCGCCACTGCGTGAAGGTGTGCGGCGCCTGCACGTGCACGTTCACGACCTCGAGCGGAAGGCCCAGGCCGGGCCAGTCGGCCGGCGAGAGCCGCGCGACGCGCGCGTCGCGATCCGGAAGCGGGAGGTGGTGCACGTCGAGGGGCCGGCGCGCCGCGACGCCCATCCCGTGGTAGTCCCGCGCGCCAACCGGGGAGGGGTCGAGCTTGCCGTGGGACAGCACGCGCGCGATCGCTTCGGCCTGGCGCACGCCCAGCTCCTGGAAGCAGGCGACGTCCACCTCGAGCGCAGCCAGCTGGTCCGCGAGAGCGGCCGGATCGGCGCGGCCGCGCAGCAGATTCGCGGTGAAGAGGCGCAGCCGCCTCACGGCCGCGCGCGGAGCTTCGTCTCGGCTTCGCGATCCACGCGGCGCAGCTCCTCCTCGAGGCGCCGACGCCAGGCTTCGAGCGTCGGGCCGTCCAGCCTTGTCGGAAGGCCGAGCGGCTCTCCGTAGTGCACCTGAATGCGCGCAAAGGGTCGCGGAAAGAGGGCGCGGTCCCAGCTCGCAAACCGCCAGCACGGAGCGGCCGCGAGCCCCAGCGGGACCAAGGGGACCCCCGTGGCGCTCGCGAGCGCGAGCACGCCGGCCTTGGCCACGAGCGCCGGCCCGCGCGGGCCGTCGGGCATGACGCCTCCGCTCTCGCCCGCGCGCACGCGCCGGATCATGGCGCGCAGGAGCTCGCTCGCTCCGCGCGACGAGGAGCCGCGCGGGCTCGCGCGCGAAGCCGAGCGATCGCAGCGCGGCCTCCGCCCAGTCGCCGTCGCGGCTGCGGCTCACCGGTACCCAGAGCCCCCGGTCGCGCAGCGCCCACGCGTACGCGAGGAGCCCCTGGTGCCAGCCGACCACCACGCACACCCGCCCGGGACCCCACGGCGCGGGCCCCGACACCTCCACGCGCCAGCTCGAGCCGAGCGCGCGCAGCGCGAGCGCCGCAAGCCAACCGGCGAGCGCGCGCACGAGCCTCATCCGCCGACCGCGATGAGGGCGACGCCGATGACGGTGGCCGCCGCGCCGATCAGGCGGCGCCGGCTCGGGCGCTCGCCGAGGAAGCGCATGGCGATCCCCGTCGCGAACAGGACCGAGAGCTGGCGCACCGCGACCACGTAGCTCGCCGGTGCGGTGCGGAACGCCTGGAGGATCAGGCCGTAGCCCGCGATCCCCGTCACGAGCACGGCGCCCGCCCGAGGCGCCTCGCCGCGCAGCGCGCCCCAGAGCTCTTTGGCGCCCACCGCCCGCAGCGAGAGCGGCAGGAGCACCGGCGAGCTCGCGAGGAAGATCAGCGCGTACCAGGCGAGCACGGCGGGGAGGGGCCCGTGCCAGCGGGCCGCGCCGAGCTCGGCCATCGCGCGCTTGTCGCACAGCGAATAGACGACGGTCGACGCGAGCGTGAGCCAGGCGTAGACGAGCTCGGGCGCCAGCAGGGCGCGGCGCTCGACCCGCGCTCCGACGACCGCCCACACGCCCGCCACGACGATCGCGATGCCCAGCGCCCCCCATCCGGTGACGGGCTCGCCGAGGGGGACCGCGACGAGCGGGAGGAGCGCCGGCGTCGAGCGCACGATCGGGTAGACGCGCGAGAGCTCGGCCCGCGCGTAGGCTTGACTCATCCAGTACGTGTAGACGCCGTGCGCGAGGCCAGTGCCGGCGAGACACCACCACGCGGTGCGCGGGAGGTCGCCGAGGTCGAAGGCGAAGAGCGCGAGCACCGCCAAGGGCACGGCGAGCAGATGCTGGACCGTGCCGAATGCGAGCGGGCTCCGCGCGGCGCGGATCGCGGCGCTCCACACGGCGTGCAGCAGGGCGCTCGCGAGCACGAGGCCGAGCTCGGTGGCGTTCACGCGCCGATTATAGATAGGGGCAGCGCGCCTCGATGACGGCGCTGCGCGCGCAGCCTATCTTGTGCGCGCTGGAGGCCCCCCGAGCATGAGCGCTGCCTCTCTGCGCGAGCCCGCGCGCTCCGCGCCCTCCGTCGCGCGCTCGCTCGCGAGCTATCTCGCGCTCACCAAGCCGCGCATCCTGCCGCTCGTGCTCTTCACGGCCTTGCCAGTGCTCGGGATGGCAGGCTGGCCGCCCCTCACCGAGTCGGTCGGCATCCTGTTCGGGATCTCGCTGGCCGCCGCCGCGGCAAACGCGCTCAACATGTACGTCGAGCGCGACCGCGACGCGCTGATGGAGCGCACGAAGAGCCGCCCGCTGCCGACCTCGACGATCGCCCCCGCGCACGCTCTCGTGTTCGGCCTCGCGCTCTCGGCGCTCGCGACCGTCGCGCTCTACGCGCTCGCCGGTGCGCCCGCGGCGGGCCTCGGCGTCGCGAGCATCCTCTTCTACGTCTTCGTCTACACGATCTGGCTGAAGCCGCGCACGCCTTACAACGCCGTGATCGGCGGAGCGGCGGGCGCCGCGGCGCCCCTCATCGCCGACGCCGCGGTGCACGGGAGCGTCGGCTGGGCGGGTCTGCTCCTCTTCGCGATCGTCTTCTTCTGGCAGCCGCCCCACGTCTGGGCGATCGCGCTCTACCGGCGCGGCGACTACGCCGCCGCCGGCATTCCGATGATGCCCGCCGTGATCGGCGCGGAGCGCACGCGCTGGCGCATGCTCGGCTACACGCTGGGTCTCCTCCCGGTGACGCTCCTCCCCGCGCTGCTCGGGCTCCTGGGCCCCATCTATCTGGGCGCCGCCGCGCTGCTCGGCGCCTGGTTCACCTGGACCGGCGTGCGGCTGATCCGCGAGCGCACGGACGAGGCCGCCCGGCGCGTCTTCCGCGTCTCGCTGGCCTATCTGGCGCTCCTCTACGGGGCGATGCTGGTCGATCTCCTGGCGCCAAGCCTCTCGGCGTGAGCCCGTGGATCTCTCGTTCCTCCCGGCGCTCAACGCGGCGCTGAACGCGCTGGCCGCGGTGCTGCTCTTGCGCGGCCGCTGGCTCGTGAAGCGCGGCCACATCTCCGCGCATCGCCGCACCATGCTGACGGCGTTCGCCGTCTCGGCGCTCTTCCTCGCGAGCTACGTGATCCACAAGGCCTCGCGCGGCTTTCGCAACACGCACTTCGCGGGCGAGGGCGCCTGGCGCCCCGCCTACTTCGCGATCCTCGGCACTCATCTCGCGCTCGCGATCACCGTGCCGTTCCTCGCGCTCGCGCTGGTGCGCTTCGGCCTGCGGGGCGAGATCGCGCGGCACCGCGGGCTCGCGCGCGTCGCCTGGCCGATCTGGATGTACGTCTCGGTGACGGGGGTCGTGATCTACGTCCTCCTCTACGTCTACCCGGGTGTGCGCGGCTGAGGCGGCGCGCCTCGCGCAGGATCGCAAGTGGCCGTCTTGTGGATGCTTTTCTAGGCGCTCTCGCCTTGACGAACGGAGGCGCTCCCCTCAAACTCGGCCCCGTTTCTCGGCGGGCGCGCCGCTGTGAACGGCCTCTCGGTCCGCCGCGCGCGTCGGTCCCGCGAGAGCACGCGCGCAAGGACCACCATGAATCCGACTCGCCTCCTCGCCGCTCTCGGCATCGCGGCCGCTCTTGCCCAGCCCAGTGGGGCGCAGGAGGCGACGGCCCCCGCCGGCGCGCCGCCCGACGTCGCGCGCGGGCAGGAGCTCTTCGCGCTGTGTGCGCACTGCCACGGTGACGCCGCGGCCGGGAACCACGCGATCGGCGCGCCCGCGATCGCCGGGCTGCCCGCCTGGTACGTCCGGAATCAGCTCGAGAAGTTCTCCAACGGCCTGCGCGGCAAGCACTTCGACGACATCGAGGGCCTGCGCATGCGGCCGATGACGCTCTGGCTGGTGGGCCACCCCGACAACCCCGAGCTCGGGAAGGCGAACATCGCGAGCGTCGCCGCCTACGTGGCGACCCTCCCGCCCACGAAGCCCGCGGCGAGCGTCGCGGACGGCGACGTCGCGCGCGGCGAGGCGAGCTGGCCCCTGTGCGGCTCCTGCCACGGCATGCAGGGCGAGGGCAGCGAGCCCCAGAGCGCGCCGCCCCTCGCGGGCCAGAGCGACTGGTACGTGCTCGCGTCGCTGCAGAAGTTCAAGGCCGGCACGCGCGGCTACGACGGCGCGAACGATCCCTTCGGCGGCACCATGCGCGGCATGGCGAACGTGCTCGCCGACGAGCAGGCGATGAAGGACGTGGTCGCCTACATCGCCACGCTCAACCGGTAGGAGGCGCAATGTCGAAGATGCGTCCGGCGAACGAGCTGGTCGGCTGGCTGTACAAGCTCACCATGGTCGGCATCGCGGCGTGGGTGACGGCCGCCTTCTACATCATTCTCAGCTGAGGTCCCCATGATCGAAACCCACCTTCCGGCGATCTCCAGCTACGCCCGCGACATCGACTTCTTGATCTATCTGGTCGCGGGCCTGGTCGGCTTCTGGTTCCTGGTGTGCGAGGGGGTCTTCCTCTACTTCATCCTCCACTACCGGAAGAAGAACGCTCCGCGCGCGTCCTACATCACAGGCGAGGAGAAGGAGCTCAAGCGCTGGATCTCGGGCCCGCACGCCTGCGTGCTGGTGTTCGACGTGCTGATCCTCTTCTTCGCGGTGCGCATCTGGGTGAACGTGAAGCAGACGCTGCCGCCGGAGCCCGTGCCCCACGTGCGCGTGATCGGGCAGCAGTGGGCGTGGAGCTTCGTGCACCCCGGGGCCGACGGGCAGCTCGACACCGCGGACGACATCAAGACCGTGGACGACCTGCACATCCAGGTGGGCGACCAAGTACGTCTACGAGCTCGAGGCGCGGGACGTGCTGCACAGCTTCTCGGTCCCCGCGATGCGCCTCAAGCAGGACGCCGTGCCGGGCCGCGTGATCCACGGCTGGTTCGACGCCAACCAGACCGGCGACTTCGACATCCAGTGCGCGGAGATCTGCGGCATCGGCCACGGCCTCATGCCGGGCAGGCTCCACGTCGAGGATGCGACCCAGCACGCCGCCTGGATCGCGCAGAGCTCCGCCGCGCACATCGCAGCGAACTAATCGAAGGGCGAGGACACCATGGCTCACGCCATCGAGCACGCCGGCCACGACGACCCCCACGCGCATCACGAGCAGAGCTTCTTCCAGAAGTACCTGTGGTCCACCGACCACAAGATGATCGCCATGCAATACATGTTCACGGGCATGTTCATGGCGCTGATCGGTGGCTTCTTCGCCTACGTGTTCCGCATGCAGAACGCCTTCCCGGGCATGCACGTGCCCGGCTTCGGGCTCGTCACCCCCGCCGACTACAACATGCTGATCACCAACCACGGCACGATCATGATCTTCTGGGTGGCGATGCCGGTGCTGGTGGCCGCCTTCGGGAACTTCCTGATCCCGCTGATGGTCGGCTGCGACGACATGGTGTTCCCGAAGATCAACCGCTTCTCCTATCAGGTGTTCCTGCTCTCGGCGATCGTCCTGATCGCCTCGTTCTTCGTGCCGGGCGGCGGCTTCGGCGGCGCGTGGACGGCCTACCCGCCGCTCTCGGCGGTCTCGAACTACAACCTGACCGGCCCGGGCTCCTCGCTCTGGGTGCTGGCGGTGGCCCTCGAGTTCATCGCCTTCCTGCTGGGCGGCATCAACTTCATCACCACCGCGATGAACTCGCGCGCGCCGGGCATGAAGCTCTACGACATCCCGATCGTGGTCTGGACGATCGTGATCGCGAGCATCCTGTTCATGCTGTCGGTGGGCCCGCTGATCGCCGGCGCGATCATGCTGCTCTTCGACCAGAACATCGGCACGGGCTTCTTCAACCCGGGCAAGGGCGGCGACCCGATCCTGTGGCAGCACCTGTTCTGGTTCTTCGGCCACCCCGAGGTCTACGTCGTGCTGCTCCCCGCGCTGGGCATCACCGCCGACGTGATGTGCGTGTTCTCACGCAAGAAGATCTTCGCCTACCAGACCGTGCTCTACACCATGTTCGGCACGGGCATCCTCTCCTTCACGGTCTGGGCGCACCACCAGTTCATCGCGGGCATCGACCCGCGCATGGCGAACGTCTTCACGATCACGACGCTGCTCATCTCGGTGCCGATCGCGGAGATGTGCTTCGTCTACATCGCCACGCTCTACAAGGGCTCGATCACGCTCAGCACGCCCATGCTGTGGGCGCTCGCCTTCCTGGGCGAGTTCCTGGTCGGCGGGGTGACCGGCATCTTCCTGGGCGCGTCCGGCGCGGACATCTACTTCCACGACACCTACTTCGTGCTCGCCCACTTCCACTACACGTTCTTCCCGATCGCCATCATCGGGACCTACGCGGGCGTGACGATGTGGTTCCCCAAGATGTTCGGGCGCATGCTGAACGACACGCTCGGCAAGCTCCACTTCTGGCTCACCATCATCCCGTTCAACTGCATCTTCATCCCGCTCTTCTTCCTGGGCCTGTGGGGCGAGCACCGGCGCATCTACAGCTACGAGCTCTTCCCGGAGCTCTGGAAGTATCAGGGCATTCGCGAGTTCGCGACCGTCGCGCTGGTGGTCATGCTGCTCGCGCAGTTCATCTTCATCTACAACTTCTTCCGCAGCCTGGTGAGCGGCGCCAAAGCCCCCGCGAACCCGTACAACGCGAACACGCTCGAGTGGCAGTGCCCGTCGCCGCCGCCCCACGGCAACTTCGCGACGCTGCCCACCGTCTATCGCGGGCCCTACGAGTACAGCCATCCGGACCGGAAGGAAGACTTCTGGCCCCAGAACCAGCCGGCCTGATCCCGCGCCGCCCCAACCAGGAGAGCGAACAGCGATGACACCGATTGCGACCTCCCGCAGCACGGCCGGGATGCCCACCGGCACGCTGGCGGTCTGGTGGCTGCTGGGATCCGAGATCGTGATCTTCGGCGGCGTGCTCTGCTCGTACATCATGCACCGCCTCTCCCACGACTGGTGGGCGCACGAGGCGGCCGCCACGAACGTCTACATCGGTCTGTTCAACACGTTCGTGCTGCTCACCTCGAGCCTCGCGGCCGTGACGGCTCACGCGGCGGCCGAACGCGGCGACGGAAAGCTGGCTGCACGGCGCCTCTGGCTCACGGTGCTCGGCGGGGCCACGTTCCTGGTGGTCAAGAGCTTCGAGTGGACCCACGAGATCCGCGAGGGCATGACGATCTCGTCGAGCGGCTTCTGGTCGTTCTACTACACCGCCGCCGGCATCCACGCCTCGCACGTGATCGCGGGCATGATCGCGATGTCGATCGTGGCCATGGACGCCGCGAAG
Organism: uncultured delta proteobacterium; assembly: GCA_963716275.1. Classification (GTDB taxonomy): domain Bacteria; phylum Myxococcota_A; class UBA9160; order UBA9160; family UBA6930; genus VGRF01. The sequence continues at coordinate 445,550 of CAVQTC010000006.1, read as the reverse complement.
GGGAAGTTCCTGCACCGCGTCGAGAACGTGGGCATCTACTGGCACTTCGTGGACATCGTCTGGATCTTCCTCTTCCCGCTCCTCTACATCGCGAAGTGAGCGCGCCATGACCGACCACGCCCACGCCGAGCACGCCGACCCCGGAGCGCACGGCGCCCACTCCGAGAGCCACTACCTCCGCATCTGGGCGATCCTGCTCGTCTTGCTCCTGATCAGCTTCGCGGGCCCCTACCTGGGGATTCGCGCCGTCACCCTGATCACCGCCTTCGGGATCGCCGTCTACAAGGCCTATCTCGTCGCCAAGCACTTCATGCACGTGAACGTGCAGCCGCGCTTCGTGGCCTACCTGCTCTCCACCTGTCTCGTGTTCATGCTGCTCTTCTACGCGGGCGCAGCACCCGACGTGATGGAGCACGAGGGCGCGAACTGGGTGAAGCCGAATCCGCAGGCGGGCCAGCCTCACCGCGTGGTGCACCTGGAAGCCGCCGAGGCCCACTAGTCTCCGGCCTTCTCCCCCGGGAGGCCCATGCCCACACGCACCAGTTCCCTTCGCGTCATCACGGACCCGCGCCCGGCGCCGGCGATGCCGAGCGCCGTGCTCGGCGTGCTGCTGTTCGTCTTCAGCGAGGCGATGCTCTTCGCGGGGCTGATCAGCGCGTTCTCGATCACGCGCGCGTCCTCGCTGCTCGGCTGGCCCCCGCCCGGCCAGCCGCGGCTTCCCGCCGAGGAGACCGCCCTCAACACGCTCGCGCTGCTGGCCTCGGGCGTGGTTCTCTGGCTCGCAGGCCGCGCGCACGCGCGCGAGCGCAAGAGCGCCGCGAAGCCGATGCTCGCCGCGCTCTCGCTCGCCGCCTTCTTCGTCGTCTTCCAGGGCTACGAGTGGGTGCGCCTGCTGGCCCAGGGGCTGACCCTCACCTCGAGCCAGCACGGGAGCTTCTTCTACCTGATCATCGGCCTCCACGCGGTCCACTGCCTGGCCGCGATCGCTGTGCTCAGCTGGGTCTACCGGCGCCTGCGCCGCGGCGTGCTCGCCGCGAGCACGTTCCAGGCGGTGCGCGTATTCTGGTACTTCGTGGTCGGCCTCTGGCCGCTCCTCTACTGGAGGGTCTACTGGTGAGAGCTCGCCTCCTCGCGCTCGCCCTCCCGCTCGCGCTCCACGCCCAGAGCGCGCTGGCCTGCTCGGTCTGCTTCTCGGGCCGCGACGAGACCCGCATGGCCTACCTGGGCACCACGCTCTTCCTGACCATCCCGCCCCTGCTCGGCCTCGCCGCCGCGATCTACTGGGTGCGGCGCAGGGGACGTTCCTGAAGTTGTTCCGAAGACGTGAGAGATCCTCTCCGCCATCGCTGAACAACCTCAGGAACGTCCCCTGGCGCATCCGTTCCGCGCCACCTCGCGCCCGCACGTTGAACGCCGGCGGCCAGCGATGCCAGACTCCCGCCATGCCCAACTTCCACGTGACGCGCGTCTACACCGGCGACGACGGCGAATCGCATTTCGATGATCTCGAGATCGACCTCAAGGAACTCGGGAAGATCGGTGCAATGTCCGACCCGACCCCGGCTAGCTCGATCCTCTTCCGCGAGACCGGCGCCGACTACGACCTGGACTTCCACAACGCGCCGCGCCGCCAGTTCGTGATCATGCTCTCCGGCGGCCGCGTCGAGCTCGAGGTCGGCAGCGGCGAGAAGCGCGTGCTCGGCCCCGGCGACGTGCTGCTCGCCGAGGACACCACCGGCCGCGGCCACATCAGCCGCGCCCTCGACAAGGAGCCGCGTCGCTCGATTTTCGTGGCGCTGCGCTAGACGCCGCACCCAGCTGCGATCAGCTCAGCTTCGCCGGACCGAAGCGCCGCGTGAAGTCGTCCTTGCGCGGCCCGGCGTAGCCGAACAGGTACGCGCCGACCTTGCGCATCTGGATCTCCTCCGAGCCCTCGGTGATCCGGTAGCGACGGTGGTGCCGGTAGATGTGCTCGAACGGCTTGTGGCGCGAGTAGCCCATCCCGCCGTGCGTCTGCATCGCCTGGTCGGCGGCGTCACAACAGAGCCGGTTGCCGATGTAGTTGCACATCGAGACGCGGTCGGAGATCGTCCGCTCGACTTCGCGTGTGCGGCATCGCGTCGATGGCGATCGCGGTCTCCCAGATCAGGAGCCGCAGCATCTGAGCCTGCGTGTAGAGCTCGATCAACGGCCACTGGATCGCCTGGTTGTTCGAGAGCGGCTTGCCGAATGGCTTGCGCTGGCGCGCGTACGCGACGCTCTCGTTGATGCAGTAGACCGCCGCGCCGAGCGACGAGGCCGCCTGACGGATCCGGTTCTGGTGCACGAAGCTCTGGCCGATCGCGAGCCCGCCCCCGATCTCGCCCCAATAGCTGTCCTGCGGAATCCAGACGTCCTTGATCGACACGCGCGGGTGGTCGGTCGGCATGTTGAACGTCCACAGATACTCTTCGATCTTCACGCCCGGCGAGCTCGACGGCACGATGAAGCAGGTGATCCCGCGCGCGTCGCCGTCTTTCCCGGAGGTGCGCGCGAACGTCATGACGTAGTTCGCGTGATGCATGCCGGTGGTCCACATCTTCTCGCCGTTGATGAGCCAGCCGGGCTCGCCGTCCTTGGTCTGCGGCAGCGCGCGCGTCTCCATGAAGGTGGCGTCGGAGCCGTGGTTCGGCTCGGTCAGGCCGAAGCCGGTGCGCAAGCGACCGTTCATGCACGTCGTCGCCGTAGCGCTCGAACTGCGCGGGCGTCGCGAACTCCTCGAACATCACGATGAAGGGGTTGTTGCCGACGATCGAATGCTCCGTCTGCAGATCGTTGTACAGGCCGAGCCCTTTCGCCGCGAGGTGCTCGCGGATCACCGCCATCCACAGGTTCGAGCCGCCCTTGCCGCCGTACTTTTTCGGCCAGGCGAAGCGCAGGTGGCCCGCTCTGTCGGCGCGCTGGCGGGCTTCGCCGAGCAGCGCCTCCCACTCGTGGCGCGGCAGTCCGTTGTTGTCCCAATCGGTGCGCGCGTGCTCGCGGCGATGGTCGAAGAAGCGGATGTTGTCGTCTCGCTGCTCGAGCGGCTTGATCTCCTGCTCGATGAAGCGGTCGAGCTCGTCGAGATAGTCCTGAAGCTCCTTCGGAATCTTGAAGTCCATCCCGTACCTCCTGCGCGTTCAGTGAGCTGCGCGCACTGTGAGCTCGAGGCCGCCCTCGAAGGGAAGCGTCGAGGTGAGGAGTCCGTTCGCCGGATCGTTCAGGAAAGCGAAGTAGTCGGCGTAGGCTTCGCGGAACGAGGTCGTGTTGTCGGCGATGACGATCCCGCCAGGGCGCAGGCTCGGCGCGAGGAGCTCGATGGCGGGACGCGCCATCGGCGTCCAGATGTCCATCAGCACGAAGTCGATGGGCTTGGGCACCTCCTTCAAGGTCTGCCGCAGGTCGCCCTCGCGCAGCTCGATCAGCTCGCCGAGGCCAGCCTCGGCGAAGTGGGCGCGCGCGCGGCGCGCCTTGTCCGGCTCGAGCTCGGTGCCGATCACGCGGCCGGCGCCGCCGTCCTCGCGCGAGTTCGCGCGAACCGCGGCGGCGAGGTAGAGCGTCGAGACGCCGAAGGAGGTGCCGACCTCGACCACTCGGCGCGCGCGCAGAGCCCGGCAGAGCTGGTAGCAGAGCTCGGCCTTGTCGCGATCGAGGGCGACGAGCTTGTCGCTCATGAAGCGATGCGTCGCGTCGTCGAACCGCCGCCAGTCGAGCTCGCCCTTGCTGGCGCGCTCGGAGAAGTACGCGCCGATCGCCGGCCCCTGCGCGTCGCTCTGCGCGTGCAGGCGGTCGAGGAGCGGTCCCAGGGGCGGGTCGAAGCGCACGGCGTCTCCTTCGAAACGCCCCGATCCTAGGCGAACGCGGACGTGCGCTGCGAAGGGTCGACGCCTGAGGTGGCGCTACGGCTTCTTGGTCCACCCGCCGTTCGTCTTCACGAACTCGCCCGAGGGCCGACCCTCGACCAGCTTCTTGCCGGCGAGCGCCGCGACCGCCTCGGCGGAGGCGCCGTTGTTCGAGGCGATCTCCGCGTAGTGCGCCTTGCGCTTGGCGTTGATGTCGGCGGCGAGCTTCTCGAGCTCGGGTGTCGACTTGGCGACGATGCCCACGTAGCCGTCCGCTTGCTCGCCGAGCAGGCCCTTGCTGCGCGCCTCGTCGAGGTCCATGGCCAGCGCGGGCACGGCCAGCGCCAGCGCGATGAAGAGGGCGCCCAGAATCCAGTGGAGCTTCCGCATCGGCATGTCTCCTTAGAAGATGTCCGACTCTTCCTTGAACAGCGTATCGAGCTCCTTGTCCACCTTGATGCGGATCTCGTGCTCGATCTTCACGTTCAAGTTGATCGTGATCGGCTCCTCGGGGGCCTTCACCTGGACGCAGCCCGCGAGGCCGAACGCCAGGAATGCTGCTGCGAGCGCGCGCCTCATTTCTTCTCCTGATCGAAGAAGCGTTGCACCTGCCCCTCGATCTCCTCGGGAACGCTGGTCGCGGTCAGGCCTGCCCGCAGCAGGCTTCCCACCGGCGCCTCGACGTTCACGTTGAGTACGACTGGGCGGCCCTTCTGGAAATTCGGGTTCCGCCCACGGATGTGCACCTTCACGTCCATCTTGTCGGCCAGACCGCCGGAAAGCGTGAGCGTGAGCTCGTCGTACTGGAGATTCTCGAGGGCCCCGAGCACGGGGGCCAGGGTCGGCTGCTTGCGGGCGAGGCTCGCCGCGCCTTCGCCGCCGGCGTAGCGGATCACACCCGGCCCGCTGGCGTGCAGCTCGCCGTCCACCACGCGCATGTCCTCGCCGCGCTGCTGGACCGGAATCGTGCCGTCCAGAGAGCCCGTCCCCGAGAGCTCCTCCATCTCGAGGGAGGCCAGGAGCTTCTCGACCGAGAGGGCGCTCGCGCGCAGCGTGAGCGAGCGCTCCTCTACCGCGAGCGGCACGTCGCCCGAGAGCTCGAGCTGTCCGCCCGCGAACTGGAAGGTGCCGCGCGCGATGCGCAGGATCTCGCCCTCGAGGAGCTCGAACTCGACGACGCCGTCGCCCAGGGGCAGCTCCTCGATCGCTCCGATCGAGAGGCGCTGGCCTGGAGGGGTGACCAGCGGCTCGGGCCCGATCACCGTGATCAGGCCGTTCAGGCGATGCAGCGTGGCGTAGGGCGTGCGCAGGTCCACGTCCTTCAGTGCGAGGACCGCGCTCGCGCCGAGCCGCTCCTCCTGATAGGAGACGTGCGCCTCGAGCCCAACGCTGCCCTTCGCCGCGTCCACGAGCCCCTCGAGCCAGGGGAACACGCGCACGGGCTGGCGATCCTTCGGATCGAGCGTCGTCTCGGCGAGGCGGATCGCGAGATCGGCCGTCGCCGCGCTGGGCGAGACGTGGCCCGTGAGCTCGAACACGAGCCCGTCGCCGGGCGTGCGCGCGCGGCCGCGCAGGGCGAGATCCTGGAGCGTGCCCGTGAGCTTCGCTTCGCCCGAGAGCGTCGCGATCAGCGGGGGCTTCGAGATCTCGTGGAGCTCGGCGACCTCCACGTCGGCGTCGATCGCGTCGCCGGCGATCCTCGCATCCACCGAGATGCGCGCGAGCGTCGCGAGGTCCGGCAGGTCGGCGCTCCGGATCTCGACCCGCGCGCGCGTGGTGTCCGTGCGCTCGGCCTTCACCGTGACGTGGTCGAGCTTCGCGACGTCTGGAATCTCGGCCTGGGCGAGGACCACGTCGGCGCGGGACACGAGGGGATCGCCGGAGGCGTCGATGTCCGCGCGCACGCCGCGCGCGCGGCCGAGCTCGCCGGCGTCGAGCGCTCGCGCCGTGAGCGTCGCCTTGGCGAGCGGCGCGCCCTGCGCGTCGAGCGAGACGCTGCCTTCGATCGCGATCGGCTCGGGCGCTCCCACGCCGAGCGCTCTCGCGTCGGGCGCGAACGAGCCGCGGAACGCGGCGGCCGGCGCGGCGAGAGTGCCGGCGAGCTGGAGGTTCGCCTCGACGGCGCCCCAGGGCGTGACCCCGCGGAGCGCCGCAGCGCCGGCGATCTCCTCGGAGGTGAGGCCAAACGTCGCGCCGCCGCCCGCGTCGAGCGTGCCCTGCTGCGACTCGCCGCGCGCGTTGCCCTCGATGCGCACGAGGTCTCCTTCGGGCAGCGCGCGCCCCTCAGCGCGCACGACGAGCGGCCCTTGCGGCGAGTCGATGCGCGCCTCGAGATCGGAGAAGCGCGCCTCGAGGAAGGGGAGGGCAGCGCCCCCCGCGCCGCCTTCGCCGCCCAGGAGCGCGTCGAGCGAGCCGAACGACACGCCGCTCTCGCCGACGCGCGCGCGCAGGCGCACGCCGCTCACCTCGATGCGATCGAGGCGGCTCGCGCGAAGGCCCGTCCACGACCAAGCCAGCGTGGTGTGGGCGATCGTGAGATCGGGCGCCTCGACCGCACCGAGCCGCACGCCCTCGAGCGCGAGGCCCGCGCGGTCGAGGCGCACGACGTGGAGCTCGGCGGGCACGCCGCGCGCTGCGAGCGCGCGCAGCGCGAGGCGCTCGGCGAGCACGAGGCGTTGCGCCCACGCGAGCGCAACGGCGATGACCACCCCCGCGACGAGCGCTGCCAGCGCCCACGGCCAGAGACGCCGCCCCGCGCTCACCCGACCACGTTCACCAGGCGGCCGGGCACCACGATCACCTTCTTGGGCGGGCGGCCGGCCAGGTGCTTCTGCACGTTCGCGGCGGCGAGCGCGGCGGCGCGGATCGTCTCCTCGCCGGCATCGGCCGGCGACCTCGATCTGGTCGCGCAGCTTGCCGTTCACCTGGACGGGAAGCTGGATGGTCTCGGCGACGAGCAGGCTCGCCTCGGCCATCGGCCAGGGCTCGAGCGCGATCTCGCGCGCGTGGCCGAGCCGCGCCCAGAGCTCCTCTGCGACGTGCGGCGCGAAGGGCGAGAGCATGCGCAGGAAGGCCTCGACTCCCGCGCGCGGCGCGGGGGCGTCCTTCGCGATGTCGCGCGCCCAGACCATGAGCTTCGCGATCGCGGTGTTGGGCTGCACCGCGTCCATGTCCGCGGTCACGCCGGCGATCGTGCGCGCCGTGAGGCGCGCCTGCTCGGGCGTGCCGGAGCCCTCGCCGAGCCGCGCGCAGGGGCTCGCCCGCCGCGTCCTCGTCGAGCAGCAGCCGCCAGGAGCGCTGCAGGAAGCGGAAGCAGCCGGGGATGCCCTCCGTGGACCAGGGCGCGCCCTTCTCGAGCGGCCCCATGAAGAGCTCGTAGAGCCGCATCGCGTCGGCGCCGAACTCGGCGATCACCTCGTCGGGCGAGACCACGTTGCCCCGGCTCTTCGACATGCGCTCGACGACCTCCTCGAGCGGGAGATCGTCGAGCGTCGGATGGAGGGGCGTCCCGTCGGCGGCGCGCCGCATGTCCTGGAGGCGCACCCAGCGCGCCTTCACTTCCTGGCCGGTGGCGACCGCAACGGCGCGCTCGCCCTCGAGGCGCACGGCCGAGGACGGAAAGACGCGCGGCCGAGCGCGCGGGTCGTCGCTCAGGTTGTCGTCGTAATAGCGGTAGCTGAAGCCGAGGATCTGCCCCGGATTGAGCAGACGCTGGAAGGGCTCCTTCGTGTGCACGAAGCCGGCGTCGTAGAGCACCTTGTGCCAGAAGCGCGCGTAGAGCAGATGGAGCACCGCGTGCTCGGCGCCGCCGACGTAGAGGTCGACGGGCATCCAGTAGCGCTCGGCCTCGGGCGACCACGCCGCGCGGTCGTTGCGCGGGTCGCAGAAGCGCAGGATAGTACCAGCAGCGCCCGGCCCAGTTGGGCATCGTGTTGGGATCGCGGCGCGCGGGCCGCCGGTCGCGGGGTCCGTCGTCTCGATCCAGCTCGGCACGCGCGAGAGCGGCGTCTCGAGCTCGCCGCTCGGCGCGGAAGTCGTCGAGGTCGGGCAGGAGGACGGGCAGATCCGACTCGGGGACCGTGCGGATCGTCCCGTCTTCCAGGTGGAGCACCGGGAACGGCTCGCCCCAGTAACGCTGGCGGCTGAAGAGCCAATCGCGGAGCTTGTAGTTGACCGTCGCCTTGCCGAGGCCCTTCTCTTCGAGCCACGCGGTGATGCGCTTCTTCGCCTCGGCCGTCGAGAGGCCGTCGAGGAACGCCGGAGTTCACGGCCACGCCGTCGCTCCGCGTGCGCGGCGCCGGCGTCGACGTCGCCGCCGGCGCACCACCTCGACGATGGGAAGCGAGAACTTCCTCGCGAAGTCCCAGTCGCGCTCGTCGTGGCCGGGGACGGCCATGATCGCGCCCGGTGCCGTAGCCCGTCAGCACGTAGTCGGCGATCCAGATGGGGATGCGCGCGCCGTTCACGGGGTTGATCGCGTACGCGCCCGTGAAGACGCCCGTCTTCTCCTTGGCGTCAGCTCGGTGCGCTCGCGCTCGCTCTTGCGCGCGGCCTCGTCGCGACGTAGGCGTCCACGGCGGCGCGCTGCGCCGGGCGTCGTGATCTCGGCCACCAGCGGATGCTCGGGCGCGAGCACCATGTAGGTCGCGCCGAACAGCGTGTCGGGGCGCGTCGTGAAGACCTCGAGCGCGCGTCCGGCGTGGTCGGGGAGCGCGAAGCGCACGCGCGCGCCCTCGGAGCGGCCGATCCAGTCGCGCTGCATCTTCTTGATGGACTCGGGCCAGTCGAGCTCCTCGAGATCGTCGAGCAGCCGCTCGGCGTAGGCGGTGATGCGCAGCATCCACTGGCGCATCGGCATGCGCACGACCGGGTGACCGCCGCGCTCGCTCTTGCCGTCGATCACCTCCTCGTTCGCGAGGACGGTGCCCAGCGCCGGGCACCAGTTCACGGGCACCTCGGCCTGGTACGCGAGGCCGTGCTCGTGGAGCTTCGGGAAGATCCACTGCGTCCAGCGGTAGTAGCCGGGATCGGTGGTGTCGATCTCGCGGCTCCCAGTCGTAGGAGAAGCCGAGCGACTCTGGAGCTGGCGCCGGAAGGTGTCGATGTTCTTCTCGGTGGTCACGCGCGGATGCGTGCCGGTCTGGATCGCGTACTGCTCGGCGGGCAGGCCGAACGCGTCCCAGCCCATCGGGTGCAGCACGTTGAAGCCGCGCATGCGCTTGTAGCGCGCGACGATGTCGGTCGCGATGTAGCCCTTCGGGATGGCCGACGTGGAGGCCTGCGCCCGACGGGTAGGGGAACATGTCGAGCACGTAGTACTTGGGGCGGGACGGATCGAGCTCGACTCGGAACGTGCCCCGCTCGGCCCACAGGCGCTGCCAGCGCGACTCGATCGCCTTCGGGTCGTACGGCATCGGCGGAGAGTGCCGGCAGCGTTTCGCAGCGTCAACGGCGCTACCGTCCGCGCGTGACGCCGCCCGATGACGAGCAGATCGAGCTCTTCCTGGTGTCGGATGGCACCGGCGAGACGGGGACCCACGCGGTGCGCGCAGCGGCGACGCAGTTCCAGCGCCGCTTCCGCGTGCGCACCTTCGCCGAGACGCGCCACGAGACGCAGCTGCGCCGCGTCATGGAGCGCGCGCGCGAGGCCGGCGCGCTGGTGGTGTTCACGCTGGTGAACGACGCGCTCAAGGGCTCCATGCGCGACATGGCCGTGGACATGGGCGTGCCGGCGGTCGATCTGCTCGGTCCGCTGATCTCGGCGATGTCGCGCCACTACGAGCTCGCGCCCCAACACCGGCCGGGGCTCCTGCACGGCTTCGGAGACGAGTACTTCCGCCGCGTGGAGGCGGTGGAGTTCGCGGTGCGCCACGACGACGGCGCGAATCTCCACACGCTGCACCAGTCGGACATCGTGCTCGCGGGCGTGTCGCGCACGTCGAAGACTCCCCTCTCGATGTACCTCGCGCAGCGCGGCTACAAGACCGGCAACGTGCCGATCGTCCCGGGCATCGACCCGCCGCGCGAGCTCCTCGAGATGGACGCGCGCAAGGTGATCGGCCTCGTGATCGAGCCGAACCCGCTGGTCGAGATCCGGCGCGCGCGCATCCGCCAGATCCAGGCGTCGCCCTATCTCACGTACGCCGACCCGGACGCGATCGCGGAGGAGCTCCAGCGCGCGCGGCGGCTCTTCAACAGCAAGGGCTGGCGCACGGTGAACACGACCGGCAAGGCCATCGAAGAAAACGCCGCGCGCATCCTCGAGCTCATGTACGGCAGCGCGGCATAGCGGGGACGTTCCTCCTTGATTCGAACTTCGGGGACAGTCCTGGACAATCTGCCCCGTGCCGCAAAATGCCCCAGGGTGTTCCCCATGTTCGAACGAAGGAGGAACGTCCCCTGATTTACGTCTTCGCGACGCGGGAGCTGCCCGGGGCGGCGTGGGAGCGCGTGCGCGAGAAGGCTGAGCTCGCGATCTGGCCGGGCCCCGGCGCGCCGCCGGCGGAAGTGCTGCGGCGCGAGGCCGCGCGAGCGGCGGGGCTGGTCGTGCTGCTCACGGATCGCGTCGATGCCGCGCTGATCGCGGCGGCGCCCGCGCTGCGCGTCGTCTCGAGCTGCTCGGTGGGCGTCGACCACGTGGATCTGGCGGCGGCCACGGCGCGTGGGATTCCCGTCGGGAATACCCCAGGCGTCCTCACCGAGACGACTGCGGATCTGGCCTTCGCTCTGCTTCTCGCAGCCGCGCGGCGCATCGCCGAAGCCGACCGCTTCGTGCGCGCGGGCGAGTGGACCGCCGAACGCGCGTGGGATCCCGCCCTGCTCTTGGGGCGCGACGTCGCGGGGGCGACGCTCGGGCTCGTGGGGTTCGGCGCGATCGGGGCCGCCGTGGCGCGGCGCGCCCACGGCTTCGGCATGCGCGTGCTCGCCTGGTCGCGGAGCGGGCGCAGCGCGCCCGGCGTCGAGGTCGTGCGCGAGCTCCCGGAGCTGCTCGGGCAGAGCGACTTCGTGAGCGTCCACGTCGCGCGCGCTCCCGAGACGCTGGGCCTCGTGGGCCCGCGCGAGCTCGCGCAGATGAAGCCCGGCGCGATCCTGGTCAACACGGCGCGCGGCGGCATCGTGGACGAGAGCGCGCTCGTCGCCGCCCTGGCGAGCGGCCGACTCGCCGCGGCCGCGCTCGACGTGTTCGAGCGCGAGCCGCTCCCGCCCGAGAGCCCGCTCCTGCGCGCGCCGAACCTGGTGTTGGCGCCGCACATCGGGAGCGCGTCCAGGGCCACGCGCGCGCGCATGGCGGAGCTCTGCGTCGCGAACCTGCTCGCGGGACTGGGCGGCGAGCGCCTCCCGCACTGCGCGAACCCCGCCGTCTACTCGGCCTCGGCCTGAGCAAGCCGCGCTTTGCGGCGCGCAGCGAGGCGGAGTCTTCGGAGGCGAGCGAAGTCAGACAGAGTCAGGCGGGCCGCAGCGCGCGAGAAACTCGCGCGGCGCGAGGACCTGCGCCCCGAGCTTTCGCGCGCGCTCGGCGACGGGGCGGTCCGCGGTCACGAGGACCAACGCGCTTGGGTCCGCCGCCTCGCGCACCGCGCGCAGCAGATAGCGATCGGCGCTCGGCGCGAATACGACGGCCAGGCCCTCGGGCGTGCCCGGCGGGGGGTCCGCCGGCCGCGCGCCGTCGAAGACCACGCGCACGCGCTCGCCCTGCGCGACCAGCCGCTCGGCGCAGGCGATCACGCGCTGGCGGCCCGCGGCATTCCACCAGTCCTCCTGCGCGCGCCCACCCAGGCCGACGTGCAGCACGTTGAACCCGTCGACCAGCCACTCGCCCATCGCGCGTCGATTCTAGGCAGCAAAGCGCTGCGCCCTCACCAGAGCGCGAGCGCAAAGTGCGCCGCCATGCCGAACGCGACGTACGCGAGCACGATCGCGCCCGTCGAGAGAAGGCCCGCGAGACCCGCCCGCACTCGCTCGCTCATCGTCCCTCCGCCTTTCCGCGAGCCTGCGCCTCGGGCGTGACGAGGGCGGTCACGGCGGGCCGCGCGGGGCGCCGCGCCACTCCGGCCGTCGGCCTCTTTCTCCTTCGAATTCCGACGGTTGCGGAGATGCGAATCGGCTCGATTCGGGGGTTCGGCTCGGCTAAACAGTCTCGATGGGTCCCGGGCGGGAGGAGGCTCCTTGGTGGATGTCGTACGCCATGACGTCGTGATCGTGGGCGGGGGCGGCGCGGGCCTGCGCGCCGCGATCGCGGCCTGCGAGGCGGACCCCAAGGTCAGCGTGGCGCTGGTCTCGAAGGTCTACCCGATGCGGAGCCACACGGTCTCCGCCGAGGGCGGCGCGGCCGCGGTGCCGCCGGGCGCGAAGGACGACACCCTCGAGAAGCACGCCTACGACACGGTCAAGGGCTCGGACTTCCTGGGCGACCAGGACGTGATCCAGTACTTCGTGCAGGAGGCCCCCAAGGAGCTCACGCTGCTCGAGCATTGGGGCTGCCCGTGGAGCCGCAACCCCGACGGCAGCGTCGCGACGCGCCCCTTCGGCGGCATGCAGACGCCGCGCACGTGGTACGCGACCGACAAGGTCGGCTTCCACATGCTGCACACGCTCTTCCAGACCTCGATGAAGTACGAGCGCATCGTCCGCTACGACGAGCACTTCGTGACGAAGCTCCTGGTGGACGGCGGCGCCTGCCGCGGCGTCGCGAGCCTGGACGTGCGCACCGGGAAGATGCACGCCGTGCTGGGCCGCGCGGTGATCCTCACGACCGGCGGCGCCGGCAAGGTCTGGCCCTTCACCACCAACGGGAACATCAAGACCGGCGACGGCATGGCGCTCGCCTACCGCGAAGGCGTGGCGCTGAAGGACATGGAGTTCGTCCAGTACCACCCGACGGGCCTGCCCGGGAACGGGCATCCTGATTACGGAGGCCGCGCGCGGCGAGGGCGGCTACCTGCTCAACTCCGAGGGCGAGCGCTTCCTCACCACGCGCGACTACGGCGTCGGCACCAAGGCCGAGCTCGGCCCGCGCGACATGATCTCTCGCGCGATCATCCAGGAGATCGAGGCGGGCCGGGGCATCGAGGTGCCCGGCAAGCTCGGTCGCTACATGCACCTCGACCTGCGCCACCTGGGAGGCGAGAAGCTCGAGGCGCGGCTGCCGTTCGTGCTCGAGCTCACGCGCACCTACGCGGGCGTGGACCCGGTGCGCGAGCCCATCCCGATCCGGCCGGTGCTCCACTACATGATGGGCGGCGTCGACACGAACATCGACGGCGCCACCACGATTGCGGGCCTCTACGCCGCGGGCGAGACGGCGTGCGTGTCCTTGAACGGCGCGAACCGGCTCGGCTCCAACTCGCTGACCGAGTGCCTCGTGTTCGGCGCGCGCGCCGGCGTGTGCGCCGTGCGGGAGGCGAGCGGGAGCTCGGCCGGCAGCGAGGGCGCGCTGCTCCAGCAGGCGGAGGCCGACGGCGCACGCGTCGCGGCGCTGCGCGGGCGCAAGCGCGGCGGCGAGACTCTCGCGGGCATCCGCCACGACATGAACCTCGCGATGGAGGCTGGGCTCGGGGTCTACCGCGAGCAGGCCAGCATGCAGAAGGCCGTGCGCGACGTGGCGGATCTTCCAGCGGCGCTTCGAGAACGTGAGCCTCTCCGACACGAGCACGGTCTTCAACACCGAGCTCGTGGCGGCGCTCGAGCTCGCGAACCTGCTCGACGTGGCGGAGTCGGTCTCGACCGCGGCGGCGCAGCGCAAGGAGTCGCGCGGCGCCCACGCCTGCAAGGACTTCCCGAAGCGCAACGACCAGGACTACCTGCACCACTCGCTGGTGTACTGGGGCCCGACCGGTCCGCGCTACGCGACCAAGCCGGTGACGCTCGGCGTCTGGGTGCCCGAAGAGAGGAAGTACTAGCGCCATGCCCCAACTGAAGAAGACGCTGATCGTCACGCGCTTCGATCCCGACAAGGACCGGCGCCGCGCACGTCGAGGTACGAGATCTCCGTCGAGGAGGACGCCAAGGTCCTGGACGCGCTGAATCACGTGAAGGATCACGTGGACCCGACGCTCTCTCACCGCTGGTCCTGCCGCATGGCGGTGTGCGGGAGCTGCGGCATGAACGTGAACGGCAAGCCCAAGCTCACCTGCAAGGACCCGGTCGCGGACTACGGCGACGTGATCGAGGTGGCGCCGCTCGCGAACTTCCCGGTGATCCGCGACCTGGTCGTCGAGCTCGAAGGCTTCATGGACAAGTTCAAGCGCGTGAAGCCGTGGATCCTGGTGGCCAAGGAGCGCGCGGTCCAGGACGGCCCCACCCGCCAGTCGCCGGACGAGCTCGCCGACTTCAAGCAGTTCAGCATGTGCATCAACTGCATGCTCTGCTACGCGGCGTGCCCGGTGATCGCGAACGAGCCGGATTTCCTCGGGCCCGCCGCGATCGCGCTCGGCCACCGCTACAACCTGGACACGCGCGACGAGGGCGCCGCCGAGCGCAACCAAGTCTTCCGCGAAGACGGCGGCGTGTTCTCGTGCTCGTACGCCAACGAGTGCAGCGAGGTCTGCCCGAAGCACGTGGATCCTTCTGCGGCGATCCAGCAGGCAAAGCTCAACAACGTGATCGACTGGGTCAAGAGCTTCGTCGTCCCGCGCGGAGGTGAGCGCGCATGAGCCACGCACGCCCCCGCCTCGACGCGATGCGGCCGCCCACGCCGGGGCCCACGCGCACCGCCGATCCGCGCCCCCCCGACGAGTTCCCGATGAAGGGGAACTACGGCCCCTACCTGATGTTCGGGAGCTGCGGCGCCTTCCTGCTGCTGACCGCACTGATCCTGATCCGCACGGTCTGGGCGCTGGGCAGCGGCCAGGCGCGCTACGAGGCGACGATGCGGAGCTTCGGCCAGCTCGGCTACAAGCTCTACTTCGTCGTCGCGCTGGTGGGACTGGTCTGGTTCACGCTGCGCTTCCTGGGGCTCTTCCCGAAGACGCAGCCCTTCCGCATGGGCCCGATGAAGCGGCCGCCGATCCCGGTGATGCTGGCGGGCCTGTACGGCGCTTTCGTCGTGCTGAACCTGATCGTGGCCGCGATCCTGGGAGGGACCCTCCTGTGAAGGCGCTCATGCTCAAGCTCGAGCCGGTGATCTGGCTCCTGTTCGGCGCCGGCATGATGGTGGGCGGCTTCGTGCTGCCCGCCTGGATCGCGACGATGGGCCTCGGCTTCGGCGTGCACGAGGGCGCGCTCTCCTACGACCGCATGTACGCGCTGGTGAGCCACCCGATCGGAAGACTCGTGGCGCTCGCCGCCATGGCGCTCCCGCTCTGGGGCGGCGCCCACCACCTCCGCCACGTGTGGATCGACCTGGGCGGCCTGCGCAGCGACGGCATCGTCGGCGGCCTGCTCTACGCGATCGCGCTGGGCGGGAGCGTCGCGGCGCTGATCGCCGTCATCAACCTCTAGGCGCATGCTCGGCCGTCCCCTCGCGGGGCTGCGCGTCCTCGACCTGACGCGCGTCGTCGCCGGTCCCTTCGCGACGGCGATCTTCGCCGACCTCGGCGCCGAGGTGATCAAGATCGAGCGCCCGCGCACGGGCGACGACTACCGCTACGGGCCCTCGCGCGAGGGGCAGACCTCGCTCTCGTTCCAGAACACGAACCGCGGGAAGCGCTCCATCACGCTCGACGTGCGCGCGCCCGAGGGCAAGGAGCTCCTGCTGCGGCTGGTCGAGCGAGCCGACGCGCTGGTCGAGAACTTCCGCGCGGGCTACCTCGCGAGCTGCGGGCTCGGGCCCGAGGCCCTGCGCGCGCGCAACCCTCGCCTCGTGGTGGCCTCGCTCTCCGGCTTCGGGCAGACCGGGCCGCGCGCGGGCGAAGCGTCCTACGACATCGTCGCGCAGGCGTCGGGCGGCCTGCTCGCGATGACCGGGTTCCCGGACGGCCCGCCGGTGCGCGGGGGCGGCGCGCTCGCGGACTTCGTGGGCGGCCTCTACCTCGCGCTCGGCGTCGCGATCGCGCTCGTCGAGCGCGAGCGCACGGGCGTCGCGCGCGTGCTCGATCTCTCGAACCAGGACTGCATCTTCGCGATCGCCGACTCGGCGGCAACCATCTTTGCGGGCATCGGCGCGCGCATGGAGCGCGTCGGCAACCAGCACCCCTTCACGTCACCCTACGACTGCTTCGCCGCGCGCGACGGCTACGTGGTGATCGGCACCGCCAGCAACAAGCTCTTCCGGCGCCTGTGCGAGGGGATCGGGCGCGCCGAGCTGGGCCGCGACGAGCGCTTCAAGAACTTCCGCGCGCGCCTGGCGAACCGCGCCGAGCTGGGCGCGCTGATCGGAGACTGGGTGCGCGCGCGCAGCTGCGACGAGGTGATCGCTGCGCTCGGCCCGCGCGGCGCCGACGTGCCCTGCGCCCGCGTGGAGAGCGCCGAGGAGCTCGCGCGCGACCCGCAGCTCCTGGCGCGCGGCATGATCGAGCGCCACCCGCACCCCGAGCTCGGCGAGATCGTCTTCCACGGCAACGCGCTGCGCTTCAGCGAGCTCGCACCGCGCGAGCGCGCCCTCGCCCCCGAGCTCGGCGAGGCCAACGCCCAGGTGTTCGGCGAGCTCGGCCTCGGCGCGGCCGAGCTCGCCGCACTTCGTGAGAAGGGTGTGGTCTAGAGCAGGAACCGGGCTTGCAGCGCCGCGCCGCGCCGCGGCTCTCCTAGTCGAGCTCGAAGTCGCCCGCGGTGATCGTCTGGTTTCCGCTCGCGTCGATCGCCAGGACCTCGAAGCCGTGCTCGCCGGGCTCGAGCGACGCGACGAACTCCTCGGGGAGCTCGACGCTGCGCGCTGAGGCCGGCAGCGTGACCTCGAAGGACCCGACGATCACCTGATAGCCGACGATCTGGATTCTCTTGTTGGGGAACCCGGGCGGAGGACGGCTCACGCGGGTCCAGGAGATCGTGACCTCGTTGTCGTCGACCTCCGCCGAGACCCGGGGGCCTGCGGGCACGGCATGGCTGAGCCGGGCCAGGCTGCGCAGGTCCTCGCCATCCACGGTCACTCCGATGAAGCGGTAGTCGCCTTCCGGGAAGCCCGCGAGCAGCGCCGCGAGCACGCCGGGGCCGAGCGTGGGCTCGGCGCCTTCGGTGAACAGCTCGCTGAGCCCACCGAGATCTCGGTACGGGCCCTGCCCAGCGACCTGGAAGATCTGCTCACCCTTGGGGTTGACGATGCGCACCAGCTTCCAGTCCTCGACGTCGAAGAATACGTGGAAGCCGAGGTCGTTGTCCGAGGAGTTGCACTCGATGAAGATGCGCGCTGCCTCGAAGGGAGCGGGCTGGGCGCTGCTCGGCGCCGGCGGCGCCAAGACGGCGGCCACCGCCCAGCCGAGAAGAGTCGGCAGAAGGCGAGCTTTCGCGGCGATCGAACGCATATGAGCCTCCTTTTGCGCTCGCAAGCCGCGAGTGCAAATGGAGTGCCGATGCGGGGACCGTGCTGCGCGTCGCTCGGGGCTCACGCCTGCCGGAGTCGGCAGCGCGCCCGCCGATCTCGGCGCTGGGCGGCGCCTCGTGCGGCTCCGCCCAGCGCATGGGCTCAGTGACCGAACCAGGCGTAATAGGCGTTCGGGTGGTAGCGGTACAGATGGCGGGCGAACTGGTCGCGCGAGCGCCAGTGCTTGCCGCAGCCGCAGCCATAGCCGAGGCGCGGGGTGTAGACGGGCCCTCGCTGGTAGCGATACGGCGCATAGCGCGGCGCCCGATAGCCTTGGTTCCAATTGCCCTGGTTCCACTCCTGGTTCCAATCGCCGCGGCGATAGCGGTCGTGATCGTCGTGACCGCAGCCTCGCTCGTGCCGGTAGGCATCCCGAAAGTGGTCGTCGAAGTCTCGGTCGGCGAGCGCCGGCGCTGCGACGGACGCCGCGAAGAGGGTGCCGGCCGCGAGGCGCGGAAGCAGAGAGCGGAGCCATTTCGACATGCGGAGAACCTCCTGGCTCGTGCGACGCGCGTGCCCGGCCGATCATTCATTCGCCCGCTGTAGCTACCCTGCCCCCGAGGTCTCGATGAGCGCCGTCCTGTCCAGCCCCGCGCGCGCCGCCGAGTTTCCGGGCGGTGTCCGGGACCTGACGCCGTTTCCGTTCATGCGCGCCATGCGCGGGAACCCGATCCAGGCGGTGGGCGATCTCCTCGCGAGCCAAGGCGGGGATGCCGCGGGCATCCGAGGCGGACCGCTGCGGGTCGTGGTGCTCGCGCGCCCGGAGCACGCCCGCCACGTCCTGATCCGCAACGCCCGCAACTACACGAAGGGCCGGCAGGTCGAGAAGCTCCAGCGCGTCGGCGGCCGCGGCGTCTTCTTCGTGGACGGCGGCGACTGGCGCCGCCAGCGCGGCATGGTCGTGCCCGCCTTCCAGCGCGCGAAGATCGAGGCGTTGGTGCCCCATCTGGTGGCCGGCGCCGACGAGCTCCTGGAGCGCTGGGCGCGCGAGCGGGTCGGGACCGGCTGGTTCGATGTGACGCAGGACACCTCCCGCGTCGCCCTCGACATCGTCTGCCGCGCGATGTTCTCGACCTTCGTGCGCGAGCAGGCCGACGCCTTCCACCAGCGCGCGGTGCAGGGCGCCGAATACGCGCAGTACCTGCTCGACCACGTGATCCCGCTGCCGCTCTGGGTCCCCAGCGCGCGGAACTCGCGCATGCGCGAGTCGATGAAGTGGGCGCGCGACTTCCTCCGCGCGATGATCGAAGCCCACCGGGCCCTGCCGACGCCGCCCGAGGACCTGCTCGGGCTCCTGCTCGGCGTGCGCGACGAGGTGACTGGCGCCGCGCTCACCGACCAGGAGCTCAACGACGAGCTGATGACCTTCGTGAACGCGGGCCACGAGACGACCGCCGTCACGCTCGGCTGGTCGCTCTACGAGATCGGCCGGGATCCCGCGCTCCGCAGCGCGCTCGAGGGCGAGGTGGACGAGGTGGTCGGCGGTCGCGTGCCGACCCTCGCCGCGCTCGCGCGCCTCGAGCGGTTGGACCGAACGATCCGCGAGGTGCTGCGGGTCCACCCGCCGGCGTGGCTGATCCCGCGCGCCGCGCAGGCCGAGGACGAGATCGACGGCGTGCGCATCCCCAAGAACGCGACCGCGCTGATCGCCGTCTACTTCGTTCACCGCCACCCGGAGTTCTGGAGCGATCCGGAGCGCTTCGACCCGGATCGCTTCCTGCCCGAACGCGGCGAGCCGCGCCACGCCTTCGCGTACCTGCCCTTCGGGCTCGGCGGGCGGCGCTGCGTGGGGGAGGACTTCGCCCTCCTCGAGCTGCGCGCCGTGCTGGCGCGCCTGCTCCAGCGCTTCCGCGTGAGCACGGATCCGGATCACCCGGTGTTGGCAAAGCCTCTCCTCACGTTGAAGCCGGCCCAGGGCGTGCGCGTCCGCATCGAGGCGCGCGCGTGAGCGACGTCTCGGCGGCGCAGGTGGAGGCGCGCCTGCGCGAGCGGCTCGCCCCGCTCTCGCTCGAGGTCGAGGACGAGAGCCACTTGCACGCCGGCCACGGCGCGAGCGGCGGCCATTTCCGAGTGCGCATCGTCTCGCCCGCCTTCGCCGGGCTCTCGCGCGTGGCCGCACAGCGCCTCGTCTACGCGGCGCTCGGCGACTGGATGGGCGGCGCCATCCACGCGTGCGCCATCACGGCGCTCGCTGGGGACGTTCCTCAAGAAAGTTGAGAAGCCCGCGGAAACGAGGCTCCTACAAGCCCCCTTGGCTTCCTAACTTTCTTAAGGAACGTCCCCGCTCTTATGCTCTACGGCGTTCTCGATCTCGTCGGCCGCGCGGCGCAGCTCGCCGGCCGCGGCCTGGGCGCTCGCCTCGCTGCCCGGGGAAGCGGCGACCTCGGCGAGGGAGTCCTTCGCGCGGTCGACGCCGAGCTCGATGCGCGCGCGGCGCAGCTCCTGGCCGGTGGCTTCGAGGTCGACGCGCCAATCGCCGTCCTCGTTCACCAAGGTGGTGTGGAAGACGATGGGCGGGCGGTCGGCCTGGGTGAGGAAGGTCGTCTCGACGAGGGCGCGGTCGTGGCTCTGGAGGGCCTCGCCGATCGCGGGGAGCTCGTGGGGCTCGAAGTTCCCGAGGAAGTCCGAGACCTGCCGCTCGTCGCTCGCCGTGGAGAGGGGCTCGGCGTCGTCGAATTCGTGGTCGAGCGCCGCCTGCCAGAAGTCGAGCGCGACCTCCTCGGGCGCGGCTCTCCCCCCGCACCCGATCAGGGCGAGGCTCGTGGCGAGCAGCGCGGCGAGCAGGCGACCCACGGGGTCGAGAGTAGCGTCTAGTGCCAGCCGGTCCCGAGCTTCTTGGCCTGGCCCGGTGGCATGCCGTGCGGGTGCCGGCTCTCGTAGAGCCGCACCGGAACGACGTCGACCCGCGCGACGCGCCAGGGGCCGGCCACCGCGGTGGCGATCTCCCAGCGCTCCCCCACCACCCGGAAGTAGGTGCCGTCGAGGAACCACAGACCCGGGTGGCCGACCACCACGTAGACGCCCAGCGGCTCGTCGTACATGAGGTCCCCGCCAACGTGCTTGGCGCGGTAGCCGTGCGCAGGCGCGTGCGGCGGCGGGCCCGCGTGCACCACCGGGCGCGGCCGGACGACTACACAGCCGAGGGCGAGGGCACTCGCGAGCGCGAGCGAGGCGATGTGTCGAAGCATGGGGAGCTCCTCCTGCCGAGTCTTTGGGTCGGACGCGCATCGGGGCCCCCGCGATTCGACAACGTGAGGGCCATCACTACAGACGGGGGAGGTCCCGGCCGATCCAATCCGCATGCGGCGCCTCCGCCTCGCGCATGCGCTCCTCTGCCTCTCGCTGCTCGCCTCGAGCGGCTGCTGGGTGATCAACGAGCTCGACAACGGCTCGAAGCTCATGGACCAGCACAGCGGCAAGGCCAAGAAGGCCAAGGAAGCGGAGGAGGAGGAAGCGGCGACTTCCCAGGTCGTGGGCAAGAAGGGCGCGATCGACGCCTACTTCAAGCAAGAGGAGGAGGAGGGCACGGCCAAGTCCTTCTCTCCCGGCCAGGTGAACGAGGGGATCGTCCCCTGTCACATCGGGAAGAGCGTGCAGTTCATGACCAAAGAGAACTGCGCCGCCCGCGGCGGCCGCGAGAAGTAGTCCCGGCCGCTCCCTCGGCGAGGCCCGCCCGCCTGCGCTTCACTCTCTCGGGGGAGGCGCGTGCGTGGCGGTCGCAGTGTTCGTGCGCGAGGTCGGCGGGCCCGAGGTGCTGCGCGTCGAGGAGCACGACCCGGGCGCCGCCCGGGCCCGGCCAGGTGCGCATCCGCACGGCCGCCTGCGGCGTGAACTTCATCGACGTCTACTTCCGCAGCGGTCTCTATCCACGGCCGCTTCCCTTCGTGCTCGGGCTCGAGGGCGCGGGCGTGGTCGAGGCCGTCGGTGCCGACGTGCGCGGCCTCGCAGCGGGCGATCGCCGTCGCGTGGGCGTCTGCGCCGGGCTCCTACGCGCAGGTGGTGAATGCGCCGGCCGCGCAGCTGGTGCGCGTGCCCGAAGGCGTCGACCTGGAGCGCGCGGCGGCCGCGATGCTCCAGGGCATGACCGCGCACTACCTCGTGCACGGCTGCCGCGACACGCGACCCGGCGACGTCGCGCTCGTGCACGCGGCGGCCGGCGGCGTGGGGCTCCTGCTCGTGCAGCTCCTGAAGCAGGCCGGGGCGCGCGTGATCGCGACCTGCTCCACGGCCGAGAAGGAGGCGCTCGCGCGCGGCGCGGGCGCGGACGCGGTCGTGCGCTACGAGCGCGAAGACTTCGCGGCGCGCGCCCGCGAGCAGAGCGGCGGCCGCGGCGTGGACGTCGCCTACGACGCCGTCGGCCGCGACACCTTCGACGGCTCGCTGAAGGCGCTCCGCCCGCGCGGGCTCCTCTGTCTCTACGGCCAGTCGAGCGGGCCGGTGCCGCCCTTCGACCTCCAGCGCCTGAACAGCTCGGGCTCGGTGTTCGTCACGCGGCCCTCGCTCGCGCACTACACCGCGACGCGCGCGGAGCTCGAGGAGCGCGCCACCGCCGTGCTCGGCGCCGTCGCGAAAGGCGCGCTCGACATCCGCATCGGGGCGCGCTTCCCGCTCGCGCGCGCGGCCGACGCGCACCGCGCGCTCCAAGGCCGCGCCACGACGGGCAAGGTGCTGCTGCTGCCCGGGGACGCGTCCCCGACAGACGCCCGCTAGACGAAGCGCGCGAGCCAGTCGGAGAGGTCGACGGAGAAGCCGGCGGCGTTCTTGTGTCCGCCGCCGCCCAGGGAGGCGGCGAGGGCGGCCACGTCGAGGTCGCCCACCGAGTAGAGCGAGACGTCCACGCGGCGCCCCTCCACGCGGAAGACGGCGCCACAGGGCACGCCGTAGCGGGCGCGCGAGGCGAGCTCGTGGCCGATCTCGGCGCGCTGCGTGCGCGCGTTCACGCCTTCGACGCGCAGCGCGCCCAGGGCGATCGGCTGCGCGCCCTGGAGCGAGCGCTCCACCTCGATCTGGAAGGCGCGCAGGATCGGCGCGCCTTCCTCGGCGAGCGCCTCGATGGGCTGCGCCGCGAGCGCGCTCCAGGTTGCCCAGTCGCGCGCCTGCGACGCGATCGCCGCGTTCACCTCGCGGCTCTTCGGGAGCTTCCACTGCCAGAGATCCTGGTCCTCGACGTAGGCGAGCAGAATCCGGGAGAGGCTCGTCCGGGTGGAGCTCGCGCCAGGCGAGCGTCGCGCCCGAGCGCGCGAGCTCGAAGCGCACCACGTGCCCCTCGTCGGCGAGCTCGCGCGCGAGGAAGGGGTCCTCGGCGAAGCGGCGCTGCGCCGAGACGTGGTGATCGAGCACGACGAGCTGTCCGACCTCGCGGGCGAGGCCGCGGTAGGCGCCGGCCGGCGGCGCGATGTCCGCGAAGAGCACGTAGTCCCCCGTGTACTCGTTCGGCCGGAGCGCGTCCTCGTGCCCCCGCGGCACGTAGACGCCGCGCTCGCCCCAGGCGAGCCAGGCGGACCAGGCGGCGCCGAAGCCATCCGGGCAGCCAGCGTGGTAGATGCAGACGCGGCGCACGGCGCGAAGGGTACGCGAGTCGCGCCCCGCTAGCTTCCGACGATGGAAAGGGCCTGGGCGTTCAGCGCGACGCCGCTGGCGCGCGAGCGCGACTGGCTCGCGCTCGTGGCCGGCCTCTCCACGCGCTCGGGCTTCTGGTGGCTCGACAGCGCGCTCGCGACTGCGACCGGTGGGCGCTTCTCGTTCGCCGGCGCGGAGCCGCGCGCGATCCTCCGCCTGGGCGTCGGCGCCGCGCCCCTCGAGGCGCTCCGCCCGCTGCTCGGGCGCGAGCCCGCGTGCGCAGACGGCGAGGCGAGCGAGCTCCCCTTCGTGGGCGGCGCCGTCGTCGCGCTGGGCGCGCCTCGACGCGCGCGGCTGGCTCGTGACGCGCCCGATCAAGGGCACGCGTCCGCGGCGAGCCGACGCGGCCGCCGATCGGGCCGAGCGCGCAGCCTTGGCCGCCTCGGAGAAGGACCGCGCCGAGAACCTGATGATCGTGGATCTCGCGCGCAACGATCTCGGGCGCGTGTGCGAGCTCGGGAGCGTCCACGTGCCGAGCCTCTTTGCGGTCGAGTCCTACGCCAGCGTCCACCAGCTCGTCTCGAGCGTGCGCGGGCGGCTCGCCCCCGGGCGCGACGCCTGCGACGCCATTCGCGCCGCGTTCCCGCCGGGCTCGATGACGGGCGCGCCCAAGCTCGCGGCGATGACCCTCTTGGCGCGCCTCGAGCGCGCGCGGCGCGGGCCTTACGCCGGCGCCCTCGGCTACCTCGACGCGCGCGGCGGCTGCGAGCTCTCGGTGGTGATCCGCACGGCGCTCTTCGCCGCGGGCCGGCTCGCGCTCCACACGGGCGGCGGCATCGTGGCGGACAGCACGCCCCCGGCGGAATGGGCCGAGGCGGAGTGGAAGGCCCGCCCCTTGCTGGAGGTCGCCGCGGAGCTGGCCGGCGGCGCAGGCGCGCGAGACGCGCGCGCCCGCTCCCGTGGTAGCGTGAGAGCCCCCGCCAGGAGGTTCCCATGCTTCGCACGCTCCGCCTCGCCTCGTGCCTCGTGCTCCTCGCCGCCGCCGCGCGCGCCGACGAGACCTGCCAGAGCCCCTACCTGCCGAAGGTCGTCGGGCAGGAGGACTACGTGTACGTGTGGACGCTCGGGGTGGAGGGTTGGGGCGACGGCTTCGACAAGCTCGTGACGGTGGGCGCGAACCCCAAGCGCGCCGACTACGGGAAGGTGGTCGCCTCCGTCTCCACGGGCCGCCGCGGCGAGGCCCACCACGCGGGCTTCACCGACGACCGCCGCTATCTCTGGGCGGGCACGCTCGACGACAGCCGCATCTACGTGTTCGACGTGGGGAGCGACCCCGCCAAGCCGAAGCTCACGAAGACGATCGAGAACTTCGTGAAGCAGACCGGCGGGCTCGTGGGCCCCCACACCTTCTACCCGATCCCCGGGCGCATGCTGATCAGCGGCCTCTCGAACGCGAAGGACGAGGGCGGCCACACGGGCATCGCCGAGTACAACAACGCCGGCGAGCACGTGCGCACGCTCTGGATGCCGAAGGGCGCCGAGTACGGCTACGACGCGCGCGTGAACGCCACGCTGAACCGCATGCTCACCTCCTCCTTCACCGGGAAGCAGAACTACATGCGAAAGCTCCCGGAGTTGTTGGGAGACGCCGAGGCGATGAAGCACTTCGGCAGCACGATGGTGGTCTGGGACTTCCACGCGCGGAAGCCGCTCCAGACCCTCGCGGTGCCGGGCGCGCCCCTCGAGGTGCGCTGGGCGCTCGATCCGACCCACGAGTACGCCTTCACGAGCGCGGCGCTGACCGCGAAGCTGTGGGGCGTCTTCCGCAAGAGCGACGGCTCCTTCGAGGCGGCCGAGATCGGCGACATCGGCGACCCGAGCAAGACGCCGCTCCCGGTGGACATCAGCCTCTCCGCCGATGACCAGAGGCTCTTCGTCGACACGTTCATGGATGGCAGCGTGCGGGTCTTCGACGTGTCGAACCCGCGCGCGGCCAAGCAAATCTATCAGAAGAAGATCGGCGCGCAGGTGAACATGGTGAGCCAGTCCTGGGACGGGAAGCGCCTCTACTTCACGAGCTCGCTGCTCGCGAACTGGGACGGCACCGGGCACGACGACGAGCAGTTCCTGAAGGCCTACGCGTGGGACGGGAAGCAGCTCGAGCCGACCTTCGCGATCGACTTCCGCGCCGAGAAGCTCGGCCGCCCGCACCACATGCACTTCGGCCAGCTGGGCTTCTGGAGCGCCGCGCGCTCCGAGCGGCGGGACGAGCTCGCGGCGCAATGAGGCGCAGCGCCGCCGCGCTGGCGGTCCTCGCCCTCGGCGCGGCGGGCGCGCTCGCGCACGGGGGGGATCACGTCGCTCCGCCGGCTCCGCCCGGGCGCTTCGAGCCGCCGGCGCCCGGGAGCTACGCGCTGCCGGTGATCGACCGCGTCGCCGACCACACCCTGCTCGGCGTGAACGGGCCCGAGCCGCTGCTCGGCCTCGCGCACGGCGAGCTCGCGCTGGTCTCGTTCGTCTACCTCTCCTGCGGCGACGCCTGCCCGCTCGCGACGGCGATGCTCGCGCGGCTCGACGGCGAGATCGCGCAGGCCCCCGACCTGCGCGGTCGCGTCGTGCTCGACACGGTGAGCTTCGATCCGGCGCGCGACACGCCCGCGCGCATGCGCGAGCTGCGCGAGCGGATGGCGCCGCACGGGCGCTGGCGCTTCCTCACGGCGGCGAACGCCGCCGCTCTGCGGCCCGTGCTCGCAGACTTCGGGCAGGACGCGGTCTGGATCCCCGGCGAGGCCGACGCGGGGGACGCGCTGCGCCACGTGCTCAAGGTCTTCGTGGTGGACGCGCGCGGGGGCGTCCGCCGAATCTACTCGACGGGCTTCCTCGACACGCGCCTGGTCCTCGCCGACCTGCGCACGCTCCTCCCCTCGGCGCCCTGAGGCTTCGCGAGAGCGAAGCCGCCCGGCCGGCGCTCCTCGAGCTCCTCGAGCGTGCGCGGCCAGTCCTCGCGCAGGAGCTGGGAGAGCGCGCGGTCCTTGAGCACGCGGCCGCTGGTCTGGCAGCGCGCGCAGTAGTTGGTCTCGTTCTCGGCGTGCACGATGCGCTGCACGGGTGCGCCGCACACGGGGCAGGGCGCGCGGAACTTCCCGTGCACCGCCATCTCGGGATGGAAGGCCGTCACCTCCTCGGGGAAGGCGCCGCCCGCCTGGGAGCGCAGGCGCGCGGTCCACTCCTCGAGCGTCTCGCGCATGGCGGCGTAGAGCCGCGCGAGCTCGGCCTCGTCGAGATTCGTCGTCAGCTGCACGGGCGAGAAGCGCGCGCGGTGCAGCATCTCGTCCGAGTACGCGTTCCCGATGCCGGCGAACAGGTGCGGAATCCGTGAGCGCGCGCTTCAGCGTGTGGCGCTCGCGCCGGAGCGCTGCGGCGAACTCCGCCTGGGAGCAGGCGAGCGGCTCGATGCCACCCGGGTCGTGCGCGGCGAGCGCCGCCTCGCCGCGGATCGCGTAGAGCGTCGCGCGCTTCTTGGTGCCGGCCTCGGTGAGGAGCAGCGTCCCGTTCGGGAAGTCGAAGCCCGCGTGCGCGTAGCGGCGCTGGAGGCGCGCGCCGCGCTCTCGCCAGCGCAGGCGGCCCGCGATCATCAGGTGCATCAGCAGGAAGAGCTCGCCCTCGAAGGCGAGCCCGATGCGCTTCCCCACCCGGCGTGTCCCCACCAGCCGCTTGCCGCGCAGCTCCGCGAGCGGCGGGTCGACGCTGCGCAGGAGCGAGAAGCTCTGGATGCGCACGGCCTCCAGCGGCTGGCCCAAGCAGGCGCTCCTCGATCGCCTCGCGATAGAGCGTGAGATCGGGGAGCTCAGGCATGGGGACCCGCGGCGACGCGCGCGCCGAGCTCGGCGTGATCGAGACCCGCGGCGCGGTCCATGCGCGCGAGCCAGTCGGGAAGCGCGAAGCGCCAGCGCACCGAGCCCGCGGCGACCCCGTGCGCGGCGAGCCGACGCGCAGCGGCGTCCCACCACGGGGCCACGCGGCCGGAGAGGGGCTCGAGCAGGAGCACCCGCGCGCCGGCGCGCAGCCCCGCCTCGAGCGCGCCGAGCAGCGCCTCGCGCTCGGCGGCCTCGCACTCGTTCAGGAACCAGCCGGCGACCGCGAGGTCGCCGCTGCCGAGGCGCGGCAGGCCCCGGGGCAGGGGCGTGCGGCGGGTCTCGCCGGCGAGGCCGAAGGCGCGCAGGAGCGCGCGCGCCTCGCCCAGGGCGAAGCTCGAGCGATCGAGCGCAAGCAGGCGCGGCGCGCTCGGCAGGCCCAAGGCCACGCCCGCGGCGACCGCCGCGCTCCCAGCGCCGAGATCGACCAGGCGCTCCACGCCCGCCCCCAAGCTGGCCGGGAGCGCGCGGGTCACGCCGTGCGCGGTCAGCAGGTGGAGGCCCGCGTAGTAGGTGGCGAAGGCCGCCCGCTTGGCGGGGCTCGCGAAAGTGTCCGTCGCGTCGCGCAGCTCGACGTAGCGGCGCGAGAGCGACTGCACGCCCTTGCGCACGTCGCTGAAGGAGAGTGGGGCGTGGCGGCGCAGCGCCGCCTCGAGCCAGGCGTCGAAGCGCGCGGCCAGGGCCTCCGGGAGCGCTCCCGGCGGATCGGCCGCGAGCACGTCCTCGAGCCCGTGGCCCCCCGCGCGAGGTCGGGCGCGCTCCGGCTCCGCGTCGCTCGCGCCGAGGCCCATTCCCGAATCCTCCGTGTCCACGGGAGCATGCACAAGGCGCGCGCCGGAGGCCCGTGCAGGCAAGCCTGCCGAGGCTAGGTTCCCGGCCCGTGACGCGCCCCGGCACCCACCCGCTCGCTGCGTGTCTGGTGCTGGCCGCGCTCTCCGCCCCTGCTGCGCCCGCCGGGGCGCAGGCGCCTCCCCCGATCCCCGCGGCGGCGGCGGTCTCGGCCACCACGGTGGTCACCTCCACCCAGTGGGACGAGATCCGCCTGCTCGGGACCCGCATCGCGCCCGGAGACAAACGCCGGCTCTTTCTGCGCTCCTCGGAGTCCTTCTCGGGCTCGGATGTCGACCTCCCGGTGCTGGTGACGCGGGGCGCGACCCCGGGTCCCACGGTCTGCCTGGTGGCCGGCGTCCACGGCGACGAGCTCAACGGCATCGAGATCGTGCGCAAGGTCGTGGAGGGCCTCACGCCGCGCCGCATCTCAGGCATGCTGGTGGCGGTGCCGGTCGCCAATCTCCACGGCTTTCGCCGCTCGTCGCGCTACCTGCCCGACCGCCGCGACCTGAATCGCTTCTTCCCCGGCAGCCCCACCGGGAGCTCGGCCTCGCGCATCGCCTACTCGCTCTGGGACAGCGTGGTGCGCCACTGCAACTGGCTGGTGGATCTGCACACCGGCTCGTTCCACCGCACGAATCTCCCGCAGGTCCGCACCGACGTGGAGGACCCGCGCTCGCTCCAGCTCGCCAAGGGCTTCGGCACGGCGCTGATCGTGCACGACGTCGCGCAGCCCGGGACGCTGCGGCGCGCCGCCCACGCCGCGGGCATCCCCACCATCATCTACGAGGCCGGTGAGCCGCTGCGCTTCCAGGAGCGCGAGATCGCGCGCGGCGTCGAGGGCGTGCGCAACATCCTGGCCTCGCTCGGCATGACCAGCGAGGCGCCGGTGCAGATGAATCCGCGCGTGTACCGGCGCACGCGCTGGGTGCGCGTCGACGACGGCGGGATCTTCTTCACGCGCCGCAAGCTCGGCGAGTACGTGGACCAGGGCGATCTGCTCGGCACCGTCACCGACCCGGTCACCAACGAGCGCAAGCGCGTCGAGTCGCCCACGCGCGGGCGCATCATCGGGATGGCCGTCTCGCAGGTCGTGATCCCGGGCTTCGCGGCCTTCCATCTGGGCCTGGAGCCTCCGCCCGCCGCGGGCGCGACCGCCCCGGCGCCCACGCCCGAGGCCGTCTCCGAGAGCGAGCCCGTCTCCGCCGACGACGCCGTGCCGCCCGAGGGCTCGGCCGACGAGCCGACGCTCGACCCCGAGGAGGTGCCGGAGTAATGAGTCGCTCGGCTCTGCTCGTCGGCGCGCTCCTGATCGCTTTGGGCGCGAGCGTCTTCGCGCTGAAGGTCTTCCGCTACGCGATCCCGCTCACCTCGTCGGAGGGGGAGGGCCCCTGGCAGGTGGAGCTGCGCATCAACGTGCGCGGCGCGGGCGGCCCGGGCAGCGTGCGCGCGCTCCTGCCCGCGAGCGAGGCGGGCCAGCAGATCTTCGACGAGAGCTCCACCTCCGATCAGCTCGACTTCGCCGCGCGCGACCAGGCCGGCAACCGCGTGGGCGTGTGGTCCGGCGTGCTCGGCGAGATCCACGAGGTGGTGTTCGCGTTCCGCGTGCAGAGCCGCAAGGTCGAGGTGCCGCTGCCCGAGGGCGGCCCCTTCCCGAGCCCGCCGCGCCAGCTCGCCGCCCTCTACCTCGAGCCCACGCCCGCGCTGCCCAGCGCCACCGACGAGGTGAGAGCGCAGCTCGAGCGCCTGGCGCTGCCGCCGGTCTCGGATCTCCCGGGCCGCGTGCGCACGATCTACGCCTTCGTCGCGAACGAGGTGGCGACGGTGGAGTCGGCGAGCGACGACGCGCTGCTCGTGCTCGCGAACCGCGAGGGGAGCCGCGCCGGGAAGGAGCGCCTGCTCGTCTCCTTGCTGCGCGCAGGGGGAATCCCGGCGCGCATCGTCCACGGGCTCGAGCTCGGCGAGGACGCCACGCCCGGCGAGCGCACCTGGACCGAGGCATGGCTCGCGGGCGCCTGGATCCCCATGTCGTCGGTGGACGGCTTCTTCGCCGAGCGGCCCGAGAACTGGCTCGTGCTCGGCCGCGGCAACGTCGCCCCGGTGGAGGCGACGGCGGTGCGCGCCGTCGGCCATCGCTACCGCGCGCTGCGCGAGCACCTGCGCCCCGAGGAGCTCGCGAACCTGCGCACGCCCGACAACCCGATCTTCCAGCGCCTCTCGCTCTACCGGCTGCCGCTCCCGACCCAGCAGGCGCTGCGCGTGCTGCTCTTGATCCCGATCGGCGCTCTGATCGTGGCGCTCTTCCGCAACCTGATCGGCGTCAAGACCTACGGCACCTTCATGCCCATCCTGATCTCGCTCGCGCTGCGCGGGTATCCGCTATTGCGCAGCCTCGGCCTGGTGGCCCTGGTGATCGGCCTGGGGCTGCTCTCGCGCCGCCTGCTCGAGGCGCTGCGGCTGCTGATGGTGCCGCGCCTCTCGGTGATGCTCTGCTTCGTGGTGCTCTCGGTGACCGCGCTCGCGCTGATCGGCGACGATACGCAGACGGCCGAGTTCTTCGCGGGTGTGCTCTTCCCGATGGTGATCCTCACCATGCTGGTCGAGCGCATCTTCATCACCAGCGCCGAAGAGGGTCTGCGCGAGGCGCTCAACACCGCAGCCATCTCGGTGGCGGTGGCGTCCACCATCCACCCCGTGTTCCGCAGCGCCCGCGCCGAGTACCTGATGTTCACCTTCCCGGAGCTCACGCTCTGCTGCATGGGCGTGCTGATCTGGATCGGCGGCTACACCGGCTACCGCGTGAGCGACTTGCTGCGCTTCCGCGCGCTGGCGCGCGGCTCCGGGATCGAGGCCGCCTGATGCTGCCGGGCGATCTCGAGCGGCTGGGCGTGCTCGGCATCAACGCGCGCAACCAGCGCTACACGATGCGCGTGAACGAGCGGCGCTTCTACCCGCTCGTCGACGACAAGCTCGCCACCAAGCGCTTGTGTCAGGAGGCGCGCATCCCGGTGCCGCGCCTGCTCGCCGCGGTGGAGATCTACGCCCAGCTGAAGCAGCTGATGGTGCGCCTCGCCCAGGAGACCTCCTTCGTGCTGAAGCCCGCGCGCGGCGCGATGGGCAACGGCATCCTGGTGATCGAGGTGCGCGACCAGCGCATGATGCGCGGCGGCCGCGTGGTGTCCCAGGCGGACTTCCTCTACCACGCGGCGGGCATCATCTCGGGCCTCTACTCGCTCGCGGGCCACGCCGACGTGGCGCTCGTGGAGGAGAAGCTCGTGACGCATCCCGAGCTCGCGCGGCTCTCCGTCGACGGCGTGCCCGACGTGCGCGTGATCGTCTACCGCGGCATCCCGGTGATGGCGATGATGCGGCTCCCGACGCGCGCCTCGGGCGGCCGCGCGAACCTGCACCAGGGCGCGCTCGGGGTCGGCATCGATCTCGAGACGGGCCGCACGCACCACGCGATGCTGAAGGGCGAGACCGTGCGCCGGCACCCCGACAACGAGCGCGAGCTCGTGGGGCTCACCATCCCGGGCTTCGATCAGGTGCTCACCACGGCGGTGTCGGCGGCGAGCCACACCGGGCTCGGCTACGTGGGCGCCGACGTCGTGGTGGACGCCCGGCTCGGCCCCGTGATCCTCGAGATGAACGCGCGGCCGGGGCTCGCGATCCAGCTCGCGAACCGCGCCGGCCTGATGCCGCGCCTCGAGCTCGTGGACGAGGCGCTCGGCCCGTTTCGCAAAGGCGAGCGCAACGACATGTCGATCGAGTCGCGCGTCGCGATCGGGCGCGAGACCGCGCGCCTGGCGAAGCCGAAGGCGGCATGAGCGCGCGGCGGACCGCCGGGCTCGCGCTCTTCGCTCTGGCGCTCGGCGCGAGCGTCCTCGCCCAGCCCGCGCCCGCCCCCAAGCCCGCGGCGCCGAAGCCCAGCGCCCCGCCGCGACCGGCGACGGCGCCAAAGCCCGCGCGAGCCCCGGTCGCCTACCTGGTCACCTTCGAGGCGCGCATCGCGCCGACCGAGCGCGCGGCGCACGTGGCGGTGCGGCTCGGCGAGGGCGCGCACCTGCTGCGCTGGGTCGAGCTCGACATCGATCCCGCGCGCCACACCGACTTCCACGGCGACGGCAAGGTCGACGTCAGCGGCGGCCACGTGCGCTGGGAGCCGCCCGCGCGCGGCGGCGTCCTCCGCTACACGTTCCGCATCGATGCGCTGCGCAACCGCTCGGCCTACGAATCGCGCTGCGCCGAGGACTGGGCGCTCTTCCGCGGCGACGATCTCTTCCCGCCCGCGCGCGTGCGCGGCCTGCGCTACGCCTACTCGCGCTCGACGCTGCGCCTGCGCGTGCCCGAGGGCTGGAAGATCGCGGTGCCCTACGAGCGGCTCGCCGACGGCGGCTACCGCGTCGAGAACCCGCTGCGCCACTTCGATCGCCCGGTGGGCTGGTTCGCGCTCGGGAAGATCGGCGTGCTGCGCGAGCGCATCGCGGGCGCGCACGTCGCCGTCGCGGGTCCGATCGGGCAGGGGCTTCGGCGCCAGGACATCCTCGCGATGCTGCGCTGGACGCTCCCTCGGCTGCGCCAGATCCTGGGCGTGCTGCCCGAGCGGCTGCTCGTCGTGGGCGCGGGCGATCCGATGTGGCGCGGCGGGCTCTCGGGCCCGAGCTCGCTCTTCATTCACGCCGATCGGCCGCTGATCACACCCGATCTCACGAGCCCGCTCCTGCACGAGCTCATCCACGCGGTGACCAACGCACGCGCTGGCCCCGATGGCGACTGGATCGTGGAGGGGCTGGCCGAGTACTACGGCCTCGAGCTGCTGGTCCGCTCCCACAGCGTGAGTCGCCTGCGGCACCAGAAGGCGCTGGCGGCGATCGAGCAGAGAGGCCGCGGCGCGACCCTCTCGGGCGCGGCCTCGAGCGGCCCCTCGACCGCGCGCGCCGTGGCGGTGCTGCATTCCCTCGACGAGCTGATCCGCCAGAAGAGCGCGGATCGCAAGAACCTCGACTCCGTGCTCGCCGCCCTCGCGCGCCAGGACGAGCCCATCACGACCGCCGGCTTCCGCACGCTCGCCGAGCGCCTGAGCGGCATCGACCTCGAGGCGTTCTTCCGGAGCGAAGTCGGGAGAGTCCGATAAGGGGGTGGCGCGGTTGCGACAGCAAACGGTGATCTCGATCCTGCTCGCCCACGCCGGCCTCGTGTGGGCCGCGATGGCGCTGCGCGTCGACCAGTTTCCGCTCACCTGGGCGCCCATGTACGCGAACCACGGAGGCCGGGAAGGCCGGGACGCGGCTGTGCACCGGGTGATCCTGAAGGACAAGCCGTATCTCGAGGACAAGGGTTGGCGCGGGACACGCCGCGACGGCGGAGCGGAGTGGATCCCGCGCGGCGACGTGAACGTGCCGATGCGGAGCATGTGGCGCCTCTTCTACCTGCGGACGTGGGGTCGGCCGCCGCCGAAGGAGAGACAGAAGAACTCCGGGGGCTGGACCCTCGATCGCTGGGTGTGGGGCCTTCCGAGCGCAGCGCCGCTCTCCACGGTCGACTGGCGGCGACGTCTGCTCGTGAGCGTCAACCGGACCCTCGAGCGCGCGCCCGACGACCCCGCGTTCGTGGTGCGCCTCGCGGCGCAGCGTTCCGTGCTGCGCTTCGACCGAGACACGAACGCGCCGCTGGGCCGCGTCGAGGAGCGCGCGGAGATCGTGTGGGACGAGGCGTGGCGCGTGGACTTCGACGGGTGAGCCTGGCTCGCAAGCTCTCGGACTTCTTCTTCACGGGCGCAACGCCCGGGCGGCTGGCCGCGACCCGTTGGCTACTGGGCGTCGGTCTCCTCCCGTTCTTCTGGATGCAGTACAAGTCGCTGC
Organism: uncultured delta proteobacterium; assembly: GCA_963716275.1. Taxonomy (GTDB): domain Bacteria; phylum Myxococcota_A; class UBA9160; order UBA9160; family UBA6930; genus VGRF01. The sequence goes on along the minus strand of CAVQTC010000006.1, from coordinate 412,072 downwards.
TCGCGCTGGATCCGTTCGGGCCTCACTGGCACTACACCGATCCGGTCTGGTACTTCGCGGCGCTCGGTATCCGCCAGCACGTGCCGTGGCTCGCGATCGCCGGCTTCGGCGCGCTCCTGCTCGCGTTGGCGGCGTTCGCCGTCGGCTTCCGGACGCGCGCGGCCGCCTGGGCGTGCCTGCTGCTGATCCTCCTCCTGAAGGGCGCACGCGACAGCGTCGCCGGCGACATCCACCACCGCGAGCTGATCCCCTTTCACGTCCTGCTGTTCTTCGCGCTCTCGCGCAGCGGCGACGTGGCGTCCTTCGATGCGCGCCGGACGGCGAGCGCGGCGCGCGTCAGCGAATGGGAGGCCTCCTGGCCGATCCACGCGTCCCAGCTCTACATCGCTTCGTTCTATCTCTGGAGCGGACTCGCGAAGCTGCGCGTCTCGGGCACGGCATGGCTCGGGGGGGGGGACTTCAAGAGCTTCTCCTCTCGCGCGCGTTCCGTTTCGGCGTGGACGGGGCTCCCTTCGGGAGCAGCCTCGGCCTCTGGCTCGCGGATCACCCCGCGGCCCTCGCCGTCCTCGCGCTGGGCGTGACGGCGATGGAGCTGGGCTTTCCGTTGCTGCTGCTCGTGCGGCCGGTCTGGCTCCGCCTCGCCTTCTTGGCAGGCGTGACGCTCTTCCATGTCGGCAACTTCGCCCTGATGAACGTCCAGTTCCTGTTCTTGCCGGTGGTGTTCGTCCTCTTCGTGGATCCCACGCCTCTCGTGCGGCGCTGGCTTCCCGGGGACGTTCCTACTTGATTCGAACTTCGGGGACAGTCCTGGACAATCCGCCCCAGAGGCGAAACGCCTCGGGGTGTCCCTCAAGTTCGAATCAAAGAGGAACGTCCCCTATTTCCAGGCGAAGACGGGCTGCTCGAAGTGGTGGACGCGGGTCGAGCGGCCGCTGAGGGCCACCTCGCGGAGCTGATAGAGGATGGCGGCGGTCGGAGCGTGGATGTAGGTGCCGACCAGCGGGATCGAGATCACCGGACGGTCGCTCTCCGGGATTCGGCGCAGACGCGGGACGCCGGGCTTGTCGAGGTCGGCGATCGGCACGCGGTAGACCTTCGCCACCTCGGTCGGGTCGGGGCGAAGCTCGGCCTCCTCGCCAGTCCACACGACCACGGGGGTGATCACGAAGCCCGAGCGAGTCGGGTAGTCGTCGAGGCGGCCGAGCACGGCCTCGGGCGCGAGCTCGAGGCAAACTTCTTCGCGCAGCTCGCGGAGCGCGGCGCCCTCGGGCGTCTCGCCCGCATCGAGCCGCCCGCCCGGGAGCGCCCACTGCCCGGCGTGCCGGCGCAGCTTGGCCGCCCGGCGCGTGAGCACGAAGCAAGGCCGCGAGCGGCCGTCGCGGATCAGCGCCACCGCCACCGCGGCCGGGCGCCGGCCTTCGAGCGGGGCCTCGAGCCGCTCCGCTGCGAAGCGCGCGAGATTGCTCCGCACCCTTTCCACGAGCTCGTCCACGCGGCGGAGGGTAGTGCGGCAGGGGCCCGGCTACCTTGCCGCGGCACGCCCGCAGGCTCCGGAGGCCCGAACGCCCGATGGAGAGCGCACGCGCTCTGCTCGACCGCGCCCAGCGCGGGGCGCTCCAGCTTCCCGAGCGGGGCGTGGAGATCGCGTTCCTCGACTGGGGTGGGGACGGCCCGCTCGCGCTGCTCCACCACGCTACGGGCTTCTGCAAGGGCATGTGGGCGCGCGTCGCGAGCGGGCTCTCGCCGCGCTACCGGGTGATCGCCATCGACGCGCGCGGCCACGGCGACTCCTCGAAGCTGGAGGGGCCCACGGCGTACGGCTGGGACGAGTTCGCCCTGGATGTGCTCGCGGTGGCCGAGCGCCTCGCGAGCCGCCACGGCCGGCGGATCGCGCTCGGCATGGGACACTCCTTCGGCGGTACCTCGCTGCTCGGCGCGGCCGCGCGGCGGCCCGAGCTCTTCGAGCGGCTCGTGCTCCTCGATCCGGTCGCCCACCGGCCCGAGCCCACCGAGCCCGAGGCCGTGGGCCGGCAGAATGCGCTCTCGGAGGGGGCCCTCCGGCGCCGCTCGGAATGGCCCAGCCGGGAGGCGGCCCGAGACGCCTGGGCGCAGCGCAGCGTCTTCAAGGACTGGCAGCCCGAGGCCTTCGACTTCTACGCCTTGGACGGGCTCCGCGAGCGGGGCGATGGCAGCGTGACGCTCAAGTGCCCGCCGATCGTGGAGGCGGCCATCTTCTCCGAGGGCAAGCGCCTCGATATCGCGGCCCTGGCGCGCGGGAACCGCGTGCCGACCCTCTGGCTCTGGGGCGCGCGAGGCCACTTCGCGCGCGCCGCCTACGAGGCGCTGGCCGCCTCCATGCAGAGCGCGCGGGTCGAGAGCCTGGACGCCGGCCACCTGCTCCTGATGGAGCGCCCGGACCTGGTGGTGGAGGCCGCGCTGCGCTTCGCCGAGCACGGCTGAGCGCCTCCGGGCTCAGCCGCCCCGGACGCGAAAGCCGCGCCAAGTCGCCGGCAGAACGGCATAAACCCGCGCTGCGGGTCGGCCGATGCATGCAGCGTCATGCAGTCGCATCTCCGGACCGTGCTCGGCGCGGCAGTGGCTCTTGCCCTGGCGATCGGCTCCGCGCCCGCCGGCGCGAAGCCGAAGGCGGGCGCCGCCCCGGCGCTCGCGCCGCACGGCCCCGCGGCGGTGCTCCCGCCGCGCGCGAGCGCCGCTTTCCGCAGCGTCGACTCCGGCCTGCGCGAGTGGTGGTCTGCGGAGCTCGCGGCGGGCGGCCTCGAGGTCCTCCCGCGCGCGGCCGTCGATGCGCTCGTCGCCCAGCAGCGCGCGACGAAGCCCGTGCTCGGCGCGGCCGACGCGCCGCTCTTCGCGGAGAAGCTGAAGGCGGGCCTCGTCTTCACGACCGAGCTCTCCTACGCCGGCGGCGACGCCGAGGTCTGGATGCGCGCGGTCGACGCCCAGACCGGCGTCGTGCTCGGCGCGGGCCACGCGCAGGGCAAGCTCGCGCGCCTGGGCGAGCTCGCGGTGGAGGCGGCGGAGCCGCTGCGCAAGCTCGTGAGGCTCACGGGCGAGGCCGAGGTGGCGCGGCTTCCGCAGTTCGCGAGCTACGAGCAGGCGGCCGAGGCGCTCGCCGCGAAGCGGCCCGCCGACGCCTACGCGGCGCTCACCGCCATGCAGGGCAAGGCCGCCGAGGGGCTGCGCAAGGAGACGGAGGCGCTCGCGCAGGACAACGGCGTGCCGCTCGCCGAGCGCTCGCGCTATGCCAGCGTGACCGGCGGCAACGACCGCGACTGGCTGCTCGTGCGCCAGGGCCTGATCGACGGCCTCGACGCGGAGCTCGTGCTCGCCGGCGCGGCGAACGCCGAGTCGCGCGGCGACCACGGGCGCGCCCTCGAGCTCTTCCAGCAGGCGATGCTGCTCGCGCCCGGCGACGTGCGCGCGACCTCCGGCAGCGCGCGCGCCCTCGACGAGCTGCAGCGCTACGCGGACTCCGCGAAGGCCTGGGCGCGCTTGCTCGAGAAGAATCCCAATCACGTCGAGGCCCACCAGGCGCTCGCGACGAACCCGACGCTCTCGCCGAGCGAGCGCGCGCGCGCCGCCCTCGAGCTGGGTCGAGCTCCAGATGCAGCGCCTCGACGTGTCGGCGGCCCGCAGCGCCTTCGATCAGGCGAGCAAGCTCTCCCCGCCTGCCCAGGCGGAGGCGAAGCTCCACAGCGCCGAGCTGTCCGCGAAGCTCGGCGAGCACGAAGAGGCGCTGCTCGGCTTCGAGGAGCTCGCGTCGCTCGAGCCGAATCAGCTGGGCGATCATCAGGCCGAGGCGCTCGCCGGGCTCGGCCGTGCGCGCGCGAAGGCGGGCGACGCCGCCGGCGCGCTCCAAGCCTACGAGCGCGCGCTGAGCGTCGACCCGCAGAATCCCGTCGCGCTCCAAGGTCAAGGCGAGGAGCTGCTCCGCGCCGGCAAGGCGGGCGAGGCGATCGCACCGCTCGCCAAGGCGATCGAGCTCGTCCCGAGCGCCTCGGATGCGCGCCGCGACCTCGCCGAGGCCCACCAGAAGGCGGGCGACCCCGCGGCGGCGCTGCGCGTGCTCGACCCCGAGGCCGTGGCCCTCGAGGACCGGCCGCAGATCCTTCTCAAGGCGGCGGAGATCCAGACGGCCCAGGGCGATCTCGCCGCCGCCCAGGTCACGTTGCAGAGCGCCGTCGCGATCTCGCCGGACGATCCGCCGCTGCACAGCGCGCTGGCGAAGGTCTACGCGGACTCCGGCCAGGCGGAGGCCGCGTCGAAGGAGCAGGCGCAGATCGCGCTCTTGACCGGCGTCTCGCTCAAGGCCACCAACGCCGAGCAGGAAGCGGCCGAGAAGGCCAAGACGGTCGCGAACGGCTTCGCCGGTCTCGCGGAGAGCTTCCCGGTCGCGGGCGAGGACGGCACCGCCTACGCGCGCGTGATCTTCCTGGGCCTCGGCAGCAAGCCGACCTGGGTCGAGCTCGCGCGCGAGTGGTTGATGCCGCGGACGCTGGACGTGCCGAAGGTGGAGGCGGCGCTGCATCAGGCCCTCGACGCGCGCTTCGGCCTCGCCGAGCTGATCCCCGTGAGCTCGCCCGCCGAGCCCGCGCTGGCGCGCCTGCGGAGCCTCTCCACCGAGCGCGTGGACATCGCCGTCGTGAACGAGGAGCTCGCCGCCGACGCGACGCTCGCCGCCTGGCTGTCCGCCCCGGAGCCGGTGACGATGCACACGCCGGCGGACGCGCCCCTCCAGGTCGAAGTGCGCATGTTCGCGGGCCACGTCTCGGACGAGGTGCAGATCCGTGCCGGCGCGCTGCGGCTCGAGCATCCCGCCCAGTTCGTGCACTGGAACGTGCGCGTGCTGCCGACCTACAGCCTGCTGCTCGCCCTGCTCGCGTTCCCCTTCGTGCGCGGCTGGGGTCGGCTGGTGGTGAAGCTCGACTACCAGCACCGCAAGGAGGCCAAGGGCTTCTTCAGCATCGTGATCTCGCGCCGTCCGGGCCGCGCGACCAGCGAGAAGGAGAAGGCGGGCGCGAGCAAGGCCACAACCTACCAGCGCAAGGCGCGCGCCTGGTCGCGCTTCGCGCGCCACATGGTGGATCGCGAGACCCTCTTCCGGCTGATCCCGGCCCGACACTACTACGTGTGCGTGCACGGCATCATGCAGGACGACCGGGGCGAGATCGTCGGCAACTACCTCGAGGAGCGCCGGGTGCGCATCCCGCGCGGCAAGACCGTCGAGGTGGGCTTCGACTTCCGGCCCAAGGAGGCGACGCTCGAGGTGCGCCTGCAGCGACCGCCCGGCGACAAGGCCGGCGTGGCGCGCGTCGTGCTGCGCGGCGTCGCGGGCAGCCTCAAGTTCGTGAAGGACGACGTGGCGATCTTCTACGTCGGCAAGGGGCGCCACGTCGTGGGCGTGGGCTTCGGCGACTGCGCCTTCGAGCGCGAGGTCGAGGTGCGCGAGCTCGTCGCCCAACAGGTGACGATCGGGCTCGGCGATCCGCTGCAGGCGGTGTTCCAGGGCGTGCCCGAGGCGATCGAGCCGTTCCTGACCGGCGACCTGGCGCAGTGTGCGCGCGCGCTCGACAAGGCCGGCATGACCCAGAAGGCGAACGAGCTGCGCGCCAAGTTCCACGAGCAGCGCGGCGACAAGGCGGAGGCGGCGAAGTTCCACAAGGCCGCCGGCAACCTGACGCAGGCCGCCGACCTGGTGGCCGACGCGGCCGACCGCACCGAGTCGGCCGAGCTCTACCAGGAGGCGGGCGACTTCAAGCGCGCGGCCGCAGCCTTCAGCGAGGCGGGCGACCACGCCAAGGCCGCGGATGCCTACGAGAGAGCCTTCGAGTTCGCCGACGCGGTGGACGCCTACCGGAACGCGGGCAACACCGAGAAGGCGCTCGAGCTGCTCGAGCGGCTCGGCCGCCACTACGAGGCCGGCGCCGCGGCGCTCCAGCTCGGCGACGCCGACCGCGCGATCCGCAACTTCCAGCAGGTCGACCAGCGCGATCCCGACTACGGCGAGTCCCGCCGCGCGCTGTCGGAGCTGTTCGCCGCGCGCGAGGAGTGGACGCTCGCCCTCGACAAGCTGAAGGAAGCGATCGAGGCCGCGGGCGAGGAGGCCGCTCCGCTCGAGCTCTACGAGCAGCAGGGCAATCTGCTCGAGAAGAACGGCGACCTGACCGAGGCCCTCCAGGTCTTCGAGAACATCCGCAAGCGCGACTACCAGTACCCCCAGGTCGCCGAGCGCATCCGCGCGCTGCGCGAGCTCCTGCACGCCGCCGAGACGATGCAGGCGCCGCCGGCCACCGGCGCCAGCATCCCGAGCGCCGGCGCGGCGACGCAGCCGACGCCCAACGCGGGAGCGCCGCTCCAGGATCGCTACGAGATCCTGGGCGAGCTCGGGCGCGGCGGCATGGGCGTCGTGTTCAAGGCGCGCGATCGGCGGCTCGGTCGCGTGGTCGCGCTGAAGCGCCTGCCGGACAACCTGCGCGACCACCCGACCGCGGTGGCGCTGTTCCTGCGCGAGGCGCAGGCGGCGGCCGCCTTGAACCACGCGAACATCGTGACGCTCTTCGACGCCGATCAGGACGACGGCAACTACTACCTGACGATGGAGTTCCTGGAGGGCTTCCCGCTCGACGAGATCCTGCGCAAGCGCGGCAAGCTCACCGTGAAGGACACGCTGCGCCTCGGCCTCCAGATCGCGACGGGCATGCAGTTCGCCCACGAGCGCGGCATCGTGCACCGCGACATCAAGACCTCGAATCTCTTCTTCACGCGCGAGCCGCGTCGTCAAGATCATGGACTTCGGCCTCGCCAAGATGGTCGAGGAGGTGCGCCGCGCGGCCACCGTGATCGGCGGCACGCCCTACTACATGGCGCCGGAGCAGGCGGCGGGCGAGCGCGTCGATCACCGCGCCGATCTGTACGCCTTCGGCGTCACGCTCTTCGAGATGCTCACGGGCGAGGTGCCCTTCAAGGAAGGCGACGTGACCTATCACCATCGTCACTCGCCGCCGCCGGAGCCGCGCGAGCTCGTGCCCGAGCTGCCCGCGGAGCTCGCGGCGCTCGTGCAGCGCCTGATGGCCAAGCGGCCCGAGGACCGCCCGCCGACGACCGCGCGAGGTCGTCGCTGCCCTGGACGGGTTGCTGCGGCACTCCGACTAGCGCCGAAACGCGCACAGCGACGAGGCAGCCGCGGCCCGACTTGGTAGCCTTCGCCGCTCTCGCAGGGGAAGGCGGCGATGCAGGACGCGGACGAGGCCGAGCCCAACCAGGAGGCCGCGACCGAGGGCGGAGACCTGGTCGAGAGCTTCGGCGTGAACGCCGGCATCGTGGCCGAGATCCGCCAGCGCTACGAGCTCGACCCCGGGTCCGTGCACGAGAGCTGGGCCGAGCTGTTCGGCGACGAGCGCGAGCCCGCGGTCGCGGAGGAAGAGCCCGCGCCGGCGCCGCCGCCCTCGGCGGCTTCGAGTCGACCCTCGCGAGCCCGCAGCTCGCCGAGAAGTACGCGCGCGTGCTGCGCATGATCCACGCCTATCGCGCGCGCGGGCACCGCGTCGCCGACACCGACCCGCTCGGCTCGCGCGTCGAGTACTTCCCCGAGCTCGACCCCGCCCACTACGGGCTCGGCAAGGACGACCAGGAGCGGCAGTTCCTCGCGGGCGATCTGCCGGGTGGGCCGATCCAGCGCCTCTCGCAGATCGTCGAGCGCCTGCGCGCCACGTACTGCCGCAAAGTCGGCGTCGAGTTCACGCACATCCAGGAGCCCGGCCGACGCCAGTGGCTGATGCGGCGCATGGAGGAGAGCGAGAACACGAGCGCGCTCCCGCCCGGCGAGAAGCTGCGCGTCCTCGAGAAGCTCTGCGCGGCCGAGCTCTTCGAGCGCTTCCTCCACACCAAGTTCATCGGGCAGAAGCGCTTCTCCCTCGAAGGCGCCGAGTCCCTGATCCCGCTGCTCGACACGGTCGTCGAGGACGCGCCGAGCCACGGCGTGCGCGAGATCGTGATCGGCATGGCGCACCGCGGGCGCCTGAACGTGCTCGCGAACATCCTCGGCAAGTCGCTGGCCTCGATCTTCTCGGAGTTCGAGGACATCGAGGACGCCGAGGCGCCGTTCGGCTCGGGCGACGTGAAGTACCACAAGGGCTACTCGACGGACCGCACCACGCGCTCGGGCGGGCGCGTGCATCTCTCGCTCACCGCGCAACCCGTCGCACCTCGAGGCGGTGGACCCGGTCGTCGAGGGCCGCGCGCGCGCGAAGCAGGTGCGCGCCGGCGATCCCAAGGGCCGCCACCACCTGCCGCTCCTGATCCACGGCGACGCCGCCTTCGCCGGCCAGGGCATCGTCGCCGAGACGCTGAACCTCTCGCACCTGAACGGCTACTCGACCGGCGGCACGGTCCACGTCGTCGTGAACAACCAGATCGGCTTCACCACGACGCCCCAGGAGGCGCGCTCGACGCTCTACTGCACCGACGTCGCGAAGATGATCCAGGTGCCGATCTTCCACGTGAACGGCGACGACCCGGAGGCGGTCGTGCACTGCGTGCGGCTCGCCTTCGACTACCGCCAGCGCTTCAGCGAGGACGTCGTGATCGACCTGGTCTGCTACCGCCGCCACGGCCACAACGAGGGCGACGAGCCGAGCTTCACGCAGCCGCTCCTGTACGAGAAGATCCGCGCGCGGCCGGGGGTGCGCGCGCTCTACACCGAGGCGCTCGTGCGCGCGGGCGTGCTGACGCGCGGCGAAGTGGAGCGCATCGAGGCGGACCAGAACAAGCAGCTGCTCCAGGCGCTGGACTCGATCAAGACGGCGCCGCCCGAGCCCGACGAGCCGTACGAGCCGCGCGGCGCCGTGGACGGGCTTCTCGCGCACGCCGGCCGGCCGAGGCGGCCGAGACGGGCGTGCCGATCGAGCGCCTCGCGCGCATCGCCGAGGCGCATCGCGTCGAGCTGCCCGCGGACTTCGAGCTGCACAAGAAGCTCGAGCCGCTCCTCGAGCGCCGCGCGCAAGGTCGATCGCCGAGGCGGCGCCGATCGACTGGGCGCTGGCCGAGGCGCTCGCCTTCGGCATCGCTGCTGCGTCGAGGGCATGCCGGTGCGGCTCTCCGGCCAGGACAGCGTCGCGCGGCACCTTCAGCCAGCGCCACGCGGTGCTCGTCGACCAGACGCACCGGGCGCGAGTACGCGCCGCTCGACGCACCTCGCCGCGACCCAGGCGCGCTTCGAGGTCTACGACAGCCTGCTCTCCGAGGCCGCCGTGCTCGGCTTCGAGTACGGCTACTCGCGTCGCCGACCCGAGCACGCTCGTCGCTCTGGGAGGCGCAGTTCGGCGACTTCGCGAACGGCGCGCAGGTCGATCATCGACCAGTTCATCGCCTCGGCGCCACGACAAGTGGGGCCGCATGAGCGGCCTCGTGATGCTGCTGCCGCACGGCTACGAAGGGCAGGGGCCCGAGCACTCGAGCGCCCGCATCGAGCGCTTCCTGCAGCTCTGCGCCGAGGACAACATGCAGGTCGTGAACTGCACGACGCCGGCGCAGTACTTCCACGTGCTGCGCCGCCAGATGCGGCGCGCCTACCGCGCGCCGCTCGTCATCTTCACGCCGAAGAGCCTGCTGCGCGCGCCGCGCGCCGTGTCGCGCCGGAGCGAGCTCGCGAGCGGGCGCTTCCTGCCGGTGATCCCGGACGCGACTCGCGGCCGCGGCCGGCGTGCGCCGCGTGCTGCTCTGCTCCGGCAAGGTCTACTACGACCTGCTGCGCGGCGCGAGGAGCGCGACGGCCTCGGGCGCGATCGCGCGCGCGGCGACGTGGCGATCGTGCGCGTCGAGCAGCTCTATCCGTGGCCGCGACGCCGAGCTCGCGGCGCTGCTCGCCGCCAGCGGGAACGCGGAGCGCGTGGTCTGGGTGCAGGAGGAGCCCGCGAACATGGGGGCGTGGAGCTTCGTGCGCGAGCGGCTCGGCGAGCTCCTGCCCGGGCGCGCCGCGCTCGCCTACGCGGGGCGCGAGGCCAGCGCGAGCACGGCGGTGGGCTCCCCCCGCGTCCACCGCGAGGAGCTCGAGGCATTCCTCGGCGCAGCGTTCGCCGGCCTCTAGTCGGCCCCGCGCCGGAGCTCGCGCACTCCTTCGCGGTCGACGTCGCCGCCGCGCGCGCCATCCAGGAGCGCCTGCGCGGCCGCGTGGTGGCGCGCGATCAGCTCGCTGCGCGCGTGCGCCGCGTGGCCGGGACGGACGTCTCCTTCGACCGGCGCGCGCCGACCCTTCACGCCGCCGTCGTGGTGCTCGATGCCGAGACGCTGGCGCCGCTCGAGACGGCGAGCGCCACTCGCGAGGCGGTCTTCCCGTACGTCCCGGGCTTTCTCTCCTTCCGCGAGCTGCCGGTGCTGCTCGCGGCCTTCGCGAAGCTCGCCGAGCTGCCCGATCTGATCGTCTGCGACGGCCACGGCCGCGCGCATCCGCGGCGCTTCGGTCTCGCCTCTCATCTGGGCGTGCTCCTCGACCTCCCGACGCTCGGCTGTGCGAAGTCCGTGCTGGTGGGCGAGCACGCCGAGCCGGGCGCGCGGCGAGGCGCCTTCTCTGCGCTCCGGGACGGCGGCGAGACGATCGGCTCCGCGCTGCGCACGCAGGCCGGCGTCGCGCCGGTCTACGTCTCGGTGGGGCATCGCGTCTCGCTCGCGAGCGCCCGGCGCTGGGTGCTGCGCCTCGCGCCTCGCTTCCGTCTCGACCGAGCCCGTGCGCGCCGCCCACGCCGAGAGCAATCGCGTGCGCCGCGCGGCGAGGGCATAGCGCGGCGCGCGGCGCTGCGGCAGCCTGGCTGCATGACGTTGCGCAGCGCCTGGCTCGCGCTGGCCGTGGCCGGCATGAGCGCCGCCCAGACCCGCGGCGACGAGGGCGCCGACCGCGCCGACGAGCGCGCGCGCATGGTCGCGGAGCAGATCGCGGCGCGTGGGGTCAAGGACGTTCGCGTGCTCGACGCGCTGCGCAAGGTGCCGCGCCACCTGTTCGTTCCAGAGGGCGAGCGGAAATACGCCTACCAGGATGGGCCCTTGCCGATCGGCTCGGGCCAGACGATCTCGCAGCCCTACATCGTCGCGGCGATGTCGGAGCTCGCGCGCGTCGCACCGGGCGAGCGCGTGCTCGAGGTGGGGACGGGCTCCGGCTATCAGGCCGCCGTGCTCGCCGAGATGGGCGCGCGCGTCGACTCGATCGAGATCGTGCCGGAGCTCGCCGAGTCGGCGCGCAACCTGCTCGTGAAGCTCGGCTACCGGCGTGAATGTGATCGCGGGTGACGGCTATCGCGGGCTGCCCGAGCACGCGCCCTTCGACGCCATCCTCGTCACCGCGGCGCCCGATCACGTGCCCCAGCCGCTCGTCGACCAGCTCGCGGTCGGGGGCCGCCTGGTGATCCCCGTCGGCGAGTACTTCCAGGAGCTGCTTCTCATCGAGCGCACCGAGCGCGGCATCGAGAAGCGCTCGGTCTTCCCGGTGCGCTTCGTGCCGATGACCGGCGAAGCCCGGGGTGACTAGCGCTCAGTGCTTTCCGGCTTCGAGCGCCTTCCCCGCGCGCTGCGCGAGGATGTAGGCCTCGAGCGCTTCCATGCGCGCGTCGTCGTGCGGGAGCGGCTTGCCCTCCAGCGGGTTCTCGATGCACCAGTTCACCATGTCGCGCAGCAGCGCCACCTTCTTCAGCTGCGCCTGGAACTTGGGATACGTCTCCGGATGCGTGTTCGAGGCGTGCGGATGGCACATCGCGCAGGCGACGCCGTTCGTCCCGAGCTCGTCGCTGTGGAAGAGCCGATCGCCCTCCTTCACGACCTTGTCGAGCTCGGCCTTCCAGATCTGGAGCTCGCGGGGCGTCGGATCGCCGAAGCTCGCTCTCACGATGGGCAGCGGCCCGCCGGGCACGTAGTCCTGGTAGACGAGGCCGTTGGCCGAGATCGTGATGTGCTCGTCCACGCCGATGCGCGCGACGATCTCCTCCTTGCAGTAGTGCATCAGGTCCTGGAGCACGTCGGCCACGAGCTGGGCCTTCTCCGGCGAGAGCTTCTGGTCCGGGCGCACGCCCTCCACGACCACTCGCTTGCGTCGATCGCAGGCCCAGACCGTGCGCGAGGTCCAGCCGTCGGCGGCCGCGGCCGTCGCGGGGGCCGCCTGCGCCCGCTCGCCCCGGGCGAGCAGCCAGCCGCCGCAGAGCGCGCCGAGCAGAGCGGCGGAGGCGACCCAGGGAATCAGCGTCTTGGCTCGCATCGTCGGTTCCTCCCGCGTCAGTAGGACGGGCCCTGCGAGCCGCGCTTGCCGGGCAGCGCGTCGTTCGCGAGCTGCTCGGCCGTCACCACGCGCGTGCTCTGGGCCCACAGGTTGTAGTGCTTGTCGACGCGCCCGTTGCCGTGCACGTCGACGGTCCCGTCGCCGCAGCCGTCGAGCTGGTTGAACGGATCGGGCCGCGACATCTGCACGGTGTACTCGGGCAGCCCCTGCGGCGCGTAGGGCCACGGCCACGCGGTCGAGAGCATGCCGTGGAAGTGGATGTTCCCGATCCGGTTGGTGAGCAGCTGGTGGGTGTGCCCGTGGATCACGCTGACCGTGTCGAAGGGCTGCAGGATCGCTTGCACGTCCTCGGCGTCGTCGGTCCAGAAGTTCCAGGGCTTGTAGAGCTTGTAGAGGGGCGAGTGGGAGAAGACGACGATCGGCGTCGTCTTCGCGACGCGCGCCAGGTCCTTCTTCAGCCAGGCGCGCTGGGGCTCGCCGACCTCGAAGGAGCTCTGCCGGTTGTCGTCGAGGCCCGCGACGATGCCCATGCGCTGCTCGGGCGTGTAGCCCTTCGCGGTCCAGAAGTCCTTCTCGACCACGCTGTTCAGCACGACGAAGTGCACACCTTTGTGCTCGAAGGAGTAGTGGTCGTGGCCGAAGTGCTTGCGCCACTCGTCGCCGAGGTCGAGATACCAGTCGTGCTCGCCCACCATCACGCGCAGCGGGGCCTTCACGTCCTTCAGGATCTCGCGGCCGAGAGCGAGCTCGTCGGGCCGCCCGAGCTGGGCGAGGTCCCCGCCGAACAGCACGAAGTCGGGCTGAGGGTCGAGGGCGTTCACGTCCTCCACCGCCTTCAGGGCGGCCTTGGCGAAGCGGTGAGCCTTTCCCCGCGCGTACAGGTGCGAATCGGAGATGTAGGCGAAGCGGAACTTGACCTCCGGCGCCGTGCCCGGGGTTGCGGCGTGAGCCGCGCTCACCAGCTGGAAGGTGTGATCCGGGATCAAGCCAGCCGCAGCCGCCATTCCGGCGAAACGCAGCGAGGTCTTCAGGAACTGGCGCCGATCGCAGTTGCGCAGCGCGAGGAGCTCGCGCTGGTCGGCGGCGCTGCACTCCGCGAACGCGCGCTCGATCTCCTTCTTGGTCATGTCGTTCTTGTACATCGCGCAATCTCCTTCCTCGCGAGGTTCTCTACTGAGGAGCGAGCTTCTCGAAGTGGGCGAGATCGTCGCTCGTGAGCGTGTTCAGCAGGGCGACCAGGTCGGCGCGCTCCTGCTCGGTGAGGGCGAGCGGCCGCATGCCGCCATCCAGGTACGGATTGGCCTCGCCGCCGCGGTCGTAGAAGGCGATCACCTCGGCCAGCGTGGCCTGGCTGCCGTCATGCATGTAGGGGGCCGTGCGCGCCACGTTGCGCAGCTGCGGCGTCTTGAAGGCGCCGAGATGGCGCTGCTCGCGCGTCACCAGAAAGCGGCCGAGAGCGCTCTTCTCGGTGTCGCCCACGGCCAGCTCGTCCAGCGACTTGCCGGCGTCGACGGCCGCGGCGGCGCTGCGCGAGACGGCGGCGAAGTCGATCGCCTTCGTGCCCACGCCGAGGTTGTGGAAATCGTCGTCCGTGAAGAGCGGGAAGGACTCGACGAAGCCGTGGCAGGTGTTGCAGCGCGCCTTGCCGTTGAAGAGCTCCCAGCCGCGCTTGGCGTCCACGGAGATCGCGCCGGCGTCGCCGGCCAGGAAGCGGTCGATGGGCGCGCTTACGTCGACGAGCTCGCGCTCGAAGCTCGCGATCGCGCGGCCCACGCCCTCGATCGTGACGTCCGCGCTGCCGAAGGCCGCCTGGAAGGGCGCCGCGTAGTCGCCGAGCTCGCGCAGGCGCGCGACAACGGCCGCGTGGTCCTTGAAGCCGTGCTCGATCGGGTTGATCAGCGGCTGCACGGCCTGCTCCTCGAGCGTCGGCGCGCGTCCGTCCCAGAACTGCGTCGAGAGGAACGCAGCGTTCAGCGCGGTGGGCGCGTTGCGCGCGCCGAGCGCCCCGCCCACGCCCGCGGAGGTCGCTTTGCCGCGCCCGTCCGCGAAGGCGTGCAGCGGGTCGTGGCAGCTGGCGCACGCGACCGTGCCGTCGGTGGAGATGCGCGTGTCGAAGAAGAGCTTGCGGCCGAGCGCCACCTTCTCCGGCGAGCTCGGGTTGTCCGCCGGCACGACCGGCGGGAAGACGTTCGGCGGGAGCGCGACGTCGCCGTGCGCGGCGCCGCCCGCGAGGAAGGCGAGCGCGACCCCCAACAGCCCGCGCCGGCGTCGCGCTCGGGCCCTGGCCTTGTCGCGTCGCGCCAAGTCGGCTCTCCTAATACGAGCCGCGAGCATGCTTCGAGCCCGGCGCGAGGTCCAGTCCATTCTTCGAACCGAAGCGATCAATCCCCCTGATGGCCCGCCGCGCTCGCCGGAAGCGGAGCGCTTCGATCCGCCGGTCTGGAAGCTGCGCTGGGTGCTCGACCAGGAGCTCGGCTGGGAGGCGCTCCTCGCCGAGGCGCGCGCGCGGCTGGGGGAGCTCGCCCCAGAGTTGGCAAGCGTGCTGTGGCACGGTGGTCTCCACGTCGCGGGGCGCCCCATCGACGTGGATGCGCCCCCGGCGCGCGTCGCCGCGGGCGACTGGGTGGCGCTCTACGGCTTCGTGCGTGAGCCGGAGCCGATCGCCGTCGACGCGCGCTGCATCCTTTGGGACGCCGACGGGCTGCTCGCGGTGGACAAGCCGGTGTGGCTCTCCATGCAGCGCACCCGCGCGAGCGTGCGCAGCTCGCTCGAGGACCGAGCTGCGCGCGCTGCTCGGGGAGCCCGAGCTGCACGCCGCCCACCGCCTCGATCGACAGACCAGCGGAGTGGCGCTGTTCGTGCGCGGGCGCGAGCGCGCCGCCGAGCTCGGGCGCGCGTTCCGCGACCGCCGCGTGCACAAGCGCTATCGCGCCTGCGTGGCGCCCGCGCCCGCCCAAGATCAGTTCGAGGTGGCGGGCTGGCTCGGTCGCGTGATGCATCCGGCGCGCTTCCGTTTCGGCCTGTACGCGGAGCCCGGGCCCGAGCGCCGCGAGAGTCGGACGCGCTTTCGGGTGAGCGAGCGCGGGGCGCGCGGCGCGCGCATCGAGGCGTGGCCCGAGACGGGGCGGACGCACCAGCTGCGCGTGCATCTCGCGGCCCACGGCACGCCGATCGCCGGCGACGACCTCTACGGCCCCGCGTACCACCCCGGCGCTCCCAGCGCCGCAGCGCGCGTGCTGCTCCACGCGGCCGAGCTCGGGCTCGAGCGCGGCGGGCGCACCTTCCGGGTCGAGGCGCCCGAGCCCGCGGATCTGCGCGCGTTCCGCGCGGCGGGCGGGGACGCTCGTTGAGAATCGGTACTTTCTGCGGCGAAAACGGACCGGGAGAAGCGTCTCTGGAAAGTACCGATTCTCAACGAGCGTCCCCGACCGACGAGGTCGCCGCCGCCAAGTTCCCGGGCGCAGAGCGCCCTGCACGGCGGCGCAGCGTCGAATCGTATGGGGTGAAGCTCGCCGTCTCCGAGTGGGGGGACGAGCGCGCGCCCGTGATTGTGTGCTCCCACGGCGGCTTCGACTTCTCGGGCACCCTCGACGTGTTCGCCCCGCTCCTCGCCGCGGGGGGCTACCGCGTCGTGGCGTGGGATCAGCGCGGCCACGGCGATTCCGAGCACACGCCGCTCTACTCCTGGGACGCCGACGTGCGGGACCTGCTCGCGGTGCTCGACTCCACGACGCGCGAGCCCGCCGATCCTGCTCGGCCACTCGAAGGGCGGCTCGATCTCCACGCACGCGATCCAGGCGGCGCCCCATCGCGCGCGCGCCTTCGTGAACATCGACGGCATGCCCTCGCACCGCGCCTCGCCCGACGTCGCCGATCACGAGCGCACGAAGCTCCTCGCGAAGGAGCTCTCGGGCTGGCTCGACTACCGGCGCGCCTCGGGCGACAAGGTGCGCCGCGCCGACACCCTCGAGGGCCTGGCCGAGCGCCGCGGGCGCATGAATCCGCGCCTCTCCAAAGCGTGGCTCCGCTACCTGGTCACCGTCGGCGCGCGCAAGGATCGCGACGGCTGGCGCTGGAAGATCGACCCGGTGCTGCGGCCCGGCGGCTTCGGCCCCTGGCGCGCCACCTGGTCGCTCGCGCGCTTCGCGAGCCTGCCGGTGCCCCTGCTCGGCCTGCTCGCCACCGTCGCCGAGCCGATGGGCTGGGAGACGCGCGCCGAGGAGGTGCGGCCCGTGCTGCCGCGCCGGGCCGAGGTGATCGCCTGCGAGGGCGTGGGCCACTTCATCCACATCGAGCAGCCCGAGAAGACGGCGCGGCTCGTGCTCGATTGGCTCGCGAGCGCGCTGTGACGACCAAGCGGCTCCGCCACGGGCGCGTCGAGCTGGCGCTGCACGAGCTGCGCGGCGGCGAGGGTCGCGCGCTGCTCCTGCTCCACGGCCTCGGCGAGCGCTCGCCGCGCGCACCCGGCGTCGAGCTCGCGGAGTGGCGCGGCCCCGTCTTCGCGCTCGACTTCACCGGCCACGGCGAGAGCAGCCTCTCGCACGGGGGCGGCTACACCGCCGAGGTGTTGATGGGCGACGCCGACACGGCGCTGCGCGCCCTGGGCCGCGCCACGCTGCTGGGCCGCGGCCTCGGCGCCTACGTCGCGCTGCTGCTCACGGGGGCTCGGCCGCACGAGGTGCGCGGCGCGATTCTGTGCGACGGCCTCGGGCTCGCGGGCGGCGGCGGCGAGCCCGGCACGCCGAGCCTCGTCTTCCCGGAGCCCCGCGCGCAGGGCCCGCCCGACCCCTTCGCCATGGTCGAGCTTGCGCGCGACGTGCGCCCGCCCGACTACGCCACCGCCTTCGTGCGCCAGGCGAACGAGCTCGGCGGGCTCGAGCGCCCGATCACGGTGTGCTGCGCCGAGCGCCCGGACTGGCTGGCCGCCGTGCTGAAGGAGCCTGGCGTCGAGGAGGAGCCCCTCGCGGCGGCCCTCGCCTTCTACGGCCGCTGCGACTGATCCGGAGCACCCGCCTCCTTCGCGAGCGAACGCATCTCCTCGTGCAGAGCAGCGCGCTCGCGGCGCAGGCGCGCCGCCTCGCGAGGTCGCAGCCGCATCTGCGCCCAGGCGCGCGCGTGCTCGAAGAAGTGCTCGTAGCGCTCGAGGAACAGCATCGCGAACCACGCGGAGAGCGGGGCGAGCGCGAGGGTGGCCAGGGCGGCGCCGCCCCCCCAAGCGAGGCCGGCGGCGAGGGCCCAGAGCGCCCAGCCGAGCGGATAGAGGAAGAAGCCTCCCACCAGCTTGATGGTGGCGGGCAGATTCTCGCTCTGCGTGCGGTGCGCCGAGATCCGCAACAAGTGGTAGGGAACGAAATTGAGCGCGCTGCCCAGCGCCGCGAGGGGCAGCCAGAAGCCGAGCAGCGCCGCGCTCCCCACCACGTAGCCCATCACCTCGGCGCTCGGGTAGCGCGCGCTCACGTGCTCGTCGCGCAGCCGGCGCTCCGAGAGCAGCGCCGCGTAGGCGCGCACGCGGCGGGCCAGCGCCTCGACGCGCTCGGGGTTGCGCGCGCGCGCCCGTTCGTAGAGCGCGAGCGCCGTGCGGCGCAGGGCGAAGGCCTCGGCCAGCGCCATGCGGGCGGGCAGCTCGCGCTCGCCCACGGCCCACAGGCTCGCCGACTGCTCGATCAGCGGCACTTCGTCGTGGGAGGGATAGTTGAGCGTCACGCGCGCCAGCGCCGCGCGCACCGCTTCGGTGAGGCCGCGCACCGCGGCGATCTCGTCGCGCTCCGACTCGGCCTGCCAGGGCGCGGGGTCGAGGGGCTCGCCCACCGTCACGAGCGCGCGCGAGCGGAAGGCGCCCTTCTCCTCGAAGGTGAGGCCGATCGGGACGACGCGCGTCCCGCGCACGCCGAGCTCGCGCGCGGCGCCGAGCACGATGCGCGCGACGCCAGTGCGCAGGGGCGCGAGGTGCGGCGCGTCGTGGCTCACGCCCTCCGGAAAGAGCGCGATCGCGCCCCCCGCCGCCAGCACGTCCCAGCAGCGCGTGAAGGTCTCCTCGTTCTTGGTGGTGTCGACGCCGTCCTGGCGGCGATACACGGGCACGGCGCCGGCCAGCTCGAGCAGCTGGCGCACGCCGGGGATGCCCCACAGCGTGCTCTTCGCCAGGAAGCGCGCGGGCAGGCCCGTCGTGCCGAGCACGAGGATGGGATCCACCAGGCTGTTGTGGTGGTTCGCGACGACGACCAGCGGGCAGCCCGCCGGAATGCGCTCCAGCCCGACCCGCTCGATGCTGCGGAAGAAGGTGAAGCAGAGGCCCTTGGCGAGGCCTTCGACCAGTCTGTCGAGCTGGGCTCGCATGCGCAGACTCCGCTTCGGCCCACCGCCGGCGCGGCCCAAGGGAGGGCCGCCGCCAGCTTAGGCGTCGCGCGAGCCGACGCCGAACAAGCCCAGCTGCTCCGAGCGCCCGGGCACGCGGAAGGCCGCCGTCGAGAGGGACCAGGAGCGCCGCTCGAGACCTGCACGCTTCAGCCCCAGCTGGAAGAGCGCGTCGATCTGCTCGGCGAACTCGCCCGCGCCGCGCTGGCGATGGCCGAACGTCGAGTCGTAGAGCTTTCCACCGTGGAGCGCGCGCAGGCGATTCAAGACCTTCTCCTTGCGCTCCGGGAAGTGGGCCGCCGAGCCAGTCTCCGAACACTTCCTTCACGCCGTGCGGGAGGCGCAGCACGACGCGCCCCGCCGAGCGCGCGCCCGCCGCAGCGGCTGCCGCCAGGATCGCCGGGAGCTCGTGGTCCGTGAGCCCCGGGATGATCGGCGCCACCAGCACGCCCACGGGAATGCCAGCGCGCGCGAGCAGCTCGATCGCCGCGAGCCGCTTGCGCGGCGGGGAAGCGAAGGGCTCGAGCTTGCGCTGCAGCTCGTCGTCGAGCGTGGTCACCGAGATCATCACGGCCGCGGCGTCGAAGCGCGCGAGCTCGCCGAGCAGGTCCGCGTCGCGCGTCACCAGGAAGCCCTTGGTCACCACGGCCACCGGGTTGCGGAACTCACCAGCACCTCGAGGCAGCCGCGCGTGATGCGCAGCCGCCGCTCGGCGGGCTGGTAGGCGTCCGTGACCCCGGCGAGCGCGATCGCCTGCGGCTTCCAGCGCGGCGACGAGAGCTCGCGCCGCAAGCAGCTCCGGCGCGCGCGCCTTCACCAGGATCTTCGTCTCGAAGTCGAGCCCCGCCGAGTAGCCGAGGTACTCGTGCGTCGGGCGGGCGTAACAGTTGTGCGTCGCGAGGCCGTTCGCGTAGAAGGTTCCGCGTAGAGGTCTGGATGTCGACCACGTCGCGCGCGCCGCCGGGCTCGATCCGACGATCTCGTCGGGGGCCGATCGCGTCGCTCCGCCCGTCGAACTGGAGGAGGCGCTCGCCCACCGCGAGGTGCCGAGCGCACGACCAGCGTCCGCTCGTGCCCGTGAGCCAGCGGTGCTCCGCCGTCGTCACGACCTCGCTCCCCGGGTCACGAGTCGCTCCGTCGGCTTCCGCGTCCACCAAACCGCTTCGACACGGCACCACCAGCTTGCGGGTGCCGAGGTTCCGTCCGCCGGGTCCTCGTCGAAGCCGACTAGCACGTCCCCCTGCTTCACGTCGCCGATCGGACGCCAGATATGTCCGCGAGGAACACGGTCGTCTCCGGGGCCAGGCAGTAACGCAGCCGTGCTCGCAGCCCCGGTACGGATTCACGCTCGCCGCGAAGCCCAGGTCGGGGCTGTCGTTGCTGGCGAGGATCGTGCGCGACGGGTCGACGAGCAGCTCGGTGCGCGGGTCCTCGGGCGGGTCGTCCGGCCCGGCCCCGTAGCCCAGCTCCGGGGCGGCCTCGAGGCGGAGGCGCTCGAAGCGATTCGGGGGGTTGGAGCTCGCGCCATGGCGCTTGAGCCATGGGGCGAATGTAAGACGAAATCTCGCCGTCCCTGCAACTTCATCAGCTCGCGAGCCAGCCGGCGAGCTCCGGCTTCACGCGGGCGTCGAAGGCGAGCGAGAGATCGATCTGCTCGAGCGTCTTCGCGACCGCGCGCACCGCGGTGGGCACGGGGTGCTGCTTGAAGAAGGCTGCGATGTCGCGCCGCGCGGGGCGGGTGGCGAGGGCCGCGGCGGCCTCGATCGGGCGCGCGACGAGTGCGGGCGGCAGCTTCTTGCGCAGCGCCGGGAAGCGCCGTTTGAAGAACTCCCAGCTCGCCGGGGCGGCGCTCCCGTTGCGCAGCAGCCGCGCGAGCAGAAGCCCCACGTCCTGCACGCCCACCTCGGGCGTCAGGTTCAGCGCGAGCGCGCGCCCGACGAGCGCCGGCTCGCGGAACTCGCCCAGCGCCATCAGGAAGCGCTGGCTCTCGTGCGGCGTCGCCGCGCCCTTGCGGGCGGCGAGATAGCGATCGAAGAGCGCGGCGTCCCCCGTCTGGGCAGCGACGGTGGTCGCCACGTCCGCGAGCTCGGGGTCGACGCTGGCGCGGTCGGCGAGGTAGCGCTGCACCAGCGCGAGGGCGCGCCCGCGCGCGCCCGCCTGCTCGCCCATCTCGCCCACGAGCCCGAGCAGGGCCGCGCGCCTGCGGCGCGTCTCGTCGGGCTCGCGCGGCTCGGGCTCCGCCGCGAGCGCCTCGAGGGCCGGCGCGAAGCTCGCCGCGATGCGAGCGCGCAGCGCGCTCTCCGCCGGCGCCCCGAGCGTGCGGCCGGCCGAGCGCGCCACCGCATCCAGCGGAGCGCGCAGCGCGATCAGCACGTCCGCGTCGGTCTCGTTGCGCAGCGCGAGCGCCAGGTCGAGAAAATCGGCGAGCTCCGCGTAACCCGCGCGCAGCGCCGCCCACTGATGTCCGACCAGCCCCATGCGCTCGACGGCGGTGAGCTCGCCGAGGCTCGCGAGGAGCGCGGCGAGATCGGCCTTGGCGTGCAGCGGGCGGAAGAAGCCAGCCTCCTCGGCGTTCCCGTACAGGTAGCGGGGCAGCCTCGCCCTCGATCGCGAGCTCGCCTTTCGGGCGATCGAGGAGCTGGCGCACCGCGCGCGAGCCGACCGCTGCGCCGGCGCGCCCGACCCAGGGAATCGGCCAACGCGCGGCTTTGCCCGCGGCGCCCGCGCGCGCGTCCGCGCGGAAGCGCTCCTGCTGGTAGCGGAGCCAGCTGCGTCCATCTCGCGTCGCGCGCTCGAGGCGCAACAGCGGGAAGCCGGGCTGCTCGATCCAGGCGCGCACGACGGTCCCGACGTCCTGGCCCGAGGCCGCCGCGAGCGCGCTCCACAGGTCCGCGGCGATCGCGTTGCCCTCGCGGTGCTCGCGGATGTACTGGCGCACGCCGGCGCGGAACACCTCCGCGCCGAGGTAGCGCTCGAGCATCCGCACGACCGAGGCGCCCTTCTCGTAGGTGATCAGGTCGAAGTTCTCGGTGGCCTCGGCCGGGCTCTTCACCTCCACGTAGATCGGGTGCGTGCTCTGGAGCGCGTCCATGCCGAGCGCGGCGGCGCGGTCGTGCTGGAACGTGCTCCACATGCGCCACTCGGGCTTCCAGGCGTCCACCACGTGGAAGGCCATCCAGGTGGCGAAGGCCTCGTTCAGCCAGAGGTCGTCCCACCAGGCCATCGTCACGAGGTCGCCGTACCACATGTGGGCGAGCTCGTGGCAGATCACCTCGGCGACGCGCTTGCGCTCGGTGAGCGTGGCGCGCGCCGGATCGAGCAGGAGCAGCGTCTCGCGGAAGAAGACGGCGCCAGCGTTCTCCATCGCGCCGGCCTCGAACTCGGGCACCGCCACGAGGTCGAGCTTCTCGTACGGGTAGGGCAGGTCGAAGTAGGTCTCGAGGCGCGCGAGCGTCTCGCGCGCGGCTTCGAGCCCGAAGGCGGTGAGGCTCTCCTTGCCGGGCACGTGCCAGATGCGGATCTCGGTGGCGCCGCAGTGCACGGGCTGCGAGGCGACGAGCTCGCCCACCGCGAGCGCGAGCAGATAGGTGGAGAGCGGCGGCGTCTCCTCGAACACCACCGTCTTCCGACCGCCGGCGAGCGGCATGATCTTCTCGACCGGGTTGTTGGAGAGCACCGTGTGTGCGGCCGCGGTGGTGACCGAGAGCCGGAAGCGCGCCTTCAGCGCCGGCTCGTCGAAGCACGGGAAGAAGCTGCGCGCGTCCGTCGACTCGAGCTGGGTGAAGGCGTAGTCCCGCTCGTTGGCGCGCGCGCTGTAGAGGCCGCGCAGATCGGTGCGCAGCTTGCCGCGGAAGGCGAGCGCCAGCGTGACCGAGCCCGGGGGGAGGGCCTCGGGCAGCGCGATCTCGACCGTCTCCCGGTCGGGGTGGGCGACGACGCGGCCGCGCAGCCGGCGCTCTCCGAGCTGCACGTGGGCGCGCGTGACGCTCAGGCCGACGGCGTGGACCTCGAGCGAGCTGCGGCTCGCCGCGAGCTCGATCTGGTGCTGGACCTCGCCGCCGAAGGACTCGCTGCGCGCGGGGTCGACCTCGATGTGCAGGTCCACGGCGGTCGGGCGCACACCCGCGGGCAGGCGGTAGGCGCCGCGCCGGCGCGCGTCGGCGGTCGTGGCGCGCGGGCGCGCCGCCGCGCGGGTGGGGCGGGCCGGCCGCTTCGCGGCGCGCTTCCGAGTCGACCTGTACCGAGCGGCCACGCAGTCCCCTTCGCGAGAGGGCCCGCATTCTACCCACTGCCGAGAGATCGGAACCGCGCGCCCGGCGAGGCGTTCTAACCAGGCAGAGCGAGGGAGGCTGGATATGTCGGAAGCTTTCCGCTGGCGCAGGATCGCCGTCGCCGCCGGGCTCGGCGCCGGGCTGGCGGGCGCCGCGCTGGCCAGCGAGGACTACCGCTGGTTCAACGGCAGCGACCGCGTCTACGTGCGCCAACACGAGCTCGTCGAGCAGATCCGCGAGCCGGACTGGCATCTGAAGCAAGCGCACCGCGCGTTCGAGAACGGCCACATCTCGCTCTGCGCGGACGAGCTCGAGAAGGCGGCGGCGGGCTTCGCCTACTTCAGAGACCGCCGAGCGGCCTCCGATCACAAGCTGCTCGAGAACACGGTGAAGGCGCTCGACAAGCTCGCCGACGACGTGCGCGCGAAGCGGGTCGACGGCATCGCGGCGCTCGACGCGGTGATCGACGACGCCAACAAAGTGATCGCCGGCGAGAAGCCGGCTCCGGCTCCCGCCCCGGCCGCGCCCAAGCCGCAGTAACGCCCTACGCGGCGCCGGCTGCGGCGAGGGCGGCGACGGCGGCGCGCAACGTCTCGCGCGTGGTCGCGTCGGCCAGCAGGCCAGCCTCGTCGAGGCGATTCGTGGGCAGGTCGAGCTCGGCGGACGCCTCGGGGACGAGGCGGGCGGTCATCACGGAGAGGATCTCGCGCAGCGAGGTCGCCGCGTACGTCGCGCGCGGGGAGCCGCTGAGCAGCGCGACGGGCTTCTCGACGAGCTCGCCGCTCCCCACCAGCCAGTCGAGCGCGTTCTTCAGCGAGCCCGGCACGCCGTGCGCGTACTCGGGGCTCGAGATGAGCACCGCCCCGGCCTCGCGCAGCGCCGCGCGGAACGCCTCGACCGCGGGCGGCCCGAGCTCGGTGTCGAGGTCTGGGTTGAAGTGAGGGAGCTCGCCGAGCCGCTCGAACGCGACGACCTCGACGCCTGCGGGCGCGAGCGCCGCGGCGGCGCGCAGCAGCGCGCGGTTCACGGACGCGGCGCGCAGGCTGCCGCAGAGCGCGAGGATGCGCAGCGACACGCTCAGAGGCCAAGACGCGCGAGCTCGCTCGCTCGGCGCGGGCCGTCGTAGGCGAGGAAGTACTCGTCCAGCTGCGGCGGCGCGACGCGCGTGCCCGAGAGCATGGCGTGCGCTTGCCCGCGGTGGTGGATCTGGTGCACGAAGAGGTGCGTGAGCACGGCGCCCAGCTCCTCCTCGACCACGCCGTCGTCTCCGCGATCGAGCCCGACGCGCCGCGCCAGCGCGGCGGCGTCGAGGCCGTCGCAGAGCTTCACGAGCGCGCGGTCCGAGCGCGCCTGGGCGGCGGCCAGCTCGGGGAAGGGCAGCGGCGCACCCTCGCTCGCGAAAGCACTGAGCCCGCGGCCGGTCCCCTCGAGCTCGCCCAGGTAGTAGGCGTCCACGCGTAGGATGTGGTCCAGCGTCAGAAGGAGCGACGGGAAGAAGCCCGTGCGCGGCGCGTCGAGCTCGCGCGCGTCGAGGGCCCCACAGGCGCGCAGCAGGCGGTCGTTCGACCACAGGTTGTTGCGGGCCATTGCGCAGAGCCAGCCGACCGCCGACATCGAAGCCCTCCTCGCTCGCTCCCGACTCTAGTCCCCCGAGTCCGACTCGGGGGACTACGGGATTTGCGAGGTACCCTCGGCGCGATGTCCGGCCTCGCGAGCGGCGGCTTCCAGTTCCGGGATCTCCGGGAGCTCCTCGCCAAGGCGAACGAGCCGAAGAGCGGAGACCAGCTCGCCGGCCTGGCCGCCGCGAGCGCGGAGGAGCGCGTCGCCGCGAAGCGCGCGCTCGCCGAGCTCCCGCTCGCGCGCTTCGTCGAGGAGCCCGTGATCCCGCCCGAGCGCGACGAGCTGACGCGCGCCTTCCTGGCGGCCCAGGATCGCGACGCGTTTCGCGAGATCGCCGGCCTCTCGGTGGGCGAGCTGCGCGAGCGCGTGCTCGCGCGCGCGCCCGGCGAGGATGCGAGCCGACTGCGCGCGGGCGCTCCTTCCGGAGCACGCCGCCGCGCTGGCGAAGCTCTGCTCGAACCTCGACCTGGCGCTCGCCGCCAAGCGGCTCCCGGTGGTCGTGCGCGCGCGCACGACGCTCGGGCTCGAGGGGCGCCTCGCCTCGCGCATCCAGCCCAACCATCCGGCGGATGCGGCCGAGGGCGTGCGCGCCTCGATCCTCGAGGGGCTGGCCTACGGCTCCGGCGACGCCGTGGTGGGCATCAACCCGGTGGAGGACCGCGTCGAGACCGTGGAGCGCCTCGCGCGTGCGATCGACGAGACCATAACGCCGTTGGGTGTCCCCACGCAGTCCTGCGTGCTCGCCCACGTCACCACGCAGCTGCGCGCGCTCGAGCGCGGCGCGCCCCTCGACCTGCTCTTCCAATCCGTCGCCGGGAGCGAGCGCGCGAACCGCGCCTTCGGGGTCTCGCTCGCCCTGCTCGACGAGGCCGACGCGCTGCTGCGCGAGCGCGGTCGCCTGCCCGGCGAGTGCCGCTGGTACTTCGAGACCGGCCAGGGCTCCGCGCTCTCCTCGGGCGCCCACGAGGGCGTCGACCAGCTCACCCTGGAGGCGCGTTGTTACGGCGTGGCGCGGCGCTACCGGCCGCTGCTCGTGAACACCGTCGTGGGCTTCATCGGCCCCGAGTACCTCTACGACGCGCGCGAGATCATGCGCGCCGCCCTCGAGGACCACTTCATGGGCAAGCTGCTCGGTCTGCCGATGGGGGCCGACGTCTGTTACACGAACCACGCCGAGGCGGACCAGAACGATCTGGAGAGCACCGCGCTGCTCCTGGCGGCGGCGGGCTGCAACTACTTCATGGGCGTGCCGCTGGGCGACGACTGCATGCTCCACTACCAGAGCACCTCCTATCACGACGTGGCGACGTTGCGCGAGCTCCTGGGGCTGCGCCCGGCGCCCGAGCTCGAGGCCTGGCTCGAGGCGCGCGGGCTGATGCGCGACGGGCGCTTGACGGCGCGCGCCGGGGACGCGCGGGCGCTCCTGCCTGAGCGACGAGTTCGCGCGACTCCTGCGCGCGACGCCGGCGCGGCTCGCGCTCGGCCGCGCCGGGCCGCGCCCCACGACGGCGGCCGCGCTCGACTTTCGGCGCGACCACGCGCGCGCCCGCGACGCCGTCCAACGGGCGTGGGGCGAGGGATTCCGCGCGAGGCTCCGCGAGCTCGGCCTGCTCGAGGTCCACTCCGCCGCCCCGGACAAGGAGACCTACCTGCGCCGTCCCGACCTCGGGCGCGCGCTGGCGGCCGGCGAGTCCGCGCGCATCCGGGAGCGCGCGCGCCCGGGCGCGCTCGCCCAGCTCGTCGTCTCGGATGGCCTCTCGGCGGGGGCCGCCGAGGCGAGCCTCGAGCGCCTCTGGCCGACGCTCGCGCGCGGGCTCGCTCGGCTCGGGCCCCTCGCGCTGCCGGTGGCCGTGACGCTCGGCCGCGTCGCCATCGCCGATCGCATCTGCGAGGCGAGCGGCGCGCGCCTCGCCGTCCACTTGATCGGCGAGCGGCCCGGGCTCACGGCGCCGGCGAGCCTGGGTTGTTACGTGACGCTCGCGCCGAGCGCGGCGACGACGGACGCGGACCGCAAGTGCCTCTCCAACATTCACGCGCGCGGCCTCGCCCCCGACGAGGCCGGCGCCGCGATCGTCGAGCTGTGCGAGAAGATCCTGCGCGCCGGGAGCAGCGGGACCGACGTCGTGCTCTAGAACGTCGTGCGGCCGTAGAGCTCGCCGAAAGGGCGCATCACGTGCTCCCGGTAGGCCGGCCGCTCGCAGAGGCGCGCGTACCAGGCGAGCACGTGCCGCGGCTGGTGGACGGCGGCGCCCATCTCGAAGTAGCGGAAGAGCGCCGCGCCGGCGGGGATGTCGCCCAGGCCGAAGCGGTCGCCGCCCAGGAAGTCGCGCGCCGCGAGCTCGCGGTCGAGCAGCCGGAAGTGCGCCTCGCAACGCCGCCGCGCTCCCTCGTTGGCGCGCGCGTCGCGCAGGGGCTCGGGCGTGCGGTAGAAGCCCCAGAAGAGCGCCATGAAATCCGGCTGCAGCGTGGTCTGCGCCCAGTCCATCCAGCGCTCGCCCTGGGAGCGAGCGGCTGCCGACTCCGGCCAGAGGCGCCCCGCGCCGTAGCTCGCGGCGAGGTAACGGAGGATCGTGTGCGACTCCCACACGACGAGCGGGCCATCCTCCAGGACGGGGATGCGGCCGTGCGGGTTCAGGGCCAGGAACTCCGGCGTGTCGAGCCCGCCGACCGCGCCCCCCACCTCGCGCTGGTCGCAGCCGAGCTCGAGCTCGCCGATCCCCCAGAGCGCCTTCTGCACGTTGAAGGCGCTGCGCCGGCCCCAGAGGCGCAGCGTCATGCCGGCGAGCGCTCGAGCTCGGCGGCGCGCGGGGCCCTCGGGCTCTCGTCGAGCGAGACGCGCGGATCGATCGCCAGCCACGCCAGCGCCGAGAGCCCGTAGAGCGCTGCGACGCTCGCGAGCGGCGGATTCCAGGAGCCCAGGCGGTCGAGGCTCTGCCCGAACACGATCGGCGAGAGCGTGCCGCCCAGGTTGCCGAAGGTGTTCATGGCGCCGCTCACCACGCCGCCGTGACGGCCGCCGATGGCCACGCAGGTGGACCAGGCCGGGGCGATGCCGAGCGCGGCGAGCCCCGCCGCCGCCGAGAGGAAGTAGGCGGCCGAGCGGCCGTCGGGCGTTCCGATCGCGCCCAGGATTGCGAGCGCCGCCAGCGGCAGGCCCACGAAGCCGGGGGCGCGCAGGCCGATGCGCGGACCGTGGCGTCGCACGAGCGCGTCCGAGACGAGGCCCCCGACGAGGCAGCCCGCCGCGATTCCATACAGCGGAAGCGACGAGAGCCAGCCCGTCGCCGGGAGGTCGAAGCCGCGCGCCTCGAGCAGATAGGTCGGGAGCCAGGTGATGTAGAAGTACCAGCCGTAGATCGCGCAGAAGTACATCGCGCAGATCGCGATCAGATTGCGGCTGCGCGCGAGGCGCGCCCAGGGCACGGGCGGGTGGGCGCTGCGCTCGGGCGGGCCGATCTCGGCGAGCTCGCCGGCGTTCACGGCGCGGTGCTCGCGCGGGTCGTCGCGCATCCAGCCGTACCAGGCCGCCGCCCAGACCAGACCCAGCGCGCCGAAGCAGACGAAGGTGGTGCGCCAGGAGAACGACGCCAGCATGCGCACGACCAGCGGCTGCGTGAGCGCCCCGCCGAGCGCGGCGGCGGCGACGGTGAGGCCGAAGGCGCGCCCGCGCTCGCGCGCGGGCAGCCAGCGGCGAAAGGCGCTCGCGAGGCTCGGCAGCACGCCCGCCTCGCCCAGGCCGAACAAGAAGCGCAGCGAGACCAGCGAGGCGAAGCCCGTCGCCGCACCGGTGGCCGCCGTCATCAACGACCACCAGGCGACGATGCGCGCGATCATCGCGCGCGCGCCGTAGCGGTCCGCCAGCCAGCCGCTCGGGATCTCGAAGAGCGCGTAGGCGAGCGTGAAGGCGCTGAACACGAGCGCCAGCTCGGACTTCGAGAGGCCGAGGTCGCGCTGGATCGCCGGCGCCGCCGTCGAGATGCACACGCGGTCGAGATAGGCGAGCGCCATCGTCGCCAGCGCGAAGCCGAGCATTCCGTAGCGGGCGCGCGTCGGGCGGTCGGCGGGCGGCATCGGCTCATTCTGGCGCAGATCTCGCGTTAGCATCCCGGCATGAGCCAGCCCGTTGCGCTCGAGCGCCTGCGCAGCGAAGTGGAGCGGCGCAGCGCCGCGCCCTTCCTGCTGACCGTGGACCCGGAGGGTCGGCCCCACGCGGTCGCCTCGAGCGTCGCCTGGGACGGGGATCAGCTGCTCCTCCCGGTCGGCCAGCGCTCGGCGGCGAACGCGATGCGCCGTTCGGCCGTGAGCCTGCTCTGGCCGCCCTCCACGCCGGGGGACTACAGCCTGATCGTGGACGGGACGGCGGCGCTCGAAGGCGCGGGCCGCGAGACGCGCCTGCGCCTCGTTCCCACACGAGGCGTGCTCCACCGGGCCGCCGTGCAAGGTACGCCGACGAAGCCGGGCTGCTCGGCCGACTGCGTTCCGCTCCTGGGCTGAGTAGCCGCTAGTCCCCCGAGTCAGAAGTACGCCGCATGACCGAGGCCGCCGAGACGCCCCGCCGGCAAGGCGCGCGACCGAGGCATAGCTGGACCCTACGCCGCAGGGAGCGCAACGCAGCCGGCGGGGATGGATCGGCGGCCGAATCTCGGCGTACTTCTGACTCGGGGGACTAGGTCGCCGGCTGCGGGCCACGCACGGAGCGCGCGCTGAGCGCCTCGGCGACGCGCGCGGCGTAGGCGCAGCGCTCCAGCGCCGCGTCGCAGAACGCGACGTCGGTCGCGCCGAGCTCGTCGCGGTACCCACCCACCACGCCCCTGCGCACCTTGTAGGAGCTCGGGTCGTTCGGGTCGCCGGGCTCGAGGATCTTGCGGTAGCGAGGCTCCACCCCACCGCGCCGCTCGCGCGCCCGCATCGCGTCGAAGTGCGCGTGGTCCCACGCGCGCTGCAGGGCCTCCGCGGACGGCGCAGCGCCGAAGTGGCGGGCGACGTGGCCGAGCAGCAGCGGGCCGCCGGAGCGCAGCTCCTCGTAGGAGACGATGGCGATCGTCTCGAGCGAGAGCGCGAGGTCGCACCACATGAGGTTCCAGCGCAGCACCTTCTCGATGCCGAAGCGCGCATCGCGCACGAAATCGGGCAGGCTCCCTGCGTAGCGGCCACGCCGCTTCGTCGCCTGGTGGAAGGACGAGACCAGCGTGTCGCGCGGGTCGCGCAGCAAGAGCAGCGTCGGCCGACGTGTGCACCACCAGCGGCGCGGCGTGAGCGCACTCGCGGGCAGCGCGCGCGCGACCCCGGCGCCGAAGTGCGTGTACTCGGCGTGCACGCCGAGCTCGTCGAGCATGACCCGCAGCCAGGTGCGGCCTGCCTTCGGGAAGGAGACGACCAGCGGGGTGCTTCGCGCGGCGCGGATCAGCAGGCCGGGGAGGCCGAGCCAGCCCGCGGAGGCAGGCACCAGAGGAGTGGATCGCCTCAGGGCTTCCAAGGCTTCGCGGCCAGCGCCCCGAGCAGCCGCTCCAAGGCCCGTCGCACGAGCGAGTCACGGCTGAACGATTTCAGGTGCAGGATGCGCGGCGCCGCTTCCTTGCGCCGCCAGAACAGGAGGTAGCTGGGCCTGCGCACGTTGTACTCGGGCGCAAGCGTCGCGACGCGCAGCTGCGACAGCCAAGCGAGCTCGCGCAGCGTCACCTGATCCTTGCGGAAGCCGCTCGCGTGGAAGGCCACGCGCCACTCCTCGAGGAAGCTCTTCACGGCGGCGCTGCTGCGGTAGGCGATCACCCCGCCGTTGAACTGGGGGAAGCTCGCCGGAAGCGGGCAGCGCCAGGTCTGGTTGGTGAGCCCCCGGTTCCGCGCGTGCGCGTGGGCCATCGCCAGATCGAACGTGTCCAGGAGGTCGAAGACGTCGGCGATCGGAGCGATCACGCGCGTGTCGGCATCCAGATAGAGCGTCCGTTCGAAGGGGGTCGCTCCCAGGAAGTCCACCTTGGAGCGCCGGTGCGGGCTCGCGACGGGCTGCGCGAAGTCGAAGGCGGACGCGACGCGGGGATGCGCGAGCGCCTCCTCGTCTGCGAACAGGCCCGTCGCGAGCTCGGGGTGGACCCGGCGGACGCTCGCCGCCGAGGCACACGCCGCGCGCACGAAGGGCTCTCCCACGGCGACGTACAGCACGCCCCGCTCGAAGCTGCGCTGCGGCACCTCCGACACGGCCCTACTCGGCGCAGCCCGCCCGACGGGGCGTGGGACGCAGGGATGGCACGGCGAGCCCGCCCACCTCGCGTGCGAGGCGCTCGAGGATGAGCTTGCGGCGCGCGAACAGGATGCGCGGGACCGAGGGCCGCGGGCGAGAGCGCGTGTAGCGCGCCCGCGCGAGCTCGCTCGCGCCCGACGCGGGCAGCCCGAAGT
The DNA here is from genome assembly GCA_963716275.1 of uncultured delta proteobacterium. Lineage (GTDB taxonomy): Bacteria > Myxococcota_A > UBA9160 > UBA9160 > UBA6930 > VGRF01. The sequence goes on along the minus strand of CAVQTC010000006.1, from coordinate 381,160 downwards.
AGCGCTCGATGCGCGCGAGCTCGGCGCCGGGATCGCGCAGCAGCTCGGCCGACTCGACGAGCAGCTTGTCGCCCGCGTGGGCCCGCCAGCCGGCCACGAAGTCCTCGAGCTCCTGGAGCAGGCCGGTCTCCCGGGCGCGGTCGAGCCACGCCGCCTCGGAGAGGCAGAAGCAGAAGCTAGGGTGGTGGAGCTTGAACACGCCCGCCTCGGTGCCCCGCTGATAGGCTGGCACGACCTCGGCGGCGGGTCTCAGCAGGATCAGCTTGGGCGTGCGCGCGAGTCGGCGCTGGTTGTTGGGGGTGGGCGGCAGGTGGAGCTTCGCGAGCTCACCGCGTCGCGCGACCGCCTCCACCACCGCGTCGTCGATCTCGGCGACCTCGCGGCGGTGGAACCGCTCGAGCTGGCGGTACCCGTCCGCCACAGGACAGTGTCGCATTTTGCCCCCGCGGATCAGCTCGGAGGTGATGCGCAAGCCGTGGAGCGCGGCGAGCGTCGCCACGAGCGAGGAGCTCGCGCTCTTCGGGACCGCAACGATGAGCATCAGATCCTCGTATCCAGCGGTCGAGGCTTAGCGCATCGTAATGCTGCTTCCTAACGTGTGCGAGCGCTCGTGCTAGCCTTTCCTCTCGTCGGAGGAGACGCGCGGATGGCCCACGCGAGCGCCGCCTTCGCGCCCGGCGATCTCGAGGGCGCGAGCGTCGGCTTTCTGTTCAACCACTACGCTCCGCATCAGGTGGCGCACGCCGCGCCGATCGCCTTCGAGCTCTCGCGGCGACACCCGGAATGCGCGGTGGTGGTGATGACCTCCTCCAGCGAGCAGGCCGCCGCGGTCGCGCACATCGCGGAGCGCTTCCCCGGCCAGAGCTGCACGCTCCTCTCGCTGGAGGCGCACGGTGCGCTGGCGCGCCTCGCGCGGCGTATCGGGCCCATCAAGAAGTTCGCGCTGCTGCGCTCCAATGCGGACTACCTCGACCACTTCACGGCGCTGGTGGTGCCGGAGAAGACGTCACTGGTGCTGCGCTCCCGCTTGGGCTGTGCGCGGCCGCTCTTCATCCACAGCCGCCACGGCGCCGGCGACCGCGCCGTCGGCTTCGACCCGCGCAGCAACGACTTCGATCTCGTGCTGCTCTCGGGCGAGAAGATCCGCCGGCGGCTCGCCGCAGCCGGCGCGCTGGGCCCGGACTTCGCGATCGTGGGCTACCCGAAGTTCGACGCGATCGGGCCGGCCAGCCCACGACCCGCGCTGTTTCGCAACGGGCGCCCCACGGTGCTCTACAACCCGCACTTCTCCCCCGAGCTCTCGTCCTGGTACCCGGTCGGGCTCGAGATCCTGGAGTGGTTCCGGCGCTCGGATCGCTTCAACCTGATCTTCGCCCCGCACGTCATGCTGTTTCGCAGGCGGCTCCAGATCTGCCTCTCCTCCCGCGCCGTGGCGTGGGCGCGCCGCATCCCGCGCGCGTACTACGCGTGCGAGCACCTCCACATCGACCTCGGCAGCGAGGCCTCCACCGACATGACCTACACGCGCGCCGCGGACGTCTACCTCGGCGATGTGAGCAGCCAGGTGTGCGAGTTCCTGGTGCGGCCGCGCCCTTGCCTGTTCGCGAACCCGCGCGGCATCGCCTGGCAAGGCGATCCGAACTTCGAGGCCTGGCGGCTCGGCCCGGTGTTCGAGGACGTGCGCGACCTGGGGCGCACCCTCGACGACGCGATCCGCGATCACCCGTCCTACGCACAGGCCCAGCGCGCGTACGTGGCCGAGACCTTCGACTTGCGCGCGACGCCCTCGTCCACGCGGGCCGCGGATGCCATCGCCGAGTTCCTGGCCAAGCGCCGCGCGGCCGCGCCGAGCCTACGCGCAGTCCCCCAATAGCAGGCGCAGGTAGCGGTCCGCGGAAGAGCCGCCCGAGACGCTCGCGACCCGCGCGCGCTCGAGCTCGGGGGAGGCCGGCGCCGCGAGCGCCTCGAGCAGGCCCTCGGCCATTGCGCGGGGGTCCCCGACCGGAACCAGCCGCCCGAGCGCCCCGCCCGCGAGGACGTCGGCGGAGCCGCTCGGGCAATCGGTGGCGACGATCGAGCAGCCGCAGGCGAGCGCCTCGCGCAGGACGTTGGCCAGCCCTTCGTAGCGCGAGGAGAGCGCGAACACGCGCGCGCGCGCCATGTAGGCGAACGGGTTCGAGACGAAGCCCGCGAAGCGCACGTCCGCCGAGACGCCGAGCCGCCGGGCGAGCCAGGTCAGGCGCAGGCGCTCGGGCCCGCGGCCGAGGATCACGAGCCGGGCCGGCCGCTGCGCGCGCACGCGAGCGAACGCGCGCAGCAGCATGGCGAAGTCCTTCGCGCGCACGAGGCGCCCGGCAGCGACGATCACCGGCGGCCCGGCGGCATCTCGCAGCCACGGCTCCGGCGGCGGCTGCGCGGCGAGCGCGCGGATGCGCCCGACGTCGAGGGGATTCGCGATCGTCGCGATCCGCTCGCGCGCGAGCCCCGTCGTCGCGGCGAGGTCGCGGGCCACGCCCTCCGACACCGCGACGACGCCCGCAGCGCCGGGGTACCAGGCGCGCGCGAGCGCTGGGAGCTGCTTCCAGAACGGGAGCCTGCGCTCCGCGATCTGCTCGGAGAGCGTGTTCGCCTCGCGCGTGACGATGCGCACGGGGCTCTGCGCGAGATGCGCGGCCCAGAGCGCCGTCAGCGCACAGGTCATCGGCGTCGCCAGCAGCGCGTCGGGAGAGTGCTCCTTCAGATAGGCGGCGAGCGGGCCGAGGCTGCGGATCGCGCGGGGCCGCCCGGTCGCGAGAAAGCAGGGGAGGAGCTTCCGGGCGTCGCGGGGCAACGCGAGGAGCGCGCGCCCGGCGAGGGGCCAGCCCGCATCGAGCTCGCGGACCCGCACCCCGGGCGGAAGCTCGGCGAGCATCTCGCCCCGGGCGCGCGCGAGGAGCAGCTCGACGGCGTGGCCGCGGGCCTCGAAATCGCGCGCGAGGCCGACCACGGCACGCTGCAGGCCGCCGGCTTCCATCTTGTTGGTGAAGAGCGCGATGCGGCGCTCTCCGGGACGCGCCATACCCCCTCCTGTTCGTCGCGTAACACGGCAGACGCCGACCCTCGGCCCGGAGAAGATGACGTTTCGTTCACGCCGTCTGCCGCCCGGCCCAAGGCGGAGGGTCTGGGCGCTGGACGCCCCTCGCGGGGAGGGGCGGGCGTTACTCTGCGGCCGGCAAGGAGACGAGATTGCCCGCCGCGCGGGTCATGCTTCTCGAGGACGACAAGGAGACCGCTGGCGCCATCGCCGAGGGCCTGCGCGCCAGCGGCTTCGAGCCGGTCGTCGCGCACGACGCGCCAGCGGCGATCGCGGCCGCCAAGGCGCGCGCGTTCGATCTCGCCATCCTGGACCTCGTCGTCCCGCGCGGGTCGGGCTACGACGTCCTCGACGAGCTGCGCGCGCGCTCCCCGGGCGTGCCCATCCTGATCGTGAGCGCACGCGATGCGGTGGACGAGCGGATCACCGGGCTCGAGCGCGGCGCCGACGACTATCTCGTGAAGCCCTTCGTGTTCTCCGAGCTGCTCGCGCGCGTGCGGGCGATTCTGCGCCGGCCCCAGCGGCGCGTGGAGCAGCTCCGCCTCGCGAACCTCGAGCTCGATCCGCTCCAGCGCGTCGCGCTGGTGGACGGGCGCGCGCTGAGCCTCTCCACCAAGGAGTTCGACATCCTGCGCTTCCTGCTCGAGGCGTCCGGGGAGGTGCGCAGCCGCGCGGCGATGCTCGAGCAGATCTGGGGCATCCGCTTCGAGCCCGGCACGAACGTGGTGGACGTGCACGTGAGCCGGCTGCGCTCGAAGCTGCGGCTGGCCGGTGCGAAAGTCTCCATCGAGGCGCGCCGCGGTGCAGGCTATGTCCTCGAGTAGCTGGGCGCGCATCCGCCATCGCATCGACGTCCGGATCGCGCTCACCACCGGTCTCGCGGTGGGAGCGCTCGTTTCGTCGATCCTGCTCTTGCTCTGGCTGCGCGCCGGCTACGAGGCGCTCGAGCAGCGCGATCGGGAGATCGCCGGGGAGGCGCACTCGATCGCATCCCGCGTGGCCTCGAAGCCGGGCCCCCGCTCCGCGAGCGACCTCGCTGCCGTGGCGCGTCCGTCCGAGCTCGAGCAGTACCAGTGCGAGATCATCGTGCAGAGGGGGCCGCGCTACCGCTCGCCGGGTTGGCCGTCGGACGGAGACCGTTGGCTCACGGAGCTCCACCCCGCGTCGCCGCTGGTCGCGTACTCCAAGGACTATCTGGTTCGCCGGCACGAGTTCGCAGGCGGAGTCGTCGTCCGGTTGGCGTCCCCGTTGGCCACGTATCGGCTCGACCAGAACGAGGTCGCGGGCCAGGTGGGCGGCAGCATCGTGATCGGCTGGCTGGGAGCAGCGCTCGTCGCCTGGCTCGTCACGCGCCGGGCGCTCGAGCCCCTGATCTCGACGACCTCGGCCATCGAGGGCGTGAACGCGTCGCAGCTGAACGCGCGCCTCCCGCTGCGCGGCACCAACGACGCCCTCGACCGCCACGCGAGCGCGCTCAATCGTGTGCTCGCGCGGCTGGAGTGGGCGCTTCGCGCGGATGGGCGCCTTCAGCGCGGACGTCGCTCACGAGTTGCGCACTCCGCTCAACCGGCTGACGAACGTCGTGGAGGTGGCCCTGCTCGACGGCAGGACCGACGCCGACCGAGCCCGCGCGCTCGAGCGCGTCCACGAGACGGTCCAGCAGATGCAGCGGCTCGTGGACTCCCTGCTCCTGCTCGCTCGCGGCGAGGAAGGGCGCCTCCCGCTCACGCGAAAGTCCCAGGACCTCCGCAAGCTGATCGACAACCTGCTGGACCTCTACGAGGCCGTCGCGACCGAGCGAGACATCAAGCTCTCGCTCTCGGGCCCGCCGCTGCTGGCCAGCGTCGACACCGATCTCTTCGAGCGAGCGCTCGGCAACGTGCTCGAGAATGCGCTGCGCTCGGCGCCGCCCGGCAGCGAGATTCGCGCCGAGCTCTCCCAGGACGGCGCTCACGCCGTGGTCGCGATCGAGGACGAGGGGCCGGGAATTCCGAGCGAGGAGCGCGCGCGCGTCTTCGAGCGCTTCGTTCGACTCTCGACGTCGGCGGCGGGCACGGGCAGCGGGCTGGGGCTCCCGATCGTGCGCATGATCGTCGGGCTGCACGGCGGGAGCGTGTGGATCGAGGACGGAAGCTCGGGCGGCACCCGCATCGTGCTGCGCGTGCCGCTCGCCGCTCCGCCCGCGGAGGGCGCCGCCCCCGCTCGGCCCGCCGCGGGTCAGGGGCGCGAGATCACCTCGACTCTTGCGCCGACGCTCACGCTGCCGGGCTCGCAGACGCGCCAGTAGACGCCGCGCAGGTTCTGGTCGCGCGTCGGCTTCGCCTGCACGAGGCCGAGCGCGTCCAGGCCGAAGCGCCCTTTGAACTTGTGGCAGCCGTTGTGCGGCTGGGCCGTCATCTCCACGATCGCCTCGCCCACGCGCAGGCGCGTCCCGACCGGCAGGTTCGCCGCCGACAGATCCGAGATCCACGAACAGGTTGTCGCCGAACAGCGAGAGCGACTGGCCGTTCGCGATCAGCGCCGCCACGTCACCGCGCATTACGGCGAGCTGCGCCTCGGGATCGCGCGGGGGTCGGCGACTCCAGCCGTCGCTCGCGAGGCCGTCCTCCTTCGAGAGCAGGACGCGCTCGGGGAGCTCGCGCACGCCATCGGCTCGCCGCGAGACCAATAGGAGCACGCGGCCGGCGTCGCGTGGCGCAGCGGGCAGCGCGTGCAGGCCGCGCTCGAGCACCGCGCGCGCGAGGTGGCGCGCGGGATCGCCCTGCGGACCGTAGGCCTCGGCCGCGAGCGGCTGCGCCGCGCTCACGTCGCGCTCCGGCGGCGCTGCTCAGCGAGCGCCAGCACGTTCCCGTCGGGGTCCTTGAAGAACGCCATCCACTCCTGGTTGCCCGCCGGGCCGAAGTCGCCGTCGTCGTCTTGATGGACCAGCTCCGGCGGCGCGTCGAAGGCGACGCCGCGCTCGCAGAGAGCCTTGTGCGCGGCCTGGATGTCGTCCACGCGGAAGTAGAGCACGGCGCCGCCCGCGCGGAGGGACGCGGCCTCGTCGAGCAGCAGGCGCGTCTCGCCGAGCTGGAAGAAGGCGAGCCCCGGCGGCTTGAACTGGCCCAGAAAACGCGCGCCGAGCACGTCGCGGTAGAAGGCGACCGAGCGCGCGAGGTCGGTGCTGCGGATCGCGATCTGGTGGAGCGGGCCGGCGCTGAAGGCGAGGCTCATGGGCGTTCTCCTCTGCTGCGCGTGGCGGGTCGGAACAGTAACAGGCCGCAGCCGATCACGATGAACACGTCGGCCGCGTTGAAGATGCCCGTGCGCAGCGGGCCGATGCCGAAGCTCACGAAGTCGGTGACGTTGCCCGCCTGGAGCACGCGATCGAGCCAGTTGCCGAGCCCGCCGCCCGCGATCAGCGCGAGCCCGACCAGCGCGGCAGGCCGCGCGAGCAGGCCCCCGCGCAGGCTGAAGGTCAAGAGCAGCCCCAGGCCGAGCGGGCCGATCACCACGAACAGGACGTGGCGGACGGCCTCCGGGAAGAGCGCCCCCAGGCTGAGGAAGGCGCCCGGATTGTGCACGAGCTCGAAGCGCAGCGTGTCGCCGAGCAGCCCGATCGCGCCGCGCCCGGAGAGCGTGGCCTCGGCGACCTGCTTCGCCGCCTGATCGCAGCCGGCGCAGAGCAGCAGGATGGTGGTGAAGAGGGCGGCGCGCGCGCGCGTCATGCGGCGATCCTAGTCCAAGCGGCGCGAAGCGCCGCGCGCAGCGAGGCCACGCGAGGCCACGCCTCGCGTGAGCCGAGCGGAGTCGAAGAGGTGGACACCCGGCGAGCAAGACCTCGGAGTGCGCTGTTCGCGCATCCTTAGTCAGACTCCTGCGAGGCCCGCGAGCGCGTCCGGCGCTCACTCGAGGATGCCGGCGTGGCGCGCCCGCACCAGCGCTTCGATCGCGTCCACGCGCCGGATCACCCGGCCGAGCTCGGCCGCGAAGTCGCGGCGGCGCGCCGTCAGCTCCTCGCCGCCGGGTCCCGAGAGGCCGCGCTGGCGGGCGAGGCGCAGCGCGCTCGCGAACAGCACACGCGAGATCGACTCCTGGCGCTCCACGCGCCGCTGCAGCGCGTACTGGCGGCCGAGCGCGAGGCAATCGCGCAGGAAGGCGTCGTCGTCGAGGGGGAGCTCCGCCGAGCGGCGCGCCAGGGCGTCGGCGACCACGCGGTAGGCCTCGAGGAACGGGCGCAGGATGCGGTGAGCGTGGAAGGGACGCAGGCGCGGCAGGACGCCCGTCACGGCGTCGGCGCCCTCGTCGAAGGCGCGCTCCCAGCCGGGCACGTGGAGCGCGAGCTCGGCGCGCAGCTCGGCCACGAAGTGCTCGCGATCCGGAAAGAAGAACTCGAACTTGAGGAGATCGCGCAGCGCGAGCGCAGCGTGCCAGAACTCGGCGCGCCGGTCCGCGACGTCTGCCTCGGCCGCGCGCAGGAGCGCGAGCTCGCCGATCGCGCCGGTCACGAAGTAGTGGATCACGGTGTTGCGGTAGTAGGCGGCGGCCAGGTGCTCGTCGGGCGCGATCCCGTAGACGACTTCCGGGCCCTCCGCGTAGCGGCGCAGCAGATGGCTCGCGACGAGCTGCTCGAGCACCGGCACGACGCCGTCGGGCGTATCGAGCGCGAGCTCTTCCGTGACGGGCAGGCCGCGCCGCTGCACGTAGCCCACCAGGTTGCGCAGCGAGTCGCACAGCTCGAGGGCGCTGAGCGCGCGATCGCCGCGGCCGAGCAGCGCGAGGCAGACCAGCGAAATGGGCGTGATGGGCGTGGCGCGGTTGATGCGCACGCACACCTCGAAGGCCAGCTTTTGGAGCGCGAGCTCGCGCTCGTCCGGGGCGGGCGCGGCCTCGCGGTTGGGCGCGCCGAGCGCCTTGGCCAGCGAGATCTCCTCGCCGAAGCGCACGTGGATGCGCCCGTAGCGCTTGCGCAGCCGGCGCAGGAAGCGCAGCAGCCAGGAGACGCCCTCGGCCTCCTTGGCGCCGCCGCGCTGCTCGGCCGCGTAGTCGCTCACGTCCGAGATCTGGTCGTAGGCGATCGAGACCGGGATCAGCTGGACGTCCTCGCAGCGCCCGCGGCGGTAGGCGTCGACGACGTAGGCCAAAAGGCCGAAGCGCGGCGGCAGGAGCTTGCCCGAGCGCGAGCGGCCCCCCTCGATGTACCACTCGAGCGGGAAGCGCTTCTCGACCAGATAGTCGACGTAGTGGCGCAGCACCGCCTTGTAGACCTCGTCGTCCTTGAAGGTCCGGCGGATGAAGAACACGCCCGCGCGCCGCACCAGCGGCCCGATCGGGAAGAAGTTCAGGTTCATGCCGCCCGCGGTGTGGTTCTGCGGCATGCCGTTCTCGTGGAGCAGCACCTGCAGCACCGCGTGGTCGAGGTTCGACTTGTGCGTGGGCAGGTAGACCACGCTGTGGGACTGGGAGAGCGCGCGCACGCGGTCGAGGGCCGCGGGGTCGTACTGGAGGACTCCGCCGTACCCGCGCGTGATCCCCCAGCGCCAGACCTGGACCACGAGATCGATCACCGTCGGGCGGTGGGCGGCGGCGATCTCGCGCAGATCGGCCTCGGCCTCGCGCAGCACCGCCTCGGCCGGCCGGCCGAGCCGGCTCGCGAGCAGCGCGATCTCGCCCCGGAAGGCCGGCCGCGCGAGAATCTCCTCGCGCACGAAGCGCGGGATCTTGTAGCGGGCGCCGCGCAGGCGGCGCTCGGCGCGCTCGAGCGCGAGCTGCGCCTGGCGCGCCACGAACTCCGCGAAGCCCAGCGTCGCGCCGGCGTCGGACATGGTGTTGCGCTGCCAGCGCTCGCGCAGCTCCGACGCGCGCGCCGGCTCGCCGGCCACCACGCGGCAGCGCTCGGGCTCGAGGCGCAGGGTCAGCCACTCGCGCAGCCGGCCGGGATCGCGCGGATCGCCGAGCCGGAGCCAGTCGGAGAGGCGCACGGCGCGGTCGCTGGCACCGGTGCGCGCGAGCCAGACCGTGCGCAGCGGCGCGAAGAGCGCGTCGTCGCCGGCGGCGAGGGCCGCCTCCAGCGAGAGGCCGAGCTCGCCCCGGCGTCGGCGCGAGGCCGGGATCGCGATCACGTCGCGCGCCCCCTCCGCGTCGGGGCGCCGGTCCGCGATCCAGTCGCGCAGCACGCGCTCCTCGAGCGCGCTCGCCGCGTCGAGCAGGAAGACCACGCGGCCGGGCCCGGCCGGGAGAGGCGCCTCCGCGCGCGGCTCGGCGGCGCTCAACGCTCGCCGCCGTTGAAGGCCGCCGCGAGCTCCGCCAGCGCGCGCACGCCGACCGCGAGCGCGCTCTCGTCCACCAGAAAGCGGGGCGAGTGATTGGGGGCGGCCTCGGCGAGGGGCGTCTTCGGGTCGCGCGTGCCCAGCCAGAGAAAGACCCCCGGCACCTCGTTCGCGAAGTAGGAGAAGTCCTCGGCGGTGAGGGTCGGCCGCGCCGGGTGGACGCGCGTGGGGCCGAGCACAGCCTGCGCCCACGCGGTGAGCGCGGGGTCGTTCACGAGCACGCCGTAGCCGCGCACGATCTCGACCTCGGCCTGCGCGCCCGCCGCCTCGGCCATCTTCAGCGCCGTGCGCTCCAGGCGCCGATGCAGCTCGTCGCGGGCGGGCTCGTCGAGCGAGCGGATCGTGCCGATCAGCTCGACCTCGTCCGGGATGATGTTGTTGCGGACGCCGCCGTGGATGGCGCCCACGCTCACCACGCTCGGCTGCGTGGCGTCGAGCTCGCGGCCCGGCAGAGCCTCGATCGCGAGCACGATGCGCGCCGCCGTGACGATCGGGTCGACGCCCGCCCAGGGCATGGCGGCGTGGGTCTGGCGCCCGTGCACGACGATGCGGAAGCGATCGGACGCGGCCATCGCCGGGCCCGCCACCACCTGGAGCTCGCCGGCGACGCCCTGGGGTCCCACGTGGAGGCCGAACACGGCCTCCGGCTTCGGGTCGCGGAAGGCGCCGTCCGCGAGCATCGCCTCGGCGCCGCCGGTCTCGGCCGGGCCGCCTCCTTCCTCGGCGGGCTGGAACAGGAACACCACCGTGCCCGGCAGCGAGCCGCGCAGGCCGGCGAGCACCTCGGCGGCCCCCAACAACATCGCAGTGTGCGCGTCGTGGCCGCAGGCGTGCATCACGCCCACCTCCTGGCCGTTGTAGGTCGCGCGCAGCGTCGACGCGAAGGGCAGGCCGGTCTGCTCGGTCACCGGGAGCGCGTCCATGTCGGCGCGCAGCGCGACGGTTCGGCCCGGTCGGCCGCCGCGCAGCACGCCCACCACGCCGGTCTTGCCCACGTGCTCGCGCACTTCGAGGCCGAGCTGGCGCAGGCGCTTCGCGACGAGCGCCGAGGTGCGCGTCTCCTCGAAGCCGAGCTCCGGATGCGCGTGGATGTCGCGGCGCGTCTCGATCACGCGCGGGCTCAGGGCGGCGGCGCGCTCCTCGATCTGCGGAGCGAGCTCGCCCGCGCGCAGCGGCTGAGTGAGCAGGGCGAGGCAGAGCGAGGACGCGAGCGGAATCTTGCGCAAAGCGGCTTCTCCGATCGGCGCCCATTCTAGGCCGCTCCGCCCACGCGGCGGGATAGACTGGACCCTCCACGGGAGCCCGGAATGCCCTCGGATTTGCGACTGCCGCGCGAGGCGTGGCTCTTGGTGCTGGCCGGCCTCGCCTGGCTGGGCGCCGCGAGCGGCTCGGGCCCGCTCGGATACCTGATCGCGCTCGTCCCCGGGGCCCTGCTGCTGGTGAGCGGAGTGTGCCTCGCGCTGGCGCTCGGGGAGGCGCGCCTGCGCGATCTCGGCGCTCTGGGCGGCGCAATCGGCGTCGCGCTGGCGCTGCCGGGGATCTTCGCGTGGGGTCCCCTGGACGCCGCCGGGCTCGCGCTGCTCTCGGCCGCCGCTGTCTGGGCGACGGGCGCCCACACGCTGCGCACGAGCGAGCCGACCGAGGGTGTGGAGCCGCCGGAGCGGACCGTGGCGCTCGCCTTCGAGGTCGCCGCGGACCACGCGGTGCGCGGCGCGATGCTGATCACGCTGCCGCTGCCCTCCGCCAGCGAGCACGCGCGCCTCGCCCGCGAGCTCGCCGACGCCGACGCGCTGTTCGAAGCGCGCGGCTGGCTCGCTGCGCCCGGCCGCTACCACGCGAGCCCGCCCGCCGCCGAGCGTGTCGTCTCGACCCGGCGCCGCGCGGTGGGGCTCGACTTCGAGGAGCTGCGCTTCGAGAGCGGCTACGCCCCGGACGAGGCGGAGCCCGGCCGGGAGCGTTGGTTGGCGAGCCCGGCGAACCGCGTCGCCTGGGCCTGGGCGCTGCGACAGCGCCAGCCGGGACGGCCCTGGCTGGTGTGCATCCACGGCTATCAAATGGGCTGGCCCCAGGCCGACCTCACCGCGTTCCGCGCGAGCTGGCTCTTCGATGAGCTCGGACTGAACCTGCTCTTCCCGATCCTGCCGCTGCACGGCCCGCGCCGCGCCGGGGCGATCTCGGGCCACGGCGTGCTCGGGCCGGACTTCCTGGACACGGCGCACGCGCTGGCCCAGGCGGTGTGGGAGGTGCGGCGCTGGCTCGGCTGGCTGCGCGCCCAGGGCGCGCCGCGCATCGATTGTTACGGCCTCTCGCTGGGGGGAGGCGTGGGGGCGCTGCTGGCGAGCCTCGCCCCCGAGCTCACCAGCGTGGTCGCCGGCATCCCGGCCGTGGACTTCGCGGGGCTGGTGTGGCACCACGCCGGCGCCGCGGAGCGGGCGCGCATCGAGCGGGCGGGGCTCACCCTGGAGCGCGCCCGGCGCGTGCTGCGCCCGGTCTCACCGCTCGCGCTCGCGCCGCTCGTGCCGCTCGAGCGGCGCTTCGTGTTCGCCGCGCCCGACGATCTGTTCGTGCCGGCCGCCCAGGTGCGCGAGCTCTGCCGCCACTGGGGAGAGCCGCGCTGCGCGTGGTTCCCGGGCGCCCACGTCACCTTCCGCGCCCACGCCGAGGTGGCGGAGACGCTGCGCGCGGCTCAAGCGACTAGCTCGACCGGCTCGCAGCCGAGCCCGCCGGCCACCAGCACCAGCGTCGCGTAGGCGATCGGCTCGCTCTCCTCCTCCACGTGCTGGAGCAGATTCAGCGAGAACGCGATCCGCCTGCCGGTGCTGCGCTCGTGGGCGGCGCTGATCGCGCTCGCGAGGTCGCGCCGCGACCAGCCGCGCTCGCGCCGACGGCGCCGGATGCCGGCTCCGTCGGGCACGATCTGCGCGTCGTCACGGAAGCGCGACAAGCGGAGCTCCGGCCTCGGGCGCGCCGCGCCGCCGCGCGGCGAGCGCCGTGAGGATCTCGGCGTGGCGGGCCCGCGAGATCGGATAGCTGAGCGCGACCCCCCCGGCGAGCACCACCAGCACGCCGGGCACGACCGCGGTCAGCAGGCGGATGGTGAGCAGGGTGCCCTCGCTCTGGGCGCGATCCGCCAGGAATCCCGCGTGATCGAGCACGAACATCCCGAGCGCGACGCCGCCCGCGCCGCCGAGCTTGCGCAGGAAGGTGAAGAGCCCGAAGTAGAGGCCTTCGCGGCGCTCGCCCGAGCGGAGCTCGTCCTCGTCCACGACCTCGCCGAGCATCGACCACGGGATCATGTCCGCCGCGGCGTAGCCGGCGCCGGCGAGGGCGGCTCCCAGGAAGATCGTCCAGCGCGGCCACTCGGGCGTGGCGAGGAACAGGAAGGCCTGCGAGCCGACCCAGGAGCAGGCGCCGAGCAGGAAGATGGTGCGCTTGTCCACGCGTCGCGCGAGCGCGAGCCAGCCGGGCAGGGCCACCACGACGAAGGCGAGCAGGATGCCGAGCGTGAGCGTGTAGTCGCCCGGGCGGCCGAGCCAGAACGTGAAGTAGAACAGGAACATCGCCGAGGAGAGATCGATGGCGATGCGCCCGAGCAAGAACAGCCCCGTGAGGCTCAGGTAGGCGCGGTGGCGCGCGAGCGAGAGGAGCGCGCTCCCGAAGCTCTCGGCGTGCGCCGGCGCCGTGTGCCGCCGCTCGAAGGTGAAGCGCCAGACCAACGGCCACGGCAGCAGCACGTAGAGGCCGGCGATGCAGCCCGCGCGCGCCCAGCCCGCCGTCCCGCCGCCGAAGAACGCCGCGAGCGGCGTCAAGGCGAGCGCGGCCAGCGCGCCCAGGATCGCGCCGCCGCCGCGGTAGGCGTTGATCGAGGTGCGCTCGTCGTAGCTCGCCGACATCTCCGGGATCAGCGCGAGGTAGGGCACCGAGAGCACCGTGCTGCTCACCGTGAAGACCAGGTAGATCGCGACCAGCAGCCAGAAGCGCACGTCCGGCGTGAAGCCCGAGAGGTCGGACCAGAGCGCGGCGAACGCGCCCGCGAAGGGCAGCATGCCGATCAAGAAATACGGGCGCCGCCGCCCGGCGCGCCAGCGCGTGGCGTCGGAGAGTCGGCCCATGAGCGGGTCGGTGAACGCGTCCACGGTGCGGCCGATCAGCGGCACGAAGCCGGCGGCTGCCGCGGAGAGCCCGGCCACGTTGGTCAGGAAGAACGGGAAGAGCGAGAGCAACGCGAAGAGCGCCAGGTTCACCGAGTGGTCGCCGAGCGCGTAGCAGAGCTTGACGCGCGCCGGGAGCACCTCGCTCTCGAAGCCCGGCGCCCTGCGCATCGTTCCTCCGCGCGCGCCAGCATAGGCGCTGCGACCTCGCCTGCTACGGTGCGCGCGATGCGCTGGGATGCGGTGCTGTTCGACCTGGACGGCGTGCTGATCGACAGCGCCGAGGTCTGGTTTCGCGTGCTCAACGCCGCCGCCGCGAGTCTCCGCTATCCGGCGATCGCGCGCAGCGTGTTCGACGCGCGCTTCGGGCAGGGCATCGAGGCCGATCGCGAGGCGTTCTTCCCGCGCCACGGAACGAGCGAGCTCGAGGCGTACTTCAGCGCGCACTTCCTCGACCACGTGGAGCACCTGCGCGTGGCAGCGGGGCTCCCCGCACTCTTCGCCACGTTGCGGGCGCGGCGCATCCAAAGCGCGGTCGTCACCAACTCGGCCACGCCGCTCGCGCGCGCGCTGGTCGAGCGCGCCGGCGCGACGCCCGACACGGTGGTGGGGGCGAACGACGCCGCGCGCCCGAAGCCGGCGCCGGATCTCGTGCTCGAGGCGTGCAGGCGCCTGCGCGTCGAGCCCGAGCGCGCAGTCCTGGTGGGAGACTCGGCCTACGACCGCGACGCCGCGCGCGCCGCGGGCTCGCCCTTCGTCGGGCTCCGCATCGATGGGGACCACCGCATCGGCGATCTCGTGGAGCTCTTGCCTCTCCTCAACGCCTGAGTCGCGGGCGCTCGATCCACTCGAGGCAGCTGCCGTCCGGATCCGGGAAGAAGCCGGCGTACAGGCCCTCGATCGGGATGTCGGGTCCCATGTCGAGCCAGGCCGCTCCCGAATGGCGCAGCCCGAGGGCGTCGAGCTCGCCGCAGGCCTGCTTCGCGTCCTCCACGAGCAGCGCCAGGCGATAGAGGCCGAGCGCGTTCGCGGCCGCGGGGGCGGAGCCCTGCGGCGCGGGCTCGCGCCACTCGACGAGGCGCAGCGCGAAGCTCGGCGTGAGAGCGAGCGTCGCCTCGCGCCAGCGCACGCGGCCCGGGAGGCCCAGAGGCTCGCCCGAAGCCTCGCGCTCGGCGACGCGCTCGGGGCTGCGCGCGAGCACGCGCTCGTACCAGGCGAGCGACGCCTCGAGGCGCGAGACGTTCAGCGCCGCGCCCACGAAGCGGAGCGGCGCAGCCGCCGCCTCGAGCTCGAGCAGCACGCCGTCGGGGTCGCGCAGCATCCCGCTGCGGCCTCCGCCGCGGAGCAGGAGCTTCGCGAAGCCCAACCGCTGCGGAGCCCCCGGCGCGCCGCAGGGCGGCGGCTGCTGCCACTCGAGCAGGTCGATCGCTTGCGCCGCGAGGCCGCGGTCGTCGTGGAGCAGATGGGCGTCCCACTGCACCGCGCCCGGGAGCCCGAAGGCGGCGCCGTCCTGGGGCGGCGCCTTGGTGTGCGAGAGCGGGGTGAGGCCGAGCGTGTCGCGGTAGAACGCGAGCGAGAGCTCCAGGCGCGCGCAGTTCACGTTCACGTGGGCGACGGTGGTGAAGGCGAGCGCCATCGGCGCCCAGCGTAACCCGGGCGCAGCCGAGCGCCGCGCGCGATCCTCGCGGCGTGGGCGCCAACCTGGAGCTGAAGGCGCGCTGCGCCGATCTGGAGGCCGCGCGCACCCGCGCGCGCGCCCTCGCGACCGAGTGGGTGGGCCTCGACCGGCAGACCGACACGTACTTCGCCACGCGCGCCGGGCGGCTCAAGCTGCGCGAGTCGTCGCTCTCGGGCGGCCAGCTCGTTCCCTATCTGCGCCCCGATCTGCCCGGCGCGAGGCGCTCCGACTACGCAGTCGTGCCCGTCGCCGACCCGGCGGCGGTCGTGCGCCTCTTGGGCGAGCTGCTCGGCGTGAAGCGCGTGGTGCGCAAGCAGCGCGAGATCGCCCTCTACGAGAACGTGCGCATCCACCTCGACCGGGTCGAGGGGCTCGGCGACTTCGTCGAGCTCGAGGCCGTGTGGGACGGATCGCCGGCCGCCCTCCCCGAGCAGGAGCGCCGCATCGCCTTTCTCCGCGAGCGCCTGGGGATCCGCGACGAGGACCTGGTCGCGGGCTCCTACGAGTCGCTCTCGCTCGGCCGGCGGAAGCGCGACCTCGCGCCCCTCCGAGCGCCAGCGCGCGAGGCTCCCGGCAAGCGACTGGACGTTCTCGAAGCCTGCTGCCCGGAGCAGCTCGGCAGCGCGCTCCGCGCGCGGCCCCTTCTCGCAGTAGACGACGACGCCGCGCTGCTTGTACGGCGCGAGCTCTCCGACGCGGGCCGCGAGCTCGCCCACCGGAACGAGCTCGGCGCCCGGGATGGAGCCGCCCGCGAACTCCTCGGGCGTGCGCACGTCGAGGAGCAGCGGAGCGTTCGGCTTGGCGAGGAGCGTCAGCAGCTGATCCGGCGAGACTGGGAGCCCTTGCTCCCGCAGGCGGCCGCCATCAACAGGAAGGGAAGCCGAAGGAGCTTCGCGAGGCGCCCGAGCATCGCAGCACGCTAGCGCGCTCGGCCGCGCCACGGCGCGGTACGCTCGGAGCGGGAGCCGACATGCCGAGCCTGTTCACGCGCATCATCCGCGGCGAGCTGCCGGGCCGCTTCGTGTGGCGCGACGCGCGCTGCGTCGCCTTCCTCACCATCGCGCCGCTCCAGCCGGGCCACACCCTGGTCGTGCCGATCGAGGAGATCGACCACTGGCTCGATCTCGAGCCCTCGCTCGCCGCGCACCTGATGGAGGTGGCGCGCAAGATCGGCCGCGGGATCCAGGCGGCCTTCGCACCGGCGAAGGTGGGCCTGATGATCGCGGGCCTGGAGGTGCCGCACGTGCACCTGCACCTCGTGCCGATCCACGAGCTGCGCGATCTCGACTTCGCGCGCGCGGACTCGAGAGTCGCGCCCGCGGCGCTGGACGCCGCGGCGGCGCGCCTGCGCGCGGCGCTGCACGCAGCGGGGCACGCCGAGGTGAGCGACTGAAGGCCCGGCTCGCCATCCGAGTCGCCCTCGCCCTCGCCGGCGCGACGCTCGCCGCGGGAGCGGCCCCCGCGAAGCCGGTCGTGATCGTGCTCTCACTCGACGGCGTGCGCTTCGACTATCCCGATCGCCCTGGGCTCCCGAGCTTCGCGCGCCTCGCTCAGGCTGGCGCGCGCGCCCAGGCGCTCGTGCCGGTCTTCCCTTCGATCACGTTCCCGTCCCACGTCTCGCTGGCGACCGGCGCACCCGCCGACCGCCACGGCATCGTCAACAACAAGTTCCACGACGCGGAGCTCGGCGACTTCGCCTACGACAACGCGCGCGACGGGCGCTTCCTCGAGGCGGAGCCGCTCTGGGTCGCGGCGGAGCGACAAGGCGTGCGCGCCGCCACGTTCTTCTGGGTGGGCTCACAGACGGCCTGGCGCGGCAGCGCCGCCTCCTACCGGCGCGCCCCCTTCGATCCGACGATCTCGGAGCGCGAGAAGGTGGATCAGATCCTCGCCTGGCTCGATCTGCCCGAGGGCGAGCGCCCCGGCCTGATCATGTGCTGGTGGCACGGCGCCGACGGTCCTGGCCACGAGAACGGACCCGACGCCCCCGAGGTGCTCGAGGCCCTCCACGGCCAGGACGCCGAGCTCGCGCGACTGCTCGCGGGCATCGACGCGCGCAAGCGCTGGGGCGAAACGACGCTGCTCGTCGTGAGCGATCACGGCATGCTCGCGCCGAGCGAGAGCGTCGACGCCGAGGATCTGCTCGAGCGAGCGGGCGTCGCGGGCCGGGCGATCAACGCGATGGCGCTCGCCTTCGTCTACCTGGATCAGCCCGGCCAGGCGGAGAGCGCGGCACAAAAGCTCGGTGCCCTCGAGCCGCGCATCCGCGCGCTGCCCCGCAGCGCCCTCCCGCCGGAGCTGCGCATCGACCACCCCCGCGTGGGAGACGTGGTGCTGCTCGCCGACCCGCCGCTCGCCTTCCTCGATGCCTGGACCGGTCTCGACTTTCGCCGCCGCCTCGCGTGGCTGTGGCGTGGAGCCGTCGGCGTCCACGGCTACGACGCGACGCGGGTTCCGGAGATGCGCGGGATCTTCTTCGCCGTCGGCCGGGGCGTCGCTCCGGGCACGCGGCTCGGTCTCGTCCGCGCGCTCGACGTCGCTCCGACGGTGGCCGGATTGCTGGGGATCGAGCCGCCCCGCGAGAGCGAGGGCCACCCGCTCGCGGAGCTTCGCGCACCCGGTCTGTGATAGCGTCGATGCCAGCTCGAAGGAGCCCCCATGCGATCGAAGACCTGGCTCGCGACTCTCGACTCTCGCAGTGCTTCTCTTCGGCGTCAGCGCGGCCTTGGCGAAGCCGAGCCGGAGCAAGATCAACAGCGAGGCCAACGCGGCGCTCAGCGAGCTCTATGCCAAGACGCCGGGCGCCAAGTCGCTCGCCGACAAGGCGAAGGGAATCCTGATCTTCCCGTCCGTCACGAAGGCCGGCCTCATGGTCGGCGGCCAGTTCGGCGACGGCGTGCTGCGCACGGGCGGAAAGGCGAAGGGATACTACCGATCGTTCGCGGGCTCCTACGGCTTCCAGGCGGGCGGCCAGAACTTCAGCTACGTGCTGATGTTCATGGACAACGCGTCGCTCGCCTACCTCGACAAGAGCGAAGGCTGGGAGATCGGCGTCGGGCCGAGCATCGTGATCGTCGACGAGGGCAAGGCGAAGGCCCTCACCACGACCACCGCCAAGAACGGCGTCTACGCGTTCATCTTCGGCCAGAAGGGCCTGATGGCCGGCATCGGCATCCAGGGCTCGAAGATCACGAAGATGGAGACGGAGCCTTAGCGCCTCTCAGTCGACGGACGCTGGGCTCTGGAAGGTGTTGATCGTCTCGACGTTTAAGCCGACCCGCTTGCCGGCCGTGAAGCCGCCGTCGACGGTCAGCGAGGCGCCGTTCACGAACGAGGCGTCGTCGGAGCACAGGAAGAGCGCAGCCGCGGCAATCTCCTCGGGCTCGCCCAGGCGGCCGAGCGGATGCGCCTGCACGATGCGGT
Organism: uncultured delta proteobacterium; assembly: GCA_963716275.1. Lineage (GTDB taxonomy): Bacteria > Myxococcota_A > UBA9160 > UBA9160 > UBA6930 > VGRF01. The sequence continues at coordinate 362,527 of CAVQTC010000006.1, read as the reverse complement.
CGGCGACCTCCTTCAGCGTGGGATCAGAGAGGCCCGCCGTCATCGGCGTGCGGATGTAGCCCGGGCAGATCGCGTTGCTGCGGATGCGCTGCGCCGCGTAGTCGAGCGCGAGATTGCGCGTGAGCAGGACGACTCCGCCTTTCGATGCGTTGTAGGCGGCCGCGGTCTCGGCGCCCTCGAGCCCGTAGACGCTCGCGAGGTTCACGATCGCGCCAGGACGTCGGCGCGCCAGCATCGCGACGATCGCGTGCTTCGCCACCAGGAACGTGCCCGTCAGGTTGATGTCGATCACGCGCTTCCACTCGGCGAGGTCGAGCTGGTGGACGGAGGTCCCACCGGAGACCCCCGCTGCGTTGATCAGGCAGTCGATGCCGCCGAGCGCCGCGTCGATCGCCGCCACTGCGCGCTGCACCTGCGCCTCGTCGCGCACGTCGGCCAGCTCGAAGGTCTCGAGCGGGAGCTCTGCAGGAGGCCGGCTCACGTCGAGCCCCGCGACGCGCGCGCCCTCGGCGTGGAAGCGCGTCACGCAGGCGGCGCCGATCCCCGAGCACGCTCCCGTCACCAGCGCGCGCTTGCCCGCCAGGCGGTCGGTCATCGACATCCTCCTCGATCCCGAGAGGCTACGATAGGTCGAGCGATTCCCGGGCGAGGAGGGCGCGTGGGCGTTCAGGGCAGCTGTGAGGCGGGCTTCGAGAAGCTTCGGGTGGCGTTCGAGGAGAGCTTCGCGCAGGGCGAGCTCGGGGCGGCGGTTGCGGTGTGGCGAGGGGGCCGCCTGGTCGCGGACCTGTGGGGCGGCTTTGCAGACCCGCAGCGCATACGTCCCTGGCAGCGGGACACGATCGCCAACGTCTACTCCACCACGAAGGGTGTGGCCGCGCTCTGCGTGCTGCGCCTGGCCGAGCGCGGGGCGCTCGAGCTCGATGCCCCCGTCGCGCGCTACTGGCCCGAGTTCGCGGCGGAGGGCAAGGGCGCGCTGCCCGTGCGCTGGCTGCTCTCGCATCGCGCCGGGCTGCCCGCCATCGCGGCGAAGCTCCCGAAGGAGGCTCTGTTCGACTGGGCGCGCATGTGCGCGGCGCTCGCCGAGCAGAGGCCCTGGTGGGAGCCGGGCACCCAGCATGGCTATCACGCGATGACCTTCGGCCATCTGGTGGGGGAGGTGCTGCGCCGCATCGACGGCCGCTCGCTGGGCACCTACCTGCGCGAGGAGCTCGCGCGGCCCCTCGGCCTCGACTTCCAGATCGGCGTGCAGAGCGAGGCGCTCGCGCGCTGCGCGGAGATGGTGCCCGCGCCCATGGCGGAGGGCGCTCCCGATCCCCTCCAGCAGATGAGCGGGCAGCCGGCGGGATCGGTGACGCGCATGGCTTTCACGAATCCTCCCCAGCCGCCCGGCACGGTGAACTCGGAGGCCTGGCGGCGCGCCGAGATTCCGGCCGGCAACGGACACGGCGACGCGCGCTCGCTCGCGCGGCTATACGGTGGGCTCGCGAGCGGCGGGCAGCTCGACGGCGTGCGACTGCTCTCGCCCGCCTGGATCCAGCGCGCTCGCGAGGAGCAGTCCTACGGCAAGGACACGGTGCTGCTCGGCATGCCCACGCGCTTCGGCCTGGGCTTCATGCTCCACCATCCCTTCCTGCCGCTCGGCCCCAACAAGTCTGCCTTCGGCCATCCGGGCGCGGGCGGCTCGATCGCGTTCGCGGACCCCGAGACGGGTCTGGGCTTCGCCTACGTGATGAACCAGATGCAGACCGGCCTGGCCGGCGACGCGCGCGGCTTCCGGCTGATCCAGGCGACGTACGCGAGCCTGTAGGCTCAGCGAATCTCCAAGTTTCGCATCGACTCGATCAGGTGCGTCGCGCCATAACACTCGGCCGCCCAGGTCTGGAAGGCGTCCTGGCGAGCCGGCGGGAGCGCGTACCAGAGCGGCCGCAGAAGGACGCTCTGCGCCTCGGGCTGCCAGGCGTAGACCAGCTCGCCGAGCTCGCGACGATCGAGCGCGCCACAGAAGCCCGCGGGCCTCGGGCCGCCGGCCAAAACCGCGGCCTCGAGGGGCGCGAGCAGCTCGGCCACGCGCTCGGGCGCGGCGAGGTCGGCGGTGGCGGCCTCGTCCGGGAGCCAGCCCGCGCCTCCGTCGCGCGTGCGCGCGAGCTTCCAGCCGGCCTCGATGCGATCGACGGCGATGCGCTCGCCTGGGGCGAGGGCGCGCTGCTGCGGCTCGCTCGCCTGGGGCGCTGGCCGCAAGCCGAGGCTCGGCACGAGCACCCGCTCGAAACGAAGGCCCGGCGGCGCGGGGTCCGGCTCCGCTGGCGCAGGCGCGATCTCTTGCTCCGCGACCTCGGGCAGGAAGGCCGGCTCGGCGGCATCGGGATCGCTGAAGGGTCGGGCGCGGGCGTCGGCGGCCAGATCGCGGGCGCTCGAGAGCGCGCAGCCGCACTCGGCGTGTTGGGCGTCCGCCGGAAAGCGCGCCACGAAGTCGCGCGCCGTGTGGGCGGGCACGCGCGTCGCTCCCGCTACGCGCGTGAGGAAGAGGGCGTCGCCAGCGGAGCCGAAGGCGCCGCAGTGGAGCTCCGCGATGCGCACCTCCGTCTCCTCGGTGCGCAGGCGAACGCGCGCCTCGCGCAGGCTCCCGAGCGGGCGGCACGTCAGCACCTCGACCGAGAGCCGGCCGGCGAACGCCGACGGCAGCTCCGGCGTGCGCGCGCTCGCGCTGGCCGCCAGCGCGACGAGCGCGAGCAAGCGCCGCGCGCCGCAGAGCGCCCTCGATCTCCCCCCGCCCATCCGCACGCGAGAGAGACGTTACTCTGCGCGGAAATGTTCGCGGCCGCGCAGACGCTGCGCAGCGCTTGCCTGCGCATCCTGACGAGCGGCGAGCTCGAGGCGAAGCTCGCCGCGCTCCCCGCGCCGGGCGATTTCGTCGCCCCGGAGGAGGCTTGCGTGCGCTGCCTGCGCCCCGCGCGCGGGGCGGACCTGGCGCAGGGCTCCGGCGCCGCCCCGCTTCCGCCGGCCGAGGCGCTCGGCGACCCTGCCGCGCGCGGGCTCGCGCTGGCGCGCTTCGCCCACCACGAGCTCCAGGCGGTCGAGCTCTTTGCCGCGGCGTGGCTGCGCTGGCCCGGCCTCACGCCCGGTCTGCGCAGGAGCCTGCTCGGGGTTCTCGCGGACGAGCAGCGCCACTGCCGGCTCTACCTCGAGCGCCTCGGCGCGCTCGGGCTCCGCTTCGCGGACTTCGCGCCGCACTCCGACTACTTCTGGAAGCACGCGCACGCGCTGCTCGAGGGCGGGCCGGCGGCCTTTTTCGCGGCGATGGGCTTGACGCTCGAGCAGGCGAACCTCGACTTCACGCGCTGGTACGGGGAAGCCTTCGCCGCCGCCGGCGACGCCGAGAGCGCGCGCGTCTGCGCGCTCGTGCACGACGACGAGGCGCGCCACGTGGCGCTCGCCGCCCACGCGCTGCGCGAGCTCGGCGACCCCACTGCGGGAGATACCGCGCGCTACGCAGCGGCGGCTCCCTTCCCGTTCTCCGCCGCGCGCGCCAAGGGCCGGCGCTTCGACGCCGACGCGCGCAGGCGCGCTGGCCTCGACCCGGACTTCATCGCGCACGTGCGCGACGCGCGCTCGCCGCAAGAGCTCGCGCCGCGTGCGGGCTGCGCGCTCGTCGCGAATCTCGGTGCCGAGGAGGGGTCGCGCGCCGCGCGTGCGCGCCTCGCGCCGGAGCCCCGTGCGGCGGCTGGCCTTTGGGCCGCGCTCTGGGACGAGCCGCTCGCCTTCGCCTGGCTCCCGAGAGCGGGGCTCGCGGCGTGGTGGAACGACGAGGCGGCCGCCTCGCGCGCGCGAGCCCTCGGTCTCGCGCTGTTCGGCGCACCGCCCGAGGTCGCGCGCCGCGTCCACGACAAGGCCTTCGCCTGGCGCGCGGCCTGCGCGGCCGGCTGCGTCCCCGAGTCCTTGCGGGAGCTCGTGGCCGTGCTCGGGCCCGAGGAGCTGTGCGTGCCCGACGCCGCCGCTGCGATCGAGGCGCTCGTCGCCGCCTGGCCGGCCTGGGCGCGCCGGGCGTTCGTGCTCAAGCCGCGCCTCGGGAGCAGCGGGCGGGGGCGCGCCGCGGGCCGCCCGGGCGACGCGCGCTGGCAGCAGGCGCTGCCGCGCCTGGCGGCAGCGGGCGGCGCGCTCCTCGAGCCGTGGCTCGAGCGCAGCTGGGATGCGTCGGTCCAGCTCTTCGTGCCCGAGCGCGGGGAGCCCGCGCTGCTCGGCTCGCTTCTCCAGACGGTGACGCCGGCGGGCGTTCCGCGCGGCCACCGCGGCAGGGTCGACGAGGCGGGCCGCGTGAGCACGGGCCTCGCTTCTCGACGCGGAGCTGCGCGCGGCGGCGCGCGCCGTGGCGCTCGCGGCGCAGCGCGCGGGCTACGTGGGTCCATGCGGGGTGGACGCCTTCGGCTTCCGCGGTCCCGACGGCGAGGAAGAGCTGCGCCCGGTCGTCGAGCTGAACGCGCGCTTCACGCTGGGCCTGGTGACGCTGGGACACGCGCAGCGCTCCTTCGCCGCGCTGCGAGCCGACGGTCGCCTGGCCGGGGCGGCGCGCTTCGCGCTCTCCCTGGACGGAGAGCTGCCCGAGTCGGCCGACGTGCGCGTCGCGCTACCGGCCGGCCGTGCGACGCTCGGATTCGCTGCCGCGGGCGCGCCCGCGCTCCCGTAGGAGGAAGCTCTCATGCTCGAGACGGTTCCCGGCTCCTGGGGGGCGCTCCTGCTCGGCGCGCTCGCCATCGCGGTGGTCGCCGGCGCTGCAGGCTTCGGATTCGGGGCGCGCGGCGTGCGCCGCCTCGCGGCCCGCAACGCGGCGCTCGAGCGCGAGCTCGCCGAAGCGCGCGCCGAAGCGCTCCGCGCCCGCGACGAGCTCGCCGCCTATCGGCGCCGCGTGGCCGACCACTTCACGGGCGCCGCCGAGAAGCTTCAAGTGCTGACGCTGCAGTACCGGAGCGTCTACGAGCATCTGGCGCGCGGGGCGAGCGAGCTCTGCCCGGACGATTTCCGCCCCGCGGCGGCGGGCCTCGATCTGGAGCGGCTTCCCGTCGCGGCAGAGGCGGCCGCTCCGGCGAGCGTTGCGAAGGAGGCCCTCCCGTCATGAGCTCGGCCGATCCCGACCTGCAGCGCCTGCTCGACGAGGCCGCCATCCGGCGCGTTCTCGTGCGCTACTGCCGCGGTGTCGACCGCGGCGACGAGGAGTCGATCCGCTCGGTCTACTGGCCCGACGCGCGCGACGACCACGGCACCTATCAGGGAAGCGGAGCCGACTTCGCGGCTCACGTCGTGAGAGCGCTCGCTGCCCACGCGCTCGCGACCCAGCACGGGCTCCAGCAGGTGACCATCGAGCTCGCCGGGGAGCGCGCCTGGGTGGAGAGCTACGTAGTCGCACGGCACAAGCTGCGGCGCGACGGCGCGCTCTGGCTCGAGACGTTCGGCGGACGCTACGTCGACCGCTTCGAGAAGCGCGCCGACGAGTGGCGCATCGCCGATCGGCGCGTGGTCCACGACTGGAGCAAGCTCGAGCCGATCGCCGCCGAGTACCCCAACGCCCGCTTCGAGCAGGGGCGCCGCGACCGCGAGGACGCGAGCTACCGCCGCTAGCGGGCCTTCTCGCTGCCACCGCCACCGCCGGGAGGGCCGGGCCCGGGGGGTCTGCGGCGAGGTAAAGCGCAGTTGGGTCCCTCGTCTCTGTCCAACCCGCTGGCAGCGAGAGGTCCCTGATGGCTTTTAGTCGCTACGTTGGGCGAGCCACGAGCCGAAGACCCCCCTGGGCCCGGCCCTCCCGGCGCAGGGCAAACCGGCGCAGTCGCCAGCCCCCTCGCTCCGCCGCCGCCCGGCAGCGCGAGCTCACTGCTCGCGGTGGAGTGTGCCCTTGTAGGCGACTTTGCCCTGGCGCGTGCGGCTCATCCACTCGACGTAGTAGGTGCCGTCGGCCTGGGGCGCCATCTTCACCTGCCCGCCGAACTGGCAGGTCGGCAGCGACGCCTGCGTCAGCTCCTCGTTCAGCGTGACGAGCTCGGGCGTGATGCTCGCGACCACCATCCGCCCACTGCACTGCACGTTGTTGCTGAGCGAGTAGGAGGTGTCGCCGGCCAGCTGGCCCACGCCGGCGTCCTTGAGCCGCATGTTCACGTTGTACGAGAGGAGCGTCCCCTTCACCACGCCGACCCACAGGCCCGCGAGGTGGGCGCGCGGAGCGGCGGGCTGCGCGGGCTGTGCCGCGGCCGCCGGCTGGGAAGCCGCAGCGGGTCGCGCTGCAGAGCTCGGCCGCGCTGCCGCCGCAGGCGCGGCGGGCTGCGCCGGTCCGGCCACCACGATGTCGTTGCGCACGATGGCGAGCGCGCCTTGCTGCGACGTCACGAGCTGTTGGGCGCGCTCCTTGTCGGCGGCGCTCGGCACGACGCCGGCGAGCGTCGTAACGCCGTCCGCGCCGACCGAAGCCGTGACGGTCGTGAAGCTCGCGGACTGCAGGGCCTCGTTCAGCTGTTGGCTCCGATAGGCCGGAGACTGCGTGAAGCTCTCGCTGACGCTGGCCACGCCCGGGAGCGCGCGAACCGCCTCGCTCGCGGCGGCGCCGACCTTGGGGTCGTCGAGCGTCCCGCTGAGCCGAACCGTGCGGTCGTCGGCCACCTCCGCGGTGACCCCGGTGAATCCCTTCTCCTGGAGGAGCGCCGCGACCTGCGTGCGCAGCGCGGCCGCGTCCGGGACGACGCGGAGCTCGTCCGTCACGCTCGCGACGCCCGGCGCGCTCTGCGCGAGGGCGAGCACTTGCGCTTTCTTCTCCTCGCTGGGGAGCTCGCCCGAGAGGGTCGCGACGAAGTCGTCGCCGACGCTCACGCTCACCTCGCTGGCGCCGGTCTCGCGGAGATCGTCCGTCAGGCTCGCAGCCACTTGGCTCGGCTGCTTCCCGATCCAGCCCTGCCGCAGGGCGACGAAGTAGCCACCGCCGAGCGCGGCGAGCACGACGACGGCGAGCGCGATGAAGAGGCCCGCTCGGGAGCGCGCGCGCGGCGCAGCGGCGGGAGCCGTCGCGGCCGCTGTCGCAGGCGCGGCCGCAGGCGGCGCCGGGCGAGGAGTCGGAGGAGGCGGCGGAGCCGCGGCGGGACGCGGAGGCGGCCCGGGCGGAGGCGAAGTTGGGCGAGGCGGAGGGGCCGGCGCCGGGGCGGGTCTGGCGGGCGGGGCCGCTTGCGGCGGAGGAGGCGCGGGTGCGGGTCGCGCCGCGCCCGGCGCGAGCGGAGTGCCGTCCTTCTTGCAGAACTTCGCGCCCGGCGGGTTCTGCGTCCCGCAGGTCGGACAGGAAACGGCGGCGGGCGCCGCAGGCGCCGCGGGCGGCGTGGGCGGCGCCGACGCTGCTGACGGAGCGGGCGCGGCCGGTGCGGGAGCGAGCGCCGCTCCGCACTTCTTGCAGAAGCGCGCGCTCGCTTGGTTCGCGGTCCCACAGGCCGGACAGGCGCGCTCGCCGCCGGCAGCCTCGTTCGCCATCGGCCGCTCAGCTCACCGCGAGTTCGCGATCTTCTTGACGTTGTTCGCGATGCCCACGACCAGACTGATCTGCTCGAGCACGAGCATGCCGACCCAGTTCGTGCCGATGAAGGCGGCGATGCCGAGGGCGAGGTTCACGACGAAGCCGCCCAGCGCGCGCGAGGCGTCGCGGCGGATGCGCGGCAGCTCGTCGATCGCCTGGTAGAGGAAGACCCCGAGTGCGACGAACATCGCGACGACCACGAGCACGACGCCGGCGGTCAGTAGCCAGGAGGTGTGGGGGACGTCGCTGGTCTCGGTATCGAAGGCGCCGCGCGAGCCGACCTCGCGCAGCATGCCCGTCATGATGCGGACCGTGCGGATCGGCATGGTGAAGAACGACACCACCAGCACGACCACGCCCTTGAGCGCGCCGGACTGACCGATCTCCTTGAGCACGGCGGCGCCGGGGATGCCGCGCAGCTGGGCGCCGCAGCTCGTGCAGCGGAGCGAGTCGTCCGAATTCTGGGCGCCGCATTGCGAGCAGAACATTCGAGCCTCCTGCGTCTGGACAGAGGGAGAGCCAGCGCGGCTCATTCTGCCACAGCGCTGCGCGCGCCGGGAAAGTCACTCGGCCAGGTAGGCGGCCTCCCGCATGTGCCGATGGCCGCTGGGCTGGTAGCTGAAGAGCAGCGCCCGCCGATCTCCGTCGGTCCGATTCGGCAGCGAGCGGTGGACGAGGAAGGGGCCGAAGAAGACGACGCTGCCCGCCGCGAGCTCGACGGGCACGAGCCGGGAGGTGTCGTAGCGCTCCGGATCCATCTCGTACTGCGCGAAGCCCTCCACGGGGCGTCGCGCGTGCTCGCCCTGCGCGTGGCTGCCCGGCACCACCTCGAGGCAACCGTTGGCGACGGTGGAGTCGTCGAGGAAGAGCAGCGCCGTGCCCACGCGCGCGGGCTCCTCGGCGACGCCCACCCAATAAGGGTGGTCCTGGTGCAGCACGATCGGGCCGCCTTGGCGCGCGCGCTTCACGTTCAGCTTCTCGGTGAAGAGCGAGACCTCGTCCGCTCCCACCAGGTCGCGCATCGGCTCGAGGAAGCGCGGGTCGTGGGCCCAGTGCCGCAACGGCTCCGAGAGATGCGCGAAGGGCTCGATGCCCTGCACGACGTCCGGGTGGTCCTTCTCCCACTTGACCGCCGTCTGCAGGCGCCGCTGGATCTCGAACACGTAGGCTCCGGCCGCCCACTTGGTGCGGCGCTTCTCCTCGAGCAGGCGCTCGATCAGCACCTCGCAGGCCGCCGCCATGTCGGCGACCTCGCGGGGCTCGAACACGTCGCGGCGCACCAGGAACCCGTCTCGGTCGAGGGCGCGCCGCTCTTCGGAATCCAGTCGCAAGCCCTGCATGACTCCTCCCGGCCGGCGGTAGTATGCCCGAGCGGGAGGTCTCATGGCGAAGGAGCTTTGGCGGGAGTCGGCGAGCGAGCTGGCGCGCAGGATCGCGAGCCGGGAGGTGACCTCTCGCGCTGTCGTGGAGGCGCACCTCGAGCGCATCGACGCGGTCAACGCCGCGGTGAACGCGATGCCCGTCGTGCTCGCGGACTCGGCGCTCGCCGGCGCGCGCGCGGCCGATGCCGCGGTCGCGCGGGGCGAGCGGCTGGGGGCCTTGCACGGCGTCCCGTTCAGCGTGAAGGCGAACATCGATTTGTTGGGCTCGCCCACCACGAACGGCGTGCCCGCGCTGAAGGAAGCGCTGCCGAGCCTCGACCACCCGATCGTGGAGCGCATGAAGGCGGCGGGGGCGATCCCGATCGCGCGCACCAACATGCCCGACATGGGCCTGCGCGTGCACAGCGACAGCGCGCTCTACGGCCTCACGCGCAACCCCTGGGACCTCGGTCGCACCGCGGGCGGGTCGAGCGGCGGCGAGGCGGCGGCGCTCGCCACGGGCATGAGTCCGATCGGGCTCGGCAACGACATCGGCGGCTCGCTGCGCAATCCCGCCTTCTGCTGCGGCATCGCGTCGCTCAAGCCGAGCTTCGGGCGCCTGCCCCAGGCGACGAGCCTCGAGCCGCGCAGCGGCCCGCTCGTGGGGCAGCTGATGGCCGTGGACGGGCCGATGGCGCGGCGCGTGGAGGATCTGCGAGCGGCGCTCGGCGTGCTGGCTGGACCGCATCCGCGCGACCCGCTCTCCTTCCCGGGGCCCCTGCGCAGCCCCGCGCCGCGCACGCCGATCCGCGTGGCGCTGGTCCCGGCGCCGCCGGGCGGCTCGACCGCCCCCGAGATCCGCGAGGGCGTGCGCGCGGCCGGCCGCGCGCTGGCCGATGCGGGCTACGAGGTGGCGGAGCGGGAGCTCCCGCGCGTGGAGGAGGCCATCCAGGTGTGGGGGCGCTGGCTCGCCTGGGAGTTCAGCACGATCCGCGCGCAGCTCGCGAGCGTGATGTCCGAGGTGGCGCTGGGCTTCTGGGACGACTTCGTCGCGCTGTATCCGCCGGCCGACTTCGAGGCCAGCGTGGCGAACCTGGTGCGGCGCCACGAGATCGCGCGGGCCTGGTCCGAGCACTTCGCGGACTGGCCCCTGATCGTGGGGCCGACCTGGTGCCAGCCCCCGTTCCCTCACGGCTTCGACGTGGCGGGGCCGGGCAGTACGGCGCGCACGCTCGAGATCATCCGCTTCGTGACGCCCATGAACTTGTTGGGCCTGCCGGTGGTGTGCGTGCCCACCGGCCAAGCGAACGGCCTCCCGCTCGGCGTGCAGGTGATCGGCGACCGCTTCCGGGAGGATCTCTGTCTCGATGCCGCCGAGGCGATCGAGACCCGCCTGGGCACGCTCACGCCGATCGACCCGCGCCCCGCGCGCTGATCGCTCAGCGCTCCTTGAACACGGGCTTGCGCTTCTCGACGTGGGACTGGACGCCCTCGCGGTGATCCTCGGTGCGCCAAAGCTCGTCGGAGAGCATGCGCCCGTACTCCTCGAGCGCGCTGGGATCGAGGGTGAGGCCTCTCTGCACCACGCGCTTGATCGCGCGCTGAGCGAGCGGCGCCCCCCAGGAGAGCTTCTCGACCAGCGCGTCGACCGCGGCCTGCAGCTCGCCCTCCGGCACCACGCGCGACACGATGCCCAGCCGCTCGGCCTCGGCCGCGTCGATCAGCTCCCCCGAGAGCAGGAGCTCGAGGGCGCGCGAGAGGCCCACGATGCGCGGCAGGAGGTAGGTGCCGCCGATGCTGCCGATCACGCCGCGGCGCACGAAGTAGGAGCCGAGCTTCGCGCGCGCCGAGGCGATGCGCATGTCGCAGAGCAGCGCGAGGTCCATGCCCATGCCGACGGCGGCGCCGTTGATCGCGGCGATGGTGGGCTTCGTGCAGCCGAGGATCGCGCTCACCACGGGCGTGGCTGCACCGAGCCGCGAGCGGTAGCGCGCGAGCGTCGCGTCGCTGCGTTGGGACGGGTGTTGATCCTTCGAGAGGAAGATCTCGTTGAAGTCGTCGCCTGCGCAGAAGCCGCGCCCCTCGCCGGTCAGCACGATGAAGCGCGTGGCCCGGTCGGCGTCGGCGTCCTCGAAGGCGTGGCTCAGCTCCACGTAGGTCTTGGGGCGCACCGCGTTCATGGCGGCGGGGCGGTTGATGGCGATCCAGCTCGCGGAGCCGCGGTTCTCGACTCGAATGTCCTCGTACATGCCTTCTCCTTCAGTCCGGGAGCGTGGACCCAACGGCCCCCGCCTGCAACGCGCTCGCCCCGGCCGCGAGACGCTCTTTCAGCGCCGCGAGGCGCCGAGCCGACTCGCGAATGCGCGCCTCGCTCACTCGCCGCTCCTCGACCAAGCTGACGAGGGTGTCCAGCACCCGCGGCGTGGCGTGCTCAGTGTCGTTTCCCAGGATGAAGAGGTCGACGCCTGCGTCGAGCGCGCGCTCGAGGGCCACGTCGAGCGGGTACTCGCGCGCGATCGCGCCCATCGCCAGGTCGTCGGCGGCGACCACCCCCTGGAAGCCGAGCTCGTGGCGCAGCAGCCCGCTGACGGTGGCGCGCGAGAGGGAGGCCGGGCACCAGGTGTCGGGGTCGTCGGCCGCGCCCGGCTTGCACGGGCTGCGATCGATGCCGCCGTTCACGATGTGGCCCACCAGGATCACGTCCGGCGCCACCCGCGCGAGCAGCCGGCGGTAGGGCAAGAGCTCCCGCTCCGCCTGATAGCTCTGGGTGACGTCGACCCTGCCGGCGTGCGGATCGGAGCGGGCGCTGCCTTGTCCAGGGAAGTGCTTCAACGTCGCCAGCACGCCGTTCGCATGCAAGGCTCGGATGGACTCCCAGGCGAGCTCGGCGACGATCTCGGGATCGGGCGAGAAGCTGCGACCCAGCTCGCCCAGCGCCGGGCTGTCTGGATTCACGTCCACGTCCACGCAGGGCGCCAGATTCAGGTTGACGCCCAGCTGGTGGAGCTCCTGCGACGTTGCGTCGACCGCGGAACGGGTGATCGGCGGGCGAGCTCCAGATCCACCACCTCCCCGAGCTCTCGCGCCGAAGGAGTATCGGGCGCGAACCCGAGGCGAGCGGGCAAGCGGTCCACGCGTCCCCCTTCCTGATCGATGGCGACGAGGAGGGGAGCGGGCGAGAGCCCACGGCGCGCGCGCTCGCGTGCCGAGAGGGACTGCAGGTCCGCGATCAGGCGAGCAAGCTGCGCTGGGCTCGCGACGTTGCGTCGGAAGAGGAGCACGCCTCCCGCGCCGAGCTCGCCGATGTCCTGGGCCACGTCGGAACGCGAAGCGAAGCGCAGCCCGTGCGGGTCGCGCCACGCGACGCGCCGCCCGTCGGGCGTCGGCCGCACGCCGCCGAAGCCGACGAGCAGCAGCTGGCCGATGTCTTCGCAGAGCTCGCTGGAGAGGCGAGCGCTGCAGGGAGGGCGCGAGGGCTGGCAGGCCGCCGCGACCAACGCGAAGACGACCCACCCCCGCGCGCGCGAGGAGCTCAGCGCGCACCTCCGACCCGAGATAGGCTGTGGCTCTCGCCAGGAATGCCGGCATTGTCCCATGGGCCCAGGGCCGCCACAACGCGACTGCTCGCGGCGGTCGCGCTCGGAGCGGCGGGCTTCGTCGCGTGGCACCTGCCGCTCGCGCTCGCGCTGCGCAGCGGGGCCATCGCAACGCTCGCCTACGCGCCCGACGGCACGCGCTTCGAGCGAGTTGTTGGGCCGAGCGCGCCGGGCTGGACCCCCGACGCCGAGATCTCGCCGGCTTGCCGTGCCGCCGTGGTCGCCGCCGAGGACGTGCGCTTCTACCGGCACCCCGGCGTGGATCGCCGCTCGATCGCCTCCGCGCTCGCGCGGGCCTGGCGCGAGCGCGCGCTCGGCTGGAGCGGCAGCACGATCACCCAGCAGCTCGCGAAGAACCTCTTCCTCGGGCGCGAGCGCTCCTTCGTGCGCAAGGCGCGCGAGCTCGCGACCGCGCTCCTGCTCGACCGCTTCGTCTCCAAGGGGCGCCAGCTCACCTGGTACTGGAACGTGGCCGAGCTCGGGCCCGGGATCTACGGAATCGGCCCCGCTGCGCGCGCCTACTTCGGGCGCGAGCCCCGCGAGCTCGAGCTCGCGGAGTGCGTGGCGCTCTCCGCCGTCCTGCCCGATCCGCTGCGAAGCTATCCATCGCTCAGGCGCGGCAGCGATGTCTCGCGGCGTGTCGCCGCTCGGCGCGATGGGACGCTCCGCGCGCTGGAGCGCTCCGGTCTGCTCCCCGCCCTGGAGATCGCACGCGCCCGGCAGGAGTTACGGAGCATTTACACGGACTCCCGACCTCTCATGACTGCGCGCGGTTCTCACGAGTAGAGTGGGCACGCGACCGCTCTCGGCGGTCGCTTGGGGGTCCGATGAAACGCCGTTGGCTCACGCTCGCGCTCGTCCTCGCGACCGCCGCGGGCCCGCTCCGAGCCGAGCCGCTCGCTCGGGAGGACGTGCCGGAGCCGCTTCGCCCGTGGATCGATTGGGTGTTGCGGGGCCACGAGAGCGAGACCTGCCCCTTTCTTCCCGACGCGGACGAGCACGTGTGCGTGTGGCCGGGACGGCTCGCGCTCCGGCTCGACGCGACGGGCGGGAGCTTCGAGCAGGACGTGTTCGTGGCGGCCGACAGCTCGTTCGCTCTGCCCGGCGGGAGTGGGGAAGGCGAGGGCGGCTGGCCCGACGACGTGCGCGTGGGCGGCGCGGCGGCGCCGGTGAGCGACGGCGAGGGAACGCCGACGCTGCGGCTGCCGCGCGGCAGCCACCGGATCAGCGGCAGCTTCCACTGGCGCGCGCTGCCGCCGGCGCTCGCGGTGCCGGCCGAGACCGGCCTCGTCGCGCTCGCGCTCGACGGCAAGGACGTGCCCTTTCCACGCCGCGACGCGAGCGGCCGACTCTGGCTGCGCGACGCCGGCGCCGCGCCGGCCCGAGCGCGCAGCGAGAACCGCGTGGACGTGGACGTGCACCGGCGCCTCGTCGACGGCGTCCCGATTCGTCTCGAGAGCGTGATCACGCTGCGCGTCTCGGGCGAGGCGCGCGAGGAGAAGCTGGGCGTGGCGCTACCCGAGCACTTCGTGCCGGTGGCGCTCTCGGGCGGCCTGCCCGTGCGCCTCGACCCAGACGGCCGACTGCGCGCGCAGCTCCGGCCCGGCGAGTGGCGCGTCGTGCTCGACGCGCGGCTCGCGGGTCGCGGCGACTCGTTCGCGCCGCCGAAGCAGCCAAGCGCGCGCGGCTGGGATCCGATCGAGATCTGGTCGGTCGCGCCGGCGCCTGCGCTGCGACGGGTGGACGTCGAAGGCGCACCGCCCATCGATCCGACCCAGACCGAGATGCCGCCGGAGTGGCGCGGGCTCGCCGCTTACCGGATGGAGAGCGGGGCGGCGCTGCGCCTGGTGGAGAAGAGCCGCGGCATCGAGGGCGGAGCCGCCGATCGCATCGCGCTCTCGCGCACCTGGTACCTCGACTTCGATGGCGGCGGCGCCACCGTGCTCGACTCGCTGCAAGGCACGCTGCGCGAGTCGATGCGCCTCGAGATGGGCGCGCGCACGGCGCTCGGCCGCGCGGCGGTGGCGGGAGCCGATCAGCCGATCACGAAGCGCGCCGGAGCGGGTCTCGGGGTCGAGGTTCCTCTCGGCGAGGTGGCGATCGAAGCGGACTCCCGCGTCGAGCAGGGCGTCCGGCGCATGCCGGCGGTCGGCTGGGAGGCCGACGTCGACTCGCTCGCCGGCGAGCTCGAGCTGCCGCCGGGCTACCGCCTCTTCCACGCCACCGGCGTCGACACGGCGAGCCCCACGTGGATCTCGAGCTGGAATCTTCTCGACGTCTTCCTGGTGATGATCGTGTCGGTCGCGCTCTGGCGGCTCGCGGGCGTGCGGCCGGCCGCTCTCGCGCTCGCTGCCCTCGCGCTCTCCTACACCGAGCCCGGCGCGCCGCGCCTGGTCTGGGTCGCGCTCGCGGCGGCCGAGGCGCTGCGGCGGGTCGCGCCTCGCGCGGGCTGGATCGCGCGCGCCGTGCAGGGCTTCCAGCTCGCCGCGGTGCTCACCCTGGTTGCGATCGCGGTTCCCTTCGCCGTCGCGCAGATCCGCGCCGGGCTCTTCCCGGCGCTCGAGCGACCGAGCCCTGGCTTCGCCGCCGAGGCGGGCCTGTTCACCCAGGGCGCGACGCAAGCGGACCTCGCAGTGCCGGCGGCCGCGCCCGCGCTCGCCCCGCAGGAGATCGTCACCGCGAACAAGCGCGCGCGGGCGTTCCCGATGGCCGCGCGGGAGGCCGCGATGAATCAGCCGAGCTACGCGCCGGACCCGAACGCTTCGGTGCCGACCGGGCCTGGCCGGCCCCAATGGACGTGGGAGCGCGTCTCGCTCGCCTGGAGTGGCCCGGTGGGGCGCGATCAGGAGCTCGGCCTCTGGCTGATCCCGCCCAGCGCGAACGCCGTGCTCGCCTTCGTGCGCGTCGGCCTGATCGCAGCGCTCGCCTTCGTCTGGCTGCGCCTGCGCGGACGTGGCGCGACGCCCTCCGCCGCTGGCGGCGTTCCGGCGGTAGCCGCGGCGCTCGCTGCGATCCTCGTGGGTGCGCCGGCGCGCGCAGACTTCCCGACGCCCGAGCTCCTGGACGCGCTGCGCAGCCAGCTGCTCGAGCCAGCCGAGTGTCAGCCGAGCTGCGCCGCACTCTCGCGCGCCGCCCTCTCGATCGGTCCCGCCCGCCTCGACCTGCGGCTCGCGCTCGATGCGGCAGCAGAGACCGCGGTTCCGCTGCCCGGCGGCGCCGACGACGCCGCCTTCCGCGCCAGCAGCGTTGTGCTCGACGGCGCGCCGGCCTCTGCGCTGCTGCGCGACGAGCAAGGGACGCTCTGGCTGCGGGTCGCGCGCGGCCGTCACGAGGTGCTGCTCAGCGGCGCGCTGCCGCCGCGAGCGAGCGTGTCGCTTCCGTTTCCGCTCATCGCCCGGCGCGTGGAGCTCGCGAGCGCCGACGGTTGGACGGTCGTCGGCATCGATCCCTCCGGAGCGATCGGCGCCGCGCTCCAGCTGGTGCGCCTCGCGCCGCGCGAGAGCCAGGCGGGCGAGGGCGCACTCGAGCCCACCGAGATCCCGCCCTTCGTGGAGGTCGTGCGCACCCTCTCGCTCGGCCTCACCTGGGGAGTCGAGACGCGCGTGCGGCGTCTGGCTCCGACCGAGGGCACGATCGTGATCGAGCTTCCGCTCCTCCCGGGCGAGGCGGTGACGACGCCGAACGTGCGCGTCGCGCAGGGGCGCGCGCTGGTGACGCTCGGCGCCGGCGAGCCGGAGTCGAGCTTCGCCTCGACGCTCGCCACCGCCGAGCGCATCCAGCTCGTCGCTCCCAAGGATGCATCGTGGACCGAGGAGTGGCGCGTCGCCTTGGGCCCGCTCTGGCACCTCGAGGCCGAAGGCATTCCGCCGGTGGACGAGGTGTCGGCAGGCGCGCGCGCGCGCACTTGGCGCCCCTGGCCCGGGGAGCGCGTGACCCTCGCCATCGACCGGCCGGCCGGCGAGAAGGCGCCCACCCTCACGATCGACCGGAGCGAGCTCACGCTGCGCCCGGGCCTGCGCGCCGCCGACGCCACGCTCGAGCTCACGCTGCGCAGCTCTCAGGGCGGACAGCACGCCATCACGCTGCCGGAGGGCGCGGAGCTCACGCAGCTGCGCGTGAACGACGCGGTGCAGCCGCTGCGCCAGGAGGGCCGACGCGTGCCGCTCACGCTCGCGCCAGGCGTGCGCCGCGTCGCCCTCGACTGGCGCGAGCCCCGGGAGCTCGGCGCCCTCGTGCGCGGCAGCGCCGTCGATCTGGGCGCTCCCTCGGTGAACGCGTCGGTCCAGGTTGCCGTGCCCGAGCGGCGCTGGGTGCTCTTCGTGGGCGGCCCGCGCCTCGGGCCGAGTGTCCTCTTCTGGCCCACGCTCGCGGTGATCGCGGGCCTCGCTCTCGCGCTCGCGCGCCTCGGGCTCACGCCGCTCCGCGCCTGGCACTGGCTCCTGCTCGGCGTGGGGCTCACCCAGGCGCCCCTTCCGGCGAGCGCGCTGGTGGTGGTCTGGCTCCTCGCCCTCGGTGTGCGCGGGCGCTACGCCGAGCCGCTCGCCGGCACGCACCGCGTCGCCTTCGACATGCTCCAGCTCGCCCTGGTGGGCCTCACCTTGGCTGCGGGCGTGGGCCTCGTGGTGGCGATCCAGACGGGGCTCTTGGGCTCGCCGACCATGCGCATCGGCGGCAACGACTCGGATGCAACGCTCTTGCGCTGGTATCAGGACCGCGCCGACGCGCTTCTCCCGACGCCCTGGATGCTCTCGCTCTCGATCTGGTGGTATCGCCTCGCGATGCTCGCCTGGGCGCTCTGGCTGGCGCTCGCCTTGGTCGGCTGGCTGCGCTGGGGCTTCGCCCAGTGGAGCGCGGGAGGAGCCTGGCGGCCGCTGCGAAAGGCCCCCGCCTAGCCCGGCGAACGGGCCTCTAGTTCGCGTGCAGTTCGGACGCAAAGACCGGGGAATGCACGCGGATCAAGAGCCCGAGCTCGCGGGACGGGGCGGGAGCGCCTCGGCCGTTTTCCAGCGGCTGCTTGGCTGCGCGCTCGCGGTGTGCCTGCTCGCGAGCGCCGCAGGCGCGGCGAACCTGAGCGGCACCGTCTTCGAGGACCGCAACTACGGCGGCGGCGCCGGCCGCACGCTCGCGGCCTCGGGCGGCACCGCTGTCCCGAACGTGCGCGTCGAGCTCTACAACGCAGCCGGCACCTTCGTCTCGTTCACGACCACCAACGCGTCCGGCGTCTATACGTTCGGGCCGCTGAACATCGCCAACTACACAATCCGCGTGGCGAACCGGACGATCGCCTCCACGCGCACCGGCGGATGCGCCGCCGGAACGTGTCTCCCTGTTCAGACCTTCCGGACCACGGGCACGACGGGCGCGGCGGTAGCGGTGACGGACCGCGTGGGCGGCGAGAACCCGGCATTGATCGACGCCGCCAATGGCTCGACGACGCTGGCAGCCCTCACCACCGCCACGACCACGGCCGAGTCGATCACCGCCGTCGCGGTGCTCGTGAACGGCGGCGGCACCACGGTCAGCGGCTTCGACTTCGGCTTCAACTTCGACACGATCGTGAACACGAACGACACCGGGCAGGGCTCGCTGCGCCAGTTCGTCACGAACGCGAACACGATCACCGGCGAGGGCTCGCTCGCCCAGGTGGGCCAGACCGCCGGGCGCGAGACCTCGATCTTCATGATCCCGAACGGCATCGCGAACCCGGGCCAGAACGCGGGCTACGCGAACCAGCTCCAGACCGTTGGCGCGAACGCGGGGGCGGCGCGCATCACGCTCGCGAGTGCGCTCCCGACGATCACCGGAACCAGCACGAGCCTCGACGGCCGCACCCAGACCGCCAACGTGCGCGCCAGCGCCGGCGGCGCCGAGACCAATCCCGGCCAGGTGGGCACCGGCGGGACGGTGGGCACGAGCGGCATCGCGCTCCCGCGCTTCGACCGACCCGAGGTCGTGATCAACGCCGCCGCCACGCAGCTGGCTGCGACCGCTGCCGACCGTCGTCGTGCGCGGGATCGCGTTCGAGAACGGCAGCGTCAGCGTCGCCGGAAACAACTCCGAGGTGCGGGACAGCCTCGTCGGCGTGCGCGCCGACGGCACCGTCGGCACGACGTACAGCGCGGCCTACGGCGTCACGGCCGGAGCGGGCACCGGCATCCTGATCTCGCACAACTACGTGCGCGTGAACAACAGCGGCATCCGCGGCGACGCCGCCGGCGCGAACGCCGTCGTCGAGTACAACGAGGTCGACTCGCTCACCGGCGCGCCGGGCGGCGGCCAGACCAACACCTTCGACGGCATTCTCTTCATCAACACCGCCGCCAACATCACCGTCCGCTACAACCTCTCGAAGAACCAGCGCGGCGGCGGCCTCGAGTTCGGCTTCGGCGCGGGCGCGGTGACCGGCACCGTCACCGAGAACACGCTCACCACCAACGGCTACGACAGCGCGGGTGTGCCCAGCACCGAGGCGTTGAACGTCGCCTTCTACAGCCTGGCGGCGGGCACCTCGATCACGTTCTCGAACAACGTGGTGACCGCGAGCGGCGGCCCCGGCGTGATCGTCGAGAGCGCGACCGGCATCGTGATCACGCAGAATCGCATCTTCGCGAACGGCGTCTCCACCGGCCTCGGCATCGACCTCGATCCGCGCGGCGTGGACCCCAACACCTACATGCCGCCGCAGGGCGTCACCCTGAACGACTCCGGCGACACGGACGCGGGCCCCAACAACCTGCTCAACTTCCCGGTGATCCAGACCGCCTCGATCAGCGGCGGCAACCTCACGCTCACGGGCTGGGCGCGGCCCGGCTCGCTGATCGAGTTCTTCCTGGCCGCCGCCGATCCGAGCGGCTTCGGCGAGGGCCAGACCTACGTGCTCACCGCGACCGAGGGCTCGGGCGCCGACGCCGACGCGACGACCAGCAGCTACGGCCCCGGCGCGATCAACGGCGTGGTGCAGGGCAGCGACAACACCAACCGCTTCTCCTTCACCGTCGCCACGCCGGGCGGTGTGTCGATCGGGAGCCGCCTCACGGCGACCGCGCGCCTCTCGGGCAGCACGTCGGAGTTCTCCGCGTTCGTGCTCGTGAACGGGCTCCCGTCCTACACCGTGGTCAAGACCTCGGCCGCGATCACGGACCCCGCGAACTGCACGACGCCGGGCAACTCCGCGACCTGCACGCCCGCCGGCTCCCAGAAGCGCATCCCGGGCGCGATCGTCGAGTACGGCGTCACGGTGAGCAACTCGGGCGGCGCCGCCGACGCGAACTCCGTGCGCGTCTCGGACCCGATCCCCACCAACACCTCGCTGCGCGTCGTGGACATCGGCGCGAGCGGCTCCGGACCGGTGGCGTTCACCGACGGCGCGACCTCGAGCGCGCTCACCTACACCTTCACCTCGCTCTCCTCGACCACCGACGACGTCGAGTTCTCGAGCGACGGCGGGACCACCTGGACCTATGCGCCGACTGCCGGCGCGGGCGGCTGCGACGCGTCCGTCACCAACCTGCGCGTGAATCCCAAGGGCACCTTTGCCATCGACTCGGGCTCGCCGGACCCGAGCTTCAACCTGCGCTTCCGCATCTGCGTCAAGTAGGAGCTCGCGCGACGCGCTCCGCGCGGCGTGTGCGTCGTTGACGCCGCCGTCAACGTCGCTGGCGGCGCGGCGGCGGCTTCGAGAGAGTCCCCGCATGAGCCGCGACGTCTACACCCACGGCCACCACGAATCCGTGCTGCGCAGCCACACCGCGCGCACCGCGGAGAACTCCGCGGCCTACTTGTTGGGGCAGCTGCGGCCCGGCCAGGCGCTGCTCGACGTCGGCTGCGGCCCGGGCACGCTGACGGTCGACCTCGCCCGCCGCGTGGCGCCCGGGAGCACGACCGCCATCGACCGCGCCGAGGATGTCCTCGCCCAGGCGAAGCAGCACGCGGCGAGCGCCGGCGTCCCGGTCGGCTTTCCAGGCCGGGGACGTCTATCGCCTGGGCTTCGCGGACGCCTCCTTCGACGTGGTGCACGCCCATCAGGTGCTCCAGCACCTCTCGGACCCGGTGGCCGCGCTGCGCGAGATGCGCCGCGTCGCCCGGCCGGGCGGCCTGGTCGCGGTGCGCGACAGCGACTACTCCTGCTTCTCCTGGGCGCCGCTCGATCCGCTGCTCACGCGCTGGCTCGAGCTCTACCGCGCCGTGGCGCGCCAGAACCGCGCCGAGCCCGACGCCGGGCGCTTCCTCAAGGGCTGGGCCCTCGCGGCCGGCTTCTCGCGGGTGAGCGCGACGAGCTCCACCTGGACCTTCGCCGACCCGGCGACCTGCGCGTGGTGGGGCGACCTCTGGGCGGATCGCTGCGAGCTCTCCTCCTTCGCTGAGCAGGCGGTCGCCTACGGCCTCGCGGGCCCGCGACGAGCTCGGCGCGATCGCGCGCGCCTTCCGGCGCTGGGCCGAGCAGCCCGACGCGTTCTTCGCTCTGCTCCACGGCGAAGTGATCGCGCGCGTCTGAGGCGTCAGTCCCGGACTCGCACCACCCGCGTCTTCGACCACGCGTCGTGCCACCCCACCGGGTGGCCCTGGCCCCCGAGGAACGAGAAGGGCTCGAAGGGCACCATGCGCGCGAGGCTGCGCCCGAGGATTCTGGGTCGCGGACGGCTGGGCCCCGCTGCTCGCGACCACGCGCGTGCCCGTCAGCAGCTTGCCCGGTGTGCGCCCGAGCAGGCCCTCGAAGCCCGTGTAGTAGACGAGGTTCAGGAGGATCCCGAAGGCCTGATTCTCGAGGAAGCTGCGCGGCTCGGGGTCGGGATCCCACGCGACCGAGAGCCCGCCCATCGCGAAGCCGAAGACTCCGATCGCGAGGAAGTCGATCAGGAGGTTCACGAGGCGCTGGCCGGTGCTGGCGAGCTCGTCCTCGCTCGGTGGCGCTGGCGGCCGCGCGAGACCCGCGGACGGCGGCGCGTACGGGTTATCAGGGTCCAACCTGCGTTGCGTCCTTCGCCTTTCGCTCCTCGGAGCGCTTGGCCCCGCGCATTGCCTTGTCCAGGTCTCGGCGGTCGTCGCCGACACGGCGGAGCCTCAAGATCGGTCCCTGCCAGAACGCGTCCTGAGCGAGAAGCCCGAGGAGCTCCTCGGCGGCGCTGTTCAGCACGACGATCCCCCCGTCGAAAGCCCAGCTCACCTTGCCCCCGTACGCGCCTTGGACGACGAGCGTCGCCGCGCGGCGCGAGTCGGGCACTGCCCAGGTGATCACGTCGGCGCTGCGCTTCCACGCCAGCGGGAACCACGACCCGTCCGGAATCTCCTCTCCGTCGCTCGGCCCCCACTCCATCAGCGTCGCGACCTCCGAGCGCGAGAAGAGCACCACCTCGGCTCCGAGGAACTGCGGCCGAACCGTCACGTCGCGTGGGTCGTCTTCGCGATCCAGCCAGAGCGCCTGGCACGTCTCGTCGACGAGAATCCCGACCTCGCCGTCGAGATTCCAACGAGTCCTCGACTGGGAGCCAAGCGCCGGGCCAGTCCTTCTGGCAATCCGTGGAAGCTCCTTGGGGCAGCTTGCTGCACGACGGTCGCCGTGCAGCCGGAGAGCAGCAGGACGAGGGGGAGCGCTAGGAGCGCCCGCTGTCCAAGGCGCACGGTGGACCTCCGTCGCGAGGAAAGACTCTACTCTCGATGCATGCCGCCTCGCTCGGTCGCCCGCTGGCTTCTCATCGCTTCCCTCGTCCTCGCGGCATGCGCCAACCTCGCCGAGGCTCCCCCCGCGGCGGGCGCTCGGGTCGAGGTGCGCGCGCCGATCGTGCACGTCGAGCTCCGCGTCGCCGAGTCGCATCCGCCCCAATACTTTGCCGACGTCACGTCGGCGCTGCCCGACGGCTGCGCGCGCTTCGCTCGCTTCGAGGTGCGTCGCGAGCAGGCGACGGTCTTCGTCGACCTCTTCAACACGAGGCCGGCGAGCGACGCCGTCGCCTGCACCATGATCTACGGCGAGAAGCAGACGGCGGTCGGCCTGGGCGGCGACTTCACGGCCGGGACGACCTACACCCTCGACGTGAACGGCACGCGCCAGACCTTCGTTGCCCGGTGAGTCCTCGCATCGGAAGGGTACTGGGCGGCAGGGCGACGGTGTACGCCGAGCTCCGAGAACTCTGCGCCGGCCTGGAGCAGGAGCGCAAGGCGTGCGAGCGGCGGGAGCTCGCAAGCCGACTCTCGGAGGCCCGCCGGGCGATGCGAGCCTAGGCTTGGTTCGCAGTCGGGCGGATCGGGGCGAGCAACATTGCGACCAGCGACCGCGCGCCCATGCCCAGGCGCCCTGGAAGGCCCGTCGGGAAGACGGCATCCGAAGAGCTGGGGCAGAGCGTCTGCGCGAGCCGATCCCAGATACAGAGAATCGTGCCGAAGTTCGAGTCGCGCTCGTGGCGCTCAGTCGAGTGGTGTCTTCGATGGAGCGCCGGGGTCACGAGGGCGCGGCCGAGAACTCTCTCGGCGAGCTGCGGGAGGTTGAAATTTCCGTGTTCCAGCACGTTCGCGATGCCGTAAATCACTTCGAAGGTGACAACGGCGACGGGCGGCGCACCCAGTAGAACGATCGCCCCGAGTCGGACGGGCAACGCGAGCAGGAGTTCGCCCGGGTGGAAGCGAAGGGCTGTCGATACGTGGTAGTTCGCATCCGCATGGTGAACGCGGTGAAAGCGCCAAAGAAAGCCGACCTCGTGATTCGCGCGGTGCCAAGCGTAGGACAAGAGGTCGAGCCCCCCGACCGTCACCGCAATCGAGGCGCCGAGCGGCGAAGTGAAGCCGTTCAGGAAACCGACCCTCGAGGCCTGCGCCCACGCGGCGACTGTCCAACCGCAGGCACCGCAGACGGCCGCCATCAACACCGCATTGAGAAGCCCGAGGCCCAGATTCGCTCGCCACGCCGGTCGGAGCGCCGCATGTGGCGCGATCCCCTCGAGGAAGAGTCCGAAAGCGAACGCCGCGAGCGGCACGAGGCCACGAACGAGCTGCACCTCCGCCTCGCCCAGCGTCACTGGGGCGGGCTAGCGGGACGAGCGACGACTGACGGCGTGCGATCCCCGAAACGCGCCTCGCCGAGAACTCGCCACGAAGTGCGAAGCCAGAGCGTCGCGAGCCCGGATCCCACGACCGCGTCAGGCCACGGGCTTGCCGTCGCGGCAACGAGGGCTGCTGATGCAAGGACGGCCACATTCGCGATGAGGTCGTTGCGTGAGCAGAGCCAGGTTGAGCGGAAGTTCAGATTGTCGGCGCGGTGCCTGAACAGAAGGGCAAAGCACGTGGCATTCCCTATGAGAGCGATCGCGCCCACGACTCCGATGACTGCACTCGAGGGGGCAGCTTGGTTCGCGAATCGCGTCGCGGCATCGACGATCACACTCACCGCAAGCGCGCCCATGAGAAGTCCCTTGCCGAGCGCGACCCGGGACTCGGCCTGGGCGCCGCGGCCCACGACGTAGAGGCTCGCTGCGTAGACGAGTGAGTCACCGAGCATGTCGAGTGAGTCGCCCAGGAGCGCACTCGACCCCGCGCGTGCTCCTGCAACGACTTCGATGGCGAAGAGCCCGAGGTTGATCGCGAGAACCGTCCACAACACACCGCGGTGCCGCGCGGCCAGAACCGCAGCACCCCGCCCGGACTCCTCGCAGCAGGCGTCGCTCATATCGACTCGAACGGCGCGCGGCTTCGTCCGCCTGGCAGCGGCTCGAAGCCCGTCTTCCCGCCGAGGCGCGGCAGATCGTCGGCGATTGCGATCCAGGGCGCGCGAGAGTCGAAGAACGCGTGGAGCTGCGGCTCTCGATCGATCGGAGCATGCATCGCAGCGAGCACTACGTTCACTCGATCCGGTTGATCCGCGTGATCGCAGAACAGTGAAGAGCCGCAGCGCGAGCAGAACGAGCGAGTCCCGTGCTCCGATGACGCGTAGCGGGTGAGCGCACCAGCCCCTGCTTCGAGAACGAGGCGGTCGCGCCGTACGCCAAACCAGGTGACGTACGCGGCGCCGTGATTGCGCTGGCACATCGAGCAGTGGCAGTGCGCGCAGTATGCGGTCGGGAGCGTCACCGTGAAGCGCACCGCACCGCAAAGGCAGGAGCCGGAGGCGGTCGCGGGCGAGCTCATCGTCCTGTCCCGGTTGAAGTCGCAGTATAGCGGTGGGCGAGCTCTGACCTCGCGCTGCGCGTGTCCTTCGACGACCGACGCCGACCAAAGACTGCGGCTTGTGCGACAAACTCGAGACCGGAGAAGTGCCCGCGGACCTGGTAGCGCGAGCTTGCGATTCGCCTCAGTCTCCCCTCACCGCGGTTCCGACGTGGCAACGCGAGATTGACAACTTGAGTGGTCTCGCGGGGTTGGTGGTGGCCCAGGCCAGAGTCGAACTGGCGACACCCGCATTTTCAGTGCGGTGCTCTACCAACTGAGCTACCGGGCCAGAAGGCGGGGCAAGTTAGCCGTGTGCGGGGGCCGGGTCCACGGGAGCCGCGGCCGCCGCAGCCCCTTCGATGCGCACGTCGCGCAGCACCACGTTCTCGCGCGGTCGGTCGCGTGGCCCGTAGCGGCCGTACACGTCGCGCTCCACCGCGGCGATGCGATCGACGACGTCCATGCCGGCGGTGACGCGCCCGAAGATCGTGTAGTGGCCATCGAGATCGAGGTGGTCGGCCAGCACGATGAAGAACTGGGAGCTCGCGGAGTCCGGCCTGCCCGTGTTCGCCAGCGCGACGACGCCGCGCCGGTGGCCGATCGCGCTGAACTCGTCGGGCAGCGCGCTGTCGGCGGTGCCGTTGCCGTCGTTGCGGGGATCGCGATCGCGCGAGAGCGGGTCGCCGCCCTGGATCATGAAGCCCGGGATCACGCGGTGGAAGGTCGTGCCGTCGTAGAAATCCTCGCGAGCCAGCCGCTCGAACTGCGCCACGGAGCGCGGCGCCACGTCGGCGAGGAGCTCGATCCGGATCTCGCCGTAGCCGGCGACCTCGAGCACGGCCACGGGTCGCGGGCTCGCGGCCTCGGGCACCGGCTGGCCGCCGAGCGGCGCCAGGGGGGCGGCCGGGGGCCGCTCGTCGCTGCACGCGAGCAGGCCGGCGAGCGCGAGCGCTTTGATAGCTTCAGGTTTCATGCGCATCGGAGTCGTGGCTCGGGGTCTCGGCAGGGCTGCATCGGGAATCATCTTCGCACTGGGTATCGGCTCTGCGCCCGCTCGGGCTGCAGCCCCGGAGCCGGCCAGCGGGACGCGCGGGCTCGTGGTCTCTCCCCAGCCCGACGCGACGCGCGCGGGCGTCGCCGTACTCGAGCGCGGGGGCAACGCCGTCGACGCCGCGATCACGGCCGCCTTCGCACTCTCCGTCGCGCAGCCGCAGTCCACCGGGATCGGCGGCGGCGCCTTCGTGCTGATCCGCCTCGCAGACGGGACGGCCGTCGCCATCGACGGGCGAGAGACCGCGCCCGGCGACGCCAGCCCCGATTACTACACCCAGCCCGGCGTGCCCGAGGACGCGGCGCGCATCGGGGGGAGGGCGGTGGGGACCCCGGGCCTCGTGGCGGGCTTCGCGCTCGCCCTCGAGCGCTACGGCTCGGGGAGAGTCTCGTTCGCGCAGGCGCTGAAGCCCGCGATCCAGCTCGCCGAGGACGGCTATCCGGCCGGACCCTACTCGCTCGGCTTCTTCTCCTTCCTGCGCCGCACGCCGCTGCCCGCGCGCTTCCCCGACACCGCGCGCATCCAGCTCCCGCCCGAGCCCGTGCGCCTGGGGACGCGCGTGCGCCAGACCGAGCTCGCCGCGACGCTGCGCACGCTCGCGAAGCGCGGCCCGCGGGCCTTCTACGAGGGCGAGCTCGCGGCGAAGATCGCCGCCGCCGCCCGCGCGAACGGCGGCACGCTCTCCACGCAGGATCTCGCGCGCTATCAGGCGCTCGCGCGCGAGCCGCTGCGCGGCACGTATCGTGGCCGCGAGATCGTCGCCTTTCCGCTGCCCTCCTCGGGGGGCGTCACGCTGCTCGAGACCCTGAACGTGCTCGAGGGCTTCGACCTCGCGTCGCTCGGCGCGGGCTCGTCGGCGGCGATCCACACCATCGCCGAGGCGCTGAAGCTCGGCTTTGCCGATCGCGCCCAGTATCTGGGCGACCCCGCATTCGTGAGAGTTCCGAGCGAGCGGCTGGTCGACAAGCGCTACGCAGAGAAGCTGCGCGCCCGCATCGACGCGGAGCACGCGAGCCCGGTGGCGGGCGGTGGGCTCGCGGTGGACGACGCGGGCACGGCCCACCTCTCCGTAGTCGACGCCCAGGGCAACGCGGTCGCGATCACGCAGACGATCAACGGCCCCTTCGGCTCCTGGGTGACCGTGCCCGGCACCGGCATCCTGCTCAACAACGAGATGGACGACTTCGTGACGCGTCCGGGCCAGGCCAACCAGTGGGGCCTCGCGAGCCTCGCCGACGCCGCGAACCGCGTGGAGGCGGGCAAGCGCCCGCTCTCGAGCATGGCCCCCGTGATCGTGCTCGAGAAAGGTCGCGTGCGCTTCGTCGCGGGCAGCAACGGCGGGCCGCGCATCATCAGCTCCGTGTTGATCGCGCTGCTCGACCATCTCGACTTCGGCATGGACGCGCAGGAGGCGGTCTCCGCGCCGCGCTTCCACCATCAGTGGCGGCCCGACACTCTGGAGGTCGAGAAGGACGTGCCCGAGGACGTGATCGCGGCGCTGCGCAAGCGCGGCCACGAGATGAGCGTGGTCGACGAGATCATGACCGGCGTCGAGGTGATCGCCGTCGACCCGCAGACCGGCGCGATGACGGGCGGCGTCGATCCGCGCCGCGACGGGCTGGCGCTCGGGCTCTGACCGGGGGTCCCGCCTCGGAACCGGGACCGGCTTAGAAGCGGTAGAAGACCCCCCAACCGAGGCTCAGGTAGTCGGCGTCGTCGAGGACGTCATCCGTGGACTTGTTGTAGAGCGCCTCGAGCAGCAGCCCGAAGTTCTGGTTGAAGTACCAGTCGACACCGCCGCCCACGCGGAACAGGAAGCCGGTCCGGTCATTTCCTCCGCCGCTGAAATTCCCCCAATCGGCACCGATGCCGGCGAGCGCATAGGGCTGGATCTGGTCGGCGAGGAAGTAGAATTTCCCGTTCGCCGACAGGAGGTTCTGATTGAAGTCCGCGCCCCCGTCGAGGAAGTCGCCGGAATACTCGTACTGTGCCTCCACGGCGAGGTGCGGCGACATGCGATAGCCGATGCGACCCGACACGCCCCACGCGTTGTCGACCAGCGAGTCCGGCACGTGGTCGAAGGTCTCGATGCCATAGACGCCGTTCAGCGAGGCGTAGAGCCCCGGTCTTCCGTAGTCCTGGGCGAGAGCCGCCTGGGCGAGCAGCGCGAGCGAGCCAATGAGCAGAAGCCGCACGATTCTCATGTCGATCCCCCTGGGTTGGTGAGCACCGGATCCACAGACCGGCGCCAACTCCTGTGCAATCGACGTGCCGAACGTGAGACGGCTCACGCGGCCCGACGGACGACGGCGAGCCGCGAATAGGTGTTTTCGGCACGAGCCAGGGAACATTCGGCACACGCGCCGCATTTGTTGCGCCTTCCCCCTGCCGCATTGCTTGGCTGACGCACGATGCGGCAGCGGGTAGCGTGTCGCGCCAGAGGAAGCGCGGGATGCTGCTCTGGATCGAGCTCGCCCTCGTCCTCGCGTGCATCGTGGTGGGCGCGCGCCTCGGGGGCATGTCGCTCGGGCCCGCCGCCGGATCGGGCTCGTCGTGCTGGTGTTCCTGTTCGGCGAGCCCCCCGGCGCTCCACCCGGGACCGTGCTCGGGATGATCCTCGCCGTGGTGACCGCGCTCGCGTTGATGGAGTCGGCGGGGGGGCTCGAGTACGTGGTGGAGCGTGCGGAGGCGCTCCTGCGCCGCAACCCGAAGCGCATCACATGGCTCGCTCCCTTCGTCACGTATGCGCTCATCCTCGCCTCGGGAACGCAGCACGTGATCTATGCGCTCCTCCCCGTCATCGCGGAGGTCTCGCGCAAAGCGGGGGTTCGCCCCGAGCGGCCACTCTCCGCCAGCGTGATCGCGTCGCAGCACGGGCTCATCGCCTCACCGATCTCGGCGGCGACCGTGGCGCTCGCAGGCCTGCTCGGCGGCTCGGGCATCGGCCTGCCCGCAGATCCTGCTCGTGACCGTTCCGGCGTCGCTCGTCGGCGTGCTCGCGGCCACGTTCTCCGTCGCGTTCCGCGGCCCCGAGCTCGCGGAGGACCCGGAGGCGGCGCGCCGGCTCTCGGAAGCAGCGGGTCGCGAGTCGGCCCAGCGGCCGCCTCTCACGGGAGCCGCCCGCCGTCGGGCGATCGCCGCGTGCGGGATCTTCCTCGCCGCGATCGCGAGCGTCGTCCTGCTCGGGATCTTCCCCGGCGCTGCGGCCCGTCTTCGAGCGCACGCTGGACGGCGCCGTGGAGACCGGGCGCGTGGAGATGGGCCGCGCGATCATGATCGTGATGCTCGCCGCGGGGGGCCTGCTCCTGCTGCTCGTGCGCGCCGACCCGGAGAAGGCGTTGCGCGGGAGCATCATGAAGGGCGGGCTCACGGCGGTGGTCTCGATCCTGGGCGTGTCGTGGCTCGGCTCTTCCTTCTTCGAAGGAAACCGCCAGGAGATCGTCGGAGGCATCTCGGCCCTGGTCGCGGCGCGGCCGTGGGTGTTCGCGGTCGGCCTGTTCGCGCTCTCGATCCTCCTCTTCAGCCAGGCCGCGACCCTGGTCACGCTGGGTCCGGTCGCCTTGGCGCTGGGCCTGCCGCCCTCGCTGCTGGTCGGCGCGTACCCGGCGGTGAACGGAAACTTCTTCCTGCCCACCTACGGCACCGTGCTGGCGGCGGTGTCCTTCGACGCCACTGGCACGACCCGCATCGGGCGCTGGCTCTTGAACCACAGCTTCATGCGGCCCGGCCTGGTCGCAACGCTCGCGGCGACCGTGACGGCGTCGCTCCTGGTCCGCGCGCTCCATCCCCAATGACTCGAGGAGATCCAATGCGTCGCATCCTGGGCGGCACGGTCGCCCTTCTCACGCTGCTCGCGCTCGAAGCCGGCGCGGCACCCGCCGCGAGAACTCGCACCGAGCACGACCTGCTCGGAGACAAGCAGGTCCCGGCCGACGTCTACTATGGAATCCAGACCCTGCGCGCGCTCGAAAACTTCCAGATCTCCGGGACGACGCTGCGCGACACGCCGGATTTCGTGAACGCGCTGGCGATCGTGAAGCTCGCCGCGGCGCGCGCCAATCACGCGACGGGCGGCCTCGACGCGAAGAAGCTCGACGCGATCGAGCGGGCGTGCCGCGCCGTGCTGGACGGGCAAGTACCACGACCAGTTCGCTGGTGGACTGGTATCAGGGCGGCGCGGGCACCTCGGCGAACATGAACGCGAACGAGGTGCTCGCGAACATCGGGCTCGAGATGATGGGGAAGAAGAAGGGCGACTACGCCGCGCTCGACCCGCACGACGACCTCAATCAGTCGCAGTCCACGAACGACGTGATCCCCACCGCGTTGAAGGTCGCCTTCCTGCTGCGCAACGACCGGCTGGTGCGCGACGTCGACGAGCTCGCCGCCGCGTTCCGCGCGAAGGGCAACGAGTACCTGCGCGTGGTGAAGATGGGCCGCACCGAGCTGCAGGACGCGGTCCCGATGACGGTGGGCCAGGAGTTGCACGCGTTGGCCGCTTCCCTCGAGGTCGAGGTGGCGAATCTGAAGGACGCCGAGCGCGCCCTGTACGCAGTGAACATGGGGGGCACCGCCATCGGCACGGGCCTGAACGCGCCGAAGGGCTTCGCAGAGCGCAGCGCGGCCGAGCTCGCGACGCTCACGGGCAAGCCCATCCAGCCTGCCCCCGATCTGATCGCGGCGACCTGGGACCTGCACGGCTTCGTGGTCTACTCGGGGGCGTTGAACGCCCTCGCGACCAAGCTCGCGAAGATCGCCGGCGACTTGATCCTGCTCTCCTCGGGGCCGCGCGCGGGCCTCGGCGAGCTCACACTGCCTCCGCTGCAGCCGGGCTCCTCGATCATGCCGGGCAAGGTGAACCCGGTGATGCCGGAGCTGCTCGGGCTCGTGGCGTTCCGCGTGACGGCGAACGATCTCGCGGTCACGCTCGCGGCCAAGACGGGGCAGCTGCAGCTCAACGCCTACGAGCCGCTCGTGGGCGTCTCCATCCTCGAGTCCCAGCAGATCCTGTCGAGCACGCTCGACGCGGTGCGCGAGCGCTGCGTCGCGGGCATTCGCGTGAACGAGGCGGTCTTGGCGCGCAACCTCGAGGAGACCGTGGGCATCGTGACGGCGCTGAATCCGGTGATCGGGTACGAGCGCGCGAGCGAGCTCGCGAAGGAGGCCTACGCCTCCGGCAAGGGCATCCTCGAGCTGGTCCGCGAGAAGAAGATCCTCAGCGAGGCTCAGATCCAAGAGCTGCTCGACCCGGCGAAGCTCACCGGTCTCGACGAGAGCCGCTACCCGAAGCAGCCGTGAGCGGAGCCGCCGTGAGCCAGCCTTCTTTCTTTCGCCGCTACCTCGACCCGGCGGATCGGCTGAACGAGATCCTGTTCGGGCTCATCATGGTCCTCACCTTCACGCTGACCGCCGGCCTCACGGTGGAGCACGGGCCGGACGAAGCGCGCACGCTCCTCGTCGCGACGATCGGCTGCAACATCGCGTGGGGCGTGATCGACGGGGCGCTCTACCTGATGGCGCAGCTCCTCGAGGCGAGCCGCCGCGCGCGAGCGGTGGCCCGCGTGAAGACGGCTGCCGACGAGCGGACGGCCTTCGCGGAGATCGCGAAAGCGCTCGAAGGGAGCCTGCTCCGCTACGCCAACGAGGCCGAGCGCTCTCGGCTCTTCGGGACGATCCGCGAGCTCATCCAGCGCGCGCCGATCGAGCCGCCCCGGCTGGCGAAGGAGGATTGGCTCGGGGCGCTCGCCAGCGCGCTGCTCGTGATGCTCACGACCGTTCCGGCCGCGCTCCCCTTTCTCGTGATCCAGGAGCCCTGGCGAGCGCTGCGCGTCTCGAACCTGCTGCTGGTCCTCCTGCTCTTCTGGGTCGGCCACGAGTGGGGGAAGCACGCGCACGCGCGTCCCTGGCGCGCCGGCTTCGTGTTCCTGGCGATCGGCCTCGGGCTCGTCGCGATCGCGATCGCGCTCGGGGGCTGAGCAGCGACGCGGCAAGCGGCGCTTCGCCGCGCGCAGCGAGGCGGAGTCTTCGGAGCCGAGCGAAGTCGCTAGGGCTGGATCGAGGCGAGCGTGTAGGCGCGCAGATCGAGGATGCGGCGCGCGACGCGCAGCACGTCGGCCCGCGAGACGGCGCGCACACGCTCGGGCCAGCGGCGATCGGCTTCGACCCCCAGCCCGTAGCGCGCATCGAGCGCCATGCTGAGCGCGCGCGCCGAGCTGCGCTGCTGGTCGATCGCGTGACTTCCGATCAGGTAGCGCCGCGCCCGTTCGAGCTCGTCCTCGCCGGGCGCCTCCGCGAGCAGGCGCTCGAGCTGCGCCAGGATGCCGCGCTCGGCCTGCTCGAGCTTGTCCGGCGCGGTCGCGATGTAGACGCAGAAGTAGCCGGGTGCGAAGCCCACCACGTTGGCCGCGCTCACCGAGTAGGCGAGGCTCTGGCGGTCGCGCAGGTCGAGGAAGAGGCGTCCGCCCTGGCCCGCCAGGATCTGGGAGAGCACCTCGAGCGCCTCGCGGTCCGGGTCCTCGACCGAGACGCCGCGGAAGCCGATCACGAGGTGGGCCTGCGCGCGCGCCTTGCGCTCGAGGGCGCGCCGGATCTCGCGCGGCGCGGGCTCGGGCTCCGGCGCCGCGGGCGGCTTGCCCTCGCCCTCGCGTAGATCGGCGAGCTCGCGCGCCAGCGCTGCGGCGGCGGCGTCGGGATCGACGTCGCCGACCACCGCCAGCACCAGGTTCGCCGGCCGCACGAGGAGCGCGTGGTGCGCGCGCAGCGCCTCGGCGTCGAACCCCTTCACGCTGGCCGGCGTGCCGGGCAGCGGGAGGCGGTAGGGGTGGTGCTCGTAGTGCGCGCGCTGGAACAGCTCGAACACGCGCGCGCCCAGGCGATCCTCGCGGCGCGCGAGGGCCGCCAGGGTCTCGCGCCGCTCGCGCTCGATCTCCTGCTCGTCGAAGGCCGGGAAGCAGAGCGCCTCGGCAAACAGCGGGAGCACCTCGGAGAACACGTCGGACGTGCAGTCGAGCGTGAGGCCGCAGGAGCTGCGGCCCGAGTAGGCGTCCACCTCGGCAGCCAAGGACTCGGTCGCGCGCGCGAACTCCGCCGCTCCGCGCGCCGCCGTCCCGCGCAGCCAGGTTCCCGCCAGGAAGCTCCCGATCCCGGCGTTCTCCTCGCGCTCGACCAGCTGGCCGCCGAGCAGCGCCGAGCGCACCGACACGACGGGGATCTCGCGGCGCGGGAGCACGTAGAGGCGCGCCCCACCGTCGAGCTCGTAGCCGTGCACGCGTTCGGACGACTCGCCGCCGCGGCGCGGCGCTGTGAAGCGCCGCGCGCTGCGCTCGGCGCCGGTAGCGATCGCCTGGGCGAGGCCCGCCGCGCTCGGCGCGCGCGCGCCCTCGGGCAGCAGCGCCACCACCGACATGCGGGCGGGGTCGAGCCAGCGCTGGGCGGCTCGCACGAGCTCCGCGCCGCTCGCGCGCTCGATGCGCGCGAGATAGGCCTCTTCGAAGCCCGGGTCGCCCGCCATCGACTGGGCGCTGCCGAGCTTGCGCGCCATGCCCGACACGCTCTCGCGCTCCCACGCGCGCGAGGCCAGGAAGTTGCGGCGCGCCTTGGCGAGCTCCTCGGGCGCGAGCTCCTCGCGGCGCAGCCGCTCGGTCTCCGCCACGATCGCGCTGGTGGCCGCCTCGAGCTGCTCGGGGTCGCAGTCGACCGAGACGCCGAACAGGCCCGCGTCCACCGGCGTGTAGCAGGAGGCGTCCACGCGGTCGGCGAGCGCGAGCTCCTCCTTCACGCGCCGGTGCAACCGGGAGCTGTCGCCGTCGCCCAGCGCGAAGGCGAGCAGATCCAGGAATGGCGCGTCGTCGTGGTGCAGCGCCACCGCCGGCCAGGCGAGCTCGAAGCTCGCGCGCTCGAAGGGCTTGCTCTCGACGTGCGTGCGCAGCTCGCGCTGCGCGGGCTCCGCGCGGCGCGCGCGCCGGGCTCCGCCGGGGCGCGCGCTCGCGAAGGCGGCGCGCGTGCGGGCGAGGAAGGCCTCGGCGTCGAGATCGCCCACCGCCACCACCGCCATGTTCTCGGGCGTGTACCAGCGCCGATAGAACGCCAAGAGCTTCTCGCGCGTGAAGGAGGAGACGCTCGCGGCGCTCCCCAGCACCGGGAAGCGGTAGGGGTGCACGCGGTAGGCCGTGGAGAAGAGGGCGTCGCCCAGCACGTGGTGCGGGTCGTCGGCGCTGCGGCGGATCTCTTCGAGCACGACCTCGATCTCGCGCTCGACCTCGCCGGCGTCGAAGCTCGAGTGCTGGACCGCGTCGGCGAGCACGTCGAGGCCGGTCAGCAGGGCGTCGGCGGGGAGCGTCGCGTGATAGACAGGTGACGTCGAAGGACGTGAAGGCGTTGATGGCGCCGCCCGCTCCCTCCACCGAGCCCGCGATCTCGCCCACCCCGCGCGTCTCGGTTCCCTTGAAGAGCATGTGCTCGTGGAAGTGGGCGAGGCCCCGCTCGCCGTCCTCCTCGTCGGCCGCTCCCACGCCCACCCAGATCTGCACCTCGGCGACCGGCTCGACGCGGCTCTCGCGCAGCAGGACGGTCAGGCCATTGGGGAGGACTTCGCGGCGGTAGGGCGTGCTCACGGCGGGCGAGAGTAACGACCGGAGCCGGACGCGGCCCCCTATCCTACGGCTGTGTCGAGCGCGGCCGATTCCGGCACGCTGGGGCTCTACGTCCACGTGCCCTTCTGCGAGCGGATCTGTCCGTATTGCGACTTCGCGGTCGTCGCCGCCCGCCGCCTCGCGCTCGCCGACGAGGAGCGCTACGTCGCGGCGCTGCTCGCCGAGCTCGCGGCGCGCGCGCCCCAGTTCTCGGGGCTCACCCTCGACACGATCTACTTCGGCGGCGGCACGCCCTCGCTGCTCACGCCCGCAGCGATCGCGCGCCTGATCGCCGCCGCGCGCGGCGCCTTCCGGGGCGAGCCGCGCGAGGTCACCCTCGAGGTGAATCCGAGCACGACCGAGCGCGAGCGCCTGCCCGGCTTTCGGGCGGCGGGGGTGTCGCGGCTCTCGCTCGGCACCCAGTCCTTCGACGACGAGACGCTGCGGCGCCTGGGCCGGGCGCACCGCGCGAGCGAGGCGCTCGCGACCCTCGCCGCCGCGCGCGCCGCGGGCTTCGCGAACGTCTCGCTCGACCTGATCTTCGGCGCGCCCGCCCAGACGCAGGCGGGGCTCCTGCGCGACGTGGCCGCCGCGCTCGCTCTGGCGCCGGAGCACGTCTCCGCCTACGCGCTCACCCTCGAATCGGGGACGCCCTTCGCGCGCGCGGCCCAGCGCGGGCGCTTGGCACTTCCCGACGACGACGCGGTCGCCGACATGATGACGGCCCTGGGCAGCGCGCTCGAGGCCGGCGGGCTTGCGCGCTACGAGATCTCGAGCTGGGCGCGGCCCGGCCGGCGCTCGCTCCACAACGCCCGTTACTGGCGGCGCCTCCCAGTCCTCGGGCTTGGCGTCGGCGCGCACTCCCTCGAGCCCGCCCACGCGGGGGAGCCCTTCGGCGCGCGCAGCGCCAACGAGCGCGAGCTGCCGAGCTACCTCGCCCGCATCGCGACGGGCGCGTGCGCGCCGCCCGAGCGCGAGGCGCTCGCCGAGGAGACGGCGCGCAGCGAGGCGGTCTTCCTCGCGCTGCGCATGCGCGAGGGGCTCGACGCGGCGGCCTTCGCGCGCGAGTTCGGCGCGACGCCGCGCGCGCTCTTCGGGCCCGTGCTCGACGAGCTCTCGGCGCGCGGCCTGCTCGCCGAGTCGGCGGAGGGCAATCTTCGCCTGACCGAGCGAGGCTGGCTATTTGCCGACGAGGTGGCGGCCCGCTTCGTGTGACGAATCGAAATCCCGGGGTCTGACCCCGGGATTTCGATTCCCGGGCGAGGTGCGTTCGTTGACCCCCAAAGACCCCCGTGGTACTCACGCCCACCGGGGGAAAGCGCCTTGCCCGTTGGCCCCGCGAGCAGCTTCGCCGAAGCCCCGGCGCCGCTCAGTCAGCGCCAGGGGCAGGTGCTGCACGTCCTGGTCTCGTCCTTCGTGGGCGGGGCATTGCCGGTGGCGTCCGACACGATCGCCTCGCTGCTCCCCGTGCATCTCTCCGCGCAGAGCGTTCGGAACACGCTCTCCGAGCTCGAGGACCTCGGGCTGGTCGAGAAGCCCCATCGATCCTCGGGCCGCACGCCGACGGGGCGCGGGCTGCGCGCCTTCCTGGACCAGCTCCTCGCGGTGCGCGAGCTCGGCCCCTTCGAGAAGCGCGAGCTCGAGGGCCGCCTCGACGAAGGCGGCGGGCTCTCCGTGGACGAGGCGGCCTCGCGCCTCTTGTCCGAGCGCACGCGCCTCTTGGGCTTCGTCGTCCCGCCTCAGCTCGAGGCGGTGGTCCTGCGCCATCTCTCTTTCGTGCGCCTGTCGCGCGAGCGCGTGCTCGCGGTCCTGGTTTCCGAGACCGGGCGCGCCTACCGGCGCGTCCTCGACGAGCCCGGCCGCGGCGACCAGGCCGAGCTCGACCGCATGGCCACCTCGCTGAACGAGCGCTTGGCCGGGCGCACCCTGCGCGAGCTGCGCGAGCGCCTGATCGCGGAGGCGGCGGCCCTGCGCAGCAGCGCCGACCTCCTGCTCGAGCGCACTCTGCGGGACGCCCCTTGGGCGCGCGAGAGCGACCGGCCGGACGTCGTGGTGGCCACGCGCCTCGCCCTCCTCGACCAGCCGGAGTTCCACGACCCCTCGCTGCTGCGCTCGCTGCTCGATGCCGTGGAGGACAAGGAGCGCCTGCGCGCGCTCCTCGACCGTCTGCTCGAGGGGCGGGGGGTGCGGGTCGCCTTCGGGAGCGAGCTCGGCGCCCCCCAGCTCGACGACCTCGCCTTCGTCGCCTCCCGGTACGGGCGGGCGGAGGCCTCGAGCGGCACGATCGGGGTGATCGGTCCCCGCAGGATGGACTTCGCTCGCGTGATTCCGCTGGTCGGCTACGTCTCCCATCTGTTGTCGGAGCCGGCCCGCGCGTGACCAAGTCCAGCGAACACAAGGAAGGGAGCGAGGGATGGGAGTCCTTCGCCCAGGAAGCAGAAGGCGGGACGCTCGCCCCCAGCGCCGAGCTCGAGGCGGCGCTGCGCGAGGCCACCGAGGCGGTCGAGGCGCGCCAGGCCGCGCGGGAGGGCCGCAAGGAGGCGGACGCCCCGGAGGCCGGCGAGCTGGGCGCCGAGCTCGAGCGGCTCACGGCCGAGCTCGAGGAGGCGCGCAAGGAAGGGGCCGAGAGCCGGGATCGCTGGCTGCGTACCCAGGCGGACCTCGAGAACCTGCGCCGGCGCACCCTGCGCGAGCGCCAGGAGACCCTCCAGTACGGCCACGAGAATCTGGTCAAGGACCTGCTGGGCACGGTCGATAACCTCGAGCGCGCAATCGACCACGCGAAGGGGAGCGAGACCAAGGACTTGGGGGGGCTTCTGCAGGGCGTCGAGCTGGCCTTGCGGGAGCTGTTCGCGGTCCTGGCCAAGCACGGCGTCGCGCGGATCGAGGCCGAGGGAGAGACGTTCGATCCGAACGTCCACGAGGCCGTGGCGCAGAGCGAGGAGGGTTCCGCAGCGCCAGGCAGCGTCGCGCGCGTCTACCAGAGAGGCTACCGGCTGCGGGACCGCTTGTTACGGCCCGCGCGCGTC
The DNA here is from genome assembly GCA_963716275.1 of uncultured delta proteobacterium. Taxonomy (GTDB): domain Bacteria; phylum Myxococcota_A; class UBA9160; order UBA9160; family UBA6930; genus VGRF01. The sequence continues at coordinate 325,191 of CAVQTC010000006.1, read as the reverse complement.
GTGGTGGCGGTGGCGCCCAAAGCGAAGCCCGACGGAGTGGAGCCCGCGAAAGAGAATTAGGTCGCCCGAGCGTCGCGGGCGTCCGGCGAGAGGGAGGACGCGAGTGCGATGAGCAGGGTGATCGGCATCGATCTCGGGACCACCAACTCCTGCGTCGCCGTCATGGAGGGCGACGCGCCCCAGGTGATCCCGAACTCCGAGGGCTCGCGCACCACGCCCTCGATGGTCGCCTTCACCGATCAGGGCGAGAAGCTGGTGGGCCAGGTCGCGAAGCGGCAGGCCGTCACGAATCCGGGCCGCACGATCTTCGCCGTGAAGCGCCTGATCGGCCGGCGCTTCGACTCGGAGGAGGTGAAGCGCTTCGCCGCCGTGGCGCCTTTCGAGGTCGCCCAGGCCAACAACGGCGACGCCTGGGTGAAGCTCGGCGACAAGCTCGCCCCGCCCCAGGAGATCTCGGCGGTCGTGCTCGCCAAGATGCGCGACACCGCCCAGGACTTCCTGGGCGAGCCGGTCACCGAGGCGGTGATCACCGTCCCGGCCTACTTCAACGACGCCCAGCGCCAGGCCACCAAGGACGCGGGCAAGATCGCCGGGCTCAACGTGCTGCGCATCATCAACGAGCCCACGGCCGCGGCGCTCGCCTACGGGCTCGGCGAGGAGACGAACAAGACCATCGCGGTGTTCGACCTCGGCGGCGGCACCTTCGACGTCTCGATCCTCGAGATCGGCGACGGCGTCTTCGAGGTGAAGAGCACCAACGGCGACACCTACCTGGGCGGCGAGGACTTCGATCAGCGCGTCATCGACTTCCTGATCGAGCGCTTCAAGGCGGAGACGAACATCGACCTGACCGCCGACCCGATGGCGCTCCAGCGCCTGAAGGAGGCGGCGGAGCGCGCCAAGCAGGAGCTCTCCTCCTCGGTGCAGACGGAAGTGAACCTGCCCTTCATCGCCGCCGACGCGAGCGGGCCCAAGCACCTGAACGTCTCGATCACGCGCGAGAAGCTCGAGGCGCTGGTGGCGGACCTGATCGATCGGCTGGTCGGCCCCTGCGAGACGGCGATCAGCGACGCGGGCATCGAGAAGTCCGCGATCCACGACGTGATCCTGGTGGGCGGCATGACGCGCATGCCGCGCGTGCAGGAGAAGGTCGCCGAGATCTTCGAGAAGGCGCCCCACAAGGGCGTGAACCCCGACGAGGTGGTCGCGGTCGGCGCGGCGATCCAGGGCGGCGTGCTCAAGGGCCAGGTCGAGAACGTGCTCTTGCTCGACGTGACGCCGCTCTCGCTCGGCGTCGAGACGCAGGGCGGCGTGTTCACGGCGATCATCGAGAAGAACACCACGATCCCCACGCGCAAGAGCCAGGTGTTCTCGACCACCGAGGATCACCAGAGCGTGGTGCGCATCCACGTGCTCCAGGGCGAGCGCGAGATGGCGGCGGACAACCACAGCCTGGGCCGCTTCGAGCTGGTGGGCATTCCGCCGGCGCCGCGCGGCGTGCCCCAGATCGAGGTCACCTTCGAGATCGACACCGACGGCGTGGTGTCGGTCTCGGCGAAGGACCTCGGCACGGGCAAGACCCAGAACATCCGCGTGCAGGCCTCGGGCGGCCTCACGGCCGAGCAGATCCAGAACCTGGTGTCGGAGGCGGAGAAGAACACCTCCGACGACAAGACGCGCAAGGAAGTGGCCGATCTGACCAACAAGGCGGACGGCCTGATCTACTCCACCGAGCGCACCCTCGAGGAGTACGGCCAGCACGTCTCCGACGAGGATCGCCAGAGCCTGCTGGCGGCCATCGAGAAGGCCAAGGCGGCGCTCGCCGACAAGGAGCCGGGCTCCCTCGGCATCGCGGTTGACGAACTGTCGGCCCTCTCGTACCAGTTGACCGAGCGGCTCTACGCCGCGCTCGGCAGCAAGACCGGCTAGGGAGCTCACGCGGGAGCTCTCCCTGGACGTCGCGCGGCGAGACGGGGCGGTCCGGCAGTGAGCAAGCGCGACTACTACGAGGTCCTGGGCGTCCCGCGCACCGCGACCCCGGACGAGCTGAAGAAGTCCTACCGCAAGCTCGCGCTCCAGTTCCACCCCGACCGCAACCCCGACGACCCCGAGGCCGAGGAGAAGTTCAAGGAGGCCTCGGAGGCCTACGCCGTGCTGTCCGAGCCCGACAAGCGCCGCCGCTACGACCAGTTCGGCCACCAGGGCGTGGGGGGCGCGGCCGGCGGCTTCGGCCCCGACATGCAGGGCTTCGGGGACCTGTTCAACGACCTGTTCGGCGATCTGTTCGGCGCGCGCGCGGGCGGCCGGCGCAGCGGCCGCGGCCAGCGCGGCGCAGACCTGCGCTACACGCACGAGATCGACCTCGCCGACGTGCTGACGGGCGAGGAGGCGAGCCTCGAGCTGCCGCGCATGCTGCGCTGCGAGACGTGCGCGGGGAGCGGCGCCAAGCCGGGCACGCGGCCCGAGCGCTGCGCGCGCTGCGGAGGCAGCGGCCAGGCCGTATTCCAGCAGGGCCTGTTCCGCATCAGCCGGCCCTGCGAGACGTGCCGCGGCGAGGGCTCGGTGGTGCGCGAGCCCTGCGCGAAGTGCCGGGGGAGCGGGCGCCTCGAGGGCATGAAGACGCTCAAGGTGCGCGTGCCGCCGGGCGTCGAGGACGGCATGCGCCTGCGCGTCGCCGGCGAGGGCGAGGCCGGCATCGCCGGCGGGCCGGCGGGCGATCTCTACGTCGTGATCGCGGTGCGCGAGCACCCGCTCTTCAGCCGCGAGGGAACCGACCTCTTGTGCGAGGTGCCGGTGCCCTTCTCCCAGGCCGTGCTCGGCGCCGAGATCGAGGTGCCGACCCTCGAAGGGAAGGTGAAGCTCAAGATTCCGGAGGGCACGCAGTCCGGGAAGACCTTCCGCCTGCGCGGGAAGGGGCTGCCGAGCGTCGGCTCGGCGGCGCGCGGCGACCAGCTCGTGCGCATCTTCGTCGAGGTGCCGACGCGGCTCACCAAGAAGCAGCGCGAGCTGCTCGAGAGCTTCGCGGAGGCGAGCGGCGTCGACACCTCGCCCGTCACCAAGAGCTTCCTCGAGAAGCTGCGGGATCTGTTCGATTGAGGAGCGCGCGCCTCGCCCTCGCCGTCGCGCTCGCGCTCGCGTGCGCCGGCGGGGCCACGACGCCGGCGGAGCTCGGCAGCCCCGAGCGCGACTACGCCGAGGCGCTGCGCGTCGCGAGCCAGGACCCCGGGGCCGGCGCCGAGCGGCTGCGGGCCTTCCTCGACGCCTATCCAGGCAGCGCGCTGGCCGACGACGCGGGCCTGCGCCTCGCCGAGCTCGAGCGAGAGGCCGGCGCGCCGCGCGAAGCCGCGAAAGTCCTCGCGCGCGTGGTGAAGAAGCAGCCCCACGGCGACCAGACCGATCGAGCGCGCCTCGAGCTGGCCGAGCTGCTCGCCGAGCGCGGCGAGCGCGGCCCGGCCTACGCCGCGGCGGAGCCGATCGATCTCGGGCGGCTCTCCCAGCCCGAGCGCGAGCGCGCGCTCGCGCTGCTGGCCCGCCTCGCTAGCGAGCGCGGAGACGCGGCAGGCGAGCTTCGCTGGCTCGGTCAAGCGCGCGCGGGCGCCAGGACCAGCGCCGACGTGGCGGCGAGCGAGCAGGCGCTCGACCGCGCCATCGCGGCGCTGCCGCCGCGCGAGCTCGAGGGCGTGGCCCGCGCGCTCGACAAGCGCGTGCCCGCCGCGCGCGTGTGGCTCGCCCTCGCGAGCGAGCGGCTCGCCGCGGGCGATGCCGAGGCGGCCGAGCGCGCGCTCGGCGAGGCGCGCCGCGCCCCGCTGCTCGGCGACGACGCAGCCGCGCTCGCGCGCCTCGGGGCGCGGTTCTCGAGCGACCACGGGGCGGCGAGCCTGCTCGCGATGGGCGAGCTCGAAGCCGGGGCGCCGGTGCCGGACGCGAAGGGCGCGCGCGGCACCCTCGCGGTGGCGCTCCCGCTCTCCGGCGAGCTCGCGGCCTACGGCGAGGAGTCGCTGAACGGCGCGCTGCTCGCGGCGGGCTTCTTCGGCAGCGGCGCACCCCCGGCCGATCTCGTCATCGAGGTGCGCGACACGGGCGGCAGCGCGGCTGGCGCGAAGGCCGCCCTCGATGCGCTCGCGGCCGATCCCGACGTGCTCGGCGTGGTGGGCCCGCTCACCGGCGACGAGGGCGAAGCCGCCGCCGCAGCGGCGGACGCCGCGGGTCTCCCGCTGCTCACGCTCTCGCGCCGGGAGGGCCTCGAGCTCGGGCGCGCGAGCGTGTTCCCGCTCGCGCTCTCGCCCCGCGTCGAGGCGGAGCTCGTCGCGGAGTACGCGACCGCGAAGCTCGGGCTCCACCGCTTCGCCCTCCTCTATCCCGACGACGCCTACGGCCAGGCCGTGCGCGCCGCGTTCTGGGATGCCGTGGAGGCTCGCGGAGGAGAGGTGGTGGGCGTCGCGCACTACGCACCAGGCACCCAGGACTTCTCGACGCCGGTGCGGCGCCTGGTCGGCTACGAGCTGCTGCCCGCCGAGACCCTGAAGGCGGTGGACGAGCGCGAGGCGATGCGCAAGCGCGCGCGCCGCCTGCCGCCGAAGCAAGCCCAGGAGCTGCGCACCGCCGCCGACGCCATGACCGCGCCCGATGGATCGCCGCTCCCGCCCTTCGTCGACTTCGAGGCGCTCTTCGTGCCGGACTCCTACGAGAGCGTGGGCCTCATCGCACCGCACCTCGCGTTCCAGGGTGTGCTGGGCGTGCGGCTCCTGGGCACGAGCAGCTGGCAGGACCCGAGCCTGTTGCGGCTGGCCGCCCAGCATCTCGACGGCGCGGTCTTCCCGGCCGGCTTCGTGGCGGGCAGCACGCGGGCGCATCTGGCCGCCTTCGAAGCGAGCTATTCGCGCGCCTTCGGGCGCGCGCCGAGCTACCTGGCGGCTCAGTCCTTCGACGCGGCGAGCCTCTTGCTGCGCGCGCTCGCGCGCGGCGCCAACTCGCGCGCCGAGGTGCTCGAGCGCCTGCACGCGGGCGTGGTGCTGGCGGGGGCCTCGGGGGTGATCTCGATCGACCAGAGCGGTCATGTGACCAAGCGCCCGCACCTGCTCGGCGTCGAGCGCGGCGCGTTCATGTCCGTCGACGAGAGCGGCGCGCCCCCCTTCCTGCGCATGCCGCAGCCCCCGGTCGCGCCCGCACCGTCGGGCGTGCCCGCCCAGGCGGCGCCGGGGGGCGCGCGCCAGCCCTAGTCCCCCGACTCGCCTGCCGTCGCAGATCGCCTCAAGTCGCTCTCTCGCGAGGTCGAAGCGAGAGCGATGGCCGCTCCCCGCACCGGCGACTTCGAGATCCCGCGCGAGCTGCCCGTGCTGCCGCTGCGCGAGTTCGTCGTGTTCCCATACATGGTCCTGCCGCTGTTCGTGACGCGCGAGAAGTCCGTCGCGGCGATCGAGGACGCGCTCGCGGGCGAGCGGCTGATCCTGCTCGTCGCGCAGCGCAACGCCGAGCTCGAGGACCCGAGCCCCGACGATCTGCACCGCGTCGGCACCGTGGCGATGGTGATGCGCATCCTGCGCATGCCCGACGGCCGCGTGAAGGCGCTCGTGCAGGGCCTCGCGAAGGCGCGCATCGAGTCCTTCGTGGAGAACGAGCCCGCCCACTGGGTGCAGGTCTCGCCGATCCCCGCCGACGACGAGACCGAGTGGAACGTCGAGGCCGAGGCGCTGATGCGCACCGTGCGCGGCCGGGTCGAGGAGCTGCTCCCGCTCAAGAACCTGCCGCCCGAGGTGCTCTCGATCACCGCCAACGTCCACGAGCCCGGTCGGCTCGCGGACCTCGTGGCGTCGAACCTGAAGCTGCGCCTGTCCGAGGCCCAGGAGGTGCTCGAGATCGTCGACCCGCTCGCGCGCCTGCGCCGGGTGGACGCGCTGCTGCGCCGCGAGCTCGAGGTGAGCTCGATGCAGGCGGAGATCCAGTCCCAGGCGAAGGAAGAGCTCTCGCGCGGCCAACGCGAGCACTACCTGCGCGAGCAGCTGCGCGCGATCCAGAACGAGCTCGGCGAGGTGGACTCGCGCAGCGAGGACGTCGCCGAGTACCGCCAACGCCTGGAGGAGGCCGGGCTCGCGCCGGAGGCCCACGAGGAGGCCCAGCGTCAGCTGCGCCGGCTCGAGCGCATGCATCCCGACGGCCCCGAGGCCCAGGTGGTGCGCAGCTATCTCGATTGGATGGTCGAGCTGCCCTGGTCGAAGCTCTCGCCGGACCGGCTCGATCTGCGCCGCGCGCGCCACATCCTGGACGAGGACCACGCGCACCTCGAGGGCATCAAGGAGCGCATCCTCGAGTTCCTGGGCGTGCGCAAGCTGCGCCAGGACTCGCGCGGCCCGATCCTGTGCTTCTCGGGCCCGCCCGGCGTCGGCAAGACCTCCCTGGGCCGCTCGATCGCCCGCGCGATGGGGCGCGAGTTCGTGCGCGTATCGCTGGGCGGCATCCGCGACGAGGCCGAGATCCGCGGCCACCGGCGCACCTACGTGGGCGCGCTGCCCGGGCGCATCCTGCAAGGGCTCAAGCAAGCGGGCACGCGCAATCCGGTCTTCGTGCTCGACGAGCTCGACAAGCTCGGCGCGGACTTCCGCGGCGATCCCTCCTCGGCGCTGCTCGAGGTGCTCGACCCCGAGCAGAACGCGCGCTTCAGCGACCACTACCTGAACGTCCCATTCGATCTCTCCGGCGTGTTCTTCGTGGCCACCGCGAACCTGCTCGATCGCGTGCCGAGCCCGCTGCGCGATCGCATGGAGGTGATCCGCGTCCCGGGCTACACGCCGGAAGAGAAGCTGGACATCGCGCGCTCCTATCTGATCCCGCGCCAGACCGTGGAGTCGGGGCTGCCGGCCAGCCGCATCCGCTGGAGCGACGCGGCGCTGCGCAAGATGGTCACCGACTACACCTTCGAAGCGGGCGTGCGCGAGCTCGAGCGCAAGATCGCCGCCGTGTGCCGCAAGGCCGCGCGCCGCGCCGCCGAGGGCGACGACGCGCGCGGTGCGCGTCGACCCGAAGAGCCTCGCGCGCTTCCTCGGGCCGGCGCGCCACGAGCAGACAGCCGCCGCCGAGGTGGCCGAGGTGGGCGTCGCCTCCGGGCTCGCCTGGACCGAGGCGGGCGGCGACGTGCTGCGCGTCGAGGCGGCGATGACGCGCGGGCGCGGGCTCGTGCTCACCGGCCAGCTCGGCGACGTGATGAAGGAGAGCGCGCAGGCGGCGCTCACCTGGGTGCGCTGGCGGCTCGGCGCGCTCGGTGTCGACGAGGATCTGTTCTCGCGCCGCGAGCTGCACGTGCACGTGCCGGCGGGCGCGATCCCGAAGGACGGCCCCTCGGCGGGCATCACCATGGCGACGGCGCTCGCCTCGCTCGCCACCGGCATTCCCGTGAAGGCGAACGTCGCGATGACCGGCGAGGTGACGCTGCGCGGCCGCGTGCTGCCCGTGGGCGGCGTGCGCGAGAAGGCGCTGGCCGCGCTGCGCGCGGGCATCCACGTGATGCTGCTTCCCGAGCGCAACCTCGACGATCTCATCGAGGTGCCGAAGGAGCTCGCCCGCAAGATGAAGTTCGTGGGGGTGTCGCACATGGACGAGGTGCTCGAGCTCGCGCTCGAGCGCAGCCCCGCCACCGGCAAGCGCACGCGCCGCATCGGCGACGTCCGCTCCGTCGGCCCCGTGGTCCAGCGCGCCCGACCCCGTTAGGGGACGCTCTTAGAAGTTGGAAACCCGAGGGCGGTAAGCCCCCAAGGCGGCTCTGGGCGAACTTCTTGGAGCGTCCCAGCCCAGGCGCGCTCGCGCCACCGAGAGCCAGGTGAGCGGCCGGCGGCCCTGGTCCGCTGCGCTCCATGCTCGCACGCCCTCCGATGCGGCCAGCGTACGGTCGGATCCGAACGAGCCGTCACGTTGCGCCTGCTGCGCTTTACTTCCGCTCGAGCGGCACCACACCGTCCCTCGCCGGGCCCGCGCCTCTACACGCCGCGCGAGATCGAGAGAAGGCCGGGGTGGCGCTCGCGCGCCTTCGAGGCGCGCGAGCGCCATGGCCTTTGCCACTCGGCGCGGCTAACGTGGCTGGATGCGGCTGCGCGATGTCGGCGAGCGCGGGCTGATCGAGCGGATCGAGCGGCTGGTGCGCCGCGCGCCGCGCTCGGCGCACGTGGCGCTCGGCATCGGCGACGACGCGGCGCTGCTGCGCACGCGCGCCGGCGAGGAGCTGGTGGTCACGACCGACGCGCTCGTCGAGGGCGTGCACTTCCGCTTCGACCAGGAGACGCCGCGCATCGCAGGGCGCCGCGCGCTCGCCGCGAATCTCTCGGACCTCGCGGCGATGGGCGCGCGGCCGCTCGGCTGCGTGCTCGCACTCGCGGCGCCCGCGAGCGCGCCGCTCGCCGCGGTGCTGGACCTCGTGCGCGGGATGCTGGACGTCGCGCGGCGCCATGCGCTGCCCGCTCGTGGGCGGGAACGTCGCGCGCGCGCGCGAGCTCTCGCTCTCGATCTGCGCGCTCGGCGCCGTTCGCCGCGGGCGCGCCCTGCTGCGCTCGGGGCGCGCGCCCCGGCGACCGCATCTTCGTGACCGGCAGCCTGGGCGTGGCCGCCCTCGAGCGCGCGCGCGGGCGAGTGCGGAGCGCGCCCGAGCCGCGCCTCGCGGCGGGCCGCGCGCTCGCCCGCACGCGCGGCGTGGGCGCCTGCATCGACCTCTCGGACGGGCTGGTCTCGGATCTCGGCGCACGTGTGCCGCGCCTCGCGCGTGCGCGCGCGCGTGGACCCGGCGCGCATCCCCACGGCGACCGGCTTCGCGGCCGCCTGCGCCCGCGTGGGGCGCGACCCCCTCGCGCTCGCGCTGGCAGGCGGCGAGGACTACGAGCTCCTCTTCACGCTGCGCCAGGACTCTGGAGCCGGGCGCGCGCTCGCGCGGCGCCTCGGCGTGCGGGTCACCGAGATCGGGACGATCGAGGCCGGCCGGCCGGGCATCCTGGGCCTCCCGGCCCGGCTCGGGACCGGCTTCCGCCACTTCTAGCGGGCGGCGGCCGGTCTCTCGCTCGCGCTTCTCTCGCGCGAAGCTCCGCGCCCGGCCTCGGGTTTCAGCCGATCAAGCCGCCCCTCCGGCAGGCCGATAGGGCGGCACGTGAGACTCTCCCTCGCCCACAAGTATGCGCTGGGCTCGCTGGCCGGCGCGGCCGCCGCTCTGGCCGTGCCCGCGCTGGCGGTCGCGGCCGGCGCCGAGCTGATCGGCTGGACGAGCCTCGTGCTCTCGCTCACCTCGGGCGTCGCGGTCGGCCTCGCGCTGTCGCGCCGGCTCCTGGGCGAGCACAGCGAGGCGCTCGCGCTGCGTGCAGCGCGCCGCGCGCGGCGACCTCTCGCGGGTCGACGAGCTCCCGCGGCCGGCCGTCTCGGACGAGGCGCACGAGCTCGGCGCCGGCGCCGGCGCCCTCGCCGAGCAGCTGCGCGGCCTGGTCGGGCGCACGCGCGATACGAGCGAGCGCATCGGGCGCGCCACGGACTCGTTCGCGACGCGCGCGAGCGACGCGGACGGCGCCGCGCGCGAGATCCACGAGACCATCGGCGAGGTCGCCAAGGCGACCGTCCACCAGCGCGGCCTCTTGGCCGACGTGCAGCGCCTCTCGGGGGAGATCGCCGAGGCGGTCGAGGCGAACGCCAACCGCGCGCGCGAGGCCTTCGGCTTCGCCGCCGAGGCGAACCAGAAGGCGAACTCGGGCGTGGACGTCTCGCGCCTCGCGATCGAGAAGATGCGCAGCGTGTTCGAGCGCATGGAGAACGCCGGCAAGATGGTGTTCGACCTCGAGGCGAAGACGCGCCACGTCCACCAGATCACCGAGCTGATCACGAGCGTGGCCTCGCGCACGAACCTGCTCTCGCTCAACGCCTCGATCGAGGCGGCGCGCGCCGGCGAGGCCGGCCGCGGCTTCGCGGTGGTGGCCGACGAGATCCGCAAGCTCGCCGAGAGCGCGCAGCGCAGCGCCGACGAGATCTCGAAGCTGGTCGGCGAGATCGAGGCCGACACGCAGAGCGTCGCCGACGAGATGCGCGAGTCGGGCCAGGTGATCGCCGAGGGCCGCGACGACGTGAATACGATCGCGGCCTCGCTGGGCCAGATCCGCTCCGCGGTGGGCGAGGCCTCCACGCGCGCCGAGGAGATCTTCGAGCAGGCCGACGTCCAGTCGCGCGATGCCGAGCGCATGGTGCAGGCGATGGCCGAGGTGGCCGGCGTCTCGGCGACGAACGCCGGCGCGGTGGACGCGGTGGCGGGCATCGCCCAGCGCCAGCTCGAGGCGACCGGCGGGCTGGTGAGCTCCGCCCAGGGGCTGATCGGCTTCGCCCGCGAGCTCGACGAGGTGGCGCGCCGCTGGAAGAGCCCGCGCGAGGAGCCCGCGCAATGAGCGCGCTCGCGGCCGCCGACGGGCGCCTGCTGGCCTTCGAGCTGGCGGGGACGCTCTTCGCACTGCCGATCTCTGGGGTCGTGGAGGTGGCCGAGCTCGCGCGCGTCGGGCCGGTGCCGATGCTGCCGCGCGAGACCTTCGGCGTCGTCAACCACCACGGCGACGCGCTGCCCGTGGTGTTCGGCCGCGCGCTGCTCTCGCTCTCCGGCGAGAGCCACCCGACCCATCTGCTCGTGCTGGCCGGCGATGCCGATGACCCCGAGCGCTACGGGTTGCCCGTCGATCGCGTGGTCGGCCTGGTCGCCGGCGGGGGCGCGCTCGCGCGCACGCCCGAGCCGGTGGCCGAGCGCCGGACCTACGAGGGCCGCCTGATGAACGTGCTCGACCCGCGCCGCCTGCTCGGGCGCGCGGCCGAGCTGGTCGAAGAGTTCACGAGCGGCAACAGGCCGCAGGGGAGAGAGCAATGAAGCGGGTTTTGATCGCCGACGACGCATCCTTCATGCGTCAGATGATCCGGGACATCATCGAGCCCGAGGGCTACGAGGTGGTCGGGGAGGCCTCCGACGGCATGGAGGTGGTGGACAAGTTCCGCCAGCTGCGGCCCGACCTGATCATGATGGACATCGTGATGCCCAAGCGCTCGGGCATCGACGCGGTGAAGGCCATCAAGGCCGAGGATCCGGCGTCGGTGATCGTGATGTGCAGCGCCCTCGGCCAGGAGACGCTCGTGATGGAGGCGATCCAGGCGGGCGCCAAGGACTTCATCGTGAAGCCGTTCAAGCCCGATGCCGTCGTCCACACGCTGGCCAAGGTGGTCGAGAAGAGGGAGTAGCGTGGATCTCGCCAAGTACCGCGCGCTCTTCCTCGAGGAGGCGACGGAGCACCTGGCGGAGATGAGCCGGGCGCTCCTGGCCCTCGAGAAGAACGCAGCCGACGGCGCTGCGATCGACCTCGCCTTCCGCATGGCGCACTCGATCAAGGGCATGGCGGCGTCGCTCGACTATCACGCCATCTCCGAGCTCGCCCACAAGCTCGAGGACGTCCTCGCCCGCCAGCGCAGCGCGGGCCGCGTCGACGCGCGCGAGAGCGCAGTCCTCTGGCGCGGCCTCGAGGGGCTCGAGCGCATGGTGGGCGCCGTGCGCGAGCACGGCGCGCCCGGCGAGCCCGACGCGGCGTTGCTCGCGGAGCTCGCGCGCGCTCCCGATCCCAGCCCGGAGAGCCCGCCAAAAAAAGTCTAGACGCGGCGCCGCCAGCCTCCGGGGACGCCGCGACCCCCGCCCCTGCTGCCCCCGCCCCCGCGCAAGCGCCCGCGCCCGCTCCGACGCTGCGCGTGCGCGCGGAGACGCTCGACCGCTTTCTCTCCTCGGTCGGCGAGGTGGTGCTCTCCTCGAGCCGGCTGCGCAGCCTCGCCCAGCACGACGGGCGCGCCTCCGCCGAGCTCGACGCGGGCTTCGACCGCATGGATCGCGTGGTGGGGGATCTCCAGCGCCGCGCACTGGGCATGCGGACCGCGCCGCTCCTGCGCGTGCTCGAGCCCCTCCCGCGCCTCGCGCGCGAGATCGCCCGCGAGCTCGGGAAGCAGGTGGAGGTGGAGCTGCGCGGCGCCGAGCTCGAGCTCGACCGCGCGATCCTCGACCGGCTCGGCGATCCGCTGGTCCACCTGCTGCGCAACGCCGTCGACCATGGCCTCGAGACCCCCGAGCGCCGCAGCGCCGCGGGCAAGCCCCCGAGCGGCCGCGTGGTGATCGACGCGCGGCGCGAGCGCGACCACGTGCGCATCGTCGTCGCGGACGACGGCGGCGGCATCGACCTCGACTCGGTGAAGCGCCGCGCGATCGAGGTCGGGCTCCTGCATCCCGATCTCGCCGAGGATCTACCCGCCGCCGAGATCGCGGCGTTGGTCTTCCGGCCGGGCCTCTCCACCGCCCGCGAAGTCTCGAGAGTCTCCGGGCGCGGGGTGGGGATGGACGCAGTCAAGGCCACGATCGAGTCGCTCGGCGGGCGCGTCGAGCTCGACTCGCGCCCGGGGCTCGGCACGACCACGATGCTGCTCGTGCCCATCACCGCCGCCGTGCAGCGCGTGCTCCTGCTCGGCGTGGCCGGAGAGATGGTGGGCCTGCCGATCGCCAAGGTCGAGCGCGTGGTCGAGGTGGACGTCGCGACCATCGAGGCGGCTGGCCTCGAGCGCTTCGCGATCATCGAGGATGCGCCGTTGGTGGTGATCGACGTGGCCGAGCGCATCGGCTTCGCGCCGGCCCGCACGAGCGGCACGCTGCCGCTCGTGCTCGCCGAGCTGCGCGAGCAGCGCGTGGGTCTCTTGGTGGAGCGCCTGCACGGCCAGCAGGAGATCTACGTGAAGCCGCTGCCGCGGCTCCTCTCTCTCTGCGCGGCCTCGCCGGGCTCACCGTGCTCGGGGACGGCGCCCCCGTCTTCCTCCTGGACTTGAACCAGCTCGCATGACGCCCACGAGCTCTCACGCCACGTTCTCCGATCGCGTCGCGGACCGCGCGCGCGAGCTCACCAGCATCGGGGCGGGCCACGCCGCCGGCGCGCTCGCGACCCTGCTCGGGCGCCCCTGCGAGATGGGCGTGCCGGCGCTGCAGCTGCTGGCTCCCGGCGAGGCAGCGCCCCTCGCCTCGGATCTCGGCGGCACGCCCGCCGCGTGGAGCGGGACCCTGTTCGAGGTGGAGGGCGGCTTCGGCGGCGTGCTCGCCGTCCTGCTCTCGCCGGCGGGGCGCGCCGACCTGCTGAAGACGCTGCTCGGCGCCCGCGCGAGCGCGCGGCCGCACGCGGAATCGGCCCTGCGCGAGGTGGGCAACATCCTCGCCTCGCACGCGCTCTCGGCGCTGGGCGACGTGCTCGGCCAGCGCGTGCTGCCCTCGCCGCCCACGCTCGCCTGGCAGGACGCGCCCGCCGCGCTGGCGCGCGCGCTCGCGGAGCGAGCGAGCGCGAGCCCGCGCTTGCGGATCGAGGTGGAGATCCGCGATCGCGCGGGCGTCCGTCTCGCGCTCCTCGTCTACGTGCCGGACGAGCCGGCGCGCTTCGCGACGGTCGGGGCCTTCTGATAGGCTCGCTAGCCCGATGCATCCGAGCCGAGTGCGCGCGCTGCTCGAGGGGGTGCGGAGCGGGGCGACCTCCCTCGACGCCGCGCTCGAGGCCCTGGCGCAGCTCCCCTTCGTCGAGATCGAGCACGCCCGCGTGGACACGCACCGCGCGCTCCGCCAGGGGTTGCCCGAGTGCATCTTCGGTCCGGGCAAGAGCCCCGAGCAGATCGCGGCCATCGCGCGCGAGCTCCAGCGCGCGGGACAGCCGGCGCTGGTGACGCGCGTCGAGCCCGCGGTGGCCCGCGGGGTCCTCGAGCGCCTGCCCGGCGCCGAATACGACGCCGAGGCGCGCTTGCTCTGGCTCGGGCCCGCCGAGGTGGAGCTGGTCGGGCAGGGCGCGATCGCCGTGGTGTGCGCCGGCACCGCCGACCTGCCGGTGGCGCGCGAGGCGCTCGGCGTCGCGCGCCGGCTCGGCAACAAGGCCGAGCTGCTCGCGGACGTCGGCGTGGCGGGCCTGCACCGCCTGCTCGCGGCGTCCGAGCTGCTGCGCAACGCGCGCGTGCTGATCGTCGTGGCGGGCATGGAGGGCGCGCTGCCCTCGGTGGTGGGCGGCCTCGTCGCGCGACCGGTGATCGCGGTGCCCACCAGCGTCGGCTACGGCGCCTCGTTCGGCGGCGTGACCGCGCTGCTCGCGATGCTGAACAGCTGCGCGTCGAACGTGTCGGTCGTGAACATCGACAACGGCTTCGGCGCCGCCGTCGTGGCGACCCTCATCAACCGCGCATGAGCGCGCGCGTCTCCGCTCCGGGGCACGGCGCCGCGCCGCCGCGCAAGCTCCTCCATCTCGATCCGTTCTCCGGGATCGCGGGCAACATGTTCCTGGGCGCGTTGCTGGACGCGGGCCTGCCTCTGCGCGGGCTCGAGGCGGCGCTCGCGGGCCTGCGCTTGCCGCACCGCCTGCGCGTGACGCGGGTCCGGCGCGGCCCGCTCGCCGCGCGCCACGTCGAGGTGATCGTGGGCGGCCGCGCCGCCCGGCGCGGGCGCGCGACTCACGCCGCCCACCCCGAGCCCGAGGCACACCTGGCCCACGGGCACGGGCCGCACGCCCACGGCCGTCCCTACGACGAGATCCGCCGACTGCTCGACCGCGCGCGCCTGACCCCGGGCGTGCGCGATCGCGCCCAGGCCATCTTCGCGGGGCTCGCTGCGGCGGAGGCCCGCGTGCACGGCATCCCGCTCGCGCGCGTCCACTTCCACGAAGTCGGCGCGGTCGACGCGATCGTCGACATCGCGGGCGCCGCCATCGCGCTCGATCAGCTCGGCATCGCGCGCGTCACCTGCGCGCCGGTGGCACTCGGTCACGGCAGCGTGGAGACCGCCCACGGCCGCCTGCCGCTGCCGGCGCCCGCGGTGCTCGAGCTCCTGCGCGGCGCGCCCAGCGTCCCCGCCCACGTCGCCTGGGAGACGGTCACGCCCACCGGCGCGGCGATCCTGCGCGAGATCGTGGACGAGTGGCGCCAGCTCCCCGCGTTGACCCTCGAGGCGATCGGACACGGCGCGGGCGACGACCGGCCGGGACCGTTGCCCAACGTGCTGCGCGCGTTGATCGGACGCGAGGGAGGCGCGCTGCGCGACAGCGTGTGCGTGCTGGAGTGCCAGCTCGACGATCTCGTGCCCGAGCACTTCGACCTCGCGCTCGAGCGCCTGCTCGCGGCGGGCGCGCTCGACGTGATGATCCAGCACGCCCAGATGAAGAAGAATCGGCCCGGCTTCGCGCTCACCGTGATCGCGCCCCGCCACGCGCGCAGCGCGCTCGCCGAGCTCCTGCTGCGCGAGACCGGCAGCCTGGGCGTGCGCGCGAGCGAGGTCGAGCGCGTGCTCCTGCCGCGCGAGATCGTGCGCGTCGCGACCCGCTTCGGCACGCTGCGCGTCAAGCGCGCCTGGGACGCGGACGGACGTGCGCGGGCGTCGGCGGAGTACGACGACGCCAAGCGCGCGGCGCAGCGATACGACGTTCCGATCGCGGACGTGATCCGCGCCGCGGAGCGCGCGGCGACGGAATCCCGCGGGCGCCGGCCGCGTTGACAACGCGGGCGCGCACCTCTTAGGATCCACGCGTCTGGAGGGCCTGTGTCCGATCTACCCAATGCCGTCGTCAAGCGCCTGATCACCAAGCATGGCGAGGGCATGCGCGTCTCTGCGGATGCGATCGACAAGGCGGTGGCCGCCGCCGAGGACTACATCGCTCGCCTGGCGCGCGAGGCGCACGCGCTCGCCGTCGCCGACAAGCGCAAGACCATCATGGAGTCGGACATCGTCCAGGCCCGCATGCGGGTCTCGTAGCCGCCGGGGCGGCTGCCCCGGCCCGACGAAGGCGGTCACTCCTCCGCGTCGCGCTCGGCGCTCGCGAAGAGCTCCGCCAGGTAGTCGATCCAGGCCGCCTCGTCGCGCTCGTCGAAGCCGCGGAAGAGCACCCCCATGCCGGCGTCTCGCGTGCCCACGGCGGGCAATCGGTAGACGCCTTCGGTGTCGACGCGCAGCACGCGGCCGAGCTCGGGGAGGGAGATCTCGAGGCGCTTCAGATCCTCCAGCGCCACGTCGAGCTCGGTGCGTACGAAGAGCCCCATGCGTCCGACCGAGGTGGTGAAGGCGTTGCGGTTGTCGTTCAGGCGCACCGAGAGCCGCCAGGGCAGCCGCGCGTAGCGGCGCCGCTTGCGGTCCTCGAGGATGCGCGCGAGCCCGCTCGCGATGCGCGCCCCGTCGATCGGGTGGACCAGGTAGCCCGCGGCGCCGACGTTCTTGGCCGCCGCGCGCAGGCGCTCGCGCGGCTGATCGTCCACCAGCACCACGGGCACGCGCTCGACCCCGGGCAGGGCCTGCAGGTCGGGGATCAGCTCGACGCCCTCCGAACGGCCGAGATGGGTGTCGGCGAAGACCAGGTCGAAGCTCTGACCTCGGAAGGCTTGCAGCGCCTCGTGGGCGGAGAACTCGACGCGCACGCGGTAGCCGAGCTGCTTCAGCGACGTGGCGAGCCCGGCGTCGCGGCCCAGCTGCGGGCCGACGAGCAGCACGCGCCGGCCGCCGCGCGAGGGGCGGATCAGGAGCGGCGTCAGCCCGCGGCGCGACTCGCCCTCGCTCGGAGGCGCCGCGGCGGGCGGGGCCTCGCGCTCGAGCCGATAGCGCAGCGCCTCGAGCTGATGGGTGAGCGCGATCTCGGCGTCGGAGGCGTGGCGCCAGGCCGGATCGAAGCGCGCGAAGCGCTGCTCGGGCGCGGTCGCGCGCAGGCGCGAGAGGGGGCCGCGCCCGGGGAGCACGACGCGCTGGGCGTCGATCATGCGCGCGCAGGCCGCGGCGTCGTCCATGCCGAGCGGGAAGGCGATCACCTGCGCGTCGGCCTCGAGCTCGTGGCGCAGGCCGAGCTCCGCGAGCCGATGGGCAGCGGTGCGCAGCGCGCGCTCGCGGGTCGTCCAGGCCTGGCGGATGCGCGCCTCGAGCTCCGCGTCGCTCCCGCAGCCTCCGAGCGCGATCAGCGGGAGGTGGAAGAAGGGGAGCGGCGCCACGCACTTGATGTGCGTGTGTCCCACCGAGTGGAAGGCCACCGACTCGTAGCGCCGCGCTCCGGCGAGGGTGGGGAAATCGTCCGCGGACAGGCGCAGGCGCCCGCGCAGACAGCGCTGGCCGGCCAACACCTCGACCGCGACACCCATTTCGGTGAAGCGGTTGGCCAGATCGGACAGCGAGCGTTCGCCTGACTCCGCCAAATGCGCGGATCCCTCCCCGCTCGTTGCTTCGTCCGAGCGGGACCCCCGCTTGACTCGGCCCAAAAGACAACGGCCCGGGGGTGAGAGCCCCCGGGCCGCTGGGTTCGAGCGAAGTGCTGGCTACATCATCCCGGGCATGCCGCCGGGCGCGCCGTGGCTGTGACCGGCGCCACCCTCGGCCTTCTCCTCGGGCTTGTCCGCGATCATCGCCTCGGTCGTGAGCAGGAGCGCGGCCACGCTGGCCGCGTTCTGGAGCGCGTAGCGCACGACCTTGGTCGGGTCGATCACGCCCGCCTTGATCAGGTCCTCGTACTCCTCGGTCGCCGCGTTGAAGCCGAACGCGCCCTTCCCGTTCTTCACCTTGTCCACCACGATCGAGCCCTCGACGCCCGCGTTCTCCGCGATGCGCCGCAGCGGCTCCTCGATCGCCCGGCGGATGATCGAGACGCCCGCCGCCTGCTCGGCGGAGAGGCCCTTCTCGACGCCGTCGAGCGCGGGCTGCGCGCGGATCAGCGCGACGCCGCCGCCGGCGACGATGCCCTCCTCGACCGCTGCGCGCGTGGCGTGGAGCGCGTCCTCGACGCGCGCCTTCTTCTCCTTCATCTCGGTCTCGGTGGCCGCGCCCACCTTCACCACCGCGACGCCGCCGGCCAGCTTCGCGAGCCGCTCCTGCAGCTTCTCCTTGTCGTAGTCGCTGGTGGTCTTCTCGATCTGCTGGCGGATCTCCTGGATGCGGCCCTCGATCGCCTTCTTGGCGCCGGCGCCGTCGATCAGCGTGGTGTTGTCCTTGTCGATCACCACCTTCTTGGCGCGGCCGAGATCCTTCAGCGTCACGTTCTCGAGCTTGAGGCCGAGCTCCTCGCTGATCACCTGGCCACCGGTCAGGACCGCCATGTCCTGGAGCATGGCCTTGCGGCGGTCGCCGAAGCCGGGCGCCTTCACCGCGGCGACGTTGAGCGTGCCGCGGATCTTGTTCACCACGAGCGTCGCGAGCGCCTCGCCCTCGACCTCCTCCGCCACGATGAGCAGCGGCTTGCCCTGGCGCGCCACCTGCTCGAGCACCGGCAGCAGGTCCTTCATCGACGAGATCTTCTTCTCGCTGAGCAGCAGCAGCGGGTCCTCGAGCACCGCCTCCATGTCGTCGGGGTTGGTCACGAAGTAGGGCGAGATGTAGCCGCGGTCGAACTGCATGCCCTCGACCACCTCGAGGGTCGAGTCCATCGACTTCGCCTCTTCGACGGTGATCACGCCTTCTTTGCCGACCTTCTGCATCGCCTCGGCGAGCATCTTGCCGATCGCCTCGTCGCCGTTCGCGGAGACCGTGCCGACCTGGGCGATCTCGCCCGAGTCGCGCGTGGGCTTGCTCTGCTTGGCGAGCTCCTCGGCGATCGCGGCCACGGCCTTCTCGATGCCGCGCTTCAGATCCATCGGGTTCATGCCCGCGACCACGAGCTTGCTGCCCTCGCGGAAGATCGCCTGGGCCAGCACGGTGGCGGTGGTGGTGCCGTCGCCGGCGACGTCGGAGGTCTTGGAGGCCACCTCCTTCACCATCTGCGCGCCCATGTTCTCGAACTTGTCCTCGAACTGGATCTCCTTCGCGACCGTGACGCCGTCCTTGGTCACGGTGGGCGAGCCCCAGCTCTTCTCGATCACGACGTTGCGGCCCTTCGGGCCCAGCGTCACGCGCACGGCGTTCGCGAGGCCGTTCACGCCCGCGAGCAGCTTCGCCCGCGCGTCCTGGTCGTACTTCACTTCCTTCGCCATCTGGCTTGGCTCCTAATGGATGAGAGGGTTGGGCGAGCGCCGGGCGGACTACTCGATCACCGCGAGCACGTCCTCTTCGCGGATGATCACGTGCTCTTCGCCGTCGAGATTGATCTCGCTGCCGGAGTACTTGCCGATCAGCACGCGGTCGCCCTTCTTCACGTCGAGGGGCCGCACCTTGCCGTCGTCGTAGACCTTGCCGCTGCCGACCGCGACCACGCGGGCCTCTTGGGGCTTCTCCTTGGCGGTGTCGGGGATGATGATTCCGCCCGACGTCTTCTGCTCCTCATCGACCCGCTTGATCAGGATGCGGTCCTGCAAGGGACGAATCTTCACGGGAACCTCCGAAAGCTCCGCCCACGAAGGGCGACTGGGTTTTGCACCGCGGCCGCGCATTCGCGCGCCCGCCTGTCCGCGGGACGTGCTTGGCACTCGACCCGGCGGACTGCCAAAGGTGGGGCGGCAATGTATCGCGCGGCGTCCCCGGGTCAACGAAGCCCCGAGCGCGGCCCCCCTGCATGCGCGGCGGGCGGTCCGCTAGCCTGCGGCGAACCTGAAGCGAAACCCTCGGGAGGGCCGTCGATGGCCGTTCTCACCCGGCGCCAGCGCGAGATCTTCGACTTCGTGCGGGGCTTCGTCGACGCGCGGGGCTACGCGCCGAGCCTCGAGGAGATCGGGGAGTACTTCGGGCTGCGCTCGGTCGCGACGGTGCACCGCCACGTCGAGCTGCTCACCGAGAAGGGCTACCTGAAGAAGTCCGCCAACAGCTCGCGCTCGCTCGAGCCGGTGGCCGAGCGCCGCGAGGACCCGCTGGTCGATCTCCCCCTGCTGGGCAGCGTCGCCGCCGGCGCGCCCATCGAGGTCTTCGAGGTCGCCGAGCGCGTGGCCGTCCCGGCGGCGATGGTGCGCCGGCCCGCGGAGACCTTCGTGCTGCGCGTGCGGGGAGACTCGATGATCGACGAGCAGATCCGCGACGGCGACCAGGTCGTGGTGGAGCGCACCCACGAGGCCCGCAAGGGCGAGACGGTGGTGGCCCTCGTGCGAGGCTCCGAGGCCACCCTGAAGAAGTTCTACCGGAAGGGCTCGCGCGTCGTCCTGGAGCCGGCGAATCCGGCCTACCGACCCCTCGAGCTCCCGGCGAGCGAGGTCGAGGTGCGCGGGATCGTGCGGGGCCTGCTGCGCCGCTACTAGGCGAGAATCACCCGCGCGGTTGGCCCGGCCCCCGACGGCTGACTACCCTGGCCGCCATCCCCGAGGTCCCTCCCCATGAGCCAACCCGATCCGATCGAGCCCCACGTCCGGGGGATTCTCGAGGAGCTCGGCGAGGACCCAGAGCGTGACGGGCTGGTGCGCACGCCCAACCGCGTCGCCCGCTCGCTCCGCTTCCTGACCAAGGGCTACGCCGAAGACCCGGTCACCATCCTGAACAACGCCCTGTTCGACGTGACCTACGACGAGATGGTGCTGGTGAAGGACATCGACTTCTTCAGCCTGTGCGAGCACCACATCCTGCCCTTCTTCGGGCGCGTCCACGTGGCCTACATCCCGAACGGCAAGGTGGTGGGGCTCTCGAAGATCCCCCGGCTGGTGGAGATGTTCGCCCGGCGCCTCCAGGTGCAGGAGCGCTTCACCATGCAGATCGCCGAGACGATCGAGAAGGTGCTGGCGCCGCGCGGCGTGGCGGTGGTCGCCGAGTCGATCCACCTGTGCATGATGATGCGCGGCGTCGAGCAGCAGAACGCCTTCGCGATCACCAGCTCGCTCAAGGGCGTCTTCCAGGCCGACCCCAAGACCCGCTCCGAGTTCATGGAGCTGATCCGGCACCACAAAGCCAGCTTCGCGTAAGCGGGCCTTGACGCGGCGCATCCCGGCCGATCGGTGTGTCGCGCCGCGTCATCCGGAAGTGGTCTATAACAACTATTCGATAGTTAAATATATATTTTATATAGATTAAAAAGCGAATTCATCGATATTGGCAGACGGACGAAAGCGTCATATTCTGCCGCCGTTCGGAGGTGGGAGGCGGAAGCCCAGTTCCCTCCAACTGGGCAGTTGTATCCGGCAAGCCCGCGCTTCTAGTGGGGAAACTCGAACGTGCTGCGGCGCGTCGAGCCCGGCAGAGGCGAGGCGGGCGGCGTCGGGTGCGCGCTCCCCACACCGAAGGCCGACCGGAGAGCCCGGCGGCCGCCGCGAGCGGGGCCCAAGCGGGCGTCGCCGCGGGAACGGGAGGAGACCTGCACGCGGCGCACGGCACGCAGCCGGGCCGCGCTGAAAACCGGGGCGGGACGCCCTAACAACAGGAAACAGGAGGAGAGATTGGACGCGCGAGACGTTCGTGACGACCTCTCCATCGTCGAGCGGCGCCGGGCGACCTGGCGGCGCATCGCACCCGCCCACGAGCTGGGCCAGGAGACCGACGCACAGGCCGTGCGCCAGGTGCGCAGCATCGGCGGCGTGCCCGTGAATACGCAGCGCCTGAACACCGCGAGCGAGTCCCAGCGCTCCGGGGAGCGCGGCGCGCTGGTGTCCTACTTCCGCGACATCGCCGAGATCCCGACGCTCGGCAAGGAAGAGGAGGTCCTGCTCGCCAAGGAGATCGAGTCGGCGACGCTCGGCTTCCGCGAGGGCATGCTCGCGCTGCCTTGGACGGCGCAGGAAGCGGTGCGCGTGTGGCGCACGCTCAAGGCCGAGAACCGCGCCACCGGCAAGATGTGCGAGCAGTTCGGCTCGGGCTCACCCGAGGGCGAGGACCTGGGCGCGCGCGTGGACGCCATCCTGGGCCGCGTCGACGCGTTGCTCCAGAAGCGCGCCGAGGCGCTCGCGGCGAGCGACGCCGCGGGGGTCGACAAGCACGACAAGCGCGCGGTGCGCCTGCTCAAGGAGGCGGACCTCTCGATGCACCTGCTCGGCCGCATGCGCCGCGGGCTGCTCGAGAAGCGCCGCGAGATCGGCCAGTCGCTGCGCCGCATCGCCGGCCTGCAGTCCGAGAAGCGCGCGCCGGCGGGCGAGTCCGCCCGGGCGCGCCGCAAGCAGGACGTCGCGCGCTGGCGCGAGCGGCTCGTCGGGCTCGAGCGCGAGATCGGCATCGAGGGCGCGCCCTTCCTCGAGCGCATGAACAAGATCGAGTTCGAGTGGGACCGCTTGCTCGAGGTGAAGAACGTCTTCGTCCAGCACAACCTGAAGCTGGTCGTCGCGATCGCCAAGGACTTCCGCAACATGGGGATCGCCTTCCAGGACCTGATCCAGGAGGGCAACATCGGGCTGATCCGCGCGGTGGAGAAGTTCGAGTACCAGCGCGGGCACAAGTTCTCCACCTACGCGGTCTGGTGGATCCGCCAGGCGCTGATCCGGGCGATCCAGAACCACTCGCGCACGATCCGCATCCCCAGCCACGTGCACGACACGCTGCTCAAGTACTACCGCGCCTACAACGCGCTCGAGAAGAAGCTCGGCCGCGATCCGACCACGCTCGAGATCGCGAACGAGATGAAGATCGACGAGGAGCGCGCGGAGCAGCTGCAGCGCATGGTGCGCGAGCCGGTCAGCCTCGAGAAGGAGGTGCCGGGCACCGACTCCAAGAAGGTGAAGGACGTGGTCGCGGACCCGAACCCGATCTCGCCGGCCAACGGCCTCGATCACGGCCGCTTGGAGGAGGCGGCGGAATCTCTCGGTCGCGCAGCTGTGCGATCGCGAGCGCAACATCCTGCGCTGGCGCTTCGGCCTGAAGGGCGAGCGCGAGCACACGCTCGAGGAGATCGGCGGCAAGCTCGGACTCTCGCGCGAGCGCGTGCGGCAGCTGGAGGCGCGCGCGCTGGCCAAGCTGCGCAACTCCGAGAACCGCCTGCGCCTCGAGGCCTTCGTCCAGGACGCCGTCGGCTGAGACGTCGCGCGGGGCCAAGGCCCCGCGCGGCCGCACTCAGCCCCCGGCGGGCGACTCCTGCTTCGGGAGCAGGGCGGAGAGGTCCATCGTCAGGTCCCCGCTCTCCTGCAGGCGCTTGCGCTCGCCCTCGAGCCACGCGTTCTGCGCGGCGCTGCGGCGTTCGTCGAGCACGCGCTGGCGCTCGCCCGCGACGGCGGCGTCCACCTCGGCCTCGCTGGGGGCGTGGCGGGCGAGCAGCTGGATCAGCACGAACACGTCGTCGCCCACGCTGTGGACCGTGGCGTCCGAGGGGTGCTCGGGGCGGAGCGTGAACGCGGCGCGCATCACGTCCGGCGCGACGCCCACGTCCTGGATGAAGCCGTCCACGCTGTGGCGCAACGGGCCCGGCCGCAGGATGGCGAGATTCTTCTCGCGCGCGGCGTCCTCGAGGGACTTGCCGCCCTGGATGGCGGCCGAGAGCTCCTCGGCGCTCTTCTTCGCCTCGGCCTTGGCGACGTCTGCGCGCGCCAGATCCTGGGCCACTCTCGCCTGGGCCTGGTCGAAGGGCACCGCCAGCGGGGCGCGCTTCTCCTCGACCCGGATCAGGTGCAAACCGAAGTCGCTCTCCACGATCTCGGAGAGCTCGCCGGGCTTCAGCGCGAAGGCCGCGTCCTCGAAGCTGCGCACCATCTGGCCGCGGCGGAAGAAGCCGAGGTCGCCGCCGTTCGCCTTGGAGCCCGGGTCGTCGCTGATCTCGCCGGCCACTTTCGCGAAATCCTCGCCGGCCAGGATGCGCTTGCGCGCCGCGAGCAGCTTCTCGCGCGCGGCCGCTTTGGCCGCGGGGTCGGCGCCCGGGGGCAACGACACGAGGATGTGTCGGGCGTGCACCTGCTCGGGCGTGTCGAACTCGGCGCGGCGCTCCTCGTAGGCCTTGCGCACGCGCTCGGGCGCGCTCGCGATCAGGGCCTGGCCGGCGCCCTCGGCCACCACCAGATCGGCGCGCGGCTGAGTGCCGTCGAGCTTCACCAGCGCGAGCTCGACCTGCTCGCGCTCGAAGCGGATCGCCTGCTTCACCTCCGCGTCCGAGACCGCCACCGACTCGAGGAGCACGCGCGACGCCTTCTGCGCGAGGATCTCGTCGCGCAACAGCTCGTGGAAGCGGCGCTCGGTGCCGAACTCGCGCTCGGCATAGTTGCGCAGCAGCGCGCGGTCGAGACGGCCCTTCTCGTCCAGCGCGCCGGGGATCGCGCGCAAGCGCGCCACCACCTCGCGGTCGCTGACCGAGAGGCCGAGCTCCTCGCCCAGGTGCGCGAGCAGCGCGTCGCGCAGCATGGAGCTGGCCGCGGTGTTCACGATGAAGGGCAGGGCGCTCTTCTCGTCGAAGGACTCGCCGAGCGTGTCGCGGTACTGGCGCTTCGAGCGCTCGACCACCGCCTCGAGCTCGCGCAGCGAGACCGTGCGATCCCCCACCTGGATCGCGGCGCCCGCCACGTGCGCGACACCGTTGCCCGCCGCCCTGCCAGCCGAAGCTCAGGATGAATACGCCCCCCACCCCCAGGATCACCGCCCAGAGCACCCAGTTCCGGCTGCGCCGGAGCACGTCGAGCATCGGGAGGCCTCCTGTGAGCCGCGCCGCAGGATCGCGCGGGCGCGCAGAGTAAGAACCGCGTCCGCGCGGGGCAACGAAGGGCCGGGCCTGCGGGGAGTGGAATGTCGTTGCCGCCTTCCCCAGGGGCTGATAGGATGCGCGGGCTCGCTGATCCCCGAAACATCTTTCCAGGGCAATGAGTTAGGCGGAGCATTCGCGCGTCGCGAGGAACGGGGTGGAACGCCGTTTCCCGCACGCCAAGCGGCAGCAAGCGAAGGAGCTCGGGTGCCTCTCAAGCGAATCCTCGGTTGGTTCTCCAGCGATCTCGCCATCGATCTCGGCACCGCTAACACGCTCGTCTACGCCAAGGGCAAGGGCATCGTCGTCTCCGAGCCCAGCGTCGTCGCCGTGATGAAGGACGGGCGCGGGCCGGACAAGGTGAAGGCCGTCGGAGAAGAGGCCAAGGAGATGCTCGGGCGGACGCCCGGGAACATCGTCGCCATCCGCCCGATGAAGGACGGCGTGATCGCCGACTTCGACGTCACCGAGGCGATGCTGCGCTACTTCATCACGCGCGTGCACAACCGCTCGAGCCTGGTGCGGCCGCGCATCGTGATCGCGGTGCCGTCGGGCATCACCAGCGTCGAGCAGCGCGCGGTGCGGACGCGGCCGAGCACGCCGGCGCGCGCGAGGTGTTCCTGATCGAGGAGCCGATGGCCGCGGCGATCGGGGCCGGCCTGCCCGGTGACCGAGCCCTCGGGCAACATGATCGTGGACATCGGCGGCGGCACCACCGAGGTGGCGGTGATCTCGCTCGTCGGCATCGTCTACGCGAACTCGACGCGCGTCGGCGGCGACAAGATGGACGACGCGATCATCAACTACGTGAAGCGCCGCTACAACCTGCTGATCGGCGAGCGCACCGCCGAGCTGATCAAGATCACCATCGGCACGGCCTATCCGACCAGCGAGCTGCGCACGATGGAGATCAAGGGGCGCGACCTCGTGGCCGGCGTGCCCAAGACCCTCGAGATCAAGTCGGACGAGGTGCTCGAGGCGCTGCAGGAGCCGGTGAACGCGGTGGTCGAGGGCGTGAAGGTGGCGCTCGAGCGCACGCCGCCCGAGCTCGCCGCCGACATCGTCGACAAGGGCATCGTCATGGTGGGCGGCGGGTCGCTGCTCCGGAACCTCGACGTGCTGCTGCGCGAGGCGACCGGGCTGCCGGTGATGGTGGCCGAGAGCCCGCTCACCGCGGTGGTGCTCGGCACCGGCGCGTGTCTCGACAACATCGCGCTCTTGCGCGACGTCAGCATCCGCAGTTAGACAGAGGGTTCTGGACGGGACCCCCGCGCCCCCCGCGTTGGGGAGGTGATGCGCGACTTCCTGCGTCGGATTCGAGTTCCGCTGCTGTTTGCGGCGCTGGCGCTCCTGACCCTGTTCTTCATGGTGTCGGACCAGCGCCTCGCCCCCGGCGAGCGCCCCGACGCGCCCTGGCCGCTCTCGGCGCTGCTGGAGGCGGCGGTGCCCGTACAGCGCGCGATCCGCTGGCCCATCGAGCGCTCGCGGGAGGCCTGGAACCACTACATCGCCCTGGTCGGCGTGGGCGAGCAGAACGAGGCGCTGCGCACGCGCCTGGCGGCCCTCGAGGAGGAGCGCCTCCAGCTCCAGGAGGCGCTGGTGGCGAGCGGGAACCTGAACCGCATCGCGGCGCTGCGCAAGGACTTCGAGGTGCCGCTGATGCCCGGCCAGGTGGTGGGCCAGGACCTCTCGCCCTGGCCGCGCTCGCTGCTGATCGACCGCGGGCGCGTGGACGGCGTGCTCTCGGGGATGCCGGTGATCTCGGACCGCGGGCTCGTCGGGCTCGTCACGGCGACCTCCCCGAACGGCGCGCGCGCGATGCTGCTCGTCGACCGCCGCTCCGCGGTGGACGCGATCGTGCAGCGCAGCCGGGCGCGCGGCATCGTGCGCGGCACCGGCTCGGGCACCCTCGAGCTCTCCTTCCTGATGCGCGGCGACGACGTGAAGCTGGGCGACGCGCTGATCACGTCGGGGGTGGGCGGCGTCTATCCCAAGGGCCTGCGCATCGGAACGGTGACCGAGGTCCACGCCGATCCGGGCGAGCTGGTCCACACCGCGCTGGTGGGCCCGGCGGTCGAGTTCGGGCGCCTCGAGGAGCTGTTCGTGATGCTGCGCCGCGGACCCACCATGGACCTCCTCTACGCCGGCGACGGCGACGTCGCGTTGGCGGAGCCGCGCGCGCGATGAGGGAGGCGCTCGCGCTCTTCGCGGCGGGCTTGGTTGCGCTGCTCGTGGAGAGCGCCGCGCTGCAGCACCTGCCCGCGGTCGTCGTGCCCGAGCTCTCGCTGCTCTTCCCGGTGGCGGCCGCGCTGCTGCTCGAGCCGCTCGCCGGGCTGCTCGTGGCCGTGGGCCTGGGCTTCGGGGCGGACATGCTCTCGGGCGCGCTCTACGGCCAGCACGCCTTCCTACGCCTGGCCGAGTACGCCGCGGTGCGCGGCCTGGCCGGCCAGCTCGATCTGCGCCGACCGCTGCCCCTCGCCGCCTTCGGCTTCGCGGTGGCGGCCCTCGACGCCGCCGCCGCGGCCGGCGTCACGCGCTTCTTCCTCGGCACGTTCCCCGTGAGCGCCGGCGAGCTCGTGCGCGTGGCGGGGCGCGCGCTCGCCAGCGCGGTCGCGGCCCCCAGCGCCATCGCCTTGGCGCGGGCGGCGAGTGCGTGGGGCAGCCTCGACGAGGCGCGCCGCGAGATGCGCCTCGACACCAAGCGCCCGATGCTCTGATGGCCGCCTACCTCACCCAGCACAGCGGCGCCTCCCTCGAAGGCCGCATCCGCTTCGCGGCGCTGCTCGTGGTGCTGGTGTTCGCGGGCTTCGTATTCCGCGTGTTCCACCTGCAGCTCGTGGAGGGCGAGGAGCTGCGCGAGCGCTCCGAGCGCAACTCCGTGCGCACCGTGCACCTCGAGGCGCCGCGCGGCGAGGTGCTCGACCGGGAGGGGCGCGTGATCGCCACCTGGCGCCCGTCCTACGCGCTGCGCGTGATCCCGAACGACCTGGCGGCGCGCCGCGCGCGCACCTTCGCGGCCCTGGGCCAGCTGCTCGAGCGGCCCGGCCTCGAGCTCGAGCAGCACGTCGGGCCGGGCAAGGGGGCCGGGCGCTTCCGGCCCGTGACGCTCGTGGAGGATCTCGACGCCACGCGGCTCGCGCGCGTGGAGGAGCACCGCTACGCGCTGCCCGGGGTCGAGACCTTCCTGCGGCCGCGCCGCTTCTACCCGGGCGGGAGCCTCGCAGCGCATTTGTTGGGGTCGATCGGCGAGATCAGTGGCCCCCAGCTCGAGCGGCGCGAGTTCGAGGGCTATCACGCCGGCGAGGTCGTGGGCCAGACCGGCCTCGAAGCCGTCTACGAGCGCCACCTGCGCGGCCGCGCCGGGGGCCGCAACGTGGTGGTGGACGCCGCGGGGCGCGAGGTCGAGTCGCTGGCCGAGGTCGCGCCGGCGCCGGGCGGCCGCGTGGTGCTCGCGCTGGACTGGGATCTCCAGGATCAAGCCGAGCGCGGCTTCCGCGAGGTGGCCGAGGGCGAGCCCGAGCGCATGGGCGCCGCCGTGGCGATCGACGTGCGCACCGGCGACGTGCTCGCCATGGCCTCCCTGCCGTCCTACGACCCGAACGTGTTCTCGTCCCCGGTGGATGCCGCCACCTGGACCGCGCTCACCCAGAACGAGTGGCATCCCCTCAACAACCGCGCGATCCAGAGCCACTACCCGCCCGGCTCGACGCACAAGGCCTTCGTGGCGGCCGCGGCGCTCGCCGAGGGCGCCATCGACCTCAACACCCGCGTGTTCTGCCCCGGCTACTACTACTTCGGCGGCCGCGCCTTCCGCTGCTGGAAGAAGGAGGGCCACGGCAGCGTGAACGTGATCGAGGCGCTCCAGCGCTCGTGCGACGTGTTCTTCTACACGGTGGGCGTGAAGATCGGCATCGATGCCATCGCCAAGCACGGCGCCGGCTTCGGCCTGGGCGAGCGCAGCGGCATCGCGCTGCCGGGCGAGTCGCCCGGCATCCTGCCGAGCTCGACATGGAAGCGGGAGCGCTTCCACCAGCCCTGGTATCCCGGCGAGACCGTCTCCGCCGCGATCGGCCAGAGCTACAACGTGATCACGCCGCTCCAGCTCGCCGTCGGCTACGCGACGATCGCGAACGGCGGCAAGCGCATGCGCCCGCGCTTGGTGCTGCGGCTCGAGGATCGCGACGGCAACACCGTCCAGGCCTTCGACCCGCAGGAGATCGGCGCGAGCACGGTACCCGATGTGGACCTCGCGATCGTGCGGCGCGGGCTCACCGCCGTGGTGGAGGAGGCGGGCGGAACGGGCGGCCGCGCGCGCGTGCCGGGCGTGAAAGTCGCAGGCAAGACCGGCACGGTGCAGGTCGTGAGCCTCTCGCACACCGAGGGCCTGAAGGAGAGCCAGATTCCGATCCGCTTCCGCGACCATGCCTGGTTCGTGGCCTTCGCGCCCGCCGATGCTCCTGAGATCGCCGTCGCCGTGTTCGTCGAGCACGGCCTGCACGGGAGCAGCTCGGCCGCGCCGATCGCCCAGCGCATCCTGGCGAAGTACTTCGAGAAGACCGGCCGGCTCGTCGTGCCGCCCCCGCGTCCGAGCGCCGCGCCGGCCGCACCGAGCGCGAGCCCCGCGCCGGGTCCGGACGAGACCGCGCCGCCTCCGCCCACTCCGCTCCCGCCTGCGCAGCCCGACGCGCAGCGCCTTCCCGTCGGAGAAGCCGCTTGATCTCCATCGACCGCCGCTCGTTCTCCCACTTCGATTGGCCGCTGTTCGTGCTGATCCTCGGCATCCTCGCCATCGGGCTCACCAACCTCTACTCGGCCACCAAGGCCGGGAGCGTCGGCCCTTTGCCCTCGGAGTTCCGTCGCCAGCTGCTCGCGCTGGCGCTCGGCAGCCTGGGCTTCGGCGTGGCGCTGTTCGTCGACTACCGCCGCCTGGAGCGCGCGGCGCCGCTGCTCTTCGCGGGCTCGCTCGGGCTGGTGGCGCTCACGCTGCTCGTCGCCCCGCTCACGCGCGGCAACCGGTCCTGGCTCTACTTCGGCTCGCTCTCGCTCCAGCCCGCCGAGCTCGCGAAGCTCGGGCTGGTGGTGATGATGGCGCGCTACTTCCACCGCCATCCGCCCGCCGAGATCCGCCGGCTCGTCGACCTGTTCGCGCCGGGGCTGATCCTCGCGCTGCCCGTCGGCCTGATCGTGCTCCAGCAGGACATGGGCGTCGCGGTGCTGACGCTCGCGATCGGCGCGACCTTCCTGCTCTTCGTCGGCATCCCGTGGCGTGCCTGGGCGCTGGTGGGCGTGCTCGGCGTCGCCGGGCTCGCCGGCCTGTGGGAGTTCGTCTTCAAGGACTACCAGCGCGAGCGCGTGCTCGGCTTCCTCGATCCGAGCCGCGACCCGCTCTCGTCCGGTTATCAGGCCATCCAGTCGCGCATCGCGGTGGGCTCGGGGGGGCTGTTCGGGCAAGGCTATCTGGAGGGGCCGCAGACCCAGCTGCAGTTCCTGCCCACCCAGCACTCGGACTTCGCGTTCTCGGTGCTGGCGGAGGAGTGGGGCTTCGTCGGCTGCAGCGTCTTCCTGGTCGCCTACGTCGCGCTCCTGCTCTGGGGCTTGGCGATCGCGGCGAACTCGAAGGACGGCTTCGGCTCGATGCTCGCGATCGGGGTGGTGGGGATGCTCTTCTGGCCCGCTGCGATCAACATCGGGATGGTGCTCGGCCTCGCGCCCGTGATCGGCGTGCCGCTCCCGCTCATCTCCTACGGCGGCTCGCAGCTCGTGGCGAATCTGATCGCGCTCGGGCTGCTGCTGAACGTGTCGATGCGGCGGTACATGTTCTGATTCGCGGTGACTTTCGGGGACGCTCCTACTTGGCGGTGACTTATGGGGACACTCCTCGCGCGAGGAGTGTCCCCATAAGTCACCGCCAAGTAGGAGCGTCCCCGAAAGTCACTCGATAGCGGCGGCGGAGCTCCGGTCAGGCACGGTCGTCGCGGGGGCGGAGGAGAGCCGCTGCAGCGGACGGCGCTGCGCGCCGCCGCTGAGCGGCTTGGAGCTGCTCCCCTCAACGGAGCTCTTGGGGCGCGCCTAGAGCAGGCGCTGCACCATCTCGTCGAAGGCGCTCTTCGGGCGGGCGCCCGTGATCTGGCCGACGACGGTGCCATTCTTGAACGCGAGTACGGTGGGGATCGCGCGCACGCCGTACTTGCCGGGCGTGCCGGGGTTCTCGTCGATGTTCATCTTCACGATCTTCACCTTGCCGGCGTAGGTCGCTGCGAGGTCCTTCACGATCGGTGCGATGGCGCGGCAGGGAGCGCACCACTCGGCCCAGAAGTCGATCACCGCAGGGACGTCCGACTTCAGCACCTCGGCCTCGAAGTTGGCGTCGGTCACGTCGATGATTCCAGCCATCGCTCGCTCTTTCTCCTGGTTGGGGTCGGGCGTTCGGGGTCGAGGGGCTTGGATGCCCGGCGCGGCGAAGCGTCGCAGACGATCGGCAGGGGCGCCCGCCTAGTGGGCGCCAATGGCGCCCGCCTCGCCCGCAAGCGCGTCGCCCGCGGGCAGCTGCGTGAGAACGCGCACATCGGGCACGCCGCTGCGCGCGAGCGTCGCCGCCAAGGCGAAGGCCGCGTCGCGATCGGGGTCCGCGACGACGACGGTCGCGTAGCGCGCGAGCTCGGCGGCCGCTGGCGCGCCGTCGCGCGCGCGCAGCCAGGCGACGTGCGGGGCGCCGCGCAGCGCGGCCGCCTGCTCGGGCGAGATCTCCGCGATCGCGCGCCAGCCCGTGAGCGGGGCACAGGCGCGGGCGAGCGGGCCGGCGCCGCCGAAGGCCGAGACCAGGAAGACCGCGAAGGCGGCGAAGAGCCCCCCGAGGAGCATCCCGGAACGGCCGGCCATCGGCGCCCAGCGTAGCAGCGACGGGCTCTGCCCGTTATGCTGACCTTCGCTCGATCTACTGGATTTCACTCGGCTTTTTAGCCCCGCGGCCGCTCGCCGCGCCGGCCGAGGCTCGCGGATGAGCGCCCGCATCACCCTCAAGGAAGGCGACATCACCGCCG
Organism: uncultured delta proteobacterium; assembly: GCA_963716275.1. Lineage (GTDB taxonomy): Bacteria > Myxococcota_A > UBA9160 > UBA9160 > UBA6930 > VGRF01. The sequence goes on along the minus strand of CAVQTC010000006.1, from coordinate 293,663 downwards.
AGGCCGTAGATGCGATCGTGAACGCGGCCAACAACGCGCTGGTGCTCGGCGGCGGGGTCGCGGGCGCGATCCGCGCAAAGGGAGGTCCCACCATCCAGGCCGAGTGCGACGCGCACGGACCGATCGCCGTCGGCGAAGCGGCGGTGACGGGCGCGGGCGCGCTGCCCGCCCGCCTCGTGATCCACGCAGCGACCATGGCGCCGGGAGGCGCTGCGAGCGAGGCCAGCGTGCGCAGCGCGATGCGCAGCGCGCTGGCCGCGGCGCGCGAGCGCGGGCTCGCGAGCCTCGCCGTGCCGGCGCTCGGCGCGGGCATCGCCGGCTTCTCGCTCCAGCGCTGCGCCGAGATCCTGATCGAGGAAGCGCGCCGTCACGCGGCCGAGGGGACCTCGCTCAGCGAGATCCGCTTCGTGCTGTACGGCGAGCCCGCCTACCGCATGTTCGAGATGGTGAATGACGCGGCGCGAGTGGCCGAGCAGATGGAGCGGCTGGCCCGGCGCCCTCCGGCTCCGCGCGGCTGAGGCAACATGGCGTACGAGCTCCACATGGCGACCGCGGCCCTCTATCTCGCTGCGTCGATCGCGGCCGCGGTGGGCCTGAGCTCGCGCAGCGGGCGCGTGCTCGGCGGCGCGATCGGGCTGCTCGGCGCGGGCGCGGCCGTGCATGCGCTGGCCTTCTTCTTCCTGCACACGCTCTCGCCGACGCCCTCGCTCACCGAGCTCGCGCTGGCGGCGTCGCTCATGGGTTGGCTCGCCGCGGTCGCCTGTCTCGGCCTGCTCGTGCGCGTGCGCGGCCGAGCGCTCGCCGCGCTGGTCGCGCCCGCCGCGTTCCTCGGCGCGTTCGCCGGCGCGCTCTGGATCCGCGTGCGGCCGGGCGGCCCCCAGGATCTGCATCCGCTGGTCGCCCACCTGCACGTCGTGCTCGCGAGCGCGGGGTTCGCCGCGCTCGCCGTGGCCGGCGCCGCGGGCGCCCTCTATCTGGCGCACCACCGCGCGATCAAGCGCAAGCGCGCTGGGGCCGCGGAGTCGGCGCTGCCCTCCCTCGAATCCCTCGATCGCGTGAACTCCGTCGCGCTCGCGATCGGCTTCACGCTGCTCTCGCTGGGCGTGCTCACCGGGATGCTGTGGGTCGCCGAGAGCGAGGGGCGGCTCTGGCCGGGCGGGGCCCACGCGAACGCCACGCTCGCGGTCTGGTCGCTCTACGCCGTGGTGGCGGTGCTGCGCTTCGGCGTGCACGAGGGCGCGCGGCGCGCGGCGCTCCAGTCCACCGTCGGCTTCGCGCTCCTGCTCGTCACCGTGGTCGGGCTGCGAGTGTTGCCGTGAACCTCCTGCTGCTCGGCATCAGCCACCGCACCGCACCGCTCGAGTTGCGCGAGCGCTACGCCGTGGACGATCCGGGCCCCGCGCTCGCGAAGCTCGCGCGCAGCGCCGAGGTCGACGAGGCGGTGGTGCTCTCGACCTGCAACCGCGTGGAGCTCCTGGTCGCGACGCGCGACCTCGAGGCCGCGCGGCTGCGCGCGCGCGCCTTCTTCGAGCGCGAGCTCGCGCCCGAGCAGGCCGCGCGCGCGGGCGAGCTCGAGGGCGCGCTCTACGAGCTCCACGACGCCGCAGCGGTGCGCCAGCTGTTCCGCGTCGCCTGCTCGGCGGATTCGCAGGTGGTGGGCGAGCCGCAGATCCTCGGCCAGGTGAAGGACGCCTACCGCGCCGCGGTGGCGGCGGGCGCCTGCGGGCCGATCCTCTCGCGCCTCTACCAGCGCGCCTTCGCGACCGCCAAGCGCGTGCGCAACGAGACGCGCATCGCCGAGCGGCCCATCTCGCTGGCGCGCGTCGCGGTGAGCCTCGCCGAGCAGATCTTCGAGCGCCTGGAGGACAAGTCGGCGCTACTCGTCGGCGCGGGCGAGATGATCGAGCTCGCCCTCGAGGCGCTGCGCGCGAGCGGGCTCGCCCAGGTGCGCGTCGCCAACCGCACTCTCGCGCGCGCCACGAGCCTCGCGGCGCGCTTCGGCGCCTCCGCCCACGCGCTGGCGGAGCTGCCCGCGCTGCTCGCGCGCTCCGACGTCGTGCTGACCTGCATCGGCGCGAGCGAGCCGCTGCTCACGCGCGGGCTCTTCGCCGCGGCCCTGCGCGAGCGCCGCGAGCGGCCGATCTTCGCGATCGACCTGGGCGTCCCGCGCAACGTCGAGCCCGCCGCGGGCGCGCTCACCGGGGTCTATCTCTACGATCTCGACGACCTCGCGGCCCTGGCGCACGCGAATGCCGAGGAGCGGCGCCTCGAGGTGGAGCGCGCCGAGGTGATCGTGCGCGAGGAGCAGCAGCGCTTCGAGGGCTGGCTCTCGGCGCTCGCCGCGGTCCCCACCATCCGCGCGCTGGTCCGGCGCGGCGAGTCGATCCGTACGGCCGAGCTCGAGCGCGCGCTCGCCAGCGCGCCGCTCGGCGAGCGCGAGCGCGAGCTGCTCGAGTCGGTGACGCGCGCGATCGTCAACAAGCTGCTCCACGCGCCGCTCGCGAGACTGCGGGCCGAGCAGGAGCGCGAGGCCGGGCTCGCCCAGCTCGAGGCGGCGCGCTCGCTGTTCGGCCTGGAGGACGCGGACGCGTCCGACGGCGAGGACGGCGACGCGTGACCCCGCTGCGCATCGCCACGCGCGGGAGCCCGCTCGCCCTGGCCCAGGCGCGCCAGGTGGGAAGCGCCGCGCAGGCCGCCACGGGCCGCCCCTACGAGCTCGTCGTGCTGACCACCGCCGGCGACCGCGTGCAGGACCGCTCCCTCGCGCGCATCGGGGGCAAGGGGCTGTTCGTGAAGGAGATCCAGGAGGCGCTCCTCGACGGGCGCGCGGATCTCGCAGTGCACTCGGCGAAGGACCTGCCCGCGAAGACCCCCGACCGGCTGTGCTTCGCGGCCTTTCCGCGCCGGGCGGATGCGCGCGACGCGCTGGTGGCCCGCGACGCCTTCCAGCGCCTGGCGCTGCTCCCGCGCGGCGCGCGCGTGGGCACGGGCAGCGTGCGCCGCACGAGCCAGCTGCTCGCGCGGCGCGCGGACCTCGAGGTGGTGCCCATGCGCGGCAACGTGGACACACGCCTGCGCAAGCTCGATGAGTCGCGCCTCGACGCGGTGGTGCTCGCCTGCGCGGGCCTCGAGCGGCTCGGGCTCGGCGAGCGCATCTGCGAGCGCATCGAGCCGAGCGACATGCTCCCCGCGGTGGGACAGGGGACGCTCGCCCTCGAGGTGCGCCGCGACGACGCGCTGGCCGCCGCGCTCGCTTCCCTCGACCACGCGCCCACGCGCGCCTGCCTCGCTGCCGAGCGCGCCTTCCAGGCGCAGCTCGAGGGCGACTGCGCCGTGCCGATCGCCGGGCTGGCCGAGCTCGACCCGAGCGGGCGCCTGCGCCTGCGCGGGCTGCTCGCGTCGCCCGACGGGGGCCGCGTGGTGCGCGGCGAGATCGAGGCGAACGTCTCGGACGCGCTGCGCGCCGGCGTCGAGCTCGCGACCGAGCTGCGCGCGCGGGGAGGCGAGGCGATTCTCGCGGCCCTGCGCGGGACGCCTGCGCCGTGAGCGGCCGCGTGACCCTGGTCGGCGCCGGGCCGGGCGCACCGGATCTGATCACGCTGCGCGGCGAGCGCGCGCTGCGCGGGGCCGACGCCGTCGTCTACGACGCGCTGGCCGGCGAGTCGCTGCTCTCGCTCGCGCCGGCGGACGCGCTGCGCATCGACGTCGGGCGGCGCGGGCACAGCGAGCCCGCGCGCGATCAGGCCGAGGTGAATCGGCTGCTCGTGGAGCTCGCGCGCTCCGGCAAGCGCGTGGTGCGGCTCAAGGGCGGAGATCCCTACGTGTTCGGGCGCGGGGGCGAGGAGGCCGCGGCCTGCCGCGCCGCGGGCGTGCCCTACGAGGTCGTGCCCGGCATCTCGTCGGCGCTCGGCGCGCTCGCCTACGCCGGCATCCCCGTCACCGATCGGCGTCACGCCGCCTCCTTCGCCGTGGTCTCGGGCCACAAAGACCCGACGCGCGTGCGCGAGGAGATCCGCTGGGAGGCGCTGGCCCTCGCCGCCGACACGCTCGTGATCTTGATGGCGATGCGGAACCTCGAGGAGATCCTCGCGCGCTTGATCGCCGGCGGGCGCGCCGCGGACACGCCGGCGGCCTGCGTGATGGAGGGCACGCGCGGCTCCCAGCGCAGCGTGGTCGCGACGCTCGGCACGCTCGCCGCGCGCGTGCGCGAGGCGGGCCTCGCGGCGCCCGCCGCCATCGTGGTGGGCGACGTCGTCACGCTCGCGGGCGAGCTCGACTGGTTCACACAGCAGCCCCTGTTCGGCAAGCGCGTGCTGCTCACGCGTCAAGCGAGCCAGGCGGGCGAGTGGTGCCGCGCCCTCGAGGCCGCGGGCGCGTGCCCGGTCGTGATCCCGATGATCCAGACCCTCCCGTTGCGCGACCGGCCCGCGCTAGCCGACGCCTTCGCGCAGCTGGCGAGCTACGACTGGCTCGTGGCCGCGAGCGCCAACGCGCTGCGCGAGCTCGCCGCCGCCGCGCGCGAGCTCGGGGCCGACCTCGGGAAGTTGCGCGCGCGGATCGCCTGCGTCGGCGAGGCCAGCGCGGCCGCGGCGCGCGCCCTCGGGCTCGCCGCCGAGCCCGGGCCGAGCGGCGACGCGGCGGCGCTGCTCGCCTGGCTCGCCGCGCGCGACGCCTGGAGCGGGCGCAGCGTGCTGCTCCCGCGCGCCGAGCGCGGCGGCGAGACCCTCGCGCGCGGGCTGCGCGAGCTCGGCGCCCGCGTCGACGAGCTCGCGCTCTACCGCACCGCGCCCGCGCCGTTCGAGGCGGAGGCGCTGCGCGCGGAGCTCGCCGCGGGCCGCTTCGCTGCGCTGTGCTTTGCGAGCCCGTCCGCGGCGCGGCACTTTGCCGCGAGCGTGGGCCGGGAGGGCGTGGCGGCCGCGCGCGCTGCGGCGGTGGCGGCGATCGGGCCCGTGACGGCGCAGGCGCTGCGCGCCGTGGGCCTCGCGCCCGATCTGGTGGCCGAAGCGCCGAGCGCGCAAGCCCTCGTGGCGGCGCTCGAGGCGCACTTTGCCAGCGAGGAGGAACGCCGATGAGCTTTCCGCGAACCCGCATGCGCCGGCTGCGCAAGACAGACGGGCTGCGGCGCATGCTGCGCGAGACGCGACTCTCGCGCGACGATCTCGTGCAGCCGCTCTTCGTGGTGGAGGGGCGCGGCGTGCGCGAGCCGATCGGCGCGATGCCGGGGCAGGCGCGCTTCTCGGTGGATCAGCTCGTGCTCGAGTGCAAGGAGCTCTTCGATCTCGGGCTCCCGGCGGTGATCCTGTTCGGCATCCCGGCGCACAAGGACGCGCGCGGCTCGGGTGCGGACGCAGCCGACGGCGTGACCCAGCGCGCCATCGCCGCGCTCAAGTCCCAGCTGCCCGGGCTGATCGTGATCAGCGACGTATGCCTGTGCGAGTACACCGACCACGGCCACTGCGGGATCGTGGCGGGCGAGCTGGTGCAGAACGACGCCTCGGTGGCGCGGCTCGCCGAGACCGCGCTCTCCCACGCGCGCGCGGGGGCGGACGTGGTCGCCCCCTCGGACATGATGGACGGCCGCGTGGGCGCCATCCGCACGCGCCTCGACGAGAGCGGCTTCGAGGACGTCGCGATCCTCGCCTACGCGGCGAAGTACGCGAGCGCGTACTACGGCCCCTTCCGCGAGGCGGCCGAGAGCACCCCGGCCTTCGGCGACCGGCGCGCCTACCAGATGGATCCGCCGAACCGGCGCGAGGCGTTGCGCGAGATGCGGCTCGACCTCGAGGAGGGGGCCGACGCGCTGATGGTGAAGCCTGCCACGCCCTACCTCGACGTGCTGGCCGACGCGCGCCGTGAATTCGACGTGCCCCTCGCCGCGTACCACGTGTCCGGCGAGTACGCGATGGTGAAGGCGGCGGCCGAGCGCGGTTGGCTCGACGGAGAGCGGGCGATGGAGGAGGCGCTGGTCGGCATCAAGCGCGCCGGCGCGGACTTCATCCTGACGTACGCGGCGAAGGAATTTGCGAAGAGACTGCGCGGGTAGTCGCTCGGGCGGGCGACTGGGCTCCGAGGGCGGGGCGGGCTGCGGCTCGTGGCTCGCCCAACCGAGCGCATCCCTGCCGTCAGGGGATGGGTGGCGCTAGGGAGGGGGGCGTCGGCGAGCGACCCAACTGCGCTCTACCTCGCCGCTGCCCGCCCGCGCCCTCGTCGCCCAGTCGCTGGCTCCCGCCTGATTGATCGAGCCATCCGCGATTCGAGGAGGAGGCGTCGCTCGCAGGCGATCGACGCCTGCGAGCGACGTTCTCTCGCTGATGCCTCAGTCACCACGCGTGCGGCTCGCCGTTCCACTTCGTGAACGTGCCCGTCGTCGCCAGCGAGCCCTGCTCGATCACGGACAGGATTCCCGACGCGCTCTCTTCGACCGTGATCTCGGCGTTCGGGCCACCCATGTCCGTCTTCACGAAGCCCGGGTGAACGAGCATCACGCTGATGCCTTCCTTCTTGAGCGCCTCGGACGACATCTTCATCAGCTTGTTCACCGCGCCCTTGCTCGAGCAGTACGCGTACATCACCGGGAATCCCCACGCGATCGCCCCCATCTGGCTCGTGATCGTCACGGCGCGCGGGTTCCGACCCGCTCTCAAGTTGCTTCGGAAGGTCTGCAGCATGCGGAACGGCGCCATCGTGTTCACAGCGAACGTCTCCGCCCAGCCGTCGTAGTCCATGTTCTCGAGCGACTGGCTCGCCACCGCCGGGCCCGCCATGCCGGCATTGTTGACGAGCACGTCGAGCGGGCGGTCGCCGACTTGCTGCTTGAGGCTCGCGACCGACTTGCCGTCGGCCACGCGCACGCCGAGCACCGTCACGTTCTGGCCGGCGAGGGCCTGCAGCGCCTGGGCTTTCGCGGGCTCGCGGCAGCAGGCGAGGACGTGGTCGCCCTTGGCCGCAAAGCGTTTGGTGAGCTCGAGGCCGATGCCGCGGTTCGCGCCGGTGATCAGGACGGTCTGCATCGCGAGGTGCTCCTTTTGTTCGCTGGGGCCGCGAGAGTACGTCAGCCGCGCGCGCGTGCCCGAGCTCGGAGCTCTCTAATCACCCGGCGCCGGTCTGTCGAAGAGATCCGCATGAGTCTCGAGTACAAGGTCGTGGAGACGAGCGAGGTCACCGACGCGGCGCTCGAGAAGCTCCTGAACGAGTGGACGGCGCAGGGCTGGCGGCTCGAGTCGATGCAGTTCGCGATGCGCGAGTCGTCGCGGCGGCCCGCGATGGCGTTCGTGCTGTTCACGCGCGGAGAGCGCGCGTAACGCGACTCAGGCGCTCGCCGCGAGCTCGGCGGCGCGCTCCAGCGCCGCATCGCGCTCGGCCTCACTCGCGCCCGGCACCTCGCTGCGCGCCACGAGCAGGTCCATGCCGATGCGCTCGCGGTAGCGCGCGATCTCGTCCTTCACGAAGGCGGCGACGCCCACGATCACACGCGACTCGAGGGGCTCGGCCGCCGCGCGCGCGAGCGCGGCCGGAGCGCGGCGCGCTGTGAGCGCATCGCCCGCGAGGGCAGCGCGCACGCGACCGGCCTCGGCATCGCTCGCCGCCGCGTAGAGCGTGCGCATTACCGGCACGCGCGGCGTGCCCGCCGGCGGAGCGCCGACGCACTCCGCCTCCCAGAGCGCGTAGTTCTCCTCGAGCGCCGCGAGGCTCTCGATCGGCGAGGCGAGGTAGGGGAGCGCGCGGCGCGCCGCCTGGGCCAGCCCTTTGCGCCCGAAGGCCGCCACGACGAGGGGAGGGTGCGGCCGCTGCACGGGGCGCAGCGCGAGGCGCAGGCTCTCGCCCGGCTTCGCGGCGAAGTGCGGGCCGGAGAGCGCGACCGGCTCGCCCGACCAGGCGGCGAGCATGGCATCGAGGGACTCGTCGAAGCGGTCGCGCTTCTCGCTCGCCTCGACGCCGTAGGCGGCGAACACGCTCGCGCGAAAGCCGCGGCCCAGCCCGATCAGCGCGCGGCCGCCCGAGAGCGCGTCGAGCGTGGCGATCTCCGCGGCCAGGCGCAGCGGGTGGTGGAGCGGCAGGAGCAGCGAGGTGGTGGCGAGGCGCAGGCGCCGCGTGCGCGCGGCGAAGGCGCTGAGGGTCGCGAGCGGAGCCGAGGTGGCGTTGGGCTCGAAGTGGTGCTCGGGGAGCCAGAGCGAGTGGAGCCCGAGCGCGTCGGCGCGCGTCGCCACCGCCAGCGCGCGCCGCCAGGCCGGCGGGGCGCTGGGGGCGGCGAGCGAGATCCCGAGGGCGAGGGCGCGGGGCGCACCCCTCAATCGGCGTCCTTCTTGTCGTCCTTGTCGACGAAGCGGATGCGCGCGCTCACCTCGACGGTGCGGCCCTCGAGGAGCCGCTTCGCGATCTCCACCGGGTCCATGGCCGAGAGCACCCGCCCGAACTCCCGGGACATGCGCTCCAGGAACTCGTTGCGCATGCGCTCGCTCTGGTCGCGCAGGAAGTCGACCATCTCGCGGGGCGCCGAGTCGCCGAGGGCCCGGCGCAGGGCCTCCTCGGTCATGAAGAAGCCCGTGAAGCCGAGGGTCAGGCCCCGCCGCAGGAGCTCCGGGAAGAGCCCGGCGTTCCCCTCGCCCTCGCTGGCGCCTCGCCCGCCGCGCTTCCTCGGAGGACCGTCGCTCGACATGTCGGGCCAGCCTATCACGGCCCGAAAAGTTCATCCGTGGCGCCGGCTGCCAGGGCGTAGAATCCGAGCCATGGGCGATCGCGTTCGCGACATCATGGAGACCAAGCTCGTCACGATCTCGGCCAACGACCGGCTCTCGACCGTGGACGACATCATGACCCTGGGACGGGTGCGCCATATCCCGGTCGTGCTCGGGGGCAAGCTCGTGGGCGTGGTCTCCCAGCGCGATCTCCTGCGCGCCTCGCTCTCCGCGATCTCCGAGCATCGCGACGCCGAGAGGCGGGCCTTCCTGCACGTCGTGGAGATCGGCCGGGTGATGTCGACGCCCCCGATCGTGATCCGGCCGGAGGCCACGATCGAGGCCGCGGCAGCCGTCATGGCCGAGAAGAAGATCGGGTGCCTCCCCGTCCTGGACGGGGACGAGATGGTGGGGCTCCTGACGGAGACCGACATCCTGCGCTGGGTGGCGCGCAGCAGCCGCTACCGGGAGTGAGGCCCTGAGACCTAGGCGGCCGCTCCGTAGTTTTCGTTGACTTCACCCGCGGGGCCCGCTTACCCTCGTTTGCACCTCGGCGGCCCTCGCTCCCGCGGCCTCGGAGAAATCCATGATCCAGTCGATCTTGATCGGGACCGACGGCTCCGATGCCGCCTTGGTGGCCGAGCGGTTCGGCGTCGGTCTCGCCGCGCGCCTGCGCGCGCGCGTCCATGCCCTCTCGGTGATCGAGGACAAGACGACCCAGGGGCTGCGCGCCGAGGCGCTCGGGGTGTCGCCCGCGCCGGTGGATGCGGTCGAGGCGTTCCTCAAAGCCCGGTCCGAGGCGGCGGTGAAGCGGGTCGCCGACGCGGCGCGCGCGAAGGACTGCGAGTGCAGCAGCGAGGCCTCGCGCGGCGTTGCCGACGACCGCATCGTCGAGCGCGGCCAGGGCGCGCACCTGCTCGTGCTCGGCCGCGACGGCGATCACGCCCACGGCCGCAGCGTGCTGATCGGCTCGACCGTGGACGGCGTGCTGCGCAAGACCGGCAAGTCCACCGTGGTGGTGCCGAGCGGCGCGGAGCTGGGCGGCCCAGTGGTGCTCGCCTTCGACGGCTCGCCCGGCTCGCGCGTCGCAGCGCGCGTGGCCGTGGAGCTCGCCCAGCGGCTGGCCCAGCCCATCCACGTGTTCGTCGACTCGAAGGACAAGGGCCGCGCGGTCGCCCGCTTCGACGAGGTGCGGCGCCTGCTCGGCTCGGCGCAGGTGCCCGTGCGCGAGGCGAGCTCGACGCTCGGCCGGCCCGACGTGAAGGTGGTGGACACCGCGAAGTCCGCGCGCGCCGGGCTCATCGTGATGGGCGCCTACGGCCGCAATCGCATCAGCGAGTACTTCATCGGCAGCAACGCCGCGGCGGTCGTGCGCACCTCGCCGGTGGCGGTGCTGCTCGCGCGCTGACCTAGGAGCCCGACCCAAGATGGGGGACGAAGCATTCGCCGCCGAGACGCGCCGCCAGCAAGGCGCGCGACTGAGGCGTAGCGTGTGTTACGCCGCAGGGAGCGCAACGCAGCTGGCGGCGATGGATCGGCGGCGAGGCGAGTCCCTCCATCTTGGGTCGGGCTCCTAGCGCGGTGGAGCTCCGCGTCCGCGAGCTGGCCGACCGGCTCGGCGGCCGGTCGATCGAAGGCGACGCGGAGCTCGTGCTGCGCGGGGTGGCTGCCCTCGAGGCGGGTGCGCCGGACCGCCTGGGCTTCGTGCGCTCGCCGCACTACGCGTCGCTCCTCGCGGGCTCGCGCATCGGCGCCGTGATCGCGCCCGCCGGCCTCGCCGTGGGCGCGCGCACCGTGATCCGCTCGCCGGCGCCGGGCCTCGACTTCGCGCGCGCCGCGGCGCTGCTCGCTCCGCCCCCGCGCCCGCCGGCAGGGGTGCACCCGCGCGCCTTCGTGGCGCCCAGCGCACAAGTCGCGGCGAGCGCCAGCGTGGGCCCCCTCGCCGCGATCGGCGAGCGCGCGCGGATCGGGGCGCGCAGCGTCGTGGGCGCGAACGCGTGCGTGCTCGAGGATGCGGTCGTCGGAGAAGATTGCGAGCTTCACGCCGGGGTGGTGCTGGGCGCGCGCTGCGCGCTCGGCGATCGCGTGATCCTGCAGGCGGGCTGCGTGATCGGAGGCGACGGCTTCGGCTACGAGTTCGACGAGCGCGGCGCGCTGCAGAAGGTCCCGCAGCTCGGCGACGTGGTGATCGAGGACGACGTGGAGATCGGGGCGAATGCGACGGTGGACCGGGCGCGGCTCGGCAGCACGCGCATCGGGCGCGGCGCGAAGATCGACAACCTGGTCCAGGTGGCGCACAACGTGGAGATCGGCGCGCACTCGGTCGTGATCGCCCAGTCGGGCATCGCGGGCAGCGCGCGGCTCGGCGAGCGCGTCTTCCTGATGGCGCAGTCCGGTGTGGGCGACCACATCGCAATCGGGGCGGGCAGCTTCGTCGGGGCGCGCGGCGGCGTGATCGAGGATTCTGGCGCCCGGGAGCCGCGTCTACGGCTTCCCGGCCGTCGCGGCGCGCGCCTGGCATCGCGCGAGCTCCTGGCTGCCCCGCCTGCCGGAGCTGGGGCGGCGGCTGCGCGCCGTGGAAAAGCGCCTCGGCCTGCGCAGCGATCGCGAGGACCCGTGAGCGACCGGCGCGAACGGCTCGACGAGCTGCGCGAGCGCGCGGCGGCGAGCGAGTCCAGCGCGGCGCTGCGCCGGCTCGCGGGGCGGCTGCGCGCGGATCCGCGCGCGGGCGCGCGCCGCGTGGCGGAGGACTGCGTGCGCTGGGCGGAGGAGCTCGCTGCGGAGCGGCGGCGCCTCGCGGGCCTGTTCGCGCGGCGCGCTCGCCTGCTGCGCGCCGGCGCGCGCATGATCGCCGGCGTCGACGAGGTGGGCGTGGGACCGCTCGCGGGGCCCGTGGTGGCGGGCGCCGTCGTGTTCGCCGAGCGCCCCTGGCTCCCGGGGCTCGACGACTCGAAGAAGCTCAGCGCCACCCAGCGCGAGCGGCTCGCGGGCGCGATCCGCGCCCAGGCGGCGGCCGTGGCGATCGCGGAGGTGTGGCCCGACGAGATCGACCGCCTGAACGTCTACCGCGCCGCGCTGGAGGCGATGCGGCGCGCGGTCGTCGCGCTCGCGGTGGCGCCGGATCACGTGCTGGTGGACGCGCGCGTGATCCCCGGCATCGCGGCAGCGCAGACTCCCCTGATCGGCGGCGACGGCCGCGACGGCTCGATCGCGGCGGCCTCGATCGTCGCGAAGGTGCACCGCGACGCGCTGATGGACGAGCTCGATGCGCGCCACCCGGGCTATGGCTTCGCGCGCCACAAGGGCTACGCGACGGGCGATCACCTGGCGGCGCTGCGCGCGCTCGGGCCCTCGCCGCTCCACCGGCGGAGCTTCACTCCGGTGTCGCAGCCCCGCCTGTTCTGACCAGCAAGCCGCGTCTCGCGGCGCGCAGCGAGCCCACCCGAGGCTTCGCCTCGGGTGAGGCGAGCGGAGTCGAACGGAACAATGCGAATCGCGGCGACGCCCGAGGACTTCGTGGTGGACGAGATCCCGCTCTACGCGCCGAGCGGGGCGGGCGACCACACCTTCGTGCGCGTGGAGAAGCGCGCGCGCACCACCGAGGAGGTCGCGCGACTCTTGGCGCGGCTCGCGGGCGTCTCGCCGGCCGACGTCGGCTATGCGGGCCGCAAGGACCGCGTGGCGGTGGCACGCCAGTGGCTCTCCGTGCCCGGGCTCGAGCCGGCGGCGGCGCTCGGCCTCGAGGCGGAGGGCGTGCGGGTGCTCGAGGCCGCGCGCCACGCGCACCGCCTGCGCACCGGCCAGGCGCGCGGCAACCGCTTCGAGCTGATCGTGCGCGAGCTCGAGCCCGCCGCGCTGGTCGCGCTGCCCGCCGCGATCGCGCGCGTGGTGCGCGCGGGCATGCCCAACAAGTTCGGCGCGCAGCGCTTCGGCCGCGACGGCGACAATGCCGAGCGAGCGCGCGCTCTCTTGGCCGGAGGGCCGCCCGGGCGCGACCGCCGCGCCGCGCGCTTCCTGCTTTCGGCGCTCCAGGCCGAGGTGTTCAACGCGTTCCTCGCGGCCCGCCCGCTCGCCCTCGACGAGCTCGCGCTCGGCGAGGTGGCCTTCCTGCACGCGAGCGGCGGCGCCTTCGTGGTCGAGGATTTCGCGCGCGAGGCGCCGCGCGCCCAAGCCCTCGAGATCAGCGCGAGCGGCCCGATCTTCGGCACGAAGCTCCTCGCGCCGCGCGGGGAGCCCGGGCTGCGCGAGGCGGCGCTGCTGCGCGAGCGGGGCATTCCCGAGCCGCTCGTGCCGCCGCGGGGCATCCGCCTGCGCGGCGCGCGCCGGCCGGTGCGGGTCCCCGTGCCGGACCTGATCGGCGAGCCGATCGCGCCGGACGCCGCGCGGCTGCGCTTCACGCTCCCGCCCGGCAGCTACGCCAGCGTGCTGGCGGAGAGCCTCTTTACGCCCTCTCGCGACCCCAAGTAAGCTCCGCGGCCAGCCCCGGCGCACCCCCGCGCCCGCGATCCCCGAGAGGAGTCCTGCGCATGCGCATCGCGAACGACGTGACCGAGCTGATCGGCCGCACCCCGCTCGTGCGGCTCAACAAGGTGACGGCGGGCGTGAACGCCCAGATCGTCGCCAAGCTCGAGAGCCAGAACCCCGCCGACAGCGTGAAGGACCGCATCGGCCTCGCGATGATCGTCGCGGCGGAGCGCGACGGCCTGATCCAGCCGGGCAAGACCACGATCGTGGAGCCCACCAGCGGCAACACGGGCATCGCGCTCGCCTTCGTCTCCGCGGTGCGCGGCTACCAGTGCGTGCTCACCATGCCGGAGAGCATGAGCCTCGAGCGTCGCATCACGCTGCGCGCCTTCGGCGCGAAGCTGGTGCTCACGCGATCCCGCGAAGGGCATGCGCGGCGCCATCGAGAAGGCCAACGAGATTGCCGCGCACATCCCGAACAGCTTCATCCCGCAACAGTTCATGAACCCCGCCAACCCGGAGGTCCACCGCCAGACGACCGCCGAGGAGATCTGGGCGGACACCGACGGGAAGGCCGACGCACTGATCGCCGGCGTCGGGACGGGCGGCACGATCACGGGCGTGGCCCAGGTGATCAAGCCGCGCCGCCCCTCCTTCCAGGCGATCGCCGTCGAGCCCGTCGACAGCCCGGTGCTCTCGGGCGGCGCCGCGGGCAAGCACAAGATCCAGGGCATCGGCGCGGGCTTCAAGCCGGACGTGCTGGACATGAAGCTGGTGGATCAGGTGATCACGGTGACCAACGACGAGGCCTTCGACATGGCGCGCCGTCTGGCCAAGGAGGAGGGCGTCTTCTGCGGCATCTCCTCGGGCGCCAACGTCAGCGCGGCGCTCAAGTACGCGAAGCAGCCCGGTAACCAGGGCAAGCTCGTGATCGTCATCATTCCCAGCTTCGGCGAGCGCTATCTCAACACCGACCTGTTCGCGCCGTACCGCTACGAGGGCAGCGACGAAGTCTGAACCCAGCGAGGACCGGGCGGGACGCGAGGATCGCCGCGCGCAGCAGCGCTCGAAGATCCTCGATGCCGCGCGCCAGGTGTTCTTCCGCGACGGCTTCGTAGCCGCGAACCTCGACGAGGTGGCGCAGCTGGCGGGCGTCGCCAAGGGGACGCTCTACCGCTACTTCGAGAACAAGGCCGATCTGTACGTCGCGCTGCTCGTGCAGAACGGCGAGGTGTTCGTCGAGCGCATGCGCGAGGCGGCGGCGACGCCTGGCAGCGCAGCCGATCGCATCCGCGCGCTGGGCAGCTTCTACTTCTCCCACTGGGCGCGCAACCGCGACTACTTCCAGATCTTCTGGGCGCTCGACAACCAGGGTCTGATCGGCGTCCTCCCGCCGACGCTGGTGGCCGAGGTCACGAAGCTCTGGGAGCTGTGCCTGCGCGTCGCCGCCGACGTCGTCGAGGCCGGCGTCCGCTCCGGCGAGTTCGCGCCCTGCGACGCCTGGGAGGTCGCGAACCTGCTCTGGACCGTCGCGAACGGCCTGATCCAGACCGAGCACGTCGGTCCGCGCAAGGAGCTGCGTGCGAAGCCGCTCGAAGAGGTGTTCAACGACGGGCTCGAGCTGTTCCTGCGCGGGTTGACCCGGGCCTGAGCGCGAACGAAGCTCGCTTAGGAGCCCGACCCAATTGCCGCGCCTCGTCGTGATCGACGCCGCCAACGCGCTCTACCGCGCGTTCTTCGCGTTGCCGCCGCTGCGCAGCGCGAGCGGCGAGCCGACGGGGGCGGTGCTCGGCTTCGCCAACATGCTGCGCAAGCTCGTGCGCGAGGAGCGGCCGGACGCGATCGCCGTCGCCATGGATCCGCGCGGAGGGAGCTTCCGGCGCGAGCTCTACGCGGAGTACAAGGCGACGCGCGACGCGCAGCCGGAGGATCTGACCGCGCAGATGAGACTTGCCCGCGAGCTGATCGACGCCTGGCGCCTGCCCGTGCTCGAGGTGCCGGGCTTCGAGGCGGACGACGTGATCGCGACGCTCGCCCACCGGCTGCCCGCGGGCTGGGAGCTCGTGATCGTCTCGACGGACAAGGACCTGATGCAGCTCGTGCGCGACGGAGTCGTGCTGCTCGACACGATGAAGGATCAGCGCATCGGGCCCGATCAGGTGCGCGAGCGCTTCGGCGTCCCGCCCGCGAGCGTGCTCGACGTGCGGGCGTTGGTGGGGGACACCTCCGACAACATCCCGGGCGTGAAGGGCATCGGCGAGAAGGGGGCTGCCGCGCTGATCGCCGAGTGGGGCACGCTCGAGAACCTGCTCGCCCACGCGAGCGAGGTGACCGCCAAGAAGGCGCGCGAGGCGCTGCTCGCGCAGGCCGAGAGCGCGCGCCTCTCGAAGCGGCTGGCGAGCCTGCGCGACGACGTCCCGATCGACACGGATCCGAGCAAGCTCGCCGTGCCCGCGCCGGACCGCGAGGTGGTGCGCGCGCTCTATCGCCGGCTCGGCTTCACGCGCCTGCTCGACGACCTCGACGCGGAGACGAGCGCGCGCCCCGCGCCGGTCGCCGCGCTCGCGCCCAGCACGCCGGCGGCGCCCGCCGCTCCCGCCGCGGTCCTCGAGCTCGCGCGCGACGCGGCGGCGCTCGCGCGCGCCGTCGAGGCCCTGCTGCGCGAGCCGCAACTCGCAGTCGTGCTCGCCGGCGACGAGGAGCCCGGCGGGCGACCGGGCGTCCCCGTCGGCATCGCGCTCGCGAGCGAGGCCCAGGGCGTCTACCTCCCGCTCGCGCACGATCTGCTCGGCGGGACGCAGCTCGCCTGGAGCGAGGTGAGCTCGGCACTGCGTCCGCTCTTCGAGGGCCCGAGCGCGCGCCCGTGGCTCGCCGTCGACACGAAGCGCGTGCAGTCGCTGCTCGCGCTCGCCGGCATCTCCGCGGAGCTGCCCGCCCAGGACGTGCGGCTCGCGGCGTTCCTGGTCGAGCCCAGCGGAGCGAGCGACACGCGCTCGCTCGCCGAGAAGTGGCTCGCGCGCGAGATCGCGAGCCTCGAGGACACGACCGGCCGCGGGGCGCGTGCGCGCCCGGTCGCCGCGCTCAGCGCCGAGGAGGTCGCGCGCTGGGCGGCGGCGGAGGCGAGCGCGCTGCTCGCCCTCGCGCCAGTGCTCGACTTTCGCCTGCGCGCGGACGAGCTCGAGGCGCTGTTCCGCGACGTCGAGCTGCCGCTCACCGCGGTGCTCTCGGCGATGGAGCGCGCGGGCGTGCGCGTGGACGAGCAGCGCCTGGCGGCGCTCTCCCAGGAGTACGACCGCGAGCTCGCGCGCCTGGAGGGCCACATCTACGCGCTCGCCGGCGAGCGCTTCCAGATCAACTCGCCCAAGCAGCTCGCGAACGTGCTGTTCGAGAAGCTGAAGCTCCCGGCGGTGAAGAAGACCAAGACCGGCCTCTCCACGGACGAGAGCGTGCTCGAGCAGCTCGGCACGCTCCACGAGCTGCCCGCGGCGATCCTGGGCTTCCGCCGCCTCGCGAAGCTGAAGAGCACCTACGTGGATGCGCTGCCGCCGCTCGTGAACCGCGCGACGGGCCGCATCCACCCGACCTTCCACCAGACCGGCGCGGCGACGGGACGCATCAGCTCCTCGAGCCCGAACGTGCAGAACATCCCCATCCGCACCGAGGAGGGCGTGCGCATCCGCGAGGCCTTCGTGCCGGCCGAGGGGATGCGGCTGGTCTCCGCCGACTACTCGCAGGTGGAGCTTCGCATCGTCGCGCACTACTCCGGGGACGAGTCGCTGATCGACGCCTTCGCGAAGGGCGAGGACATCCACCGGCGCACCGCCGCCGAGGTCGCGGGCATCGAGCCCGCGGCGGTGAGCGCGGAGCAGCGCGCCCACGCCAAGGCGATCAACTTCGGGATCATCTACGGCTCCTCCGCGTTCGGCATCGCGAACCAGCTGGGCATCGCCCAGGCCGAGGCGCAGGGGACCATCGACCGCTACTTCGCGCGCTACCGCGGCGTGCGGCGCTTCCTCGACGAGACCGTGGCGCAGGCCCAGGAGGCCGGCTTCGTGCGCACGCTGCTCGGCCGCCGCCGCTATCTCCCCGATCTGCGCTCGCGCAATCGCGGGCTGCGCCAGGCCGCCGAGCGGATGGCGGTGAACACCGTCATCCAGGGGACCGCGGCCGACCTGATCAAGAAGGCGATGGTCGAGGTGCAGCAGGCGCTCGCGGACGCCGGGCTCCGAGCGCGCATGCTCCTGCAGGTCCACGACGAGCTGGTCTTCGAGGCTCCCCCGGCCGAGCTGGAGCTGCTCACGCAGCTCGTGCGCAAGCACATGGAGGGGGTCTTCGCCCTCGCGGTGCCCCTGGTGGTCGACGTGGGCAGCGGCCGGAACTGGCGCGAGGCCCACTAGGTTGGGAGCGCTGTGCAATTCGCTTCGCAGCCGGCCCCCGGGCGGCCTCGAATACGCGGCCGGGGGTTGCCGTCCCAGACTGCCAGACCGGAGACTCTGACGTGGCAGCGGGAGCTCGGGGGTCCGGGGCGGCAGCGGGAGCGCCCGTCCCCTCAGACCTCGAGGTGATCGCGCGCGTCCGAGCGGGAGACCGGGACGCGTTCCGAGTGCTGGTAGAGCGCTACCAGACGCGCGCGTACCGGCTTGCCCTCCGGATCCTCAAGGACGAGGACGCCGCCCGCGACGCCATCCAGGACTCCTTCGTGAAGGCCTACACCCATCTCGACAAGTTCGAAGGCCGCTCGCAGTTCTTCACCTGGCTCTACCGCCTGGTGAAGAACCAGTGCCTGGACCAGCTGCGGCGCGACCCGAGCCGCCGCAGCGTGGAGTGGGAAGAGGGGGGAGCCGTGGAGGCCGAGCTCTCGAGCGAGGCCGTCCCGGAGGTGGAGACGGTGAGCTTTGCCCCAGCGGCGGAGCTCATGCGCAAGGAGCTGCGCGAGAAGATCGGCGCTGCCATCGAGCGGCTGCCGGTGGCGGCGCGAGAGACCCTGATCCTGCGCGAGGTGGAGGGGCTCTCGTACGCCGAGATCGCCGAGGCCCAGGGCATCCCGAAAGGGACCGTGATGAGCCGCCTCTTCTATGCCCGGCGCCAGCTCCAGCAGCTCCTGATCGAATCGGGGGTGGCCTCGGCTGCGTCCATGCCAGAGCCCGTGGGAGAGAGCGAATGAGCGACGCGAAGGAGCGCAGGACGGAGTCGGAGCGGCTCCAGGCCTACCACGACGGCGAGCTCGGCTTCTGGGCGGCGCGCCGCGTGCGGCGGCAGCTCGCAGAGGACCCGCGCGCGAGCGCGGAGCTCGCGCAGCTTCACGAGCTCGGAAACCTCTTGCGGTCGCAGGCGGAGGAGGTCCCGAGCCCGGACCTGTGGCGCCAGATCGTCGCGCAGCTGCCGCCCGCCGAAGGGGTGGTGGAGGCGCCAGCCCGCGCGGGCTGGGGCCTCTCGCAGTGGGCCAGCGCCGCGGCGCTCGCGGTCTCGCTGGCCTGGGCGGTCGTGCTCGTCCCGCGCACGGGGGAGACGCTGCCCACGCCGGGCTCGGTGCTCCTGCTCGACACCGGGCGACGCCCGGCCTTCATCCTGCAGGACGACCGCAATGCGACGATCATCTGGGTGCTGCCGCTTCAGAAGAAGCTGGCGCCGGAGGAGCCGAATGTGGCGAGCTAGTCGCTGGATCGCGGGCGCGGCGCTCGCGCTCCTCGCAGCGAGTCCGACGCTCGCCGACGGCCCGAAGCCGCCGCCGGCGCAGTTCGCCGTCACCGTCGTGCGCGCCTCGACGCAGCCGGGCAAGATCGACCCGGACGCGACGCGGCTGAACGAGCTGCTCGCGCGCAAGGGCCTGCGCTTCGGCTCGCTCGAGGTGCTCGAGAAGCGGCGCGAGACGCTGAAGCTGGGGCAGATCGGCTCCGTCGATACGCCGAACGGCCGCAGCTACCGCTTCCGCCCCATCGACCGCAACCAGGAGGGCTTCCTGGTCTCGGTGGACTGGGGCACCTCCCACGGCGACATCCGCATGCGCGAGGGCGTCCCCTTCATCCTCGGCGGCCAGCCCCACGCAGGCGGCCAGCTCGTCGTCGTCCTCGAGGTGAAGTAGGAAGGGGACGCTGTCACGGCTGCAGGCGCTGGACGCGCCAAGGACCGCCGGAGAGGTCGCGGGTCCAGAGCGCGCGATCGTGCAGGCGTCCCGGCCGGCCGTGCCAGAGCTCGACGGAGTCTGCGACGAGCCGGTAGCCGCCCCAGTGCGGCGGGCGCGGCACGCGCGTCGAGGGGCGCTCGTCCGCCAGCGAGACGCCGAACTCTCGCGCGCGGCGCGCGAGCTCGTCCTCGAGCGCTGCGCGCGAGCCGACGGGCTCGCTCTGCCGGCTCGCCCAGGCGCCGACCTGCGCATCGGGCGGGCGAGTCGCGAAGTACGCGTCGGACTCGGCGTCGCTCGTCTCCGTCACGGGGCCGCTCATGCGCACCTGGCGATCGTCGGGACCGAAGTAGAAGACCGCCGCGGCGCGCCCATGCGCAGCGAGCGCGCGCCCTTTCGGGCTCGGCCGGTGCGTGTAGAAGACGAGGCTGCCGCGCTCGGGCTCGAGCGCCTTGCACAGCACCATGCGCACCTCGGGTCGGCCCGCGCCGTCGAGCGTCGCGAGGGCGATCGCGTGCGGATTCGGCTGCCGGCCGCCGGCGAACGCCTCGGAGAGCCAGCGCGCTGGCGATCGGGAACGGATCCGGCGGCAGCGGATCCTCGGAGAGCCAGGCGTCGGGCCACGCGCGGGGCATGCGGCCGCAGGGTAGCCGCGCCCGGTCCGTGTACTCTCCCGCGCGCGGAGGTCGTCATGCGCTTCGGGATCTTCTACGAGCACCAGCTGCCGCGGCCGTGGAGCGAGGGCCTCGAGCACGCGCTCTTCCAGAACGCCCTCGACCAGGTCGAGCTCGCCGATCGGCTCGGCTTCGACTACGCCTGGGAGGTCGAGCACCACTTCCTGGAGGAGTACAGCCACTCCTCCGCCCCGGAGGTGTTCCTCGCGGCCTGCTCCCAGCGCACGCGCCAGATCCGGCTCGGCCACGGCATCGTGCTGATGCCGCCGGGCTACAGCCACCCCGCGAAGATCGCGTCGCGCATCGCGACGCTCGATCTCGTCTCGAACGGCCGCGTGGACTTCGGCACCGGCGAGTCGGCCTCGCGCCTCGAGCTCGAGGGCTTCGGCGTCTCGCCGGCCGAGAAGAAGGCGATGTGGCGCGAGGCCACCGAGCAGGTCTGCAACCTGCTCGCCATGGACCCCTACCCGGGTTATCAGGGCAAGTACTTCTCGATGCCGGCGCGAAACCTGGTGCCCAAGCCGCTCCAGAAGCCGCATCCGCCGCTCTGGGTCGCGTGCAGCAACCGCGGCACCATCCTCGAGGCCGCGCGGCTCGGGATCGGCGCGCTCACCTTCGCCTTCATCGACGAGAGCGAGGCGCGCCAGTGGGTCCACGACTACTACGAGACCTTCAAGCGCGAGTGCGTGCCGATCGGGCACACCGTGAACCCCAACGTCGCGATGGTCTCGGGCTTCTCCGTGCACCCCGATCGCGCCGAAGCCGAGCGCCGCGGGCTCGAGGGCTTCAAGTTCTTCGGCTTCGCGCTCGGCCACCACTACGTGTTCGGCGAGCAGCGCGTGGGCCGCACCGACATCTGGAAGAACTTCCAGCAGTTCCAGCAGATGTTCCCCGGGCCCGAGGGCCGCTCGATCGGCACCCCCGAGGAGGTGCGCGGGCATCTGCGCCGCATGAGCGACGCGGGCGTGGATCAGGTGGTCTTCATCCAGCAGGCGGGCCGCAACCGCCACGAGCACATCTGCGAGAGCCTCGAGCTGTTCGCGAAGGACGTGATGCCCGAGTTCAAGGCGGAGGTGGCCGAGCGCGAGCGCCGCAAGGCGGAGGAGCTCGCGCCCTTACGTCGAGGCGGCGCTGAAGCGAAAGCGCTGGATGGCGCCGCTCGCCGAGCAGGACATCCCCGTCGTGCGCGCCTACGGCCGTCCGGACGCGCCGAGCGGCCCCGCCGGCATCGAGAGCCGCTGAGCCGAGCCTCTCGGGAACCGCGCTCGCCGCGAGGCGGCGGCCGGCGAGCCCCTCCGCCCGTCGCCCCCGGCAGCGCGTCGATGGCTACCTAGAGGCGCTGCGCGAGCTCTACGAGCTCGCTCGAGCTCCCCCGCGACGCGTAGGCGATGCGCCCCTCGGCGTCCACCACGTAGACGAGCGCCGGGTGGTCGACTGGCCGCTCTGCCCGTCGCGCGCGCGCGGCACGTTCCAGCGGTCGAGCGCGCCTTCACCTCGGCGACCTCGCCCGAGAGCACGAAGGCGTCGTCGTCCGCGCGAGGCGCCAGCTGCTGCGCCAGCGCCGGCAGGCGCGCGGGCGTGTCGCGCCAGGGATCGAGCGTGACGATCAGCGACCCGCGGCACGCGCGTCTCCGGCGAGCGCGCGCTCGCGGAGCGAGCGCGCCGCGCGCCGCACCTGCTCGCGCACCAGCGCGGGGCAGACCGTCTCGCAGTGCGCGAAGGCGAAGGTCACGAAGGCGGGTCGCCCGCGCAGCGCGCTCCACGTCGAGGCGCGCGCCGCGCTGGTCGACGAGGCCGAGCGCGGGCGCTGGCGCGATCGAGGCGCGGGTAGCTGTCCGGCAGCGGCTCGCGTCGCCGAAGCCGATGACCGCGCGCTCGACGCGAGCGCCAGCGCCCGATCCGACGCCCGGCCGCGCCGAGCCCGAGCGCGAGCGCCGACGCCGCGCCGCAGAGCAGCGCGCGGCCCGCGCGCGACCCGGCGAGCTCGCGCAGCCCGTCGCGCAGCGCTCGGCGCCGAAGGCCGGCCACCAGCACGAGCACGAGACGCCGAGCGGCTGTCCCACGCAGCAGCAGCCAGCCCGCCGCGTCGGGGAGCCCGCTCGGGCCCGACGTTGAAGCAGACCCGCGCGCGCGGGCGAGCCAGGCGGCGGGCTCGCCGGGCGTCGGCCACAGCGCGAGCGCCCACCAGAGGGCGGTCACCGCGACGACGAAGGCCGAGCGCGACCAGCGCGGCGCGCCCCTCGCGGCGCGGGCGCGCCCGGCGCGCCCGCGAGCGCCGCCATCAGCCGACTCTTCCAGACCACGAGAGCAGCTTCCAGTTCACGAAGTAGTAGATGGCGAAGGCGGTGAGGAAGACCCCCGCCAGCACCATCGTGCCCGGCACGACGCCGAGCGCGTGCGGCGCGAGCGCACTCCGTCGTCGCTCGCGGTCGAGCGGCCGCGGGGGCGCGACGAGGCCGAGCGGCAGGCCCATCCCGGTCGCGCCCCGGCCGGATTCCGTCGGCGGCGAGGCGCTTGCCGAAGAACACCGAGACCACCGTCACCAGGATGTAGAGCGCGCCGCCCAGTGATCGCGAGCAGCCCGCCGAGCGCCATCACCGCCAGCACCAGATCGACGGCGGGCGAGAACTCCACGCCGAACGGCGCCTGCGAGAAGCTGATGTCCCAGTGGCGCCGCGGCACGCCGAAGCTGCCCGCGAAGGTCATCGCCATCGAGAACACCAGCATGCCGACCCGCGAACAGGTAGGGCTGGATGCGCGCGAGCCGCGAAGAACGCCACCTCGCGGCGGAAGATCAGCGGGATCAGGTAGTAGGTGATGCCCATGAAGGCCATCGCCGTGCCGCGCACCACCGTGGCGTGGAAGTGGCCCGGGATGCGCAGCGTGTTGTGCGCGATGATGTTGATCTGCTCGGTGCCGATCGTGACGCCGGTGATGCCGCCGACGAAGCCGAACACGACGACCGAGAGCACCAGCGAGCAGAAGCCCGGGTCGCCCCAGGGCGCCCGCGCGCAGCCAGCCGAACACGCCCTGCGTCGTCGCCGCGCAGCCGCATGCCGAGCTCGATGCCGGCCGGCACGGTGAAGCCGTGGATCATGCTGGCCAGCACCGCCATGTACATGAAGTAGGAGGTGTTCCACACCTTCCAGGCGGGCCCGAAGCCGGGATCGACGAGCAGGTGGTGCGCCGAGGCCATCGAGATGAACAGGATGTAGAGCGCGAAGGCGATGCGGCTCACCTTCTCGTTCAGCACGACCGCAGCCGACGGTGAGCGCGCCCAGCAGGTACCAGATCGACACCATGGCGGCGACGTTGATCTGCTGCGAGGAGTGGCCGAGGCCCCACCAGACCAGCCGGTAGAACGACGGGTCGATCTCGATCATGCCCAGCGACCAGAGGAAGGTCGGGATGTAGACGAGCGCGCCGTGCAGCAGCGTGATCACCGCGATGATGGCCGCGGTCAGCGCGCCGAACGTCACCAGCGGGAGCGAGCCCTGATAGGTCTGCTCCCGCTTCGCCACGACGAGGGTCGCGAAGAAGTGCCCGACCACGAGCAGCGCGCCCACCGCGAACAGGATCACGCCCAGGTAGAAGGGCGGCTCGGCGCGCAGCGGCACGTAGGACGTGAAGAGCACGTCCGCCTGGCCGCTCCACATCATCCACTCGACCAGCAGCGCGCCGCTCACCATCAGGCCGAAGGCGGCCCAGCCGAGCGGCGGCGCCGGCAGCCGCGCGCCGCAGCAGCACCGGCGCTCGCGAAGTAGAGCACCGCCATCTCGAAGAAGAGGATGAAGAAGATCAGCATGTTCATGCCGTGCACGGTCAGCAGCCGGTAGAACCAGACCGCGTCGAGCAGGTGCACCGCCTGCCAGCGCGTCAGCAGCACGAGCAGCGCCGCGACGCCGCCGACCAGCAGCGCGATCGTCGCCGCGACCGCATTGGCCTTGATCAGCGCATCGGCCTGCGGGTGCGACGCTGCAGTCCGGTCATCGGGCAGCGTGCGCAGCGCGGCCGTCATTGGGCGCCTCCCGCGACGTCGCCCGCGCTGCGGCACGCACGATCACCCGGCCGACCATCAGGTGATGGCCGATGCCGCAGAACTCGTTGCAGAGGATCTCGAACTCGCCGGCCGTGTTCGGCCGCACGCGCAGGCCGTAGTCGTAGCCGGGCACGACCTGGAAGTTGACGTTCAGCGGAAACAGGCTGAAGCCGTGGTTCACGTCGAGCGACGAGAGGTGGAGCGTGTACTCCGCGCCCTCGCTGCAGTCGAAGCACCGGCATCCACGTCCACATCGAGCGCCTGCAGGTAGACGTCGCTGCCCGGCGGCGGCTCGACGACCGGGAAGCCCTTGTCCTCGCCCACCTTGTACTGCGCGATGAACTCGCCGACGCGCGCCGAGTAGGCGCGCGGCCGTCACGCGGTGGCGGATGCCCGAGGGGTTCTGGCCGCCGCGCAGGTGCCAGAGCGGCATCATCGCGAACAGCACCAGGCACCAGGCGAAGGCGATCGCGACCCAGACCTTCTCGCTGCCGTGGATCGGCTTCCACCAGATGCCCTGCGGCGACTCGATTCCGGAGTGGTACACCGGCGCTCCTCGAGGATCAGGGAAGCGGGGCGTCGGATCGAGCGAGGCGAGCTCGTAGAGACCCCAGCCCGTGTAGAAGACGAACATCACGAGCAGGCCGGCCGCGAGCAGCAGGAAGGGGCGTTCGAGCAGCCGTTGGCCGAGCGGGATGGGCTCCGGCTCGTCGCCGCGTCGAGGCGTCTCGCTCATCGGGGCCTCCTCTCTCTGGCAGCGACGCCCAGTGCAAGCGTCGGGCCGCATCGCCGCGGAACGCCCCGTGCACTGCTCCGCGCTGCAAGGCCAGTCCCGATGCGGACGGAGCGCCACGTGTCCCCGCGACGCCCAGAGTCCCGCTGTTGTTGCGGGCCTCGGGGCGTGGCGTGCAGACCCAGCGTGTCCGAGCCGCCCCTGGCGCCGGCTCGCGCGCCGCCGACGCGGCGCTCAATCGCCTGCTCGGCTGGCCGGCGAACCCGCTCTATCAGTCCGGGCGCGATCGCCGTCCTGGCGTTCCTGCTCATGCTCGCGAGCGGGCTCTACCTGCTGCTCTTCTATCGGATCGGCTCGCCCTACGAGTCCATCGCGCGCGCTCCAGGCGCAGGCGTTCGCCGGCCGCTGGGTGCGCGCGCTGCACCGCTACGCCGCGGATCTGGCCGTCGCCGCCGCGGGCGTCCACGCCCTTCGCATGGGGCTGCAAGGGCGGACCTTCGGTCCGCGCGCGCTCGCCTGGCTCTCCGGGCTCGTGCTGCTGGCGCTCCTCCTCTTCGTGAGCGGGTGGACCGGCTACGTGATGGTGTGGGACGCGCAGGCGCGGCTGCTCGCCGCGGAGGGCGCACGCCTCCTGGACGCGCTGCCGATCTTCAGCGAGCCGCTCGCGCGCGCGTTCACCGGCGAGCAGGCAGCTCCCGGGCGCGTTCTTCTTCCTGAATCTCTTCGCCCACGTCGCCGTGCCGTCGGAATGGCGGGGCTCGCTCTTCCTCGCACGTCGCGAAGCTCGCGCGACCGCGGCTGCTCCCGCCGCGCGGGCTCGCGCTGGCGACGAGCGCGCTCGCGCTCGGGCTCTCGATCGCGTGGCCGGCGCCGCTCGCGCCGCGCGCCGATCCGCTCTCCGCGTCGAGCGCGTCCCGCTCGATCTCTTCTACGCGTTCTGGCTTCCGCTCTCGCGCTCGCTCTCGCCGGGGGCCGCGTGGCTCGCCGCTGCTCGCGGTCGGGGCCTCGTCCTCGCACCGTCCCGTGGTGGACGCGGCCGCGCGCCGCCCAGCGCGCCGCGCCCTCGACGTGGACCCGGAGCTCTGCACGGACTGCGAGCAGTGCGCGCTCGACTGCCCCTTCGACGCGATCGAGATGCGCCCCTTCCCGCACGGTCGCGTCGCGCGCGCGGCGTACGTGGACCCGGCGCGCTGCGTGTCGTGCGGGATCTGCGCGGGCTCGTGCGCGCCGATGGCGGTGGGCCCGCCCGAGCACACCGGGCGCGACGCAGCTCGCGCGGGCGCGCGCCTTCCTGTCGCGAGACGAGCTCGCGCGACGTGCTCGTGATCGCCTGCGACGCACGGCGTGACGCGAGCGCTCCCCGGCGCCTCTACCCAGTTCCCTGCGCGGGCAACCTGCACACCTCGGTGATCGAGCTCCTGCTGCGCGGCGGGGTCGCCGGCGTGCTCGTCGTGAGCTGTCCGCCGCGCGACTGCCCGGGCCGCGAGGGGCCGCGCTGGCTCGAGGCGCGGCTCCACCACGGACGCGAGGCCGAGCTCCACGAACGCGTCGACCGCCGGCGCATCCGGCTCGTCTACGCCGGCGCCGGCGAGAGCGCCGCGTGCGCGACGAGCTCGCGCGCTTCCGCGACGAGCTCGCGGAGCTCGCCCGCGGCGAGGTCTCGTCCGAAGACGGCGCCGGCCGACTGCCGAGCCGCGAGCGCGCGGGGCCCGGCGTGAGCCGGCTCGCGCGCCCTGGTCCTCGGCCTCGCGTGCGCAGTCGCGCTCGCCGCGGCCTCGCGATTTCCCTTCGTCATGGAGCGCGGAGACGCCGCAGCGCGGCATCTCGGGGCGGGTCGCCGGCCATCCGATCGACGAGTGCCGCCGGCCTCGCGCCGAGGAGCTGGCCCGGCTTCCCGTCCACATGCGGCGCAGCCAGATCTGCGAGCGGCGCCTCTCGGCGTTCCGCCTGGTCGTGGTCGTGGACGGCGTCCGGGCCCTGGACGAGCGGATCGAGCCCGAGGGGCTCCAGCGCGATCGCCCCGGCTACGTGCTCCGCGAGCTCCCGCTCTCGCCCGGCGCGCACCACTTCACGGCCCGGCTCGATTCGGAGCTCCCGCACGAAGCGGGTGGCGCGCTCGAGGCCGAGCTCCAGCTCCATCCCCGCGAGGTCGCCCTCCTGCGCCTGGATGGCATTGGCCTGAGCCTTCGCCGCCACCGGCCCGCCCCTCTGCAATAAATCGAGCCCTCGTTCGTATGAGAGGGTATGACGGCGTGCGCCCTCGCCATACTTGGCCCAGTGCCGGCGCGAACTCCCAGCGATCGCCACCTACGCCTCATCTCCGCGGAGCCCGCCTCCGCGCTGGACAGCGGCGCGCTCCACGCGCGTTTTGCGCTGGACGTCCTGCGCCTGTGCCGCCGCATGCTCTGCGATCCGGACGAGGCCCAGGAGGCGCGCAACGAGACCTTCCTGCGCGCACAGCAAGCTGCGGCGAGCTGGGACGGCCGCCCGCTGCGCGCCTGGCTGCTCGGGATCGCTGCCCACCACTGCGTGGACCGTCTGCGGCGGCGCTCGCTCGAAGGCCGGCTCTTCGCGGCCGAGGACCCGGTGGGCGACGACACCGCGGGCGCCGGGCCGAGCCCCCTGACGGCGCTCCTCGCGCGCGAGCGCCAGAGCGCGCTCGAGGTCGCGCTGGCCGAGCTCCCCGACCGCTACCGCGCGCCCCTGGTGCTGCGTTTCCTGGCCGAGCTCTCCACCGCCGAGATCGCCGAGCAGCTCGAGCTCACGCCCGCCCAGGTCGCCCTGCTCCTGTTTCGCGCGAAGCAGCGGCTGCGCGACGTGCTCGCGAGAGGAGGGGCCCGATGAGCTGCGTCCCCGAGTGGCGGCTCTCCGCCTACCTCGACGGCGGCTTCACCGCGCCCGAGACGCGCGGCATCGAGCAGCACCTGATCGGCTGCGCGCGCTGCCGGCGCCGCGTGATCCTGCTGCGCGACGAGGCGCGCGTCCTCGGCGATTGGCTCCACGAGCGTTTGCCCGAGGCCGCGCTGCCGACACCGGCGGACGACGGCCGCGGCATCGCGCTCGGTCTGCCGCTCGCGCTCGGCCTCGTCGCCCTGATCTCTCTCGCCATCAGCGCGTCCGTCGAGGGTCTGCCTCGCGAGCTCGCCTGGCTCGCGCCCACGCAAAACATCGGAGTCGGTCAGATGACGTTCGATCTCATCTTCATGGTGCGGGACCGCGGCGCTGCCTGGTTCGACTTCGCGTCGGCGTTGGCCGCCCTCGCCGCGAGCGCCGGCCTCGCGACCTTCGCGGCGAGCGCGCTGCTGCGCCGCCTGGGCAGCGCGAGCGTCGCGCTGGCGCTGCTCGCGCTGCTCGCGCTGCCGCGCTCGGCGCAGGCCGAGATCCAGCTGCGCCGCGCCGGCGATACCGGCGACGCGCGCGTCGCCGCCGGCGAGCGGATCGAGGGCTCGCTGGTCGCAAGCGGCGAGGCCGTGGAGATCGACGGCGAGGTCGCAGGCGACCTGTTCGCCTTCGGCCGCCGCGTCCAGATTCGCGGCCGCGTGGACGGCAACGTCTTCTGCGCCGGCCAGGACGTGGAGATCACGGGCAGCGTCGGGGCGAGCCTGCACTGTGCGGGCGAGAGCGTCCGCATCGAGGGCCAGGTCGGCGGCAACCTCTACACGGCGGGCGACGACGTGGTCGTGGCGGAGAAGGCGCACGTCGGGGGCGACCTCGCGGGCGCGGGCGACGACGTGCTCCTGGCAGGCAACGTCGCGCGCGACGTGCTGCTCGCCGGCGACGACGTTGCCATCGAGGGACAGATCGGCCGCGACGCGACCGTCCATGCCAAAGATCTCTCCCTGCGCGCCGCGGCGCACGTGGCCGGGAAGCTGATCGCCTACCTGCCCGAGGGCGACAAGCCCACCGTGGCGGCCGGCGCGACGGTCGGCAGCCTCGAGGTGCGCAAGCTCGATCGCAAGGGATCGGTGGTGGGGTCGCCCTTCGAGCGCTTCCGGAAGGCCGAGTTCTATCTGCATCTCGTCCTGCTCGTGGCAAGCGCCTTCCTGGTGGGCCTCGTGCTCTACGCGCTCGCGCCCGGCCTGTTCGGCGTGCGCGTCCCCACTGTGGGCCGCTTCTTCGGCGCGGTGGGCGTGGGCTTCCTGACGGTGGCGATCGGCCTGATCGTCGCGGTGTTGCTGATGATCACGGTGCTCGGCATTCCGGCCGGCCTCGTGCTCCTGGCCGCGATCGGGGCGGGCATGTACGTGGGGGCGATCGTGATCGCGGCGCTCATCGGCCGGAGCCTGATGCGCGGCGCCGGAGACGGCATGCGCGACTTCGGCATGACCCTCCTCGTGGGGCTCCTGCTGCTTGCCGTGGTCATGAGCCTGCCCGTGGTCGGGAAGCTCGTGCCCAGCATGCTCCTGTTGGGGGGTCTGGGCCTGCTCGTGCTCGAGGGGATCGCCTGGTGGCAGATGCGCCGGGCGGGCGCGCCGAGCGCGGCGTAACCGGCGGGGGCCGTCCAACGTCTCGCAGCCTGGACCGGTCGGGCCGCCGGGCGGGGGCTTCCGGAGACGCGGGTCTCCGGGCGACACTTCCCCCGATGGCGGACGGTGAGCGGCGCGAGAGGTGGCGAGAATGGATGGCGGCTGCGCAACGCGGCGACGCGCCGGCCTATGAGCAGCTGCTCGGCGATCTCCTGCCCTTCGTGCGCGGCCTGGTGCGCGGGCGCCTGGGCGACGAGCCCGGCGCCGAGGACGTCGTTCAGGAGGTGCTGCTCTCGATCCACACCGCGCGGCACACCTTCCGCGCCACGCGAGATCTCGAGCCCTGGGTGCGCACGATCGCACGCAACGCCGTGATCGACGCAGTGCGACGCCGGGCGCGCCAGCGCGCTCGCCACAGCGACGTCGATGCCGAGGAGCTCCCCGAGACGGGCGAGCCTGAGATGGGAGAACAGGCGCCCCTCCCGCGCCCCCTCCAACGCGCCCTCGCCAAGCTGCCCGATGCCCACCGCGAGGCGGTGATCCTGCTCAAGCTGCGCGGCCTCTCCGTCGCAGAGGCGGCCGCGCGGGCCGGCACGTCGCCGGGCGCGCTGAAGCTCCGCGCCCATCGGGGCTATAAGCACCTCCGCGATCTCCTGGGAGGCGAGCCCTCGTGAGCGACCCGACGCACGAGCTGATCCGCGAGCTGGCGAGCGACCTCGCGCCCGTTCGGCCGCTGCCGCGCCTGCGCTCGGCCGTGCTGACCCTGGTGGGGATCTGGCTCGGGGTGGCGGCGTTCACCCTCGCCTGGAAGGGCGTGAAGCCCGAGATGTGGGGAGCGCTCCTTCTGCCGATCGGGCCGGGTGGGGTGGTGCTGGGCCTTCTGCTCGCCGGCGCCGGCGGCCTCGTGGCCAGCCTGGCGCTGGCCCTCCCGGGGCGCGAGGCCGCCGCGCGGGCCGGTCGCCGGCTGGCCATCGCGGGCGTCCTGCTCGCGTGCCTCGTGGGCGGACTCGTCCTCACCGCGGGCCCGCGCGGTCCCTCCGCCCTCGACGCGCCCTGCCTGGTGGCCGCCCTCGCGATCGCGCTCGCGCCGGCCCTGGCGGCGGCCTGGTTCGCCGGGCGCGCGGCGCCCTTCCATCCGCTCTCGATCGCGCTCGCCGCGGCCACCGCGACCGGCGCGCTCGGCGGGGCGGTCGCCCAGGTGACGTGCCCAGTGCACGAGCTCGGTCACCTCTTGTGGGGCCACGCGATCGCACCCGCGCTCGGCCTCGTCGTCCTCACCATTCCTCTCTTGATCGCGCTGCGGGCGAGCGAACGAGCGCATCCGATGTAGCCCGGGCGACCGCGCGTCGGCCGCTCGCCGCGAGGCGGCGGGTGGAGGGCCGGACGGAGTCGCGAGCCCCTCCGCCCCGCCGCCCTCGCCGCCGCGACGCCCTAGGCGAGCGTCCCGCCGTCCATCCGGATCGACTCGCCGTTGATGTGCTCGCCGTCCGCCGAGCACAGCATCGCGATCACGCTCGCCACCACCTCGGGCCCGCGCGGCTTGTCGATCGGCGTCGCGCGCCGCACGAGATCCCAGTCCACCTCCTTCGGGAGGTTTCCGGCGCCGCCCATCGCGGTCTTGATCGAGCCCGGGCACACGGCGTTGCAGCGCACGCCCTGCTTGCCGAACTCGACCGCGAGCGTGCGCGTGAGCGCGAGCACGCCGCCTTTGCTGGCGCCGTAGGCGGCCGCATAGGGCATGCCCGCCAGCGCCGAGGTCGAAGAGGTGTTCACGATGCTGCCCTTGCTGAGGAGCAGATGGGGCAGCGCGGCTTTGCAGAACAGGAACGTGCCCGTCAGGTTGACGCGGATCACGCGCTCGAAGTCGGCGAGCGAGATGTCCTGCAGGTGACGCAGCATCAGGATGCCGGCGATGTTCACGAGCGCGTCGAGCTTGCCGAAGCGGTCCACGCACGCCTGGACGGTCTCGAGCACGTCCTGCTCGCTCCCGACGTCGCACAGCCGGTGGGCCACCGCCGCGCCGAGCTCGCTGCAGTGCTTGGCGGTCTCCTCGAGCCCGTCGCGCGCCACGTCCACCACGAACAGGCTCGCGCCCTCGCTCGCGAGGCGCTCCGCGGTCGCGCGCCCGATGCCCGCGGCAGCCCCGGTGATCAGCGCGACCTTGCCCTCGAATCGCCGCATGGCTGGTTGTTCCTCGCTGCGCCCGAAGCTGGTTCCTCGCTGCGCCCGAAAACGGGGCGCCAGTCTGGCACACTCGCGCGCCGTGACGCTGCCGCTCGAGAGCTTGCGCGTGCTCGACCTCACCACCGAGATCGCGGGCGGCTATGCGACCAAGCTGCTGCGCGATGCGGGCGCCCGCGTCGTGAAGGTCGAGGAGCCGGCGGGCGATCCGCTGCGGCGCTGGAGCGCCTCGGGCGCGGCGCTCGCAC
The DNA here is from genome assembly GCA_963716275.1 of uncultured delta proteobacterium. GTDB lineage: Bacteria > Myxococcota_A > UBA9160 > UBA9160 > UBA6930 > VGRF01. Next base: position 262,062 of record CAVQTC010000006.1, on the reverse strand, counting down.
CCGGCGAGGATGGGGCGCTGTTTCGCTTCCTTGCGGGCGGCAAGCAGAGCGTCGTCTGCGATCTCGCGAGCGAGCCGGGGCGCGCGCGGCTGCGCGCGCTCGCGCGCTCGGCGGACCTCGTGTTCGAGAGCTTCGGGCCGAGCGGGCTCGAGCGGCGCGGGATTCCGTACGCCGAGCTCGCGCGCGAGAACGCGGCGCTGGTGTGCGTCTCGATCTCGCCGTGGGGGCGCAGCGGCCCCTGGGCCGAGCGCCCCGCGACGGAGTTCACGCTCCAGGCGGCGAGCGGCTCGCTCGCCTACCGGGGCCTGCCCGAGCGCGGGCCCGTCGCTGCGGGCGGGCGGCTCGGCGAGTGGCTCGCGGGCCCCTTCGCCGCGCTGGGCGGCCTCGTGGCCTGGCGCAGCGCCCGCGCGAGCGGGCGCGGGTCAGCCCGTGGACGTCTCGATGTTCGAGACCACGCTCGCCTGCCTCACGACCTTCCACGATCTCTCGGGCCAGTTCATGCCCGGTCCGCTCCCGCAATCGATCGACACGCCCTCGATCGAGCCGGCCCGCGATGGCTGGGTCGGGCTGGTCACCTACACGGGCCAGCAGTGGAAGGACTTCTGCCTGCTGATCGGGCGCCCCGAGCTCGGCGAGGACGAGCGCTACTACGAGGCGCGCGTGCGCATGGAGCACCTGGCGGTGATCCAGCGCGCGATGCACGCCTGGACGCGCGCGCACGACGTGGACGAGATCATCGCCCGGGCGAGCGAGCTGCGAATTCCCGCGGCGCCGATCGGCGACGGCAAGCGCGTCCTCGGCTTCGACCACTTCCGAGCGCGCGGGCTCCACGTGCGCTCGCCCCACGGCGACTTCCTCCAGCCGCGCGTGCCCTACCGCCTGCAGCGCTGCGCGCCGGCCGCCTTCGCGCGCGCGCCGCGGCTGGGCGAGCACACGGCGACCGCCGCGCTTCCCCGGACGCGAGATGCTCGCGGTCAGACCCCGAAGTTTCGATTCTCAGCGGCTCCCGCTGGCGGGGCTGCGCGTGGTGGATCTCACCGCCTTCTGGGCCGGGCCGGTCGTGACGCACTTCCTCGCGGCGCTCGGCGCCGACGTCGTGAAGATCGAGTCGATTCAGCGGCCCGACGGCATGCGCTTCGCGGGCGCCGTGCGCACGCCGCCGCTCTGGGAGCGCGCGCACGTCTTCCATGGCGTGAACCCCAACAAGCGCGACCTGACGCTGAACCTCGACGCGCCCGAGGGCCGCGCGCTCCTGCTGCGCCTGATCGACGGCGCCGACGTGCTGGCGGAGAACTTCTCGGCGCGCGTGATGGATCATTTTGGCCTGCGCTTCGACGAGCTCGCCGCGCGCAACGCGCGGCTCGTCATGCTGCGCATGCCGGCCTGGGGGCTGGACGGCCCCTGGCGCGACCGCGTGGGCTTTGCGCCCAGCGTCGAGCAGGCGAGCGGCCTCGCCTGGCTCACGGGCTACCCGGATCTGCCGCTCGTGGTGCGAGGCGCCTGCGATCCCTTCGGCGGCATGCACGCCGTCCTCGCGCTGCTGCTCGCCCTCGAGCATCGCGAGCGGACGGGCCTAGGGTCAGCTGATCGAGCTGCCCCTGATCGAGCCCGCTCTCAACGCGGCCGCGGAGCAGGTGATCGAGTGGACGCAGCGGGGCGTCCTGCTCGAGCGCGAGGGCAACCGCGGCCCCGCCGCGGCGCCGCAGGGCGTCTATCGCTGCGCGAAGCCGCGGGGCGAGCGCGAGGCGGAGTGGCTCGCGCTGGCCGTGGCGAGCGACGCGCAGTGGGATGCGCTCCGGAAGCTGCTGGGCGATCCGGCCGAGCTTCGCGGGCGGGACCTCGAGAGCGCTCGCGGAAGGCGCGCCGCCCACGACGCGATCGACCGCGCCGCTCGGCGCCTGGTGCGCGGCGCGCGCGGCGGGCGAGGCGGAGGCCCTGCTCCTCGCGGCCGGCGTCCCGGCAGCGCAGTGCATCAACCCGCACTTTCTCTCGCCGAACCCTCAGCTAGAGGCGCGCGGCTTCTTCACGGAGCTCGAGCACCCGGTGATGGGGCGCCTGCGCCATCCCGAGCTGCCGATCGGATTCGCGAGCCCGGCGCGCCCGCTCCTCCACACGCCGGCGCCGACGCTCGGCCAGCACAACGAGGAGCTCTTGCGCGAGCTCGGCCTCTCCGGCGCCGAGATCGCCTCGCTCCGCGAGCGCGGCATCATCGGCACCCGTCCGACCGGGTTCTAGGGGACGCTGGTTGACTAAGTGCTGACCTCGCGGGGACACCTCCCCGCGAGGTCAACACTTAGCGACCAGCGTCCCCGCACTGCTCAGCGCGCGGGGTCGAGGAAATCCTTGAACCCGTAGCGGGGGTACGGGCCGAGAGCGATCTGCTCGAGCACGCCGATGCCCTCCTGGCCGCTCGCTGCGGGCGCGCATCACCTGCTGGATGTGCTGGTTCTCGAGAGCCATCTCGTTCGAGGTCGGCCGTCTTCCAGGACTCGCCGCCGATGGCGAGCTCGCCCTTCCACTTGCCGTGGCCCCAGACCGGGTGGGAGTAGCCGATGCCCTTCATGCGGAAGCAGAGTCAGCGGCTCGAGCTCGATCTCCATGCGCTTGCCGTTGCGGCGGATCAGCGTGATCTCGGCGCGCGCGGCGCGCCGCGTGCCCGGCACGTAGTCGAGGCGGTGCTCGCCCGAGGCGAGCAGCTCGGTGCGCGGATCCTCGACGCCCGGGATCTGGCTCGGGTCGGCGTAGACCGGGACAGATCATCCCGTCGAAGTGCCAAGGGACGCCCTCGTTGTCCTCGAACACCCCCATGTGCGTGCACTGGTCCGGCCAGTGCAGCGGCGCCCACAGGAAGAAGATCCCGCCGCGCTCCAGCCGCGGCGCGCCGCCCGGGTCCGGATCGCCGACCGGGCGGATGCCCCAGGAGCGGTCCTTGGTGCCGTAGACGCGCTTGGGATCGATGCGCAGCGTCTGGCCCGCGTAGCGGATCTCGCCCTGCCAGAAGCCGAACTGGTTGAAGCGCGTGGCATCCATCAGGCCGCGGCCCTGGCCGCGCGTCTGGCGGCCCTCCTCGATGTTCGCGGTGCGCGGGATCCAGAGCAGCTCGCCGGAGATGCCGGTCTCGTTGGCGTCGAGCGTCACGCGCAGCGACTTCATGGGCTCGAGGATGTCGATCCGGAAGGGGCCGACCGAGATCTCGCTCGGCTCGCGAGGAATGCGGCGCGAGGCGTGGAAGGCGTGCTGCTCGCCGCCGCGCACGATCGAGAAGCCGCAGTCCATGATGCCCAGGTTCGGGTAGGTCGCCGCGCCGATCCCGAAGTAGAACTCGCCGTCGCTCGTGTAGCCGTTGAACCAGTAGCGGTCGTAGGCGTTGCGGTCCGAGGTCGCCGGGACGGCGATCGGCTGCGGCGTCTGGTGGATCGGGTAGTCGTCGAACTTCGTGAGCATGGGTTTCCTTCTCCGCGGCGTCCGGTGCGCAATTCGGAGCATACTTCAACGCGGATCCCGGTCGGTGCGGCCGCGATGCAGAGCGGATGCAGCGGACGGCCGTCCGCGGCCGCCGCTGATCCGCTGCTCTCGAGCTGCTGGGAGACTCAGTTGGACGCAGAGCTCAGTCGACGCTCGTTTCTGTCGGGGTGGCCTCGCCCTCGCGGCGGCGGGTACGGGCTGCGCGCGCAGCGAGCCGAAGACGCAAGTCCCCGAGCGCCTCGCGCTCTCCTACGACGGGTTCGCGCTCGGCCTACAGAGCTACACGCTGCGGCGCTTCACGCTCGACCAGGCGCTCGACGCCACGCGCGATCTCGGGCTCACGCGCATCGAGCTGATCCCCGACACGCGGCTCGGCCCCTTCGAGCTCGGCAGTCACTTTCCCGTGGTCGACCGCAGCGGCCCCATCCAGGACGTGCGGCGGCGCTGTGCGGCCCGCGGCATCGCGATTGCGGCCCACGGCGTGAACCCCGTGCCCGACGCCGTCAGCGCGGCCCAGCTCTTCTTGTTCGCCGAGAAGGCGCAGATCCCCGTGCTCACGATCGCGCCGGACCCGGCGGTGCTGGGTGAGCTCGACACGCTCTGCGACGCGCATCCGAGCGTGCGCCTCGCGATCCACAATCACGGGCCCCACCTCGCCTGGGACAGCGTGGACGCGATCGCCGCGGCGCTCGAGCGCCGCAACCCGAGCTTCGGCGCCTGCGTCGACACGGGCCACTTCATCCGCAGCGGCATCGATCCCGTGGCCGCGATCCGGCGCCTGGGCCGGCGCGTCCACGCCGTGCACCTGAAGGACTTCGTCGGGCCGGGCTTCTTCGCGAGCGGCTGCGTGCTGGGCAGCGGGGCCCTCGATCTCGCGGGCGTGTTCGCCGCCCTGCGCGAGGTGGGCTTCGCGGGCTCGCTGAGCCTCGAGTACGAGGAGCACCCCGACGACCCGCTGCCCGACGTGATCGCCTGTCTGCGCGCCGCGTCGCGCGCGGCCTCAGGCTCCTAGCCAGCGGCCGCGGCCCACGCCCCACAGGTAGAGAGCGAGCGCGCCGAAGGCGGCGAGCGACGCGACGTCGCTGCTGGAGAGCGCCGGCACGAAGCGTCCGATCGCGAGGGTGCTCGCGATCTCTTCGTTCAGCCCGGAGACGAGCGCGAGCAGCGTGCCGCCGATCGCGCCGCCAGCGATCAAGCCGGACGAGAGCAGCACGCCGGGCGACGAGTCGCTCTCGGCGGCGGAGGCGCCTTGCCGGCGCCGGTCCACGAGCTGGCGCACGAAGCCGCCCACGAAGATCGGGGTCGACGCCGAGAGGGGCAGATAGACGCCCACGGCGAAGGGCAGCGACGAGATGCCCGCGAGCTCGAGGGTGAGCGCGATGAAGGCGCCGATGCCCACGAGCCCCCACGGCAGCTTCTGGGTCAGGATGCCGTCGATCACGAGGGACATGAGGCGCGCCTTGGGCGCATCGAACTTTTTTACCGGCGTGCCTTCCGGCGCCTCGGGGGTCGGGTCGCGGCGATCCACGCTGCCGTTGATGCCCGGGTCGACCAGGTAGCGGATCGCGCCCGCGTCATCGAGGAGGTAGCGGCCCGGCGGGACGCCCTGCGGCGCGTTCTCCGCGGTCAGGTGCACGACGTTGTACTCGCCGGTGTCGCGGCGGGCCTCCGGCCCGCGCAGGGGCTCGCGGCCCTCCCAGCGCGAGCGCTCGATGGCGATCCCCGTGAACTCGCGCTTGGCGTAGACCGTGCGCACGTCGTTGAAGAGCTGCAGCGTCGCGCCGATCACGAGCGCCGAGATGCCCGCCCCGACCAGGATGCCGATCTGTTGGGCACGCGGCGTCGCGCCCAGCAGGAAGCCGGTCTTGAGATCCTGCGCCGTGGTGCCGCCATTCGACGAGGCCACGCACACCACCGCCGCGACCGAGAGCGCGGTCACGCGATCCGCGGGGCTGGTCCAGCCCAGCGCGAGGAAGATCAGGCAGGTCGCGAGCAGCGTCGCGACGGTCATCCCCGAGATCGGGTTCGAGGTGGAGCCGACCTCGCCGGTGAGGCGCGAGGAGACCGTCACGAACAGGAAGCCGAACAGGAGGATCAAGAGGGCCGCGCTGAAGGAGACGTGCAGCGCCGGCACGAGCATCAGCGCGGCGATCAGGGCGGCGGAGCCCGCGGCGACGGTCAGGGGCGAGAGATCTCGGTCGGTGCGCTCCGGGCGCTGCGCCGCGCCTCCGCTCGAGAGGTCCGAGAGGCCGGCCACGAAAGCGCGCCCGAGCGTCGGGAGCACGCGCAAGAGCGCGATCAGGCCGCCCGTCGCGACGGCGCCGGCGCCGATGTAGAGCACGTAGGCGTTGCGGATCTCGCCGGGCGAGAGGCTCGCCGATCGGCGCGATCGCCGGGAAGAGCGGCTCGCGCAGCGAGTCGCCCACGAAGGCGATCAGCGGGATGATCACGAGATAGGAGAGCACGCCGCCCGCGCACATGATCCCGCCGGTGCGCGGCCCGAGGATGTAGCCGACGCCCAACAGCTCGGGCGCCGCGTCGAGCGCGAGCGAGCCGCCCCGGAGCCAGCCGAGCATGCGCTCGGGCGCCGCCTTCAGGAGCTGGAGCCCGCCGTCGCCGTTCAGGAGCTTCGCGCCGAGGCCCACCGCGAAGCCCGTGAAGACGGTCTTCGCCGTGGTGCCGCCGCGCTCACCCGCGATCAGCACCTCGGCGCACGCCGTGCCCTCCGGAAAGGCGAGCTGACCGTGCTCGCGCGCCACCAGCCCGCGCCGGAGCGGAATCATCATGAGGATGCCGAGCAGGGCGCCCAGCACGGCGATCGTCATCACGCGCGGAAGCTGCATGTCGAAGCCGAGCGTCATCAGGGCGGGCATCGTGACGGCCACGCCGAAGGCGATCGACTCGCCCGCCGAGCCCGCGGTCTGCACGATGTTGTTCTCGAGGATGGTGGCCCGGCGCAGGCCGAAGGCCCGCGAGAGCCAGCGGAAGATCGAGATCGAGAGCACCGCCACGGGAATGGACGCGCTCACCGTGAGGCCGGTCTTCAGCGCCACGTAGAGCGAGGCCGTGCCGAACACGATGCCGAGCACGGTGCCGAGCGCGAGCGGCAGCAGCGTGAGCTCGGGGAGGCTCCGCTCCGCGCTTACGAAGGGCTCGTGGACTCTGGGGCTGGCCATGCGTGCGGGCTCCCGCGAGCGCGCGCACTCTATCAGGCGGCTCTGGCCGGGGCCTCAGTCGCGCTTGGCTTCCCGCCAGCGCGCCAGGAAGAGGCGCTTGCGCGCGAGCTCGAACATCTCGCGGGCGGTGCTTGCCTCGCGCGGGTAGGCCGCCAGGCTGTAGGTGACCCGCACGCGGACCGGGAGCGCGACGCCGTCCCGTACCAGCGAGAGATCGTTCAGCTCGCGGCGCAGCGCCTCGAGCCGGGCCGCGAGCGTCGGGTGGTCGGCGTCGAGGAAGGCGATCGTGAACTCGCGGCCGCCCGTCCGGGCGATCAGGTCCGTGGTGCGGAAACGGTCGCGCAGCACGCGCCCGACCCAGCGCAGCACGGCGTCCGCGAGCGGGCCGCCGTGGGTGGAGGCGACGTCCTCGAGCGAGGCGATCTCGACGCGCGCGAGCGAGAGCGGGAGGCCGCTGCGGCGGCTGCGCGCCTCCTCGCTCGCGAGGCAGGCGTCGAACACCTCGCCGCGCAGGACGCCCGTTGCGCCGTCGCGCAGCGCCTGGCGGCGCAGCTCGCGGCCGCGCCAGGCCGAGAGCGCTCCGAGCGCCGACACCCCGGCCACCACGAAGAGCTGGGCCGCGAGCGAAGCGGGCGTCTCGCGGTGCGGCCCGAGCGCCACGACGCCGGCGTAGCCGAGCGCCGAGAAGAAGCCGCCGCACACGCACAGGCGCGGGTCGCCGCGCACGGCGAGCGCGCCCGTTCCCACCGTGAGCACGGCGAGGCCCGTCGCGCTCCCGATGTGGGTGAGCGGGTGCTCCATGGCGATCAGGATCCAGACCGCGCCGCTGGCCACGAGGGCGTAGAAGAACCCTCCGATCACGGCGGTGGCCACGCTCTGGCGCGCGCGCCGCTCGAAGTCGAGCTGCACCGCCACGAACAGCCCGGTCGAGCCGGCGAGCAGCACGGCCCAGCGTCCGATCGCGTCGTAGGGGTCGAGGAGCAGCGCGCAGAGCACCGGCAGCGCGAGGAGTCCGGCCGCGGCGGCGTGAACGAGGGCGCGCGGGCCGTCCGCCGCGCTGAGCAGCCGATCCTCGCCGCCGCCCAGCACGAAGTCCTTGAGCAGGCGCCGCGCGCGCGCCGACGTGGGCCGCTCGCGCTCGGCCGGCGGCAGGACGAGCTCGCCCCAGTCGCTGACGCCCGCCTCCACGCGTCCTCCTCTGCTGGGCTCTTCGTCCGCGACCCGCGCGCGCTTGATCGCGCCGAAGCGGCGACGCGCCGGTGTAGAGTCCGCCGCGGAGGGCCCGCGGGTGCTGAAGCGAATCGCGCTCGGGGCCGTCCTCCTGATCGCGCTCGCCTTTCTCGCGGTATGGGGCGCGGGCCAGGGCTGGCTCGGCGAGCTGGAGACGCCGGGCACCGTTCACGCGACCCCGCGCACGGTCGCGCGCAGCGAGGCCGAGACCCGCGCCCAGCGCGAGGGCGCGCACGCGCTCGGCGTCGAGTCCGCGAAGCAGATCCTGTTCGGCGATCTGCACGTGCACACGACGTTCTCGTTCGACGCGTTCCTGCTGAGCCTGCCGCGATGGCCGGCGGCGAGGGCGCGCACCCGCCGGCCGACGCCTGCGACTTCGCGCGCTTCTGCTCGGCGCTCGATTTCTGGTCGATCAACGACCACGCCGAGGGACTCACTCCGGGCAACTGGCGCGAGACGATCGACTCGATCCGCCAGTGCAACGCGGTCGGCCGGCGACGGGCGAGGAGCCCGGACACGGTCGCGTTCCTCGGCTGGGAGTGGACGCAGGTCGGCGCCACGCCCGAGGACCACTACGGCCACAAGAACGTGGTCCTGCGCGGCACGCGCGACGACGCAGATCCCGGCGCGCCCGATCGCGGCGGGCGGGCGCGCGCTCCAGCTGCGCGAGGGCGCGGCCCCCGGCGTCGTCGCGCGCGGCCTGGCCGCGCTCGGCGGCGGGAGCCCGCGCTATCACGACCTCGCGCGCTACTTCGCCGGAGCGCCGACGAGCGCGCGCCTGTCCCGACGGCGTCCCCGAGCGCGAGCTGCCGCGCGACTGCCTCGAGGTGGCGGAGACGCCGGCCAGCCTGTTCGCGAAGCTCGACGACTGGGGCTTCGACTCGATCGTGATCCCGCACGGCACGACCTGGGGCTTCTACACGCCCGCCGGGCTCGCGCTGGGACAAGCAGCTCGTCGGCGCCCATGCACGACGAACGCGCCAGACGCTGATCGAGGTGTACTCGGGCCACGGCAACTCCGAGCAGTACCGCGACTGGCAGGAGGTGTCCTTCGGGACAGACGGGAAGCCCGTCTGCCCCGCGCCGCGTCCGGACTACCTGCCCACCTGCTGGCGCGCCGGCGAGATCATCCGCGAGCGCTGCCTGCGCGCCGGGGAGAGCGCCGCCGAGTGCGAGCGCGCGCGCCGCGCGCACGCGCCAGCTCGCGGCCGAGGCCGGGCGACAGGCGCACCTCGACGGTCCACGGCGCGAGCGCCGAGGACTGGCTCGACGCCGGCCAGTGTCGCGACTGCGACCAGCCCGCCTTCAACTACCGGCCCGGCGGCGCGGTCCAGTACATCGTCGCGCTCGCGCAACTTCGGAGCGACCCGGCGGCTCGCCGCGGCGCTTCCGGTTCGGCTTCATCGCGTCGAGCGACAACCACTTCGCGCGCCCCGGCACCGGCTACAAGCAGCTCCACCGGCGCGGGATCACCGAGTCGAATGGCGAGCCGCGTGACGCGGCGTGCTCGCGCGAGCGCTGGCCGCGCCGCCGCGAGCCGCGCTCCGCCGAGTCGCGCCCCTTCGACCCGACCGATGCTCACGCTGCGGGGCTTCCAGCTGATCGAGATGCGAGCGCCAGGCGTCGTTCTTCATGACGGGCGGCCTCGTCGGCCGTCGCACGCCGCGGGCCGCGACCGCGACGCGATCTGGGACGCGCTCGCAGCGGCGCGAGGTCTACGGCACGACGGGCCAGCGCATGCTGCTCTGGTTCGACCTCGTGAACGCGCCGGGCGGCGGCGAGCGCCCCGATGGGATCCGAGCTGGCGATGAGCGAGGCGCCGCGCTTTCGCGTGCGCGCCGTCGGCTCGTTCGACCAGAGGCCGGGCTGTCCCGACGACGCGCGTCGCGGCGCTCGGCGCGGACGGCGTCGAGCGGCTGTGCAAGGGCGAGTGCTACAACCCCTCCGACGCGCGCCGCCCGATCGCGCGCATCGAGATCGTGCGCATCCGCCCGCAGCGCGCGCCGGCGAGCCGATCGCCTCCCTGATCGACGATCCCTTCCTCGTGCTGCCCTGCGCTGGCGCGGCGGCGGGCTGCGCCGTGGAGTTCAGCGACCCGGAGTTCCCGCGGCTCGGGCGCGACGTCCTCTACTACGCGCGCGCCTACGAGGCGCCGGAGCTCGCGATCAACGCCGGCGGCATCCGCTGCGAGCGCGACGCCTCCGGCGAGTGCGAGGCCGTGAAGCTCTGCCCCGGGCCCGACGGGCCGGCCGACGACTGCCTCGCCGAGCGCGAGCCGCGCGCGTGGTCGTCTCCGATCTACCTCGCCTGGCGGCCGAGCGCAGCCGAGCCCACTCACCAGGTCGCCGCGCGCGAGTAGCCCACCCTCGTCGCCGTGGCTGGGAGCTCGCGCCGCGGACTAAAGTCCGCGGATGCGACGGCTCGGGATCGGCTTCCTGCTGCTCGCCCTGCTGGCCGGGGCCGGGCTCTGGCTCCTCTGGGAGGCCGGCCAAGGGCGCTTCGGCGAGCACGAGGGGGCGGGCGAAGTCGTGCAGACGCCGCGCGCGGGTCGCGGTGCGCCGCCCGCGCCCCCGGGCGAGAAGCAAATCCTGTTCGGGGATCTCCACGTCCACACCACCTTCTCGGACGACGCCTTCACGTTCAGCCTGCCGCTTCTCGCTGGCGAGGGCGCGCATCCGCCAGCCGACGCCTGTGACTTCGCGCGCTACTGCTCGGCGCTGGATTTCTGGTCGATCAACGACCACGCCGAGCGCCTGACGCCGCAGCACTGGCGCGAGACGGTCGCGTCGATCCGCCAGTGCAACGAGGTCGCCGACCCCGAGCATCCCGACACGGTCGCCTTCCTCGGCTGGGAGTGGACGCAGATCGGGAGCACGCCCGACAACCACTACGGCCACAAGAACGTGGTGCTGGCCCGCACCGACGACGCGCACATCCCGACGCGGCCGATCGGCGCCGAGCGGCCCGAGAGCCGCCGACTGATCGCGGCCTCTCCGCTGCGGCGCGGTGTCGTGGCGCTCTCGCAGGGCGGCCGCTTCCACGACTTCGCGAAGTTCCAGGCCGAGAGCGACGCGGTTCCGATCTGTGCGAAGGGCGTGCCGGAGCGCGAGCTCCCGGCGGAGTGCATCGAGCTCGCCGCCACCCCCGCCGAGCTCTTCGCGAAGCTCGACGACTGGGGCCTCGAGTCGATCGTGATCCCGCACGGGACCACGTGGGGCATGTACACGCCGCCCGGCTCGAAGTGGGACAAGCAGCTGGTCGGCGCCCAGCACGATCCGGATCGTCAGACCCTGATCGAGGTGTTCTCCGGGCATGGCGACTCGGAGGTCTTCCGCGACTGGCACGAGGTCGCGTGGGACGAGCAGGGCAAGGCGGTCTGCCCGGCGCCGCGTCCGGACTATCTGCCCTCGTGCTGGCAGGCCGGGGAGATCATCCGCCAGCGCTGCCTCGCCGAGGGCGCGAGCGCCGAAGAGTGCGAGCAGCGCGCCGTCGAGGCGCGCGCCAACGCCGTCGCCGCCGGACTGCCGGCTCATCTCACCGTGCCCGGCGCGCACGGGGAGGACTGGCTCGACGCCGGCCAGTGCCGCGACTGCCGCCAACCGGCCTTCAACTATCGCCCGCGCAGCTCCGTGCAGTACATCCTCGCGCTCGGCGACTTCGCCGATCCCGCGCATCCCCGACACTTCCGCCTCGGCCTGATCGCCGCGAGCGACAACCACTTCGCGCGGCCGGGCACCGGCTACAAGCCGATCCGCGCGGGCCACACCGAGTCGATCGCGCGCGTGCGCGGGCGAGCGAGCGGGCCGCTGGCGCGTCTGTTCCAACCGCCGCCCGAGGAGCCCCGAGCGCGCTCGGTTCCCTTCGACGAGGGCCGCGCGCTGGCCGGCTTCCAGCTGTTCGAGACCGAGCGCCAGACGTCCTATCTGACCACCGGCGGCCTGGTCGCGGCGCACGCGGCGGGCCGCGACCGCGACGCGATCTGGAGCGCGCTCGAGCGGCGCGAGGTCTACGGCACGAGCGGCCCCCGCATCCTGCTCTGGTTCGATCTGCTGAACCCGCCCGGCGCCGCGGCGGGCCACGTCGCGCCGATGGGCAGCGACCTCGCCATCGGCGAGGCGCCGCGCTTCCGCGTGCGCGCGGTCGGCTCCTTCGAGCAGTTGCCGGGCTGCCCCGCCGAGGCCACGAGCGCGCTCGGCGCGGCGGAGATCCAGCGCATCTGCCGGGGCGAGTGCAACAACCCGAGCGACGTGCGCCGGCTCATCACACGCATCGAGGTCGTGCGCATCCGACCCCAGGCGCACGCTGGCGAGGACGTCGCGAGCCTGATCGACGATCCGTGGCAGAGCTTCGCGTGCGCGCCGGTCGCGCGCGACGGCTGCAGCGCCGAGTTCAGCGATCCGGATTTCGTCGCCGGCGGGCGCGCGGCCCTCTACTACGCGCGCGCGTTCGAGGCGCCCGCGCTCGCGGTCAACGCGGGGGGCGTACGCTGCGAGCGCGACGCCGCCGGCAACTGCACCCGCGTCCATCTCTGCGGAGTGGACGACCCGAGCGAAGAGTGTCTCGCCCCGACCGAGCCGCGCGCCTGGTCGTCCCCGATCTGGCTGAGCCCGAGCCCCGCCGACACGGCGCTGGCGGCGGCCTCGGCTCCACCCCAATGAAGGAGGTTCGTGCATGAGCTCGATCCGTTACGAGCGATCCGATGAGATCGCGACGATCACCATCGATCGGCCCGAGAAGCGCAACGCCATGACCTTCGCCGTGCTCGGCGACTTCATCGACGCCGTGCGCCAGGCGGGCAGCGACGAGAAGGCGCGCGTGGTCATCCTCACGGGAGCGGGCGGCGCGTTCTGCGCGGGCACCGATCTTGCCGATCTCGCGAGCCGACCGCCCGAGAACCGCGGGCAGCTGCGCGGTCGCCCGGACGAGACGGATCGCTGGTGGCCGCTCGCGGTGTGCCCCAAGCCGGTGATCGCGGCCGTGGACGGAGCGGCGGTCGGGATGGGCGCCGAGTTCACGAGCCAGTGCGACGTGCGCATCGCCACCACGCGCGCGCGCTTCGCCTGGAACTTCTCGCACCGCGGGCTCGTGCCGGACACCGGCGCGGGCACCTGGATCCTGCCGCGGCTGATCGGGCAGGCGCGCGCGCTCGAGCTGCTCTACTCGGGGCGCTTTCTCGGCCCCGAGGAGGCGCTCGCGATCGGCTACGTGAGCAGGGTGGTCGCCCCCGAGGCGCTGCTCGGCGAGGCGCGCAGCCTCGCCGAGAGCTTCCTGGTCGGCTCGCCGCTCTCCCAGCGCCTGATCAAGGACCTCGTCTACAAGAGCGCCGAGCGCGATCTCGCGGCGCACATGGTCTCGCACGCGGACGCGATGAAGACCTGCTTCGCGTCCGAGGACCATCGCGAGGGCGTGGCGTCGTTCCTCGAGCGGCGACCCGCCCGCTTCAGCGGGCGCTGAGGCACGCCGCTCGCGCGCGGCGGAATCTGATAGAAATCCACTGCCCAGGAGGCTCTCGGGATGGATCTCGCCACGCTGCTCACCGGCTCGAGCCAAGGGCTCGCCGACGCCGCGCTGCTGCTCGGGCGCCTCGCGATCGGCATCTGCTTCGTGATCCACGCGCTCGGGAAGCTCGGCCTGGTGGGCACGGGCAACCTGGCGGGCTTCACCGAGTGGCTGCGCAGCCTCGGCGTGCCGATGCCGGAGATCCAGGCGCGCATCGCGATGCTCTCGGAGCTGGGCGGCGGCAGCGCCCTCGCGCTCGGCCTGCTCACGCGCCCGGCCTGCGCGCTCTTGATCGGCACCATGCTGATCGCCGGGCTCGTCGGGCACCGCGGGGCCGGCTACCTGATCACCAACAACCCGCCGGGCGCCGAGTACACGATCAACCTGGCGATCGTGTGCGCGATGTTCCTGCTGCTCGGGCCGGGCGCCTACTCTCTCGACGCGCTGCTCTTCCAGCAGGGCTGAGCGGCGCCGCCCATGCGAAGCGGCATCCGCGCGCTCTCCGAGATCCCGCGCTTCGACGAGGTCTGCGACGTGCTCGTGGTCGGGCTGGGCTGCGCCGGGGCGTCGGCGGCGATCGAGGCTCGCGCCGCGGGCGCCGACGTCGTCGTGCTCGAGCGCTCGAGCGGCGGGGGCGGCACCTCGGCCATGTCCGGGGGCGTGATCTATCTCGGCGGCGGGACGCGCCTCCAGCGCGCCTGCGGCTTCGAGGACTCGCCCGAGGAGATGTTCAAGTACCTGCGCGCCTCCGTGGGAGAGGCGCCCGACGAGGCGAAGCTGCGCGCCTACTGCGAGGGCAGCGTCGCCCACTACGACTGGCTCTGCGCCCAGGGCGTGCCCTTCAAGGAGACGTTCTACTACGGCTGCTCCGGCGAGCCGCCCACCGACGACGGGCTGGTCTGGTCCGGCTCCGAGCAGACGCTCGCCTTCGCCGAGCTCGCGCGCCCCGCGCCGCGCGGCCACGTGCCCAAGCACCCCCACCAGACCGGCCACGTGCTGATGAAGCACCTGATCGCGAGCGCGCGCGCAGGGCGGCGCGCGCATCCAAGGCGACGCGCGCCTGCGCGAGCTCGTGCTGGCGCCGGACGGCGCCGTGGTCGGCGCGGTGGCCGACCAGTTCGGCGCCGAGCGCAGGCTGCGCGCGCGCGGCGGCGTGGTGCTCGCCACCGGCGGCTTCGTGCTGAACGACGCGATGCTCGGGCGCTGGCTGCCCGCGGCGCTGCGCTGCTCGATGCGCGTCGCCGCCGACGGCGACGACGGCAGCGGCATCCGGCTGGGCATGGCCGCGGGCGCGGACGTGGCCCACATGGACAAGGCCTCCGTCTCGCTGCCGGTGACGCAGCCCTGGGGCCTGAAGCGCGGGCTGCTCGTGAACGGACTGGGCCAGCGCTTCATCAACGAGGACACCTATTACGGCCGCCTGGGCGAGGCGGCGCTCTTCCACCAGGGCGGGCGCGCCTTCCTGCTGGTGGACGACGAGATCTTCGAGAAGCCGGAGTACCCGAACACCGGGAACGTGGCGGCCGTGGGCAACACGATCGCCGAGCTCGAGGCGGAGCTCGGCATGGTGGAGGGCAGCCTGCAGGCGACGGTGGCGCTCTACAATCGCTTTGCCGCGCGAGGCGAGGACCCCCTGTTCCGCAAGCGGCCGGAGTACCTGAAGCCGCTCACCCGCGCGCCCTTCGGCGCTTTCCACTGCTCCACCGAGAACTGTCTGTACGCGGTGTTCACGCTCGGGGGCCTGGCGACCGACGGGGAGGGCGCGGTGCTCGACCCGGGCGGCCGCGCCATCCCCGGCCTCTACAGCGCGGGGCGCGCGAGCTCGGGGCTCGCCGTGGGCAGCTACTCGAGCGGGCTCTCGCTCGGCGACGGCACCTTCTTCGGCCGGCGCGCGGGCCGCGCCGCTGCGCGCGCCGCCGGGCGCCGCTGAATACGCCGTCGCGCTGGCGGGCTCACAAGAGCGCGTCCAGCGCGGCGAGGGCGCTGCGCAGATCCGGGTCCACGAGCACGCTGCGGATGCCGAGCCGCTCGGCGGCGGCCACGTTGCCCGGCGCGTCGTCCAGGAACAGGCACTCCTCGGCCGCGACGCCGCCCAGGCGCGCGAGCGTGTGCTGGAAGATCGCCGGATTCGGCTTGCGCATGCGCACCTCGCTCGAGTCCACGATCACCTCGAACAGCTCGTCCGCGGGCACGAGCCTGCGCCATTGGTCGCGGAACTCGAGGACGTTGTTGGTGACGAGCGCGGTGCGGTAGCCCGCGCGCGCGATGCGGCGCGCGCGCTCGATCATCGGCGCGAAGTCGCCGGGCGCGTCGCGCATCGAGGCGAAGAGCCGGAACGGGTCGCTGTCCACGCCGACTTCCTGTCCGAGGGCAATGATCGCTCGGCGCGCATCCGCGAGCGGAATCTCCCCGCGCTCGAGGCGGTGCCAGGGATGCTCGGTGTCCTCGTGATAGGGCCCGAACACGAGCTCGAGCACGCGCTCGGGCTCGACCCCGATCGAGGCGCCGTAACGCTTCGCGCCCTCGAAGGGGGAGGGCGTGAACACGCCGCCGAAGTCGAAGAGCACGGCGCGCGTCGGCGGGGGCACCGACGCTCACGTCAGGCTTGCCGAGGGCGGTGCCCGCTCGCGCGCGGAGCACGGTCGTCGCGACGCGGGTGCAGAGGCGCTGCAGCAGGCGGCGCTGCGCGCCGCTGCTGAGCGCCTGGAGAGTGGGGGCGTTCGGGACGAGCCGGTGAGTCACGCCGGCTTGCATTCCGCGAGCTCGGCCATCAGGTCGAGCGCCTCGTCCTGAGAAGTGTGCAGGGTGAGGCCGGTCAAGCCCTCGAGATCCTGCCAAGCGCGGTAGCGCTCGCGGATGCGCGCGGGCGGGCCGATCAGCGCGCCCTGGTCCACGTATTCGTCGGGAACCGCCGCGAAGGCCTCGGCGCGCTTGCCGGCGAGGAAGAGCTCCTGGATGCGCTCGGCGGCTTCCGGGAAGCCGCGCAGCCGCATCATCTCCTTGTGGAAGTTCTTGGTCTTGGCGCCCATGCCGCCCACGTACAGGCCGATGAAAGGCTTCAGCGACGCGAGCGCTCCCGCGACGTCCTGGGTCACGACCACCTGGACGCCGGCCTGGATCTCGAAGCCCTTGCCGAGGCCTTTGTCGCGGCCGGCGCGCGCGAAGCCGCGCTCCAGCCAGGGCGCGAACACTGGGCGCGTGTCGGGGTTGTATCCCATCGGGAGCCAGCCATCGGCGAGCTCCGCGGTGAGCGCCACGTTCGCGGGCTGCCCCGTGCCGAGAAAGATCTTGGTCTCGGGATCGGTGTGCAGCACGCTCTTCAGCGGCTTCCCCAGACCCGACGCGCCTGGCCCGCGATAGGGGAGCGCGATCTCGGGGCCGTCGTGCGAGACCGGCCCCTCGCGGCGCAGGACCTTGCGCACGATCTCCACGTAGTCGCGCAGCCGCGCGGCGGGCTTGCCCCAGGGAGTGCCGTACCAGCCCTCGACGATCTGCGGACCCGAGAGGCCGAGCCCGATCACCACGCGCCCACCGCCCGCGAGCTGATCGACGGTCGCCATCGCGAGCGCGGTGGCCGCGGGCGTGCGCGCGGCCGTCTGGATCACCGCGGTGCCCAGGCGGATGCGCCGCGTGTGCGCCGCCAGGAAGGCGAGCGGCGTGATGGCGTCCTGGCCGTAGATCTCGGCGGTCCACACCGAGTCGAAGCCCAGGCGCTCGGCGCGCAGCACGCGCTCGAGCGGCAGCTCGACGGTCGGATTCGCCCACGGCAGCGAGAGCCCGAGCTTCACGGTCTCCTCCCCGGCCGGTCAGTATCGCGCGCGCGGTTCTGGATTGCAGGCGAGCGCAGCGGCGTTGGAGAATCGCGGGAAGCAAGGAGCGAGCGATGCTCGGCCGCCTCACGCGCGCCCTCGCGCTGCTTTCCGGCGTCTTCCTCTTCTCCCTCGGCGCGCTCGCGCTGTTCGCCGTGGTGCGCCTGCTGGCGTACGCGCAGACCGATGATCCCGGGGCTCTGGACCGAAAGCGGGCGGAGCTCGCTCGCATGGCCGAGAGAGCGCGCGCCGAGACGGCTCCGCGACCCAACGTGGTGCTGATCCTGTTCGACGATCTCGGCGCGGGAGACTTCGGCGTCACCGGGAGCACCTCCCTCGCGACTCCGCGCATCGACCAGCTCGCGGCGCAGGGCGTGACCCTCGACACCTTCTATGCGCCCGCGCCCTACTGCACTCCTTCCCGCGCCGGGCTGCTCACCGGGCGCTGGCCGATCCGCACGGGCCTCGTGAACGTGGTCTTCCCGCGCGGCCACCCGGTGGATCGCCTGCAGCGCATCCTCGGAGCGCGAATTCGGCTCCCGGCGGACGAGATTCTGTTGCCCGAGGCGCTGCGCGCGGCCGGCTATGCGACGGCCATGGTCGGCAAGTGGCACCTGGGCGACGAGGCGCCCTCGCTTCCCAATGACTTCGGCTTCGACCACTACTTCGGCGTGCTGCACAGCAACGACATGGCGCCGCTCCCGCTCTGGCGGGACCGCGCCGTGGCGGAGCCCGATCCGATCGACCAGCGCTTCCTCACGCCGCGCTACACCGACGAGGCGATCGCGTGGATCGAGCAGCACGCGAGCGCGCCCTTCTTCCTCTACGTCGCGCACAACTATCCGCACGTTCCCCTCCACGCGACGCCGAGCCAGGCCGGGCGCAGCGAGGCGGGGCTGTACGGCGACGTGATCGCCGATCTGGACGCGAGCGTGGG
The DNA here is from genome assembly GCA_963716275.1 of uncultured delta proteobacterium. Classification (GTDB taxonomy): domain Bacteria; phylum Myxococcota_A; class UBA9160; order UBA9160; family UBA6930; genus VGRF01. The sequence continues at coordinate 243,946 of CAVQTC010000006.1, read as the reverse complement.
CAAGCTCGAGGACGCGCTCGCTCGGCTGGGACTGCTCGATCGCACGCTCGTGATCGTGACGAGCGACAACGGCCCGTGGTATCAGGGCAGCCCGGGTGGGCTGCGCGGGCGCAAGAACGAGACCTTCGAAGGCGGCATGCGCGTGCCGTTCATCGCGGCGTGGCCGGGCCACCTCCCGCCCGCGACGCACCGCGCGGACGTCGCGCTGGGCATCGACGTGCTGCCGACGCTGCTCGCGCTGGCCGGTGTCCCGCTGCCGCGCGACCGGACGATCGACGGAGTCGATCTCTCGACGGCGCTGCTCACGGGCGCGGCGTTTCCGGAGCGCCCGGTCCTCTACTACTCGGCGCGCGAGCTCCAGGCGCTGCGCCTCGGGCGCTGGAAGCTGCACGCGCGCCACCCGGTCTTCGGTGGCGCCCCGTGGTCGTGGCCGCTCGCGCCCCTCGCGCGGCAAGGCCCCTGGCTCTTCGATCTCGCGCGGGACCCCGGCGAGGCGTACGACGTGGCGTCCCGGCATCCCGAAGAGGTCGCGCTCCTCACCGGCGTGCGCGAGCGTTGGCTGGCCGAGCTCGAGTCCAACCCGCGCGGTTGGAGACGATCGGAGGAGGGAGCGCCGTGAGCGATCCGGTCACCGTGGTCGGGTCCTACCTCTCGCCCTACGTGCGCAAGGTGCTGGGTGCCCTGCACGTGAAGGGCGTCGACTATTGCAGCGACCCGATCGTCCCGTTCTATGGGAACGAGGAGTTCTCGCGCCTCTCGCCGCTGCGCCGCATCCCCGTGCTGATCGACGGCGACGTGCGGCTGTGCGACTCCACGGTGATCTGTGAGTACCTGGAGGAGCGCTGGCCGGACCCGCCGCTCTTCCCGCGCGAGCTCGCCGCGCGCGCTCGGGCGCGCTGGCTCGAGGAGTACGCCGACTCGCGGCTCGGGGAGGTGCTGATCTGGGCGCTCTTCAACCAGCGCGTGATTCGGCGCGGCGTGTGGGGCGAGGCGACCGACGAGTCGATCGTGCGCAAGGCGCTCGAGGAGGACATTCCGCAGATCCTCGACTACCTCGAGGGCGAGCTCCCGGCCCAGGGCTTCCTGTTCGGCGCGCTGGCCGTGGCCGATCTCGCCCTGGCGGCGCCCTTCCGGAACGCGGGCTTCGCGCGCTTCGCGATCGACGCCGCGCGTTGGCCCACGAGCGCCGGCTACGTGGCCCGCGTCCTCGACCACGACGCGCTGGCGAGGCTGCGGCCTTACGAGGAGCTCTCGCTGCGCACGCCGCCCGCGAAAGTTCGCGCGGCGCTCGCCGAGCGCGGCGCCCCGCTCAGCGCTCACAGCTTCGGCGCCGAGGCGCCGCGCCGGGGCCTGATGCGGATCTGAGGTCGGGGACGGGCGCTTGCGGCGCGCGCCGAGGCGCCAGAACATCCCCGCGATGGATCCGGCGCGCGCCGAGCGCATCCGCGAGCAGATCGACTGGGAGCAGCGACGCGAGGGCCCGCCCGCGGGCTTCCCCGCGCTGACGCCGATTCCGGGCGGGCGCTACACGAGCGAGGCCTTCTTTGCGCTCGAGCGCGCGCGGCTCTGGAGGCGGAGCTGGCTCCTCGCGGCGCGCGAAGAAGAGCTCGCGGAGCCGGGCTCGTACCGGGTCTTCGACAAAGTCGGCTCGCCGCTCCTGATCGTGCGCGGCGAGGATGGAGCGCTGCGCGCCTTCTACAACACCTGCCAGCACCGCGGCGCGCCGGTGGTGCGCGACGCCTGCGGCGTCGCGAAGCGGCTGCGCTGCCAGTACCACAGCTGGACCTACGATCTCGCGGGGCGCCTGGTCGGCGTCCCCGATCGGCGCGATTTCGCGCGGCTCGACGTCGCGGACCGCGGCCTGCGCCCCGTGCGCTGCGAGAGCTGGGCGGGCTTCGTGTTCGTGAACGAGGATCCGGGAGCGCCGCCGCTCGTCGACTGGCTCGGGCCGGTGGCGCGCGATCTCGCGCCCCTCGCGTGCGAGAGGCTGCGCCGGATCGCCACGCGCCGCGAGCGTGTGCCCTGCAACTGGAAGGTGGCCAGCGACGCGTTCATGGAGGTCTACCACCTGAACACGATCCACCCGCGCACGGTGTCCCAGACGCTGGACCACCGCGGCGGCGTGATGGCGCTCTTCCCGAACGGGCATACGCGCATGGTGACTCCGAAGTGGCCCCAGGCGATCGCCGCGCGCGGCGCAATGCGACTGGAGGTGCCCGTGATTCCGGGCGCCGACCCGCTCATCCAGGACACCAACGTCGCCTACGGCATCTTCCCCAACTTCATCACGCCGCTCGACACGATCGGCTTCCCGATCATCACCTTCTGGCCCCTCGACTTGCGCAGCACCGAGATCGAGTGGATCTGGTACGCGCCGCCGGGGCAGAGCGAGGCCGATCCGTTCTGGAGCGCGATGCTGCCGGGCTTCGACCAGGTGATGGGCGAGGACTTCATGAATCTCGCGCCCATGCAGCGCTCGCTCGACTCGCCGGGCCTGCGCTCGATCCCGCTGAGCTACCAGGAGCGCCGCATCTATCACGTGCACGAGCAGATCGATCGCGCCATCGGCGTGGAGCACGTCCCGCCGGAGCTGCGCGTCGAGCCGTTGCTCGCACCCTTCGTGGAGGACTCTGCATGAAGCTCGGAGCCGTTTTTCCCACCTGTGAGATCGGGACCGACCCGATCGCGATCCGCGACTTCGCCCAGGCCGCCGAGGCGCTCGGCTACTCGCACCTGATCACGTACGACCACGTGCTGGGCGCCGTGCACGCCGGGCGGGATCCGAGACTCACCGGCCCCTACACCGAGCAGAGCGCCTTCCACGAGCCCTTCGTGTTGTTCGGCTACCTGGCCGGCCTCACGAAGAAGCTCGAGCTGGTGACGGGCGTGATCATCCTGACCCAGCGCCAGACCGCGCTGGTCGCCAAGCAGTGCGCCGAGCTCGCGCTGCTCTCCGGCAACCGGCTCAAGCTCGGCGTGGGCACGGGCTGGAACTACGTCGAGTACGAGGCGCTGAACGAGTCCTACGCGACGCGCGGCAAGCGCATCGACGAGCAGGTGAACGTGCTGCGCAAGCTCTGGAGCGAGCCCGTCGTCGACTTCGAGGGCCGCTATCACCGCATCGACCGCGCCGGCATCCTGCCGCTGCCGAGTCGGCCGATCCCGATCTGGTTCGGGGGCTTCTCGCCGCCGGCGATCCGGCGCGCCGCGCGCATCGGCGACGGCTTCCTGTTCGGCGCCGCCAACGCCGTGATGCTGAACTTCTGCGGCCAGCTCCAGGAGGAGCTCCAGAAGAACGGCCGGCGCGCGGGCTTCGAGATCGACACGATCGTGGGCTACGGCGACGGACCGGACGGCTGGCGCAAGGCGGCGGAGACCTGGCAGCGCGCGGGCGCCACGCACTTCTCGATGCGCGCGATGAGCACCGGCGCCAACCTGATCGGCGACAAGGACCCCGGCTTCAAGACCCCCCAACAACACATCGACGCGCTGCGAGTGTTCGCGGAGGCGATGAAGGGCATCTAGCGCAGGGGACGGACGGGGACGCTCGTTTACTTTGTTTCCTAACGCAGGGTGTCGAACTTCGATCGACGGCTACCTCGCGTTAGGAAACAAAGTAAACGAGCGTCCCCACTGGACGTCCCCGTTCACCGTGGGGCCGCGAGGACACCGGGCTCGGGTACGCCGCTCGCGCCGGCCGGGCTTCACGGGGACGACCCGGGAGGCCGCGCCCAGCGCGCCAGGCTCTTCCAGCACGCGCGCTAGGGGAGACGAAGCGAAAAACGAAATCACTGAACGACGTACAAACGCCACTCGCCGGGTACGCCCTTGAGGCTTTGCATGCCACGATCGGCGAACCGGAGACCGGAGCCGGCGACCAGATCCTTTACCGTGCTCGAAACGAGAATTTCGCTGGCACCCGCGCTGGCTGCGACCCGCGCGCCGACGCTGAGCGCGATACCGCCGAGGCGATCTCCGATCAACTCACACTCGCCCGTGTGGAGGCCGACGCGGACCTGAAGTCCGAGGGGTCGCAATCGGTCGCGCACCGAGCAGGCGCAGCGGATCGCCCGCGCAGGACCGTCGAACGAGGCGAGGAAGCCATCGCCCGCCCCTGTGTCCACCTCGCGCCCTCGGAAGGCCGTCAACTCCTTGCGCGCCACCGAAAAGAAGCTCTCAAGCAGATCCACCCAGCGGTGGTCGCCCAGCTCGGCGGCGAGACCGGTAGACCCGACGATGTCTGTGAACATCAAGGTCGTGAGCACGCGGTCGGGCTCGGGGCGATGGTGTGCGCCGGTGACGAATTCCTCGATCTCGTCGAGCATGAGGTCCAGCAGGTCCTGATCGAGGGCCTGCAGCATGTGGTCGATGCCGGGCAGCTCGATGTACTTCGCGCCCGGAATGTGTTTGGCCAGGTAGCGCCCGCATGCGACAGGGACGGTCGAGTCGCCGACGCGATGAAGGATCAGGGTCGGCACTCGAATCGACGGCAGCAGGTGATTTACGTCGATTTCGTAGTTCGCTCGAAACAACGCCAGCAGGCCTCCGGGACTTGCCGCCGCCCGCTCGAGCCGCCCAAACCACTCCACAAAGGCCTCGTCGTTTGCCCGGCTCGGAGCGTTGAAACCGACCGATACGCCTTCGCCCCAATGGGACTCGAACTCTTGAAGGTTTCGCTCGGATTGCTCTGGCGTGATGAACATCGGCTCGCCTTTGATCGACGCGAGGCTCCCGAACAGGACGAGGGCCGAGGTCTGCTCGGGGTAGGTGGCCGCGAACGCCAGGGACATTTGGCCGCCCTCGGACCACCCATAGATGGTTGCCTGTTTCGAGCCCGCCCCGTCCATCACCGCCCGCACGTCCTCGGTCCGTTCTTCGAGCGTCAGCTCGGCCACTCGGTCCGAGAGACCCTGCCCGCGTTTATCGAAGACGATCACCCGCGCAAAGGAGGTCAGCCGCTTCAGCAGATAGGCGTTGATCGGCAACTCCCAATAGATCTCAACGTGCGAAATCGTGCCCGGCACGAGCACGATGTCGCGCGGACCGTCCCCGAAGATCCGATACGCGATGTGCGCGTCGCCGCTCTTCGCATACTTGACCGGCGATTCCATGGCTCACCTTCGCCCGCTTAGCATAGTGCGAGATGGCCGGGAGCCTGCGTGTCCTGCGTGCAGGCACGAGCAGCACCGCCCGAGTGGAGCCGCAGGCGGCGAGGGCGGGGCTGCGCTCGATCAAAGCGGACGCTCCGACAAGAGGGACTACGAGGGACATCTGTCCACCTGCTGAGCCCTCAGCGTGAAGCGCCCGCCACTCGCACCACGAGCGAACTCTCAAGCGCGGCAGGTTGCTCACTGCGGGCCGAGGAGATCCGGCGACCAGATGTCCTGGTCCTGCCCGTAGCACTCGCCCGCGAAGTCCCAGCGCGTGAGGCTCATCCACGCGAACAGGCCCGGGCTCGCCTGATTCGCGAAGCGGTTCTGGGTCGCGCCCGTCGCGCGAAGCTCGCGCCCGAGGGCGTCGCGCGCCTCGATCTCGACGCGCTCGGGCCAGCCGCCCGGGCTGCGCACGATCGAGCGCAGGCCCGAGGCGAGGTCGGCCTTCTCGCCGTCCCGCACCAGGAAGCCCGCGAGGATCGGCTGCACGTCGCCGCGGCTGCCCAGGCCGGGCGAAGCGAAGCTGAAGGCGAGGAAGCTCTCGCGCGCGCTCGCGATCCCGTAGCTGTAGGCGCCGCGCGTCGTGCGGTCGTCGGCGCGCACCTGCCAGCTGCGGTCGCGCATGTCGGGATGGTCGATGGCGATGCGCCGGCCCGCGAGGACGATCTCGCCCTGCACGCGGCACGGCTGGTCCACGTGGCCGTGCCCAGCGCGAACGCCCGCCTCGTGCGGGGGGATCAGGCCCACGTACTCGAGATCGGCCTGGAAACGCTCGCCGTCGCGATAGGTGACGCGATAGCGGCGCAGCGGCTCGAGCACCTCGTAGCGCAAGCCCGCCGAGCGCGAGGCGGTCGAGGTTCTCGCGCGGCATCGGCAGATGCCAGTGCGCGCGGTGGTAGCGCGCGCGCCAGGGCTCGTGCGCGGAGGCGTCCCACACGCTCACCGCGACGGCGCGAGATCCCCTGATTGGGCCGAAACAGCGGGTAGAAGGATCCCGAGAGGCGCTCGGCGGGATGCGCGAAGGAGAACCAGCAGGTCTCGGTCCAGAAGCGGTCGCTCGAGGCGGGCGGGTGGAAGCGGTCGTCATCCGGGGACAGCATGGGCGGCTCCGACGGCAGGGATCGCCGGGATCGGCGCGAGCGGGCGCTGCGCGAGCGGCGCCACGAACGGCCAGAGCGCGACCCGGCGCGCTCCCGCGCTCGCGAAGAAGCGCAGCCAGGCGGCGTCCTCGCTTGCGCCCGCTCCGACCACGCGCGCCTCGAGGGCGCGGCGGCCGGCCGCCAGGGAGGTCGGCGCTGCGCCGAGCGCGACCGCGAGCGCGGAGAGCTCGGCCTCGCGGACGGCCTGGCCTAGGCGCGCGAACGTCGCGAAATGCACGGCGAGGAGCAGCGCCCCGCGCCCACGCCGCTCGGCGTCGCCGCTCAGCGCCGGCACCACGACCGCGCCGAGGTCGCGCACCAGCGCGTCGGCGACCTCGCCGGCCTCCTCGTCGGCCGCGGGCTGCAGCGGCTCCGCAGGCTCGAGCGCGATCCCTGCGAGCTCGGCGAGCGTGCGCGGCAGGAGCGCCTCGAGCAGCGGCACCAGCGAGAAGTAGACCGAGCGATCCAGCGACTGGGCGCCGTTGTCGAGCGCGGCGAGGCAGGAGACCAGCCAGCGCAGCATCACGAACGCGCGGTAGTAAGCGACGCGTGACGGATCGACCGGGAGACCCGTGCGCGCCGACCAGCGCCCGAGCTGCGCCGCGAGGTCGCCCGCGTCGGCGGTCATGTGGTGACCGCGAAACGCGAGCCAGCCGAGGTCGTCCATGGGATCGCCGACGTGGGCAAACTCCCAGTCCAGGAGCGCGCTCACGCGCGAGTTCTCGTGGAGGAAGTTCCCGGGGCCGACGTCGCCGTGGCAGAGCACGCTGCGCTCCACGTGGGCGGGCGCGCTGCGCTCGAGCCAGGCGAATGCGAAGCGCGCGAGCGGCGCCGGTCGCTTCACGCGCGCGTCGAGGATGCCGCGCCAGAGCGCGAGCTCCGCGCGGGCGTGGTCGCGCGCGTCGCTCGGGCGCCGGTAGCCGGGCAGCTCGAGCCGGGCGGGGTCGAGCCCGTGGAGCTCGGCGAGCGCGTCGACGTAATCCAGGAGAACGGCGCTGCGCGCAGGGGCCGGGAGCGAGTCGAGCTCTGGAGAGCCCCGGGCGCACTCGACGAGCAGCGCGTCCGGACGCGCGGCGACCAGCGCGGGGATGCGCACGCCGCTCCCGCGCAGCGCTCGGTAGACCACGGACTCGCGCGCGAGCGAGAGCTCCGTGCCGGCGACGGGGCCGTCGCCCGTGTCGACGCGCAGCACGAGCTCGCGGCTCTCGAGCGCGACGCGCCACGTCGCGCGGGAGGCGCCCGCGGCGACGCGCGTCGCGCCCCGCACGCGCTCGCGCGTCTCCTGCTCGATCCACGCGCGCAGGCCCTCGTCCATCGCACGAGGCAAGCACCGACGGCGGCGTGGGGCAAGTCGGGGCGCATTTCGACGCCGCGGGCAGGTACACTGCCCGGCCCGGGAGGGTGCATGGCGGCGCTGCGCAGCAAAGGCGGGCTCGAGGGCAAGGCGGTGCTGGTCACCGGCGGAGGCACGGGCATCGGCCGAGCCTGCGCGGCGCAGCTCGCCGCCGACGGCGCCGCCGTCACCATCGTCGGGCGCACGGCGGCGAAGCTCGAGGCCGCGGCCAAGCAGATCGAGGGCGTCGCCGGCCACGGCGGCTCGGTGCGGTGGCAGAGCGCCGACGTCACCGACGAGGGCGACGTCCAGCGCGCGATCGAGAGAGCGCGCGCGCCCACGGGCGCGCTCGACGGCGTGGTCGCGAACGCGGGCGGGGGCGGCCAGCTCGCGCCGCTCCACCTCCAGGACACCCAGGAGTTCTTGCGCGTCCTCCACCTGAACGTGCTCGGCACCTTCCTGTGCGTGAAGCACAGTGTGCCGGCGCTGGTCGCAGCGGGCGGTGGCTCCTTCGTCGGCATGTCGTCGATCGCGGGCGGCCTCACCCATCTCTACTTCGGCGCCTATACCGTGGGCAAGGCCGGCATCGAGGCGCTGATGCGCAACGCAGCCGACGAATTCGGCGCCTCGCGCGTGCGCTTCAACGCGGTCCGCCCGGGCTTCATCGCCACGGAGATCATGCAGGGCGTGCCGCGCACGAGCCCCGTCTACAAGAGCTACATCGACAACACTCCGCTCGGCGACGTGGGCCAGCCCGAGCAGGTGGGCGAGCTCGTGCGCTTCCTGATCGGCCCCGAGTCGAGCTGGGTGACGGGGCAGGTGATCCACGTCGACGGGGGCCACGACCTGCGGCGCGGGCCGGACTTCGGCGCGTTCATCGCCCCCGCGCTCGGCGAGGCCGCGCTCCGCGGCGGTCGGTCGCGCGGAGCCTGAGCTTGTCGGACGCGCTCCGCGCCGCCGTGCGGGCCCGCCTGACCGGGCCCGGCAGCCCCTTCGAGGTGGTCGAGGAGAGCGTGCTCGGCGAGCGCATGCCCGTCTTCAGGCAGCGTCCCCGCTCGCTGCGCGACCTGCTGCGCGCCTCGGCGGCCCACGGCGAGCGCGAGTACCTGGTCTACGACGCGACGCGCATCAGCTACCGCGAGCACCTGCAGCGCGTCGCCTCGCTCGCCGCGGCGCTGCGCGAGCGCTACGGCGTCGCGAAGGGAGAGCGCGTCGCCGTCCTCGCCGCGAACTGTCCGGCCTGGCCGATCGCGTTCTGGGCGACGGTGAGCCTGGGCGGGATCGTGGCCGCGCTGAACGGCTGGTGGACGGCAGAGGAGATCGCGCACGGCGTCGCGGACTCCGAGCCGCGGCTGCTGATCGGCGACCGGAGGCGCCTCGAGCGCGCGCGCGGCCTCGGGCTCGCGCTGCCGACCCTCGAGATCGAGTCGGAGTTCGAGGAGCTCACCCGCTACGCCCCCGGCGCGGCGCTCCCCGACGTGGAGATCGCGGAGGACGATCCCGCGGTGATCCTCTACACGAGCGGGACCACGGGCCGCCCCAAAGGCGCGCTCGCCTCCCACCGCGGGGTCGTCGGCTTCGTGCAGGCGACGACCTACGCGGGGGCCGAGCTCGCGGCGACGGAGCTCGCGGCCGCGGGGCAGGCGCCTGCGCAGCAGCCCGCCGAGCGGCCCCAAGCGGTGACGCTCGCGACGTCGCCGATGTTCCATCTCTCCGGTCTCTACGCGACGATCGCGCTCCAGCTCGCGCTCGGCGGGAAGCTCGTGATGCGTCCGGGCCGCTTCGACGCTGGCGAGGTGATCGCGCTGATGGCACGCGAGCGCGTGACGGCCTTCGCGGCGTTGGGCTCGATGGGGCCGCGCGTCGCGACCCACCCCGACCTCGCGCGGCACGACCTCTCCAGCGTCGAGAACGTCGGCTTCGGGGGCGCACCGGTCAGCCCTGCGACCCAGGAGGTGATGCGCAGAGCCTTTCCGCGCGCGAGCGACGCCCAGGGCATCGGCTACGGGAGCAGCGAGAGCGTCTCTGCGCCCACGACGATCCGCGGCCGTGAGTACCGGCAGCACCCGACCTCGACCGGCCGCGTGATCCCGACCCACGAGCTCCAGATCCGCGACGCCGAGGGCAAGCCGCTGCCGGACGGCGTCGAGGGCGAGATCCACATCCGCAGCCCCTACGTGATGCTCGGCTACTGGCGCAATCCCGGCGCCACGCGCGAGGTGATCAAGCCGGGCCGCTGGCTCGCGACCGGCGACATCGGGCGCCTGGAGGGCGGCCTCCTCTACATCAACTCCCGCGCGCGCGACATGATCCTGCGCAACGCCGAGAACGTGTATCCGGTCGAGATCGAGTATCGCCTCGAGCAGCATCCGAGCGTGCGCGAGGCGACGGTGTTCGGCGTCGACCACCCCGAGTGGGGGCAGGAGGTGAAGGCCGTCGTGGTGCCGGAGCCGGGCGCCGCCGTAGACCCCGCCGAGCTCGCGCGCTGGTGCAGCGAGACGCTCGCCGCCTACAAGGTGCCCACGGCCTGGGAGCTGCGACGCCGAGCCGCTCCCGCGCAACGCCTCGGGCAAGGTGCTGAAGAACGTCGTGCGCGGCGACACCGCGAGCGCGTTCGTGGAGGAGTGAGCAGCGCGATGGCCGAGGCGAGCGTGCCCGCGGAGGTGAAGCTCTACTTCGACTACAAGAGCCCGTTCGCGTACCTCGCGGCCGAGCCCGCCTTCGCGCTGCCGGAGCGCTATCGCGTCGACGTGCGTTGGATCCCGTTCACGCTGCGCATCAAGGGGAAGGGCGAGCGCAGCCAGTACTCCGAATGGAAGGCGCGCTACTCCTACCTCGACGCGCGGCGCTGGGCCAATCGACGCGGGGGCTTTCCGATCCGCGGGCCGCGCAAGGTGTACGACACCACGCCGGCCCTGATCGGAGGCCTCTACGCCATGCGCGCGGGGGTCTTCCGCGACTTCACGCTGGCCGCCTACGGGCGCTTCTTCGCGCACGCCATCGAGCTCGATCGCGCCGAGGAGATCGAGGCGCTGCTCGCCGAGCTCGGGGCCTCGCCCGAGGGCTACCGCGAGTTCCTGGTCGGGGAGGGGGCCGCGCAGCTCGCCGCCTGTATCGAGGAGGCGCACGCGGACCACGTGTTCGGAGTCCCGCTCTTCTTCTTCCGCGGCGAGCCGTTCTGGGGCAACGATCGCGTCGGGCTGCTCGAGGAGCGCCTGCGCGAAGCCGGGCTCGCGCGAGCTCCCGCATGACGCGCGAGGCCGAGCTGCGCCGGGAGCTCGTGGCGACCGCCCAGCGCCTGCTGCGCGCGGGCCTCGTGGAGGGCACCTCGGGCAACCTCTCGGCCCGGCTTCCCGACGGGCGCTTGCTGCTCACGCCCACGGCTCTCCCCTACGAGACGATGACCCCCGAGGACGTCGCGCTCTGCGACGCGGAGGGGCGCTGGGTCGCGGGCGAGCGCGAGCCCACGAGCGAGCGCGCTCTCCACCTCGCCGTGCTGCGCGCCCACCCGGAAATCGGCGCCGTGATCCACTCGCACGCGAAGTTCGCGACGATGTTCGCGCTGGCGCGCGAGCCGTTGCCCTGCGCGCTCGAGGAGTTCCAGATCCACGTGGGCGGCGACGTGCCGGTGGCCGCGTATCAGCCGAGCGGCAGCGAGGCGCTCGGCGAGGAGTGCGCGAAGTGGCTCGGCGAGCGCTCGGCGGTCCTGATGGCGAGCCACGGCCTGCTCGCCATCGGCCGCGACCTCGCCCAAGCGCAGCACGTGAGCCTGCTCGTCGAGCGCACCGCCGAGATCGTGTGGGGCGCGCGCTTGTTGGGGCGCGTGGAGCCGCTCCCCGCCGCGAGCCTCGCGCACTTCCGCGAGCACTATCTGCGCGCTCGCGGGAAGTGCTGAGGAGCGTGGCAAGCCACGCTGCGCAGCGGCCGCCGCGCGCAGCCCGCGGGGCGCGAGCGCCGCGACTTCTCTCCGCGAGCGAGTCCGATCGCGTTAGACTGGCGCCCGGAGAGGGCGCGTGACCGAGGGCGAGGGCGAGAAGCGCGATGGCGTGATCTTCCCGGGGCTCAGTGCGTCGGTCATGCTGCACGGTCTCCTGGTGAGCGCGCGCCTGCGCTTCAAGGACACCTTCCGCGGGCTCGTCGACTTCCCCAAGGACTCGGCCACCTTCCGCAAGGCCTTCCCCAACGCCATCGTCGAGTTCGAGGCAGCGCGCGCCTCCTCTCCCGAGCGCTCGGAGATCGCGCGCTTCCTGGTGGAGAAGAGCCACCGCTGGCTCCTCCTGCGCGCCGATGGCGTCGAGCGCCCGCTGGCCGACGCGCTCTGGGAGCTGCCGGCCGCGCGGCCGCTCGAGACGATCACGCTGCCGGGGCGCGGGCCATTCGTGCCGGCGGTGCCCTTCGACGGCCGGCGCTTCGAGGGCCGAGGCCTGGGCGGGCTCGGCGAGGCGCTGCTCGAGCAGAACCTCGCGACGCCCCCGGTCGCCGACGCGCTCTCCTGGCTCGCGCAGAATGCGCTCGACGGACAGGGCGCCCTGGATCTCGGCGGCCGCCGCTTCGCTCTGCTCGGGGCCGGCGCCGAGATCGCGCCGACCACCACCCTGCTCGCGGCCGGCGCCGACGTGCTCTGGTTCGACGTGGCCCCGCCCCCCTACGCCTGGCTCGAGCGCAAGGAGCTGCGCGGCCGCATCCACTGGTCGCGCGAGCTCGGCGACGTGCTCGCGGCGCCGCGCGAGGTGGCGGCCACGATCGCCGGCTGGGCGGAGGCTGCGCCCGTGGACATCGGCCTGTTCGCCTACGCGGGGGGCGGGGGCCGCGAGTGGCGGCTGGGCGGCACGATGAACGCCATCGTGGACGCGGTGGGCCCCGAGCGCGTGCGCTCGGTCTCGCTCTACGTCTCGCCCACGCACCCCGCCGTGCTCTCGGCGCGCGAGCTCGCGGATGCGGGGCGGCGCTCGAACGCGCAGACCGGCTGGCAGCGCGCGCTCGGGGGCCTGGGCCTGCTCGGGCCGGTGGGCCAGCTCGGCTACGACAAGGCGCGCGTCCAGCGCTCGGTCGTCCATCTGCAGGGGGCGAGCTATCAGGCCGCCCAGTACCTGGAGAAGGTGCTCGCCATGGAGCGCTGGGCAGTGCACGGCGTGGCGGCGCGGGGAGGCGAGGTCGCGCTCTCGGCGAACGTCGCCGGGATCACGCGCACGCGCTCGCTCGAGCATCCGCTCTTCGCCGCTGCGTACCTGGGCTGCGGCGCGTTCGGCGTGAAGACCTTCGCACCGGAGACGACGCGCCCGCTCGCGGCGCTGCTCATGCTCCACGATCTCCTGAACCCCGCAGCCGCCGGCGCACCGGGCGCGGCGCGCAGCGCGGATCCCCAATCGCTCTTCGCCCAGCGCGTGCACGGCGGCCTCTACGGCTTGCCCTTCGACCTCCAGCCCATGCTCGTGGCCGCGGCGGTGATCGGCTTCGCGAAGCGCCCCGGGCTGCTCGGCGGGCTCCTGGGGAGGCGACCGAGCTCGTGAGGCGAGCGCTGCTGCTCGGCGCGGTCGCGTTCGTCGCCCTCGTCGCCGCCGCGCTCGTGTACCTGAGCCGCTCGCTCGATCGTTTGGTGGCGGACGCGATCGAGCGCGTGGGGAGCGAGCTCACCGGGAGCCCGGTCACGGTGGCGCGCGTCCAGATCCGGCTGCGCGACGCCGACGCCCGCGTGCAGGGCCTCGCGATCGCGAACCCCTCCACGCCGCCGCTCGGCTTCTCGAGCGAGCCGGCGCTCCGGCTGGGCGAGATCCAGGTGGTGATCGACCGGGAGAATCTCGACCGCTCGGCCGTGATGGCCGGCGACGCCCCGATCCCGCTCACGCTGGTGCGGGTCTCGGAGTTCCGCGTGAACGCCGAGGCCACGCCGTCCGGCCTGAACCTCGATCGGCTGCGCAAGAGCGTGCTCGAGTCCTCGCCCTCTCCGGAGTCGGCGCCGCAGACCGAGAGCGGCGCCGCCGTGCGGCTGCGCATCGCCCGCTTCGAGTTCGTCGGGGGCCGCCTGCACGCGGACGCGAGCAAGCTCGGGGGCAAGGTGCAGGAGGTCGAGATTCCCACTTTCAGCCTGAAGGACCTGGGCGGGGAGGACGGGCAGGACCCCGCCGAGATCGGCGCCGTGGTGCTGAAGGAGCTGCTCGGCCACTCGATCCGCGCCGCCACGAAGGCGGGGCTCGGGGGCGAGCTGGGCAAGCTGAAGGAGCAGGCCCGCGAGAAGCTGCAGGGGCTCTTCGACTGACCCATTGCGCCCCTACAGCGGCCCTGCCGCTCGACCGATGAGCCCCGCGTCTCCAGCGGGGAAGGCATGCCGTCGGGTCGGTTGGGTTCGCTCTTCTCGCAGCGCTTCGATCGAGCCGTCCTGGCAAGCTACGTGCTGGGCGGGGTGCTCCCCATCGCCGCCCTGGTGTGGGTCGTCCACCAGTTCGTGCTCCCCAGCGCGACGCCCGTCGCCCGCACCGGCTGGATCGTCGGGGTCGTCTTCCTCGCGCTGCTCTCGCTGGCCGTGTACTTCGCGCTGCGCCGCATCACCGAGCAGACGGTCGCGCGCATGGCCGAGGACAATCGCCGGCTGACGACGCTGCTCACGGCGTCGCGCGAGCTCGGCGCCGCCAATCAGCCGGTCGCCATCCTGGCGAGCGCGAGCGATCGCGCGCGCGAGGTGGGCGAGATGGCCCACGTCGCCTTCCTGCTGGCCACGGACCCCGAGAAGCCCCTCGAGCTGCGCCACGCCGACACCCACTCCCGCGCCTGGTTCGAGCCGCGCGCGACCGCCCTCTTGGCGCTCGCCGAAGAGGCGACGGCCGACGGCGCGGCGGCGAGCCAGCCCGGCGACGGCGGAAACGTCCACGTCGCGCTGGCCTTTCAGCAATCGCAGAGCGTGCGCGGCGCGCTGCTCCTCGACGGCAGCCCCGCGAGACTGGGCCCCGAAGCGCTCGACGCGCTCGCAACGATCGCGCGCATGGCGGGGACGGCCCTGCAGCGCGGCGACCTCGAGGACGCCCAGCGGAACTTCTTTGCGCACGTGACCGAGCTCTTGGTGACCGCCCTCGATGGACACGTGGTCGGCCGCCACGGCCACGCCACGAACGTGGCCCGCCTCGCCAATCGCATCGCGCACGAGATCGGGCTCCCGCAGCCGCGCAAGGAGCGCCTCCACTTCGCGGCGGTGCTCCACGACGTCGGCATGCTGAAGATCGAGCAGGCCCGCCACATCGACGCGAAGGCCTTCCGCGCGCATCCGCTGATCGGCGCGCGCCTGCTCTCGCGCATTCGCCTCTGGGAGCCCGTGGCGCCCCTCGTGCTCGACCACCACGAGTGGTGGGATGGCTCGGGCTACCCGGGCGGCAAGAGCGGCGAGGCGATCCCGCTCGAGTCGCGCATCATTGCGCTGGCCGACGCCGTCGACGCCATGGCGCGCAGCGAAGGCAATCGCCGCGGCAAGGCGCCGGCGCAGGTCGTGGACGAGGTCGTGCGCTGCCGCGGGACCCAGTTCGACCCGGCGCTCGTCGACGCTTTCGTCGCCCTCCACGAGCGAGGCGAAGCGGGCTTCTGAGCGACGTTCGCGTCAACTTGGGGACGCTGGTTGAAACGCTGCGTTTCAACCAGCGTCCCCAAGTTGACACGAACGTCCCGAGCTAGTCGCTGAAGAAGGCGGCGAGCTCGTCGGCCTGGCGCTCGGCGTCCTCGTAGCCGAGCGCGAGCAGGCGCCGCGTGTAGCTCTGGTCGAAGAGCAGATAGGAGAGCAGGTCCGCCTCGAAGGGCCCATCTCCCAGGTCGAGGGCGCGCAGCAGGAGCCGCACGGCAGCGGGGGGCCGCGCGAGGGCGGCGTGGCCGTGCAGCGTCTCGCCCGCCATCACGCCGAGATCCTGGGACGGGCGCACCACCAGGTCGTCCACCACCCGGAAGGGTTGGCCGCGTTCGGCCGCCACCGCATCGTTCACGCGCTCGAGCACGCTGGTCCCGCCGACGTCGCGGACGCGCCGCATCACGTCGTTCAAGACGCGCATGTGCGCGAGGTCGCTGTCCACGTGGTCCAAGAGGAGCGCGTTCAGCACCTTGCCGAACAAGAAGAGGGGATTCCCGTAGCTCGCCACGCGGCGCGCCTGCTCGTCTGCGGCCGCGCCCCCGGTCGCGCCGCGGCGCAGGGCGATCACCAGCACGCGGTCGGCGCCCAGCCGCAGCACCGGGGCGAGCGGCGTGTTCACGCGCACGCCGCCGTCGGCGTAGTAGGAGTCGCCGATGCGCACGGCTGGAAAGAGCAGCGGGATGGCGGCCGAGGCCAGCGCATGCGCGGGTCCGATCTGCACCGGGCGCGCCACCATGCTCGGGTCGTGGGCCCAGAGCCCGAGGCGCAGCTCGCGCGCGTGGACGAAGACGACGGCCCGCCCGGTCGCGATCTCGGTGGCCGCGACGCAGACCGCGTCGATCGCGCCGGAGGCCACGTTGCGCCGGATGCGGTGCCAGGGGATCGCCTCGAGGACCACTCGCTCCAGGTTGGCGGTGTTGACGAGCCCGTACAGCCGCTCGGGCGGCTTGTCCCCGCGCAGCTCGGTGGGCGCGCGCAGCATCGAGAGCATGCGCTTGGGCAGGCGCAGGAGCTCCCCCGCCGCCGAGCCGAACAGACGCTCGAGGACGAGGCCCTCCCACACCGTCGCGAGGCGGGCCCCGCGCTCCTCGCCCAGGTGCGCCGTCGCGGCCACGAAGCAGGCGTGGATGGCGCCCACCGAGGTGCCACTCACCAGGTCGATGCGCGGCGGCCGGCCCAGGCGCTTCGGAAGAGCCTCGAACACGAAGCGCAGCACTCCCGCCTCGTAGGCGCCGCGCGCCCCGCCTCCCGAGAGCACCAGCGCGCGGCGCGGCCGCGCGCTCGGGTCATCCAGTGCGGTCGCGGTAGCCATCCGCGCAAGCCTACCCGGGCGAACGCAGGGGCCGCGAGCGCGGAGCGGGGGCCTTCCGATACCCTGCAGCATTCATCGGGAGGAGGTCCTGTGGCGAGCAACGGATCCGACAGGAAGTACAAGTGGGTCGGCACGCGGCCGATCCGTCACGACGGCGTCGACAAGGTGACGGGCCGCGCCAACTTCGGCGCCGACCTCTCGTTCCCGGACATGTTGTGGGGGAAGCTGCTCCGCAGCCCCCACGCCCACGCGCGCATCCGCCGCATCGACGTCAGCAAGGCCGCCAAGCTCGACGGCGTGAAGGCGATCGTCACCTCCGCCGACCTGCCGGAGCTGAAGTCGCAGGAGGCCGCCGAGGGCGGCGAAGGCGGCGGAAACTATCGGGATCTCTCCCACAACATCCTCGCGCGCGGGAAGGTGCTCTATCACGGCCACGCGCTCGCCGCGGTCGCCGCGATCAGCCAGGAGATCGCCGACGAGGCGCTCGCCCTGATCGAGGTCGACTACGAGCCGCTCCCGCCGGTGCTCTCCATCGAGCAGGCGATCGCGCCCGGCGCGCCGATCCTCGACGAGGAGCTGCGCACGAAGGGCGTGAAGGACTCCGGGCCGACCAACGTCGCGGCGCGCATCGTCTTCCAGAAAGGGGACGCGCAGAAGGCCTTCGCCGGGCGCCGACGTCGTGGTGGAGCGGACCTTCCGCACGCAGACGGTTCACCAGGGCTACATCGAGCCCCACGCCGTGGTGGCGCGCACGAACGCCGACGGCCAATCCGTCGTGTGGTGCTGCACCCAGGGCGCGTTCATGGTGCGCGCCTATTGCGCCGCGGTGCTGGGCCTCGACGTCTCGCAGCTGAAGGTGATCCCGAGCGAGATCGGCGGCGGCTTCGGGGGCAAGACCACGGTCTACACCGAGCCGATCGCGGTGCTGCTCAGCCGCAAGACCGGGCGGCCGGTGAAGATGGTGATGTCGCGCGAAGACGTCTTCCGCGCCACCGGACCGGCGGGCGCCGCCAAGGTCGAGGTCAAGATCGGCGCCAAGCGCAACGGCAAGATCGTCGCTGCGAGCTCGCGCATGTGGTACGAGGCGGGCGCCTTCCCGGGCTCGCCGGTAGCCCCGGGCGCGATGACGGTGTTCGCCTCCTACGACATCGCCGACGTCCACATCGAGGGCTTCGATGTGGTTTGCAACAAGCCGAAGACCGCGGCCTACCGCGCGCCCGGCGCGCCGCAGGCGGCCTTCGCCACCGAGAGCGCGCTCGACGAGATCGCCGAGCAGCTCGGCCTCGACCCGATCGACCTGCGCCTGATGAACGCCGCGAAGGAGGGGACGCAGGCCCCCTACGGCGCGAAGTTCAACCGCATCGGCTTCATCGAGACGCTCCAGGCCGCGAAGGCGCATCCCCACTACCGCGCGCCCCTCGGGCCGAACCAGGGGCGCGGCGTCGCGTCAGGCTTCTGGTTCAACGTGGGCATGCAGTCGAGCGCCGATGTCCACCTCACCGAGGAGGGCACGGCGGTCGTCGTCACCGGCAACCCCGACATCGGCGGCTCGCGCGCCTCGATGGCGATCTGCGTCGCCGAGGAGCTCGGCATCGACGTGAACAAGGTGCGGCCGATCGTCGGCGACACCGAGACGGCGGGCTACTGCGACCTCACGGGCGGCAGCCGCGTCACCTTCGCGACCGGCCTCGCGGCGATCGAGGCCGCGCGCGACGTCGTGGAGAAGCTGCGAGAGCGCGCGGCCAAGACCTGGGGCTGCGACGTGGCGCTGGTCGAATTCCTCGACGGACGCTGCCAGCCGACCAAGGAGTCCGGTCTCGACCACGCGCCGCTCACGGTCGAGCAGATCGCGAAGGGGATGGCGCGCACCGGCGGTCCGATCAACGGACAGGCCCAGGTGAATCCGCGCGGCGCGGGCCCCGGCTTCGCGACGCATCTGTGCGACGTCGAGGTCGACCGCGAGACCGGCCGCGTGGACGTGATCCGCTACACGGCCGTCCAGGATGCGGGCCGAGCGGTCCACCCGAGCTACGTCGAGGGGCAGATGCAGGGCGGCGCCTCCCAGGGAATCGGCTGGGCGCTGAACGAGGAGTACATCTTCGACAAGCACGGCGTGATGGAGAACGCCGGCTTCCTCGACTACCGCATGCCGGTCGCGAGCGACCTGCCGATGATCGACACGGTGGTGATCGAGGTACCGAACCCCGGGCACCCCTACGGCGTGCGCGGGGTAGGCGAGACGCCGATCGTGGCGCCCCTCGCCGCGGTGGCGAACGCCATCAAGCACGCCGCGGGCGTGCGCATGACGGAGCTGCCGATGTCGCCGCCCCGCCTGCTCGCGGCGCTCCAGAACGGCGCCGGGTGACCGTGGCCGTCGTCGTGGTGCCCCCGTCGCTGCGATCGCTCACGGGCGCCGAGCGCGTGACGCTCGCGGCGCCCGACGTGCGCGGACTCTTGCGCGCGCTCGAGGCGCGCTACCCGGGCTTCCGGGAGCGGCTCGGCGAGCGCTTCGCCGTCGCGATCGACGGAGACATCTCGAGCGACGCCGACTTCGACCCGCTCGCCGACGAGACCGAAGTGACCTTCCTGCCCCCGCTCGCGGGGGGATGAGGAGACGCAACTTGCAGAGAGCCTTCGAAGCCCCGCGCAGCGTCGAGGACGCAGTCTCCGTGCTCGCGAAGCACGGCGCGGCTGCACGCGTGCTCGCGGGAGGGACCGACCTGCTCGTGCAGATGCGCAGCGGCGCCCGCAAGCCGGCCGTGCTCGTGGACGTGAAGCGCATTCCCGAGCTCACGGCGATTGCCCTCGACGCGCGCGGCGCCACGATCGGCGCCGCGGTGTGCGGCGACGAGCTCTCGAACCACGCGGAGTTGGCGCAGCTCTGGCCCGGCCTGCTCGAGGCGGCCGCGCTGATCGGCAGCAAGCAGGTGCAGGGCCGCGCGAGCATCGGCGGGAACCTGTGCAACGCCTCGCCCGCCGCGGACACCACGCCCGCGCTGCTCGTGAACGAGGCGCGCTGTCTCGTGGCCGGACCGGCGGGCCGCCGCGAGGTCCCGATCGACCAGTTCTGCACGGGCCCCGGCAAGAACGTGCTGCGCGACGGCGAGCTGCTCGTGGCGCTCTTCGTGCCGCGCCCGGCCGCGCGCACGAGCGACGCGTACCTGCGCCTCATCCCCCGCAGCGAGATGGACATCGCGGTGGTGGGCGCCGGCGTGCGCATCGCCCTCGCCGCCGACGGGACCTGCAGCGCGGCGCGCGTCGCCCTCGGCGCGGTCGGCCCGACGGCCTTCCTCGTGCCCGAGGCGGGCGCTGCCCTGGTCGGGAAGCGCATCGACGAGACCTCGCTCGCCGCCGCCGCCGCGGCCGCGAGCGCGGCCACGCGTCCGATCGACGACAAGCGCGGGACCATCGTCTATCGCCGCCACGTGGCCGGCGTCCTCACCAAGCGAGCCGCGCGCATCGCGGCCGAGCGCGCCGCGGCGCGCCGCTAGAGAGCGGAGAAGAAGATGTCGAAGCTGCATGTCGAGACCACGCTCAACGGCGAGGCTGCGGAGTTCCTGTGCGATCCGCACCAGACGCTCCTCGACGCGCTGCGCAACACCGTCGGCCTCACGGGCGTGAAGGAAGGCTGCGCGACCGGCGACTGCGGCGCGTGCAGCGTGATCTTCGACGGCCGGCTGACGGCGTCCTGCCTCGTGCTGGCCGCCGAGGCGGCGGGCCGCCGCATCGAGACCGTCGAAGGCATCGCGCAGCCCGGAAAGCTCCACCCCGTGCAGCAGAAGCTGCTCGAGCAGGCCGGCCTCCAGTGCGGCGTGTGCACGCCGGGGATCGTGGTGGCCGCGAAGGCGCTGCTCGACAAGAACCCCGACCCGACCGAGCGCGAGATCCGCTTCGGCCTCGCCGGCAACCTGTGCCGCTGCACGGGCTACGACAAGATCGTGCGGGCGGTGCAGGACGCCGCCGCGGCGATGCGCGCCTAGGGTCAGGCTAGCCGGCGAGCGCAGCGAGCAGGCGCGCGCCCGAGGGGTCCTCCGCCGTGGCGGGCACGATCGCGAGCTCGTCGGCGCCCGCCGCGCGGTAGGCGTCGAGCTGCCGTCGGACGGCGCGCTCGTCGCCGATCGCCGCCACGGCCAGGAGCAGCTCGCGCGGGAGCTCCGTGGCGAGCTTCGCCTGGGGCTCGCCAGCGCGCGCTCGCGCCACGAGCGAGGCGAAGCCGGCCTCCGCGAACATCTCTCCGTAGCCGGGCGGCGCGAGGTAGATAGAGACCTGGCGCGCGAGCTGCGCGAGCGCCGAGGGCCCCGGCTCGAGCGCGCCCGCGACCCAGACCGCGAGCGGCGGGCACGCGCGCCCTGCGCTCGCGGATTCCTCCGCGAGCGCGCGCTTCACGCGCGCGACCGCGCTCGGCGTGACGAGGTTCAGCACGACGCGGTCCGCCTCGCGCGCCGCGAGTCGCAGCATGCGCGGGCCGAAGGCGGCGACCGTGAGCGCCGGGCTCGCGGCCGCCACGCGGAGCTTGAAGCCCTGCGGGCTTCGCTCCCCGCGCAGGAGCGGGCGCAGCGCGGCGAGCGTCTCCCGCATGCGCGCGGCGGGCCGCGCGTGCGAGCGACCGTGCCAGCCCGCCACGATCGCGGGGCTCGAGGCGCCGAGCGCGAGGCGGGCCGGCCGTCCGCCGAGCTCCGACACGCTGCCGGCGCCGAGCGCCAGCGCCACGGGGCTGCGCACGCCGACCGCGAGAGGCCCGAGCGTGAGCGCGATGCGGTGCGTCTCGCGCGCGAGCGCGCCGCCCAGGGCGAAGGCGTCGAAGGTCGCCATCTCCCCGATCCAGAGCTCGGGCGCGCCCACGCGCTCCGCCTCGCGCGCGATGCCGAGCGCCTCACTCGCCGGACGGTCGAGCCAATAGGGCAGGACGACGGCGTCCACGCCGCTCAGCTCGCGAGCCGCACGCCGAGCGCGGCCACGCCCGCCACGATCGCGAGGTTCAGGCTGGCGTAGGCGAGCGCCGCCAGCAGCCAGGGCGCGAAGGCGAGCGCGTCGCGCGCATCCGCCGGCGCCAGCGGTCGATCGAGAGCCAAGCGCCCGCGCAGCGCGCCCACGCTCTCGTCGAGGAGCTCCTCCCGGAAATCTCCCTCGACGCGGTAGAGGCTCTGTGTGTGCCGCCCGCGCACGAAGGCCCGGAAGACGCGACGCGGTGCGATGCCGAGCCCGATCGCGAACGCCGCGAAGTCGAGCGCCCACGCCCAGACATGGCGACCGCACCCGCTCGCGAGCTCCCACGCGCCGATTTCCCCCTCGCCGGTCCAGGAGGTGTCGTAGCCCGTCGCCACGTGGTGCAGATCGTGCAGCCGCACGGCGCGCACGCGGCCCGCTGAGTTCGGGAAGCGCAGCGGGATCGGCCCCGCCCTGAGCTCGACCCAGCGCTGGTCGTAGCCGGGCTGGAAGCCGGCCCTCGCGAAGTAGGCCTCGCGCGCGGCCCGCACCGAGACGGAGTCCGGAGACGACATCGGCGGGCGTTCGTAGCTCGGCGGCCGCGCTTGTCGAGTGGCCGAGTCTCCGCGAGCCTCTCGCGCATGCGCAAGGTCTCGATCGAATACTGCGTGCGCTGAAACTACCTGCCTCGGGCCACCAGTCTGGCGGCCGCGATCGAGCAGGCGATCGGTGTGAAGGCGACGCTCGTCCGGGGGGACAACGGCGTCTTCGAGGTCGTCGCGGACGGCAAGCTCGTCTTCTCGAAGAAGGCGAGCGGCCGCTTCCCGAGCGACGCCGAGGTGCTCGCGCAGCTTCGCTAGCAGGAGACCACACCCGCTAGTGTGAGGCCCTCCACGGAGGACCCATGCCCCCGCACCGCTCCTTGCTCGCTCTCCTGGCTCTCTCGGCGGCGCTCGCCGCCCCCGCTCTCGCCGACACGCCGCTGCCGCGCAACCAAGTGAGCTTCAGCGTCTCCGCGCTGCGCGAGATCGCGAACGACTGGACCACGGCCGTAATCGGGACGACCGCGTCGGGCTCGGACGCGGCGGAGCTCGCGTCGCGCGTAAACCGCACGATGAACGACGCGCTCGCCCAGGCGAAGGGCGAGACGAAGGTGAAGGTCACGAGCGGCGCCTACAACACCTACCCCGAGTACGGCGACGCCAACCGCATCGTGCGCTGGCAGGCGAGCCAGGATCTGATCCTCGAGAGCGCGGACTTCGACGCCCTCGCCAAGCTGCTCGGCAAGCTCCAGGGCAAGGGCCTGATGCTGCGCAACATCTCGTTCTCGGTGGCCGAGGCCACCCAGCGCGCCCTCGAGGACGCGCTCATCGCCGAGGCGCTGAAGGCGTTCCGCGCGCGCGCGGACGCCGTCACGAAGGCGCTCCAGAAGAACGGCTGGACGATCGTCAGCATCAACGTCGGGGGCGGGGGCTTCCAGCCGCCGCCATGCCCATGATGCGCGCGAGCGCGAAGATGGAGATGGCGGCCGACGCCGTGGCCCCGAGCTTCGAGGGGGGCACGAGCAAGCTGCGCATGGAGGTGAACGGGACGATCGAGCTCGAGTGAGCGCCGCCTAGCGCCCGGCGAGGAAGCTCCGGATCGCGTGCAGCGCCTCGGGCTCGTCGAGGAGCGGCGCGTGCCCCCGCCCGCGCACGCGGACCGTGTGCAGGTCGGGCTTGCGGCGCTGCATCTCCGCCAACGTGTCGGCCGAGAGGATGTCGGAGAGCTCGCCGCGCACGACCAGCGCGGGGATGCCCGCGAGCGGCTTCCAGAGCAGCCACGGATCGACGGCGGGCAGCGCTCCCGAGCCGGCGAGGGGCTGCGCGATGCGCGGGTCGTAGTCGAAGCGCACCGCTCCGTCGCCGCCCTCCACGCACGTGCGCCGCGCGAAGGCGAGCCAGCCCGCCTCGTCGAGATCGGGGAGAGCGACGGCCTGGGCGGCGCGGCAGGCGGCCGCGGCCTCGGTCCAGCTCTTCATCGGACCCGACACGCCGACGTAGCTCCGGATGCGGGCGATCCCGGCCGGCTCGACCACCGGTCCGATGTCGTTCAGCACCGCGCCCGCGAGCGCGCCCGGGCGCGCGCCGGCGAGCAGCATCGTGAGCAGGCCGCCGAGCGAGGTGCCGATGGCGATCACGCGCGGAACGCGGAGCTCGTCGAGGAGCCGGAGCACGTCGCCCAGGTACGTGGCCGGCTGGTAGTGCGAGGCAACGGGGTCGTGGGCCGAGCGGCCGCGCCCGCGCAGGTCGGGCGACAGCACGCGCCGTTCGCGCGCGAGCTCGCGGGCGAGATCCTCGAAGTCGCGCGCATTGCGCGTCAAGCCGGGCAGGCAGAGCGCCGGCGTCTGCGCCCCGTCGCTCGGACCCGGGTAGTCGCGATAGGCGAGCTCGAGCCCGTCCGCCGACCGGTAGCTTCGCTGAACGAAGGTCACCGGCAGCACTCTGGCACGCCACACGCAGGCGGCCAAGCGCGCGCGCCCTCGGCTACCTCGCCGGCCGAGGTCCTCGATGCGACCGCTCGACCTCGCGCACCGGCTCGTTTTCGGGCTCGTCTTCTGGCTCGGGTTGGGCGCCCTGCTCCTGGGCTGCACGTCGACGCTCGTGACGCAGCCCGCCGGCGAGGCGTCTCCCGCACCGCACGCCTCGGCTCCGGCTGCGCCCCGGCGCGAGCCGCTCGCGCTCAGGCCGCTCGAGGATCTCGTGGAGCAGTGGACGGCGAGCCCCGGCAACCTCTTCCTGCGTCGGCCGCGCCCCGATTTCACGCAGTACGACGCGATCTTCGTGGAGCCGCCCGAGGTCTACTACACGGAGGGGGTCGTCCCGCCGGTGATCGCCGACGACCGGCGTCTTCGCAACGCCTTCGAGGGCGCGATGGCCGAGGAGCTCGGACCGGCGACCGGGCTCCCGGCGACGAAGCGCCGGGGCGCCGGCGTGCTCCTGATTCGCTTCGAGGTGAGCAACCTCGACCTCGATCGCAATCGCAATGGCCTCGGCCAGTCCCGCGTGACGTCGATCATCCAGCCGAGCGGCAATGTCTTCTTCGTGGTCGAGGTGGCCGACGACGCCACCGGCACTCCGCTCGTGCGCTTTGCGATGCGGCGTCCTCTCCCGGGAGGCATCTTCACGGGCCCCTGGTGGCCCGACCTCGATCGCGCGCGCCAGCTCTTCATCCAGTTCTCCCAGGACGCGGGCGAGAACCTGGCGGTCCTGTTCGGCACCGCCGAGGCGAGCCCCGGCTGAACTCGCCCGGCTCCGCTGCCCGTGCGAAGCTCCATTTGAACGTGTTCAGGAGAGGCCATGGCCGCCGCCGTCGACTTCCGGCGCTACGACCCGCTCGCGCCGGAGATGCAGCAGGACCCCTTCCCGTGGTACGCGGCCCTGCGCGCGCAGGCGCCGGTGTTCCGGCACCCGGCGACGGGCGTGCTGTTCGTCTCGCGCCACGCGACGGTCTGCCAGGTCTTCGCCGACACGACGACCTTCTCCTCGCGCTTCGCGAGCCAGCCGACGGCGGCGACCTCCGACGTCGTCGCCAAGATCCGCGAGATCGAGCGCGGCGCCTGGCCACGCGTCTCCACCATGCTCACCGAGGACCCGCCGCTCCAGACGCGCTACCGCAAGACCGTCGGCAAGGCGCTCTCGACCCGCCGCATCCTCGCGCTCGAAGACAAGATCCGGGAGCTCTGCGACGAGATCCTCGACGCCTGGCCCACGCGCGGCCGGGTGGACGTGATGAACACGCTCTCGATCCCGCTGCCGATCCGCGTGATCGGCCACTTCCTGTGCATGCGCCCGGAGGTCTTCGGCCACGTGAAGCGCTGGTCGGACTCCTCGGTCGCCGGCTTGGGCGCCGTGATCACCGACGAGGTGCGTGTGCAGGCCGCGCGCGACGTCGCCGAGATGCAGCGCTACTGGGCGAGCGAGCTCGAGGAGCGGCGGCAGCGGCCGCAGGACGACCTGCTCAGCGCGCTGACCCAGGCGGAGTTCGAGGACGAGACCGGCGCCGAGCGGCCGCTCGAGATGGCGGAGATGCTGTCCATCATCCAGCAGCTGATGGTGGCCGGGAACGAGACCACCACGAAGGTGATCAACGAGATCTTCAAGCTGCTGCTCGAGAGCCCGCACTGGTTCGCGCGCATGCAGCGCGAGCCGGAGTCCGTCGCGGCCGTGGTGGAGGAGGGCCTGCGTCTGTCCTCGCCCAACCAGGGCATGTTCCGGCTCGCGACACGCGACAGCGAGCTCGAGGGCGTCGCCATCCCGAAGGGCTCGATGATCTGGCTCATGTTCGGCTCCGCGAATCGCGACGAGAGCGTCTTCCCGGATCCGGATCGCTTCGACCCGGCCCGACCCAACCTGAAGGAGAGCGTGGCCTTCGGGCGCGGCGCGCACTTCTGCATCGGGGCGCCGCTCGCCCGGCTCGAGCTCAAGGTGCTGTTCGAGCGGGTCGCTGCCCGGCTCGCTTCGTTCGCGCTCCCAGCGGGCTTCGCGCTCCGCTACGAGCCGAGCTACATCCTGCGCGGACTCGCGGCGCTCGAGCTCGACGTCGCGATGCGGGTCTGATTCGGGCTCCCAGGAGGCCGTCGCATGCCGGCTCCCCCTCCCGAGCCGCGCGAGCGCTTTTTCGACGTCTCGCTCTTCTGGCGGGACACCTCGCTCTGGCCCGTGCTGGTCTGCGCCGTCGGCGGCTTCTCGGCGATGGGCGCCGGTGCGGTCTCCATGGCGCTCGCGCGCAATCCGCTCGCGCGCGCCGCGCTGGGCCTCGCGGCCCTGATGACCGTGTTCGCGCTCGTCGAGCGCAGGCGCGCGACCGGCCGCTTCGGCCCCGGCGTCTGGATCGCGGGCCTGCTCTGGAGCCTCTCGATCGCGGGCGGCTTCGGCCTGGCCGCCCTGGGCGACTAACCGTTGCGCCCTCGGCGCGCTCTAGAGATCCGGCAGCGCGACCTCGTAGCCGGCCGCGCCGAGCTGCGCGCGCAGCTCCGTCAGGTGCTCGCCGCCGCGCGTCGAGACCACGAACTCGACCTGCGCTTCCTTCAGCGGAACGCGGCCGAAGGCGCGCTCGTGCGCGATCTCGATCACGTTGGCGCCGCTCACCGCGAGGATGCGCGTCACGTCGGCGAGCGCGCCGGGCCGATCGGGGAGCTGCACGCGCACGCGCACCAGGCGCTTCGAGCGCGCCAGGCCGCGCTCGATGATCGAGGTCAGCACGAGCAGGTCGAGGTTGCCGCCCGAGAGCACGATGCCGACCTTCTTGCCGGCGAAGGCCGCGCGGTGGCGGAGCACGGCCGCCAGGCTCGCGGCTCCCGCCCCTTCGGCCACGGTCTTCTCCACCTCGAGGTAGAGCAGCACGGCCTCCTCGAGGTCGATCTCCGAGACCAGCAGCATCTCGCGCGCGTGCTGGCGGAGGATCTCGCGGGTGAGCAGGCCCGGCCGCTTCACGGCGATGCCTTCGGCCACGGAGTCGCGCCCGCAGGCGATCGGCTCGCCGCGCAGCGCCTGGCGCATGGACGGGAAGCGCTCGGTCTCGACGCCGTAGAGGGCGACGCTCGGCGCCGCCAGCGGCACACCCCGCGGCGAGGCCGCCGCCGCCGACCGGGATCACCAGCGCTTCGAGGTCGGGGTGGTCCTCGAGCATCTCCAGCGCGACGGTGCCTTGCCCCGCGATCACGGCTGGATCGTCGTAGGGGTGCACCCAGGTGAGCCCGCGCTCCTCCGCGAGGGCGCTCGCGCGCTCGCTCGCCTCGTCGAGGTCGGCGCCGTGCAGCACCACCTCCGCGCCCAGCCGGCGCGTGTGCTCGACCTTCGTATTCGGCGTGTAGCGCGGCATCACCAGCGTCGCGCGCACGCCGAGTTGGCTGGCGTGGTGCGCCACCGCCTGGGCGTGGTTGCCCGCCGACATCGCCACCACGCCCCGCGCGCGCTCGGCGGCCGAGAGCGAGAGCAGCTTGTTGCGCGCGCCGCGCTCCTTGAAGGAGGCGGTGAACTGCAGGTTTTCGAACTTCACCACGACGCGCGCGCCCGCCAGCTCCGAGAGGGTCTGCGACGCGAGACAGGGCGTGCGCACGACGGCGCCGGCGATGCGCGCCGCCGCGGCGCGCACGTCGGCCTGCGTGACGGCCTCGGCGCTCACGGCGACCGGTCGAGCTCCGCGAGCTTCACGACGCGCGTCTCGATGGGCGGGAACTCTTTCGCCTCGACCCAGCGGAACAGCATGCCGCCCTCGCTGTGGCCGCAGGTCGAGAGCCAGTTCTTCCAGCGCGGCCCCGGGTCGCGGTGCGCCACCACGATGCGCAGCGATCCGTCGGGCTCGAGCTGTGCGAGCGTCTTGTTGGTGTGGATGCGGGCGTAGCGGTAATCGAGCGACTCCATCCAGAAGTTGCTCAGCTGGAAGTTCCAGGTGGCGCAGGCCGGAATGCGGGTGGGGCGGATCCAGAGCGCCTCGTCCGGCGCGAGCCGCCAGCGGCTCTGGCAGTAGTGGATCTGCGCGTCGCCGCCCGCGCGCTGGCAGCGCCCCTGGTCGTCGGAGGGGAGGGCGTTCACGTGGGCGGCGTAGGGGCCGGTCATCCAGTCCACGAACAGGTTCGCGGTCCCGCGCACGAAGCCGACCACGCGCGCGAGCGCCGCGTCGAGCTCGGCGGCCGTGAGCAGCGGCGTGCCGCTCGCCCCGACGCGCTCGATCGCGAGGCGCGCCGGCGTCTCCTTGCTGCGATCGCCGAAGGTCATGCGCACGACCAGCGAGCGCGTGTCGGGCTTCATCGGCAGCCAGTTCCCCGGGCGCGGCTCGCAGGAGACCGCGATCTCGAAGCTCCCGTCGGGCCCGAGCTTCAGATCGCGCCCGTCGAGCTGGCCGGTCGGCGACATCGTGCCGTCCTTGTCGTAGCCGCCGCCCTTGGTGCCGAAGCGAGAGGTAGGGGACCGAGCCCCGCGTGCCCGTGATCCGGTACTCGTACTGGCCGCTGATGTTGCTGTTCCAGTAGATGTTGTCCGGGTTGTCGTTGCCGATCTTGATCGTCTCGTTGGAGAGCTGGAAGAGCCCGGGGAAGCGCGGGTCACCGTGCTCGAGCTGGCCGTCCAGGCCGGCGCGCAGCAGGCGCGTCAGGTAGCGGAGGCCCTCGGCGCGATCGAGCGCGCTGGCGGGCGTGCCCTCGCGCAGGATCGCGCTGCCCGCCTGCTCGAGCGCCCGGCAGAACTCGCTCCAGGTCTTCCCCTCGACCACCCGCTCTTCGGCATCCCTGGACATCGTCGACCTCGCGCTCGGCCTCCTAGCTTCGCCCGTTCCCGGATCGGTTCCAAGCCGGACGCGAGTACCATCGCGACACGGAGGCGGACGATGCGCTGGCAGGATCGCGTGGGGAGCAAGCTCACTTCGGTCGAGCAGGCCGTGAAGCCGATTCGCTCGGGGCAGACGGTGGCCGTCGCCACCTACACCTGCACGCCGAGCACGCTGTGCCGGGCGCTCGCCTCGCGCGCGCGGCGCGGCGAGCTGCGCGACGTGCGCATCGATCACGCGGCCGCGCTCTTCCCGTGGACGGCGGCCGATCTCGGCGGCGCCTTCCAGCTCCACGACAACTTCGCGACGCCCCACAACCGCGCGGCCACGCACGCCGGCGAGATGGAGTATCTCCCCCTCAGCACCTGGCGCGCGGGCGAGCTGCCGCAGGGCTTCGAGGCGCGCCCCGATCACTTCCTGGTGCCGATCTCGCCCCCGAACCAGCACGGCTTCGCGAGCTTCGGGTCGGGCGTGTGGTTCTCGAACCTGCTCGCGCGCGGTGCGAAGAACGTGATCGCCGAGGTGCACCCGGAGTTCATCCGCACGGGCGGCGACAACTTCGTGCACGTGGACCAGATCCACGCCTTCGTCGAGGCGGAGGAGGTCGCCGGCGAGGCCGCTGCCGGCCCGGAGCCGAGCGCGGAGGAGCTCGCCTGCGTGGACGCGATCTGCAATCTGGTGGCCGCCGAGCTGGTGAACGACGGCGACACGCTCCAGATGGGCGTCGGCACCGTCTCGGCGTCGCTCGCGAAGTTCCTGGGCTTCCGCAACGACCTCGGCATCCAGACCGAGCTGATCACCGGTGGCACCGCCGAGCTCGTGCGCAGCGGGGTCGTGACGGGCAAGCACAAGACGCTCTGGCCCGGGAAGGTGGTGGCGAGCGCGCTCGTCGGCGTGGACCGCGACGAGCTCGCCATGATCCACGAGAACCCCGTCTACGAGCTCTACGACTTCGGGACGACGGACGATCTGCGCCGCCTGATCCAGCAGCGCAACTTCGTCACCGTGAACAACGCGATGCTCGTCGACCTGACCGGCCAGGTGGCTTCCGAGTCCTTCGACCACCGGCCCTACACCGGCGTGGGCGGGCAGAGCGTGTTCATGATCGCCGGGGCCTACTCCCCCGGTGGACGCTCGGTCTCCGTCCTGCCGTCGAGCTCGCGCCCCGGCGGTGGGGCGAAGCGCGTCAGCCGCATCGTGGCGGGGCTTCCGCCGGGGACGCCGGTCACCGTGCCCCGCACGTTCGTGGACTTCGTGGTGACCGAGCACGGCGTGGCGGAGCTGCGCGGGAAGACGATCCGCGAGCGGGCGGGCGCGCTGATCGAGATCGCGCACCCCGAGTTCCGCGACGAGCTGCGCGCGCGCGCCCGCGAGCTCCACCGCGTCTGAGCCCCGCGGGTCCCGATCCCGACACATCCGCGTGTCGAGCGCTTGACACGCCGCGGCCCGTGCACACCTCCTCATTCGATCCCGCGGCGGATGGGGCCGCACGAAAAAGGAGAGGATCCATGGCACTTCCTACACTGTTTCGACTCCACCGCGAGGCGCCGGTGCGCTTCGCAACGCATCCGGGTCTGCCTCTGATCGACGAGGTGAATCGGCTGTTCGAGGACTTCTTCCGCGACGTTCCGGTGGGCGCGGGCTGGCCGGCGAACGTGGGCTTCGCGCCCTCGCTCGAGGTCGAGGAGAGCGACGACGCGGTGCGCGTCTCCGCCGAGCTGCCGGGGATCGAGGAGAAGGACGTCGAGCTCACGCTCGAGGACGGCGTGCTCACGCTCAAGGGCGAGAAGCGCTCCGAGAGCGCGAGCGAGCAGGGCAAGACCCGGCGCACGGAGCGCAGCTACGGCCGCTTCGAGCGCAGCGTGACGCTGCCCTGCGAGGTCGTCGTGGACAAGGTGAGCGCCGCGTTCAAGCAGGGCGTCCTGCACGTGACGCTGCCGAAGGCGCCCGCGGCCAAGGCGCACACGATCGCGATTCCGGTGAAGAGCGCCTGACTGTTCGCGCGCCGGGCGCGTTGCCCGGCGCGCGAGCCGCTCAGTCTGCGCAGCTAGAAGTAGCCGCGCATCAGCTCGCCGATCCAGTCCGGCACACGCGCGTCGCGCGCGCAGTCGAACTCCGGGACGTGGGGCTTGAGATCGAGCACCGGCGTCCCGTCGATCGCGTCCAGGCCGCGCACGCGCAAGCCCTCGGCCACGACGCCCAGGATCGGCACGCAGGTGATCCCGATCGGATTGGGCCGATCCTTCGCGCGCTGCGCGAAGATGCCGAGCTCCGGCAAGTGGGCGAGGCCGCGCGGCCGGCGCAGCAGGTGACGGGCGGGCTCGAAGGCCGCCTCGTGGAGCCAGGTCACCACGAGCGCGTGCGAGAAGCCGTCGAGGCCGCGCAGGCCGGGCAAGAGCTCGGGGCGAGCACGATCGTCGACTCCACCGCTCCCCAGCTCTCGTCGACCTTCTCCGTCGCGCGCGTCGCCACGCTGCCGATGGGCCGGATCACGAGATCGCCGAGCTGCGACATGGCGCGCGA
The DNA here is from genome assembly GCA_963716275.1 of uncultured delta proteobacterium. Lineage (GTDB taxonomy): Bacteria > Myxococcota_A > UBA9160 > UBA9160 > UBA6930 > VGRF01. Next base: position 212,652 of record CAVQTC010000006.1, on the reverse strand, counting down.
CTCTACGCCAGACGCGGAGCTTGACGCGAGCGAGCGCGAGCCCTTGACTCGGACGCGATGAGCGCGCTCTCGGCATCGACGGCTCCCTCCGAGACTTTGGGCGCGGAGCCGCTCGGCGTCGCCGCTTCGATCGCCCTCTATCTCGGCGTCCTGGGCGGCACGCTCGGGCTGGGAATCGGCGCCATCGGTCTTGGCGTTCGCCCGGCGCTCGTGGTCCCGCCCGCGTTTCTCTCGCTCTGCGCGCTCTTCTACGCGCTCGAGCGCTGGCGACCGTACTGCCGCGCCTGGCAGCCGACGCGCGCCGACCTGCGCGTCGACGTCCCGCTCCTCCTCCTCGCCGGGCCGGTGGGCGTGCTCGTCGTGGCGCCGCTCGCCGGCGGGCTCGCGGTCGCGCTCGGCGGAGCGCTCTCGCGAACCGTCGGCGCAGGGGTCTGGCCGACGCATTGGCCGCTGGTCGCGCAGGCGGTGCTGGCGCTCTTCCTGGGAGATCTGGTCCGCTACTGGTTCCACCGCGCGGAGCACCACGTGCCGTGGCTCTGGCGCATCCACGCGACCCACCACAGCGCCGAGCGGCTCTACTTCCTGAACGGGCCGCGGCTCCATCCCCTGGAGGTCGCGCTCTCGGGCGCCCTGCAGACCGCGCCCCTCATCGCGCTCGGCGCGAGCGAGGATGCGCTCGCGCTCCAGCTCCTCTTGACGATGGCGATCGGCCGCTTCCAGCACTGCAACCTGGCGCTCCGGCTGGGCCCGCTCGACTACGTGTTCAGCGCGCCCGAGCCGCACCGCTGGCACCACGCGCGCGCGCTCGGGACCGGGCGCTGCAACTACGGCGGCGACGTGCTGCTCTGGGATCTCCTGTTCGGAACCTTCCACCGGCCGCGCGATCGGGGTCCGGGCACCGACATCGGGATTCCCGGCGGCGACGCATTTCCCAAGCGCCTGGGGGGCGTGCTGGCCTCGCCGTTCCGCTGGCCGGGCTTCCGCGCGCCGGGTTAGGCTGCGGCCCGTGAGCGCCACGCGCTGCGTCGAGATCGAAGCCCGCGGCTTCCGCTTCACCACCGACCTCGCCGGCACGCCGGGCGCGCCGCTCGTGCTGCTCCTCCACGGCTTCCCGCAGACCCGCTACACCTGGCGCCATCAGCTGCCGGCGCTCGCCGCCGCGGGGCTGCGCGCCGCGGCGCCCGACCAGCGCGGCTACTCGCCGGGCGCGCGGCCGGCGGGCATCGTGTCCTACGCGAGCGAGGCCCTCGTCGGCGACGCCCTGGCGCTCGCCGACGCGCTCGGCGCGGCGCGCTTCCACCTGGTGGGGCACGACTGGGGCGGCCAGCTCGCCTGGCTCCTCGCGGCGCGCCATCCCGAGCGCGTGCTCACGCTCAGCGTGCTGTCTCGCCCGCACCCCGCAGCATTCGCGCGCGCCCTCGCGAGCGACCCGCGCCAGAGCGAGCGCTCGAAGCACCACCGCGCCTTCCAGGATCCGAGCACCGCGGATCTGCTGCTCGCCGACGGCGCCGCGCGGCTGCGTCGCGCGCTCACCGAGCAGGGCGTGCCCGCAGCCGATGCGGACGCCTACCTCGCGCCGCTCGCAACGCGCGAGGCGCTCGAGGCAGCCCTCGCCTGGTATCGCGCCTCCTTCGCGAAGGGCTCGGCGCTCGCGGCGGCCGAGGTCCCGCCGGTGACCGTCCCGACGCTCTACGTGTGGGGGGACGCCGACGCGACCGTGGGCCGCGTCGCTGCGGACGCGACCCGCGAGCTCGTCCGAGCGCCCTACCGCTTCGAGGTGATCCCGGGCGCCGGCCACTTCCTGACCGACCAGGCCCCGGAGCGCGTGAGCGAGCTCCTGCTCGAGCACGTGGCGACGCGAGCGGGCGCCGCGCGATAGAGTGCTCGCCGCGTGGTCTTCTACTTCGACTTCGCCAGCTGGGGGCGGCTCGTGCGCCTCTCGCTCGCCGACCGCGGCGCCCCGCGCCGGGCCTCGATCCTCGTGCGCCTGCTCGTGATCGTGCCGCTCGTCGCGAGCTTCCATGCGGTCTGCTTCTTCCTGGACGGCCTGCTGTTCCCGGGCCTGCATCGCGTGCGCGTGCGGGAGCCGGTCTTCCTGGTCGGGCACGCGCGCAGCGGGACGACGCTGCTCCATCGCCTGATGAGCCTCGACGCCGAGCGCTTCAGCTCGTTTCGCCTCTACGAGCTCTACTTCCCCTCGCTGCTCCAGAAGCGGGCGATCCGTGCCGCCGCCGCGCTCGACCGCCGTCTGCTCGGTGGTGCGCTCGAGCGCCGCGTGCGCGCCTGGGAGGAGCGCCGCTACCGCGCGACGCGCGACATGCACGTCATGAGCCTCACCCAGCCCGAAGAGGACGACATCCTCTTCTACTGGTCGTGCGCGGCGGGCTTCTGGATGACGAAGCTCCCGTACATGGGCCGCGTCGACTTCTACTACGTGGACGAGCGGCCGCCGCGCGCGCGAGCGCGCCTGATGCGCTTCTACCGCCAATGCGTGAAGCGCCAGCTCTACCTGAACGGCGCGCACAAGACGCACCTCTCGAAGAACCCGACCTTCGCCGGGCGCGTCGCCACGCTGATCGAGGCGTTCCCCGACGCGCGCATCGTCGTGACCATGCGCAATCCGAACGAGACGATCCCGAGCCTGCTGAAGCTCCTCCAGGTCTCCTATCGCCTGTACGGCTTCGACGCGGCGCGCAGCCGGGACTCGCTGCGCGTGCTCGCCGAGCAGTCCTTCCACACGTATCAGCATCCCCTGGACGTGCTGGAGCAGCACCCGGAGACACCGCGGGCGATCGTGGACTACGCGGAGCTGGTGGACGCGCCGAAGCGGGCGGTCGAGGGCGTCTACCGAAGCCTCGGGCTCTCCCCGAGCCCGGAGCTCGTCGCCCGGCTCGAGCAGGAGGAGCGCCGCGCCCGCAAGCACGAGACGAGCCACAGCTACTCGCTCGAGGAGTTCGGCCTCGACGCGGACGAGATCCAGGCGCGGCTCGCGGGCCTCTTCGATCGCTTCGGCTGGAAGCGCATGGAGGGAGTGCAGCATGGCTGACGCGAGAGCCGAGCTGCGCGCGGCCTGGGACGAGTGGATCGCCGAGCTGCAGCGCGCGCGCGACGCGATCGACGACCCCAAGCTCTACCCGCCGCCCGCAAGCGAGCGCAACCTGGCCGAGGGCTACCGCTACCTGATGAGCCTGGTCTACTGCGGGATCGAGCGCGGCTTCTTCGAGGACCCGCGTTTCCCCTACGTGCGCCGCGCCATCCAGGCGATCGCGAAGAGCACGATCGACAACGCCGACGCGATCTACTTCGCGATGCCGATCGACGGCAACGAGAGCTACTGGCTGCGCGGCCGGGCGGCGGACACGAGCCACTGGCGGGGCGAGCCCCGCGCTGCGAGCGGTCGCCTCGCCCCGCAATACCTGATCTTCGAGTGCGCGAGCGGCTTCAGCGGCGACAGCGGCAGCCTGCGCGAGCTCGCGCCGGGGACGCGCGCCGGGACCGGCATGCTCGACGTCTCCAAGCTGCGCGTCGAGCCCGACGGCAGCTTCGAGATCCTGCTCGCACCCGAGCGGCCCCCCGGCCACGCGGGGAACTTCCTGCGCACGCGCAGCGTGCGCGAGCGACGCCGGCCCGACGGCGCGAGCGAGCGCGTCGAGTACGTGGGCGCCTACGTCTCGGGCCGCCAGCTCTTCTACGACTGGGAGCGCGAGGACCCCGTCGACTTCTGGATCACCCGCATCGGCGCCGAGCGCGAGGCGCCGCCCGCCTACGACCCGGCCCGTGCCGCGGCGCAGCTGCGCCGCGCCGGGGCGCTCGCGCGCGGCCAGATGCACTTCTGGAACGAGTTCTACACCGTGTTGCTCGAGACGTACGGCGACATGAACGGCGACGGCCAGCGCTTCATGCCGCGCAACGCCTTCAACGCGCCGAACGCGGCGAGCGGCGCCACCGGCGGTGGCATGAGCACCAACATCTACGCGGGCGGCGTCTACGAGCTCGCAGAGGACGAGGCGCTCGTGATCGAGAACGAGATTCCGGTGGAGCCGATGTACATCGGGATGCACCTCGCCAACCTGTGGGGCGAGTCCTTCGACTACGCCAATCGCATCACCAGCCTGAACGGCTTCCAGACCGAGCGCGACCGCGATGGGAAGATCCGCTGGGTGATCGCCCACCGCGATCCCGGCGTCCCCAACTGGCTCGATACCACGGGCCATCCCGAGGGCTTCATGGCGCCGCGTTGGGCGTACTTCGAGAAGCCGCCGCCGGAGCGCTGGCCGCGCATCCGCGCGGAGCGCGTGAAGCTCGCCGACGTGCGCCGGCACCTCCCGGCCGAGACGCGCCGGGTGACGCCCGAGGAGCGCGTCGCCCGAGTCCGCATCCGCCAGCTCCACGTCCAGCGCCGGTTCAGCCAGGCGTGACCGCGCGAACGCGAAGCGTCTGCGCGGGAGCGCTCGTCGCTCTGTCGCTCTGCGTCGGCGCGCCGGCCGCGGGCGAGCCGCCGGATGCCAAGCAGGCCGCGCAGGAGCTGCGCGCGGCCTGGGACGACCTCCAGAAGGATCTGGAGAGAGCGCGCGACGCGCTGGAGCGCCCGGAGGCGGACGCGCCCCCGGCCTCGGAGCGCACGCTCGCGGAGGGTTACGGGTACTTGTTGGGCTTCGTGTACGGCTCGATCGAGCGCGCCCTCCAGGAGGACCCGGACTTCCCGTACTTCCGTCGCGCGCTCCAGCCGGTGAACAAGGCGACCATCGACAACGCCGATGCGCTCTATCTCTCGGCGGCGATCGACGGAGCGGGCACCTATCGCATCCGCGGCAGCGCGCCCCCGGGCTGGCGCTCGCCGGGCTACTTCATCTTCGAGGCGCAGAGCGTCTACGCGGGAGACAGCGGCAGCATCGCCGAGCTGCGCCCCTTCGGGCGCGTCACCACCGGCGTGCTCGACTCGACGCGGGTCCACTTCGCCACCGAAGGCGCCTTCGAGATTCTGCTCGGCCCGACGCGACCGCCGGGCTACACGGGAGACTTCATCGCGACCCAGGCGCTCGAGCAGAGCGCGCACTACGTGGCCGTGCGCGAGCTCTTCACGGACTGGGAGGACCAAGCGCCCCTCGAGCTCTCGATCGTGCGGGTCGGGAAGGAGGGCGCGGCGCGGCCGCCCGCCGACGCCGCGTCCATGGCGCGGCGCGTGCGCCGGGCCGGGGAGCTCGTGCGCAACCAGGTCGTGTTCTGGAACGAGTTCTACGCGCGCACGCTCGAGGTCCAGGCGGACCAGGACGGCGATGGCCGCCAGTTCATGCCGGTGAACGACCTGAATGCGCCTGCGCCGGCGGCGCTCGCCACGGGCGGCGGCCAGAGCACGAACGTCTACGCGGGGGGCCAGTTCGAGCTCGGCCCCGACGAGGCGCTGATCGTCGAGGAGCGCATCCCCGTGCCCGCGGCCTACGTGGGCTTCCACATCGCGAATTCGTGGGGCCAGTCGGCCGACTATGCGAACGCGCAGAGCAGCCTGAACAGCGCGCAGGCCGAGGAGGACGACGACGGCGCGTTGCGCTTCGTCGTCGCGCACCGCGACCCGGGCGTCCCGAACTGGATCGACACCACGGGCCTCCCGCGCGGGTTTCTCTCGCTGCGCTGGAAGTACTCGAAGCTCCCCGCACAGCTCCCGAGCGTGCACGTCGCGAAGGTGCGCTTCGACGAGGTCCGCGCACACCTCCCGCCGAGCACGGGCACCGTCTCGCCCGAGGAGCGCCGCGACCGCATCCGCATCCGCCAGGAGCACGTCCAGCGGCGATATCGGCAGTACTAGGGGACGCGGGTGTCAACTTGGGGACGCTGGTTGACACGCTGCGTGTCAACCAGCGTCCCCAAGTTGACACGCCAGCGTCCCCGCTAGCGGCCGGTCCAGCGAGGGGGGCGCTTCTCGAAGAAGGCGGCGACGCCCTCGCGGGTGTCCTCGGATTTGCGCACGACCTCGGCCGCCTCCCGCGAGAGCTCCCAGGCGCGGGCATCGGCGGCTTCGAGCGACTCGTTCACGACGCGCAGGCTCTCGCGCACGGCGACGGGTCCGTTGGCGCAGATGCGCTCCGCGAGCTTCAGGGCCTCGTCCACGGCCCGGTCGGGCTCGCACAGCGCGTTCACCAGGCCGAGGCGCTCGCCGCGCTCGGCCGAGAGCGGATCGCCGGTCAGCGCGAGCTCGCGCGCGACGTTCAGCGGCAGCGCGTGCGCCGCGCGGAACACGCCGCCGTAGAGCGCGAAGAGCCCGCGCTTCACCTCGGGCAGCGCGAAGCTCGCGCGCGTCGACGCCACCACGAGATCGCAGGCCAGCACCATCTCGAAGCCGCCGCCGTAGGCGAGGCCGTCCACCGCCGCGATCAGCGGCTTCGCGCGCTTGCGGCGGATCAAGCCGTAGGGCCCGCCGCGCTCGGTCGAGTTGTGCGCGCTGTCGCGCATGTCGCTCCCGGCGGAGAACACCCGCGGACCGCCCGTGAGGACGCCCACCCAGAGCTCCGCGTCGTCCTCCAGCGCATCGAGCGCCGCATCGAGGCCGCGCGTCATCTCGCCGTTCATGGCGTTGCGCTTCTCTTCGCGCTCGAGGCGGATGATCAGCACGCGGCCGCGCCGCTCGGAGGTCACGGGCATCGAGGCTCTCCCAGTGGCGGCGAGCCTAGCCCGCGCCGCTCCGGCGAGGGTATGCTCCCCGGTCGCTCTCCAACCCCGAGGAACCGATGCCCCAAGCCCGCGCCAACGGAATCCAGCTCGAGTACGACACCTTCGGTCGCGCGAGCGACCGCCCCTTGCTCCTCATCATGGGCCTGGGCGCCCAGATGACGCTGTGGGACGAGGAGTTCTGCGGCGCGCTGGCCGATCGCAGCCAGTACGTGATCCGCTTCGACAACCGCGACGTCGGGAAGAGCTCGAAGTTCGACCACGCGGGCGTCCCGAACGTGGTCGAGATGATGCAGCGCGGCGCCGATCGCTCGGGCGCGCCCTACACGCTGGACGACATGGCGGACGACGCGGCCGGCCTGCTCGACGCGCTGGGCCTCGCGAGCGCGCACATCTGCGGCGCCTCGATGGGCGGCATGATCGCGCAGACCGTCGCCTACCGGCACGCCGCGAAGACGCGCAGCCTGATCTCGATCATGTCGAGCACCGGCAACCCCGAGCTTCCGCAGGCGAAGCCCGAGGCGATGGCGATCCTGATGACCCCGCGCCCCACCGATCGCGCGGGCAACATCGAGGCCTCCGTGCGCGCCTCCAAGGTGATCGGGAGCCCCGGCTTCCCGGTGGACGAGGAGCGTCTGCGCCGGCGCGCGGGCGAGAGCTACGACCGCGCCTTCACGCCGCTCGGCACCGTGCGCCAGATGGCGGCGGTCTACGCCCAGGGCAACCGCGCCCCGCGGCTCGCCGGGGTGCGCGCGCCGACGCTCGTGATCCACGGCGCGGACGACCCGCTCGTGCCGCTCGCCGGCGGCCAGGACACCGCGCGCTCGATCTCGGGCGCGGAGCTGCTCGAGATCCCGGGCATGGGCCACGACCTCCCGCCCGCGCTGTGGACGCGGCTGGCCGACGCGATCGCCGAGCACACGCGCAAGGCGGAGTCGGCGCGCCGCTGACCCGGAATCGAAATTTCGGGGTCAGACCCCGAATTTTCGATTCTCAGCCGATCCCGTACAGGCGCGCGCAGTTCGCGCCCGTGATCTTCTCCGTCTCGGCCGCGGGCACGCCCTCGAAGTCGCGCGCGATCACCTCGCGCGAGCGGGGCCAGGTCGAGTCCGAGTGCGGGAAGTCGCTCGCCCACATCAGGTTGTCCACGCCGACGAAGTCGCGCGTCACGACTCCCACGCGGTCGTCCTGGAACGTGGCGTACACCTGGCGCCGGAAGTAGAAGCTCGGGAGCTCCGGGATCACCGGCTCGCGCTCGAGGGACCGGTAGTTGTGGTAGGAGTGGTCGAGGCGCTGCAGGAAGTGGGGGATCCAGCCGATGTCGTTTTCCGCCGAGACGATCCTGCAGCCCGGGAAGCGCGCGAGCGCGCCGCCGAAGATGATGTCCGAGAGCGAGCGCTCCATGCGGTGCGGGAGCGAGGGATAGGTCTTCATCAGGCTCGCGCCGTCGAGGCCGCTCCCCTCGGCGCCCGTGAGGATGTGCAGCGAGAGCGGGAGGCCCGTGTCCTGCGCCGCCGCCCAGAGCGGATCCCACTCCTTCGCGTCGTAGCTTCGATTCGCCGGCGGGAAGCCCCAGATCAAGCCGCCGCGCAGGTCGAGCTTCGCAGCGCGCTCGAGCTCGACGACCGCGAGGCGGACGTCGTCCATCGGCACCAGCGCGATCCCGGCGAGCCGCCGCGGCGCGTGACCGCAGAACTCCGCGAGCCAATCGTTGTAGGCGCGAAAGCTGGCTGCGCGCAGCCCGCCATCCTTGATGCCGTAGAGCATCATGCCCAGGCTCGTGTAGATCACCTCGCCGGAGACGCCGTCGGTCTCCTGGTCCTTCAAGCGCTGCACGGGATCCCACGCGCCGGGCCGCACGCCCTCGTAGCCGAGCAGCATCTTCGAGCCGAAGTCCTTGGGATCGACGCCGGCGACCGCGAAGCCCGAGACCGAGAACGGTCGCAGATTCTCGCACACGAACCAGTCGCCGTCGGGCAGGCCCGCGAGCTTCTTGACCACGTGGGGAGCGCGGTCGCGGTAGCGCGCCTCGATGCGCGAGGTCCAGACGTCCGCCGGCTCGACGACGTGCGAGTCGGCCGAGAGCACGCGAGAGGGTGCCATGAGCTCCTCCGAGACCCCCGGATTCTACTACCCTGCCCGCGCCCGAGGAGGAGCTCATGGAGATCGTGCGACCCGAGACGGTGGGGCTCTCTTCGGCGCGGCTCGCGCGCATCGAGGCGCATCTCGCGCGCCGCTACGTCGACCAGAAGAAGATCGCCGGCGCGCTGACGCTCGTGGCCCGGCGCGGCCGCATCGCGTACTGCTCGCCGCTCGGCATGCTGGACGTCGAGCGCGGGAAGCCGATGCGCGAGGACACGATCTTCCGCATCTACTCGATGACGAAGCCCGTCACCTCCGTCGCCCTGATGACGCTCTACGAGCGCGCGGCCCTCCAGCTCGAGGATCCCGTGGACAAGTACATCCCGGCCTGGCGCGATCTGCGCGTCTATCAGGCCGGGAACCATCCGGCCTTCGCGACGAGCCCCGTAGAGCGGCCGATGACCATCCGCGATCTCCTGACGCACACGTCGGGCCTCACCTACGGCTTCATGGAGCGCACCAACGTCGACCGCACCTATCGCCGGCTCGCGATCGGCGAGCGCAAGGACACGCTCGCGCAGACCATGGCGAAGCTCGCAGAGGTCCCGCTCGAGTTCTCGCCCGGCACGCGCTGGAACTACTCGGTCTCCACCGACGTGCTCGGCCACCTGATCGAGGTGATCTCGGGCAAGCGTCTCGACGTCTTCCTGCGCGAGGAGCTGTTCGAGCCGCTCGGCATGCAGGACACCGCCTTCTGGGTGAGCCCGGACCGCTTGCCGCGCCTGGCCGCCAACTACACGCGCATGCCCGACAAGACGCTCCGAGTCGAAGACGACCCCGCGGCGAGCCTCTACGCGTCGCAGCCGGCGTACCTCTCGGGCGGAGGCGGCCTCGTCTCGACTGCCGCCGACTACGCGCGCTTCTGCCAGATGCTGTTGAACGGCGGCGCGCTGGACGGGGCCCGGATCCTCGGGCGCAAGACGATCGAGCTGATGACGCGCAACCACCTGCCGGGCGGCGCCGACATCGCGGCCCTCAACATCGGCGGCCAGTTCAGCCAGGTGACCTACGACGGCGTCGGCTTCGGCCTCGGCTTCTCGGTGACGCTCGACCTGGTGCGCGCGCAGACGGTCGGCTCGGTGGGCGAGTACGCCTGGGGCGGCGCCGCCAGCACCGCCTTCTGGATCGACCCCGTCGAGGATCTGTTCGTGATCTTCATGACCCAGCTGATGCCGTCGGGCACGTTCAACTTCCGCGGCCAGCTGAAGTCGATCGTCTACCCGGCGATCATCGATTGACGCGACACCCGCCCGCCACGTCAGGAGAGCCGAATGCCCGAGCCGTTCCAGCGTCACGTTTCGAGCGATGGGTTCCTGGCGCGCGCGCTGGGGCGGGTCCGACCGGGCAGCCTCGTCCGCGACATCGAGGACGTGCTGGCGCGCGCCGAGCGGGTGAGAGAAGTCTCCCCAGCCAAGATCGGTGAGATCGCGGCGCGGCGCGGCGTCGAGCTGGGTCGCCGGCACCGCACGGCGCGCCGCGCGCTCTACCGGCGCTTCCTCGAGCGCTGTCTCGCCGACCAATCGGTGAGCGCGGAGGAGGCGGCGGAGCTCGCGCATCTGCGCAGCCTGCTGCAGCTCGACGAGGGCGACGCCGTCCAGATTCACGAGCTGGCGGTGCAGGCCGTCTACGGCGCGGCACTCGATCGGGTGCTGAGAGACCACCGGCTCGAACCCGAGGAGGAGGCGTTCCTCCAGCGCCTCCGCGACGAGCTGGCGATCACGCCGGAAGCTGCTGCGAGCCTCTACCAGGAGGCCGAGGCACGCGCGCGGCGGCGGTTTCTCGACATGACGGTCGTCCGCGACGACGGGATCGTGGTCGGCCGCGGTCTCACTCTCGAGCTGAACGGCGTCTCCGAGAAGGGAATCGAGGATGCCGTCCGGGGCGCTCTCGACGAGGCAACCCGCGCATTTCCGCAGATCGAGCGCGCCGAGCTGAGTCAGATCGTTGCAGAGGTCGGCGCCGGCGGCGTCGCGCGCTGGCACGTGAAGCTCACCGTGCGCCGCCAGCCGGCCTAGATCGCCTCAGCCCGGTTCACTCGCATTCTCGGCCTGGTACCGCGTCAGCGCGGTGTTCGGTCGCGCACGAGGAGGCGGGAGACCACCTTTCGTCCGGTGGCCTCGAGCTCCCGGAGCATCCTCTGCTGCTCCGGGTCCGCCTCCGTCTTCTTCTCGGCTTCTTCCATCGCGGCGAGGCTGGCGTAGCCGTTGGTGATCAGGATGGTTCCGGTCTCGCGGCCCGGCGAGCGTCGCCTGCCACACGCGAGGAACCGGTACGCGCAGGCGTGCGAAGTTCTCCCGGAGCTTCGGCAGCAGCGCAAAGTAGGCGCTCGCGTTGTCGACGCGTACAACGATGCCCGTGCCGTAGCCGCCGGCGGGCAGCGGAGTCGCAGGCGCGCCCGCGGGCGTGCGGTCCACGTAGAGCTCCGACGAGACGACCTTGCTCGCGGCTTGGAGCTGCTTCAGGAGCCCGGGCCACTCGGGATCGGCCTCCACCTTCGCGGTAGCCTCGCCGAGCGCAGTCAAGCTCGGATACTCGGTGCTGACGAAGTAGGTGCCGGTGACGTCGCCCGCGAGCGTCGCCTGCACGATCGTGACAGTCGGCAGCTTCAGACGGGTTCGCAGCGCGTTCACTTGCTTCGCGAGGCCGAGCCAGGGCTGGGGGTCGCCCTCCACGTTCACCGACAAGACCGACCAAACCGCGGCGGCATGCGCCGTTCCCGCGTTTGCCAGCCACAGGACGGATAGCAGCGCGAGGCTGCACAGAGTTCGTGATCGTCGCACGGGAGTCTCCTGGGTGTGCGCGCCGGCGGCTCTCTCGTCGCAGGCGCCGAGAGAGTGGGCGTCTGGCGCTCCGGCTGGAGCTTACGCCTTCGCTCCTGACAATTGGGGAAATCGAGGAAATCCCCAATGAGTGGCGGAGATCGAGAAGAGGCTTGCCCTGCGGGGGTCGTTGTTACACCGTCGCGCGGCGGAGCTGTCCTTTCGCTTTGTGGATCTTCCGCCGCACGCGGGCGAGGGCCGCGGGGTCGTGGGCGGCGAGGGCGGCGGCGCGTTCCTTCTTCAGCTCCTTGATCTGCTCCTTCACGTCCGCCTTGACGATGCCTACCACGTCGTGGTGCTCGTGCATCTCTATCTGGAGACGTGTGCAGATCTCCTTGAGAAGCTGCTCCTTGTGCATCTGGGAGCCGCCCTGAAGTCCGGGCGCCGTCTTCGCCACCTCGCGCAGCTGGTGGACGTTCATCTTGCGCAGCTCGTGGTAATCCATCTTTGTTGACCTCCGCTCGCCTGCGGCTCGCTGCGCGCGCCGCTCGGCGGCGCTTGCAGCTTCACGCTTCTGTGGAACGTTGACCTCCGCTCGCCTGCGGCTCGCTGCGCGCGCCGCTCGGCGGCGCTTGCAGCTTCACGCTTCTGTGGAACGTTGACCTCCGCTCGCCTGCGGCTCGCTGCGCGCGCCGCTCGGCGGCGCTTGCAGCTTCACGCTTCTGTGGAACGTTGACCTCCGCTCGCCTGCGGCTCGCTGCGCGCGCCGCTCGGCGGCGCTTGCAGCTTCACGCTTCTGTGGAACGTTGACCTCCGCTCGCCTGCGGCTCGCTGCGCGCGCCGCTCGGCGGCGCTTGCAGCTTCAAGCTTCTATGGAACGTTGACCTCGGCTCGCCTGCGGCTCGCTGCGCGCGCCGCTCGGCGGCGCTTGCGGCTTCACGCTTCTAGAGGAGCTCCTCCGCGAGCAGCTTCAGCGCCTCGGGCTGGCCGGTTCCTATCTGCATGGTGTGGACGAAGCCCTTGCGCCCGGCCTCCTTCCAGGCCTGGAGGCGCTCCTTGATGCGGGCCTTGGGACCGACCAGCGCCACCTCGTCGATGAACTCGTCGGGCACCGCGGCGATCGCCTCGTTGCGCTTCCCGGCCAGGTAGAGGTCCTGGATCTTCACGGCGGCCTCTTCGAAGCCGAGGCGCTTGGCGTGGTCGTTGTAGAAGTTCTTGCCGCGCGCGCCCATGCCGCCCACGTAGAGCGCGGTGCCGGGCTTCACGGCGTCGCGCGCCTTCTGCAGGTCGTCGTTGAGCACGACCGACACCCCGGGCACCACGGCGAAGTCCGCGATGCTCTTGCCGCCGCCGGCGGCCTTGAAGCCCTCCAAGAGGTGCGGGAGCTGCACCTTCTCGAACTTCTCCGGGATCACCATCATCGGGAAGACGCCGTCCGCGATCTCGGCCGCCATCTTCAGGCCCGCCGGGCCGATCGAGGCGGTGTAGATCTTCAGGTTCGGGTTGCCGTGCAGGATGCTCTTCAGCGGCTTGCCGAGGCCGGTCGTGCCCGGGCCGGTCGCCGGAATCGTGTAGTGCTCCCCGCGGAACTCGAGCGGCTTCTCGCGGGAGAGAATCTGGCGGATGATCGCGATCGTCTCGCGTGAGCGCGTGAGGGGCTTGCCGTACGGGACGCCGTGCCAGCCCTCGACCACCTGCGGGCCCGACGGCCCGAGGCCCAGGATGAAGCGGCCGCCCGAGAGGTTGTCGAGCGTCATCGCCGTCATGGCCGTCATCGCCGGCGTGCGCGCTGGGATCTGCATGATCGCGGTGCCGACCTTGAGCTTGGTCGTGTTGGCGAGGATCCAGGCCGCGGTGGTCACCGCGTCGTTGCCGTAGGCCTCGGCGGTCCAGGCGGAGTCGAAGCCCAGCGATTCGGCGAGGCGGATGAAGTCGAGGTTCAGCTTCGCCTCGGGTCCGAACGGGGCGGCGGTGATTCCGAGCTTCACGGGGGGTTCTCCTTGTGGGGCAGAGCCGGCAGTATGCCACGCGAAGGGAGCCCCGTGCGATGACCGAGCTGCGCATGTACTCCGAGCTCGCCTCCTGGTGGCCGCTGCTCTCGCCGCCCAGCCACTACGTCGAGGAGGCCGCCTACTTCTGGGCGCTCTTGAAGCGCGCGAGGCCGGTACCGCGCACGCTGCTCGAGCTCGGCTGCGGTGGCGGCAGCCTCGCGGCGAACCTGAAGCGGCAGCTCTCGCTCACGCTGATAGACCGCTCCTCCGCAGATGCTCGCCGTCTGCCGCAGCGCCAACCCGGAGTGCGAGATCGAGCTCGGCGACATGCGCGACGTCCGCCTCGGACGCGAGTTCGACGCTGTGCTCGTCCACGACGCCATCATGTACGCGACGAGCGAGGCCGATCTCCGCGCGACTCTCGAGACGACGGCCCAGCATTGCCGCCGCGGCGGTGCGGTGGTCCTCGCGCCGGACTGCACGCGCGAGAGCTTCGAGCCGAGCTCCGAACATGGGGGCGAGGACGCACCGGACGGGCGCGGGCTCCGCTACCTCGAGTGGAGCTGGGACCCCGACCCGAGGGATACGACGCTCGAGGTCGCTTATGCCTTCGTGCTGCGCGAGGCGGACGGCACCACCCGGGTCGAGCTGGACCGGCACGCCGAGGGCCTCTTCCCCGAAACGACGTGGCTGCGCCTGATGCGCGAGGCCGGCCTCGAGCCGCGCACGTTGACCGACCCTTGGCGCCGCACGATCTTCATCGGCCGGCGCACGTGATCAGAGGCGCTTCGGATCTCCCGCCGCCCGCCCACCCGCGAGCCAGGCGGCGCAGTCCGGCGTGAGGGCGCGCGCGACGACCTTGTCGTACTCGGCGAGCTCGGTCGGCGTCATCACGTCCTTCCAGCGCCCGTTCGTCCCTTTGAAGAAGAAGCGATTCGCGCCGCCCTCGAAGAAGAGATCCAGCGTGGTTGGGCCGCTGGTGGCTTCGCGCTTCATCTCCTCGAAGCCCGCCGCGGCCACGAGCGCCGGCCAGTCGCGCTCCGGCACCGCGATGCCGAGGAACGCGGCGAGCCGACGCATCTCGCCCTCGCGGTCGGCCTTGAGATCGGCGTAGTGCACGAAGTGCAGGTTCGGCACGCGGCGGAAGTTCCAGAAGCTCTGAGCGTGATAGAAGTGGGACCACATCGGCCAGCCGTCCTGCTCCCACGGGAACGAGGCGCGGTGGAGCCAGCCGTCGATGCACTCGTGGATGTCGGCCGGGCAGCGCGGCAGGGGCTCGCCAACGAAGTCTTCGCCGCCGTTCATGAGCTGATACGAGAGGTCGGTGTAGAGGCCGTAGTGATTCCAGAAGGACATCATCACGTCGCGGCCGTCGCGGCCGACGTAGACGTACTTCACGTGCTCGTCGTACGGCAGCGCGTCGAGCGGGAGGTGGCTCTTCAGGAAGCGCCGATGCCGCTGCGCCTCGATTGCCGCGAGGATCTGGGGGAGCGGAACGGGAACGAAGCGCGCGTCGATCCACGGAGAGAGCTCGCCCAGGCCGGCCGGGAGCGGACCGGGGCCGTGGATCAGCGCCGCGACGATGCGCTGCATCCACGTGGTGCCGGCCTTGTAGGACGTGGAGATGATGATGTCGTCGGGCCGCAGCGCAACGTGATCCCAGCGGCGGCTGTCGAGGTGGTGGTTGCGGTAGACCCGGTTCCGCACCGGCACAGCGAGCGTCGTCATGAATGCGGCTCCAAAGGTTCGTCATGCTACTCCCGGCGGGCGCCCGGTCGTGCCAGTATCCCCGCTCCATGAGCGAGCTGCCTCTCGACGGGGTGCGGGTGCTGGAGATCGGTGGAGGCGTTCCGGCCGCCTTCGCGACACGCTTTCTGGCCGGCTTCGGCGCGGACGTCGTGCGCAGCGAGGCACCCGCAGGCGCGCTCACCGACGACGAAGAGATCGCGCTCCTCGCCGGCAAGCGCCGCGTCGCGGTGAGCGACGCGCAGCTGCGCGAGCTCGCGCTCGTCGCCGACGCGATCGTCGAGGACGGCCGCCCGGGCGCGCTCGCGGCCCGGGGCCTCGAGCCGCTCGCGCTCCGCGCCGCGAAGCCGGCGCTCGTGATCACGTCGCTCACGCCGTTCGGGCAGACGGGGCCCTACGCCGCGTACGAAGCCACGAACCTGGTCGCGCACGCCGCCGGCGGCATCCACTCGATCACCGGACTGCGCACGCGCACGCCGCTCGCGAACGGCGCGAACCAGGCCTGGAAGCTGCTCGGCTTGAACGGCTATGGGGCCACGCTCTGCGCGCTCTATGCGGCGCAGCTCCACGGCGAGGGAGACTGGATCGATCTCTCGGCCCAGGAGTGCGCCGCGGGCATGCTGGAGCTCTATGGGCCGCGCAGCGCCTGCGACGGCGTGCCGAGCCCGCGCCTCGGCAATCGCACCAACGCGATCTGGGGCATCTACCCGGTGAGCGACGGCTACGCGGGCGTGTGCGCGCTCCACCGCCAGGTGCCCGCGCTCTACAAGCTGATCGGCGACCCCGAGCTGATGGAGCACCGCTTCCTGGATCCCATGGAGCGCATCAAGGACGACAGCGAGCTCGGCAAGAAGGTCGAGCGCTGGTTCGAGCCGCGCACGAAGCGCGAGCTGATCGAGCTCGGGGCGAAGCACAAGGTTCCTTTTGGCGCGGTGCTGACGCCGCTCGATCTGCTCGAGAACGCGTCGTTGAACGAGCGCGGCTTCTTCGACGAGCTCGACACGCCGAGCGGCCGCGCGCGCGTCCCGGGCCGCCCGTTCCTGGGCGTGCCTTGGCGCAAGGGCGGCCTCTCGGCGCGAGGCGCGGACACCGCCGCCGTGCTGCGCGACTGGAAGGAGAGCGCGCGATGAAGCGGCTTCCGCTCGAGGGCGTGCGCGTGGCCGACCTCACGATGATGTGGGCGGGCCCGTACGCCACGCGCGTGCTCGCCGAGATGGGCGCCGAGATCGTGAAGATCGAGTCGCCGCGCAACTGGGACAACGTGCGCACGCTGCTCCCGGTCGATCACCCCGAGCCCTGGAACGCGAGCTTCTACTTCAACGACTACAACCGCGACAAGAAGTCGCTGACGCTCGACCTCGCCAAGCCGGCCGGCCGCGAGCTCTTCCTGCGCCTGGTCGCGAAGTGCGACGTCGTGCTCGAGAACTACCGCGCCGAGGTGATGGACAAGCTCGGCGTGGGCTACGACGTGCTCCGCCAGGCGAAGCCCGACATCATCCTGATCAGCATGGCGGGCTTCGGGAAGACCGGTCCCGAGCGCGACCTGGTGGGCTTCGGGCCGATCGTGGAGCAGATGGCGGGCCTCACCTCGCTGGCCGGCTACGGCGACGACGGCATCCCCTACAAGACGGGCATCTCCTACGGCGACCCGGTCGGCGGCCTCGCGGCGGTCTCGGCGCTCGTGCTCGCGCTGATGCAGCGGCGTCGCACCGGCAAGGGCACCTGGATCGACCTCGCGCAGCGCGAGACGATGGCGCACATGGCCGGCGAGGCGTTCGTGGCGGCGTCGCTCCGCAGAGAGCGGCCGACCCATCACGGCAACCGCCACCCGACCTGGGCGCCGCAGGGCGTCTACCCCGTCGTGGGCGAGGATCAGTGGCTCGCCGTCTCGGTGCGCGACGACGCCGAGTGGAAGCGGCTCGCCGAGGCGATCGGCGCGGGCGAGCTCGCCGGCCTCTCGCTTCGCGAGCGGCGCGCCCGCCACGACGAGCTCGACGCGCGCATCGCCGCCTGGTCGAAGGCAGCAGGATCCGCAGGCCGCGATGGAGTCGCTCCAGGCGCTGCGCGTTCCGGCCGCGCGCGTGCTCGATACGAACGACATCCACTGGGACCCGCATCTGCTGGCGCGCGAGGCGTGGAGCTTCCTCCCGCACCCGTGCATGCAGCCCTGGGCGCAGCCCGCGAGCGCGTGGCGGCTGGTGGAGGCGAAGCCGCAGCTGCGCCGCCACGCGCCGCTGTTCGGCGAGCACAACCGCGAGATCCTGTGCGGGCTCCTCGGCCTGCCCGAGAGCGAGCTCGCCGCGCTCGAGCAGGCGGGCGTGATCGGCAACGCGCCGATCGGAGCCGGCGTCGGCTGAGCGCCCCGGCCTGCTCAGCGCGCGAGCCAGACGGGCTCGCTGCTGCCGAGGCGCGCCGTCGGCAGCGCCCAGCGCGGCGGCGTCTCGGACATGCGCAGGGGCGGGGCCGACGAACGCGAGGCGGCCCCAGGCGGTGTCGCGCTCCTCCAGCAGATCCGCGGGATCGCCGATCCCGCGCGCTCTCGAGCGTTCGAGCTCGTGCCCGAGTCGGACGTACCACATGCTCGTCTGCGAGAGCGAGACGCGCACGTGCCAGGACCCGCCTTCGGTCGTGCGCCGGCGCAGGGCCTCCAGCGCGCCCAGCGCCGCGAAGTAGCCCGTCGTGTAGTCGTTCTGGGCGGCGGGGGTGAGCCTCGGCGCTTCGCTTCCCCCTTGGATGGCGGCGACGCCCGTCACGGTCTGCGCGAGCTGCTCCCAGCCCGGGCGCTCGCCCCAGGGGCCGCCGTTCCCGTAACAATTCTCCGAGACGTAGACGATGCCCGGCCGGAGCCGCGCGAGCTGCTCGGGCCCGAAGCCGCGCCGCTCGAGCGCCCCCTGCCGGAAGCCCTGCGAGAAGACGTCGGCGTCCTGCACGAGCTTGCGCAGCGTCTCGGTCTGCCCGGGATCGCGCAGATCCAGATGGACCTGGCGCTTGCCGTGGCCGGTGTCCATCTCGAAGAGATCGATCGTCGGAAGTCCCGGCGAGGCGACGTGGAGCGCGTCGGCGCCGTGCTCCGCCAGCGTCCGCGCACACGTGGGTCCGGCGAGCACGCGCGTGAGATCGAGCACGCGGATTCCGGAGAGCGGCCGCGGTCCGAGCGGCAGCGGCTCGGGCGGGGCGTCGCCGATCCGGAGGATCTCCACGGCGGGCCGCGGGGCGAGCCAGCGGCCCTGCGGGCTGGCCGCCCACTCCTCGACGGAGCGCACCGCAGCGCCGCACACGCGCCGTGCGGCGAGCGCGTCCTCGAGCGCGAAGGCATCGCGCTGCGAAGTCGCCGCCACGATGGCGTCGCGGTCGGCATCGGCCGGCAGTCCCAGCTCCTCCAGGACGCTCGGCCCGTGGTCGAAGCTCGCGTGCAGGTGGATGAAGCGTCCGTCGCGGCACGGATGGATGGCCGTGATCGGATTCGGCGTGAAGGAGCGCAGCGGCGAGTCGCCGTCGACGCGGAGCAGCGCGTAGCTGACCAGCGACGCGGCGGCGTGGCGCACGTCGACGCTCAGCGCCTGGGGTCGGCCGCCGCGGAGCTGCCAGAGCCGATCGGCTGCCTGGCCCACCAGGCCGAGCGCAACCGCGGCTCCCTCCGCGAGATGAAAAGGCGCCTCGAAGATCGGATCGTCGCCCGTGATCTCGAGGTCGGTCGCTTCATCGAGGCGGAGACCGGCGAGCTCTGCGGCGCGAGCGATCGCACTCCGATCCATCTAGCGAGAATGCCTCAGCCGGCGATCCGAGGCTCTCGTCCCTAGAGCGCGGCTCGGAGCGCATCGACCAGGGCCCCCGCGCCGGCGAGCTCGGGCGCCGTCCCGAACACCGCAAAATCCGGACGCTGGAGCGCGACGGCCGCGCCGTGCGTCGCGAACCAGCGCGCGTAGGCGCCGTCGAGATCGCGCAGCGGGCCCTCGGGCGAGACGTGAGCGGTCACGCCGCCGAGCGAGGCGAAGAAGTCGCGTTGATCGGGCGTGAGCGCGCGCGCCGGGTCTCCCTCGCTGGAGCAGAGGAGGAAGCCTCGCCCGACCACGTCGTCGAAGAGGCCGTGGGCGCCGTCTCGCTCGACGCGAGCTTGCACGAAGAGCTCGCCGCCGGCGGAATCGGTCGCGTCGTAGCAGCCGGGCCCGAGCTTGGGCGAGGGCCCGGGGCTCTGGAGGCCGGCTGCGCGCGCGGCCGGGATCATGCGGGCATCGCGGTCCGCGGCCTCGCGCGGGTCGGCCACGCAGATCACGCGGCCCAGCGCGACCGAGAAGTCGATCAACGCGCGCACGTGCGGGTCGCGCTCGCCCTGATAGGTGTCGAGCAGGCCGTCGTCGTGCGCGCCCATCCAGCACGAGGTCGAGCTTCCAGGCGAGGTTCGCCGCGTCGCGCAGCCCCGAGCACATGCCCTGGCCGGCAAAAGGAGGCATCAGGTGCGCTGCGTCGCCAGCGATCAGCATTCGTCCGCGCCGCCAGACGTCGGCCGTGCAGGCGCGGAACGCGTAGACGGCGTGGCGCTCGAGCGTCGCCGTCGCGGGCGTCACGTCCCAGGGCGCGAGCAGCTTCCACGCCATTGCCGGATCATTCAGCTCGGCGATCGTCTCGTGCGGGAGCCGCATGAACTCCCAGCGCCGCCGGCCGGGACCGCCGGATACCAGCGTGGTCGGGCGCGCCGGGTCGCAGAGCTGCCAGTTGAGGGGATCCCAGACGCGGCGCTCGTGAGGCAGCACGTCCACCACGAGCCAGTCGAAGGCGAAGCCCTGGTCCGACCAGCGGGCGCCGAGGGCGCCGCGCACGAGGCTGTTCGCGCCGTCACAGCCCACGACGAAGCGCGCGGCGAGCGCGACGTCTCCGCCGTCTCCGCGCGCTGCGACCTCGACGTGCTCGCCGCGATCCGCGAGGGCGTGGACCTCGCAGCCCCGCCGCAGCGAGACGTTCGCGAACGAGCGGGCGCGCGCCTCGAGCGCCGCTTCGAGCAGCGGCTGATGGCACATGTTCGAGTCGGGCCAGCCCGAGAGGCCGGCGCCCTGCTCTCGGCCGAAGCGCAGCAGGACTTCGCCCGCCGCGTTGCGCCATTCGTAGATCCGCGCCGGCTCGGTGAAGCCGTCGAGAGCGCCGGCGATGCCCATCGCCTGGAGGATGCGCCCCACCTCGTGGTCGAAGTGCACGGCGCGCGGAAGCGGGTAGTGCTCGCGCCAGCGCTCGAGCACGACCACGCTGCGCCCGCGCTGCGCGAGCAGGATCGCGAGGCCGAGGCCCGTCGGGCCGGCGCCGACGATGGCGACGTCGAAGCGCTCGCGCGCCGCCGAGCTCACGCGGGCCGCTCTCCGCGCGCGAGCGCGACGATGTCGTCGGGCGCGAGGAACTGGCGCGGGCACGGGCGGCCCCCAGGCCGCGAGGCCGTCCACGGGCAGCGAGGCCGCCACGCGCCAGGCCTCCTCGTCGACGATCACATCGAGGTCGCTCGTGTACTCGGCGAAGTTGCCCGCCGGGTCGCGCAGATACCAGAAGTAGTTCGAGCCGATCGCATGGCGACCGAGGCCCCACGCGTGGCGGCGCGGGTCGGCGGCGACCATGGCGGCGGCGGCCGCGCCGACGGCGTCGACGTCGTCCATCTCCCACGCCGTGTGGTGGAGGAAGGGGAACGGGCCCGGCTGGATCAGGAGGTTGTGGTGGTCCGTCGAGCAGCGCATGAAGGCTGCGCCCAGGCCGGCGATCTCGTCGCTCACGCGAAAGCCGAGGCCGTCCACAAAGAAGCGGCGCGAGGTCGCCACGTCCGTGGACGTGAACACCGCATGGGAGAGCCGGCGTGGCCGCGCGCTCGACTTCGCGATCGCGGGCGAGCGCGCGTCCCGCCGCGCCACGCGGCCGGGGCCGTTGGTCGCGAGCTGCGCCCCCGCGCTCTGTGCTACGCGCGGCTCCACCGAGAGGACGGCGCGCACGCCGGTGACGGGCTCCACGGCGCTGAGCGTGCGCGGCGCGCGCTCGCAGGGAACGTCGAGCTTCGCCAGCGCGGCGCCCACGCGCCCGAGGTCGTCCTCGTCGTCGACGCCGATCGAGAGCGCCAATAGACGGCGCCTCGGCGCCGTCTCGATGCGCAGCTGCTCGCCGCCGTCGGCGCTCGCGAGCTGGCCGGGCTGCGTCTCGACGAGCCCGAACTCGCGGTAGAAGGCCCGCACCGGATCCACCTGGGGAACGCCGATCGTGACCGAGGACAAGCGATGAAGCGACATGGGTTCTCCTTCGACTCAGCTCGCCACGGCGAGCTTGGGGAAGAGGGCGGCCGCGCTGCGGCGATCGATGGCGTCGTGCCCGGCGGCGTCGAGCGCGGCATACGCGTCGAGCTGGTCCGTGAAGTACCGGATGACCGGCGCGGGGGCGTACGGCCAATCGCTCCCGAAGAGCACGTGGCCAGGCTTCGCGAAGGCGAGCAGGCTCGGGAGCGCGGCGGGGCTCCCCGAGAGCGCCGTGTCGAAGTAGAAGCTGCGTAGATCCTCGAGTATCTCGGCGGGGGCGCGCCCTCCTTCGCCCGCGAGCGTCACCATCAGGCGATGGCTCGCATAGGGCACGAATCCGCCGGCGTGCGAGAGGATGATCTTCAGCCTCGGGTGGCGCCGCGGGACGCCTGCCTGCACGAGGCGAAAGGCGGCGCGCGTCGTGTCGAGCAGGAAGTCTGCCGCGAACGGCGGCATGCCCGGCACGCGTGGGCCGGGCAGCTCGGCCGGATGCACGAAGACGATGGCGCCGAGCCGCTCGAGCGCGGCGAAGAGCGGCGCGTCCTCGCGCTCGCCCAGGTAGCGGCCCTGGGTGTTCGCGAGCAGCACCACACCCGCCGCGCCCAGGGCGCCCATCGCGTGCTCGGCCTCCGCGAGGGCGCCCTCGACGTCGGGCAGCGAGAGCGTCGCGAAGAAGCCAAAGCGGCCCGGGTGGCTGCGGCCGAGCTCGGCGGCGAACTCGTTGACTTCGCGCGCGAGCGCTCGCGCCTCGGCGTCGTCGCGTCCGCTCGGGAGGCGCACGCCGGGCGTCGAGACCGAGAGGATCGCCGTCGCGATCTCGCGCTCGTCCATCAGCCGAAGGGTCTCGGCGACCGACCAGGCCGGGAGCTCGCGCCCGCCGGCGTCGGCGAGGCCGTTCTGGCGCAGCCACGCGACGTAGCCCGGCGGGAGCACGTGGTGATGGACGTCGATGCGCCGTCGCGTCATTGCGGAGAGACCTCCAGCGGGCGCCCGAGAATCTGCGCGAGCGCCGCCCCGAGCGCCGCTTCCGGGGCCGGGGAGGCGCCGGCGCTCCGCCACGCGACGAAGCGATCCGGGCGGACGAGCAGTGCGCCCTCCGCCGAGATCTCGCGGACTCGGAGCCAGGCGCAGCGCGGGTCGCGAGCCTCGCCGGTCAGGTGCCCGATCTGGACGGCATCGAGGGGGAGGCCGTGCGCGCGCGCGAGCCGTAAAGCCGCGTTGCACCAGGGCGCTCCCTCCTCGCCCGCGATCAGGAGGAAGTGACCGGGCGCGCTGAGATCCATGAGCGGGCGGCGCTCGCCCTGCGCGTCGTCGATCTCGGCGTGGGGCAGCGGCGAGCCCGGTCGCGTGCTCGGGACGTAGACGCGGATCTCGTCGACGCTTTGCGGCAGCGGCGTGCCATCCGGGACGATCGCGGCAGACGTGTACGTGTAGCCGTACTCCACGTTGAGCTCGGAGAACTCCATCGACTGGCTCGCGAGCGCGGCGAGCGCTCTCGCTCGATGGTCGGCGTCCTCGGGCCGATCGCTCCACACGCGCGCGAGCTGCGCCCAGTTCGTCTCCGCGTCGGCGCCGGGAGCGATGCCGAGCGCCTGCGCGCTCCCGAACTGGTTGAGCGCGTTCTCGACCGAGCGCTCGACGTTGCGGCCGGTGACCGGGCGCCGCTCGGCTTCGTAGCTCCCGAGCAGCGTGTCCGACGCATGCCCGCGCAGCACGGCCGCGAGCTTCCAGCATAGGTTGTGAGCGTCCTGGATCGCGCTGTTCAGGCCGAGTCCCCCCGTCGGAGGATGGCGGTGAGCCGCATCGCCCACCAGGAAGACGCGGCCTGCGCGGAAGCGCTCTGCGAGGACGCCCTCGAGCGACCAGCGCGTGATCTTGTGGATCTTGATCTCGAGATCCGCGATGCCCAAGGCGACGCGCATGTCGGCCTCGACGCGCGCGTCGTCGAGGGCGCGCGGTTCGTCCGCCGGGTAGTTCAAGTGAAAGACCCACTCCTCGGAGTCCGGGCCCCAGTGATCGGGGCCCATCGGGACGAGGACCGCCAAAGCCCCGCTCTCGGGGAGCCAGTGCCAGCGGATCAGCACGTCGGGGTCGCGAGCCCAGCGCGAGAGGTCCGCGCTCATGTGGATCGAGACCTCGTTGGCGAGGCCGCGCTGTCCTTCGAGCGCGATGCCGAGGCGAGGCCCCACGAAGCGACCGCCGTCACAGGCGAGCAGGAATTGCGCTCGCACCTCGAAGGGCTCGTCGCGGTCGTGGTCGACCACGCGGGCGCGCACTCCGCCCCCTTCCTCCGCGAAGTCCACGAGCTCGCAGTGGAACCGCACGCGCCCCGGGGCGAGCGCCTCGGCGTGCGCGCGCAGGATCGGCTCGAGGCGGATCTGTGGGAGATTCGTTGAGAGGCAGGGGCTCGCCGTGGCCCAGGCCGGATCGCTCCCGCCCGCGCCCCAGGCCTCGAGCTTTGCTAGCCGGCGCCCCGAGTCCGGGTGGGAGCCGGCGAGGCCTGCGTACCACGCCGTGGCGCGCATCTGCGCGGGCGGCGTGCCGCGCGCGTAGATGGCATCGGCGATGCCGATCTCCCGGAGGATCTCCATCGCGCGCTGGTTCAGGACGTGCGCCTTCGGCAGCGCCGAGGTGGTGGGGAGCGCGCTCACCAGGAGCGACTCGATGCCGAGCTTCGAGAGCAGCATGGAGGCGGTGAGGCCCGCGCCGCCGCCGCCGACGATCAGGACGGGAACCTGGACGGACTTCATCGATCGCTCCTAGAGCAGAGCCGTGTCGGGCTCGGCCACGACTTCGTTCTCGAGAACCCCGAGCCCCTCGATCTCGACGCGCACGCGGTCGCCGACGGCCAAGAGACGCGGGGGCTTCATCGCGATGCCCACGCCGCCGGGCGTTCCCGTGGCGACGACGTCGCCGGGCTCGAGGGTGAACGCCGTCGAGAGGTGCTCGACGATTGCAGCCGCGTCGAAGATCAGCTGCTTGGTGCTCGAGTCCTGGCGAAGCTCGCCGTTCACCCAGGTGCGGAGCCGCAGGCCGTGCGGGTCGATCTCGTCGGGCGTGGTGAGCCAGGGGCCCAGCGGCCCGTGCGTGTCGAAGGACTTGCCCATCGTCCAGGTCGGGATGCGCAGCTGCCAGTCGCGCACCGAGAAGTCGTTCACAACGCAGTAGGCGGCGATCACCTCGTGGGCGCGAGCGCGCGGCACGTGGCGGCAACGCCTCCCGATCACGAAGCCGAGCTCGCCCTCGTAGTCGAGGGCGCTCGAGACCCGCGGCAGATGCACGGGATCGCGCGGCCCGGCGACGCAGGTGGACTGCTTGTTGAAGACGGTCGGAAACTTCGGGGTCTCGAGCCCGGCCTCGGCGACGTGGTCGGCGTAGTTGAGGCCGATGGCCAGGAACTTCGGCGGCCGGGCGATCGGGGGCGCGAGGTCGAGCGCGTCCAGGCGGAGGCGGTCGCGAGCGCGCTCCGCCGCGCCTTGTGCGCGCGCCAGCGCCTCGGGTCCAGCCGCGAGCAGCGCGCTCATCTCGCGCGGCAGCTCGGGCGCGGCGAGCGAGAGGTCCACGGCGGACGCTTCGTCGACGAGAACGCCGACGCGAAGGCCGCCTCCCGATCGGAACGTGCAGAGTCTCACGAGCTCTCCTCCTTCTGGGTGCGCTGGGTGCGAGCGCGCTTCGTCGTGGGGGCCGGGCGCGCGAGGAGCGACGCGGGCCGAGCGAGCGCGGCGTCGATCAGGAGCTCGGTCACCGCAGCCGCCTGCGCCTCCACCATCTCGGGCGTGCGCGGGTCGCGGCCGGCGAGCCGCTCGAACTCGGGCGCGACCGCGAACAGATGCGTCGCGGCGCCGAGCACGAGGTAGTACCAGTGCGGGGCGTCGAGCTCGGGCGCCGCCTCCCGCATCAGGGCGACGGTGGCCTCGTAGAGCGGGCGCACGTGGTGCTCGACCAGCCAGCGCAGGCGCGGCCCGTCGTGGGCGCCCTCGTGGACCATGAAGCGATGAAACTCCGGGTGCGCGGCCGAGAAGCGCACGAAGCGACGCATCACGGCGCGCAGACGCGTGGCGGGCGCTTCGTCGCGCAGCGCCCCGACCACGCCGCCGAGCTCCGCGCGCGCCTCGCGGAAGACGCGGTCGACCGCGGCTTCCCAGAGCGCCTGCTTGCTCGCGAAGTGGTAGGCGACGAGGCCCTGCGGCACGTGCGCGGCGGCGGCGATCTCGCGCGTGGTCGCGCCGTCGAAGCCGCGCTCGGCGAAGGCCTCGAGCGCGGCGGCCAGGATCCGATCGGCGGCTCCGTCGCGCCCGCATGGCGCGGGCAGGCGTGCGCAGTCGGGGCGCCTTGCGGGCGGCGAGGGGCGCGTCGGGCATGGGGGGATTTTGTTCGAACGAACAAATATTGTCAATAGATTTGTTCGATCGAATAACTCGCTCCCGGGCGCCTGGACCCCACGGGGGCGAGGGCTGCTAACTGAGCGGCATGCCTCGGCCCCAGTCGGCCTTGCTCCCGCAGCCCGGTCCCGCGGCGACCTTCCTCGCCCTGCGCGTCCCCGAGATGGCGCGCGACGGCGGGCCCGCCCTGCGCGCCGCAGCGTCGCTGCCCGAGCTCGCGGCGCGGGTCGCGCGCAAGGGTCCGCGCGCCAAGCTCGTCACGGCGGTCGCTTTCGGGCCCGAGCTCTGGGACGCAGCGATTCCGGGGGCGCGGCCGAAGGGCCTGCGCCCCTTCCGCGAGATCCGCGCCGCGGGGCGGAGCGCGCCGGCCACGGGCGGCGATGTCCTGCTGCACGCGAGCTCGCGGCGGCCCGACCTCTGCTTCGAGCTCGCGCTGCGTTTCCGCGCCGCGCTCGGGCGCGCGGGCGAGCGTCGGCGAGGAGGCGCACTGCTTCCGCTATCTCGACTCGCGCGATCTCACGGGCTTCATCGACGGCACGGAGAATCCGACCGGCCGCGGCCGGGCCGACGCGGCGCTGATCGGCGCCGAAGACGGGGAGTTCGCGGGCGGGAGCTACGTGTTCACCCAGCGCTACGTGCACGATCTCGCGCGCTTGGGGGCCCTCGCCAGTGGCCGACCAGGAGCGCGCGATCGGCCGCCGCAAGCGCGATTCCAAGGAGCTCTCGGACCGCGCCAAGCCCGCCGACGCTCACATCGCGCGCGTCGTGATCGAGGAGAACGGCGCCGAGCTCGAGATCCTGCGCCAGAGCCTCCCGTACGGGACCACGAGCGAGGCCGGCCTCTTCTTCATCGCGTACACCAAGGACCTCGGCATTCCCGAGCGCATGCTGGCGCGCATGCTGGGCGCCGCCGGCGACGGGGTGCACGACCGCCTGATGGATTTCACGCGCGCCGTCTCCGGCGCCCACTACTTCGCGCCGTCCCAGGGGCTCCTGCGGCGCCTCGCGCGCGGAGCCTCCGCGTGACGCGGCGACTGGCTCGGCGCGCTCGCGCTGGCTCTCGCGCTCGCGAACGGCGTCGTCCTGCTGCTCCGCATCCGGCGCGTGTCGCTCGCGCGGGGCCGCGACGTCCACGTGCTCGGCTGGGGGATCGCGCTCGCGCTGGGCCTCGCGGCGCTCGGCCAACCCGCGCACTGGCTGGGGAAGCTCGCGGCCGGCCTCGCCGCGCTGATCGGCGTCATGAACCTGCTCCTGCGCCTGGGCAGCCCGCAGTCGACCCGCGCGCCGGCCGTGCGCGTAGGCGGCGGGCTGCTCGACTTCAGTGCGCCCGACGCCGACGGCGGGACCTTCACGCTCTCCCAGGCCTCGCCGGCCGGCCCGCTGCTCCTCAAGTTCTTCCGGGGCCACTGGTGACCCTTCTGCGTCGCCGAGTTGCGGCGATGGGAGGAGCTGCGGCCCGAGCTGGACGCGCGCGGCATCCAGATCGTGGCGCTGTGCGCCGACACGCCCGAGCAGATCCGCGCCGGGCCGCGCGAAGCACGGGCTCCGCGCGATCCTGCTCGCCGACCCCGAGCTCGCGGTCACGGACCGCTACAATCTGCGCAACCCCAGGAACTTCGCGCCGACGCAGGCGGCGGTCCCCGCTTCCGCCCGCTCCCCATCCCGACTACGATCCTGGCCGACGCGCAGGGTGTCGTGCGCTGGATCGACCAGAGCAGCGACTATCAGGTGCGCTCGAGTCCCGAGCGCGTGCTCGCCGCGATTCGTGCGAGCCTTCCGCAATGAGGAGCCCGCGTGGCTGACGAACCCCGCATCGCCGTCTTCGTCGACTTCGAGAACCTCGCGATCGGCGCGCGCGACATGCGCGGGCAGGAGTCCTTCCAGATCGACGTGGTGCTGCGCCGGCTGCTCGAAAAGGGCCGCATCGTGTTCAAGCGCGCCTACTGCGACTGGAGCCGCTATCGCCCCGCCACCAAGGAGCTCCACCAGCAGGGGGTCGAGCTCGTCGACGTGCCGCACACCGGCATGTCCGGCAAGAACAGCGCGGACATCCACCTGGTGGTGGACGCGCTCGAGCTCTGCCACGCCAAGCAGCACATCGACGTGTTCGCGCTGCTGACCGGCGACAGCGATTTCTCGCCCCTCGTGGCCAAGCTCAAGGAAAACGACAAGCGCGTGGTCGGCTGCGGCGTCAAGAGCTCGTCCTCCAAGCTCCTGATCCAGAGCTGCGACGAGTTCATGTACTACGACGACCTGGTGCGCGCGAAGGCCCAGACGCGCGCGCCCGCGCCGAAGCCCGAGGCCGAGCGCCCTGGCGTGGAGAAGAGCGAGGGCGACAAGCGCGCCGAGGCGCTCAGCCTGGCTGATCGAGACCGTCAGCGCCCTCGAGGAGGACTACGAGGCGCCCTGGGGCTCGATGGTGAAGCAGACGCTGAAGCGCGTGCACCCCGGCTTCAACGAGTCCTACTACGGCTTCCGAGACTTCGGCGATCTGCTCGAGGACGCCGAGGACAAGGGCCTGGTCGAGCTCGACTGGGACGAGAAGCGCGGCAACTACCAGGTCCGCCTCGCCAAGCAGAAGCGCACGCGCGCGGCCAAGTGAGGCTCAGGAGGGCCCGGGAGCGGGGCGCGCCCTTCGGCGCCAGGTTCTCCTCTCAGCCCTTCCCGATGCGCGGGAAAGCGGGCTTGCGGTTCTCGAGGAAGCTCGCGACGCCCTCGCCGAAGTCCTTGCGCTTGAAGCTCTCGGCCATGCGCGCGTTGGCCTCATTCATCGCCACGTCGAGGGGCTGCATGAGCGCACGGTAGACCTGCTGCTTCATCTCCATCACCGAGGCGGGCGAGGACCAGGTCGCGATCTCGTCGACGTAGGCCTTGGCCTCGCGCAGCAGCTGGTCGCCGGGTACCACCCGGTTCACGAGCCCGAGAGCGAGCGCCTCCTTCGCGTCGACCTTGCGCGGATGCCACATCAGGTCGAGGGCGCGCGAGGGGCCGAGCAGCCGCGGCAGGATCCAGGAGGAACCGTGCTCGGCGATCAGCCCGCGCTGAGCGAAGGCGGTGCGGAACACTGCCGTCTCCGAAGCGAAGCGCAGGTCGCAGAGCGCCGCGATGGAGAGGCCCAAGCCCGCGCAGGGGCCGTTGATCGCCGCGATCACCGGCTTGCGGACCTTCAGCAGGTAGGCGTAGGTCACCGCGAACTCGGACCCCATCTTGTCGTCGCCCGGGTGCGCGTCGAGCTCGTTGTCGCTGCGCGCGAGCGTGCGCTCGCCGCGCGCGCCGGCCGCGAGCGCCTGGGCGTCCATGCCGGCACTGAAGCCGCGGCCCGAGCCGGTCAGCACGATCCCCACCACGCTGGGATCGTTCTCGGCCTGCGCGATCGCGTGGCGCAGCTCCGAGAGCATGTGGGTGGTCAGCGCGTTCAGGCGGTCGGGCCGATGCAAGGAGATCACCGCGCTGGGCGACTCCACGGAGTACTGGATCTCGGTGTACACGGTGAACTCCTTCGTTTTGCTAGGCCGACGCAGCAGCGCGGCCGTAGCGCTTGTTCAGATCTTCCACGATCGCGAAGAACTCGCTCACGGTGTCGCGAATAACGTCAGCGACGGGCCGCACGGCCTCGATGCGCCCCGCCACCTGGCCCGAGAGCGCGACGCCGGCCCCGACGTTGCCGCCGAAGTAGACCTCGCGCACGCCGGCGCCCATCTCTTCCATGGCGGTGCGCGGGTCCTTCTCGAGGCGCTCGGTGCGCTCGGTGCGCAGCGCCCGCAGGGCGGGGCGGCCCGGCGGCTTCAGCATCACCGTGCCGGTCTCCGGCGCCAAAAGAATCGCGCGCTTCCAGCCGTCGTGGATCGGCGACTCGAGCGCGGAGACCATGCGCGTGCCCATCTGGACGCCTTCGGCCCCGAGCGCGAAGGCCGCCGCCATCGAGGGCCCGTCGCAGATGCCGCCGGCCGCGATGATCGGCACGTCGAGCTTCGAGCGGATGAGCGGCAGCAGCACCATGGTCGCCACCTCCTGGTGGCTCTTGAAGCCGCCGCCCTCGCCGCCCTCGACCACCAGGCCGTCCACCCCGGCGTCCACGGCCTTCTGTGCGGCGCGCAGGCTGGGGACGACGTGGAAGACGGTGAGGCCCGCGCGCTTGAGCGCGCTCGTGTACTTGTTGGGGTCGCCCGCGCTGGTGGTCACGAAGCGCACCCCCTGCGCCACCACGAAGTCCACGATGCCGGGGTCGCGCACGAAGGCCTGGGCGATGTTCACGCCGAAGGGCTTGTCGGTGAGCGCGCGCATCTTCACGATCTCGTCGCGGATCGCGTCGAGCTCGCCGGAGGAGGTCTCGATGATGCCGAGGCCCCCGGCGTTCGAGACCGCGGAGGCCAGCTGCGCGCGCGCGATCCACCCCATCGGCGCCTGCACGATCGGGAACTCGACCCCGAGCAGGCGGGTGATGCGGTTGTCGAATCTCATGGGGGCTAGACCTCGCAGCGAGGCGGCACCATAGCCGAGGCCTGTCACTGGCGGTCTTTGCGCCCCTCGGCGTCGTCGCGCTCGATGCGCAGCCGCCGTCGCTCGCGCGCCTCGAGCTCGTTGGTGGTCGGCTGCCTCTCGTCCGCCGGCTGCGCCTCGAGCGGGTCTTCGGAGGCGTCGCCCTCGTACACGAGCACCTGGCGCTTCACGACCAGGGGCTCGCGTCCCTCGACCTGCGCCGTCACCTCGATCGTGTTCACGCCCGGGACGACGGGCACGGTCGCCCGGAAGGAGCCGTCCGGAAGCAGCGTCGGCGAGGGCGCGCTCGCGCTGCTCTGCAGGTTGCGGATCGCGATGCGCTCGAGGCCCGTGAGGCGCACGTTGCGCAGCAGCGAAACGACCTCGGCCGGATACTCGACCGGGACGAAGCGCCCGCCCGTGCGCTCGGCGATCTCGCGGTAGGTCTGACCGTGGGAGACCGCCTCGGGCCCGAGCGCGAAGGCGTGAACCGGGACGCCGTAGTGCGCGAGCCGGTCGGCGGCCTCGAGGGCCTGCTCGCTGCCCTTCTCGGGAGACGGATTGGTGGGCTTCCCATCGGAGAGCAGGATGATCGCGCGCTGGCGCGCGTGCTCGCGATCGCGCCCCTGGTTGAGCGCGTCGAAGGCGGTCCCCAGCGCCGCCGCGAGGCTCGTGCCGTCGTCGTGATAACCGGCGCCGAAGCTGCGCAGCGTGCGCAGCACGCGCTCCGGAGAGCCGAGCGGCGCGTCCAGCCAGGCCTCGCCCGAGAACGAGACGAGACCCACGCGCATGGTATCGGGGTCGAATTGCGCGAGCAGTCGCCGCGCGGCGGCCACCTCCGCCGAGACGATGGCGTCGCCGGGGTCTCCGGACGCCTGAAATTGGTAGGGCTCGGCGAAGCCCGCCACGTGGCGCTCCCAGCCGCGATTCCTGCCGGTGCGGCCGTTGCCGTCGATGTCCCGGCCCGTCGCCCTGAGCGTGCTCTCGGACTCGTCGATCGCGAGCATCACGTCGGTGTACTGGGCCTCCCAGCGCCCGCCGCGGCCGCGCAGCTCGACCTCGCGCACACCGCGCACGACGGGGGGCGCGCTCACCTCGAGATGCGCCGAGAGGTGGCGCGTGGCGATCGGTCCGCCGAGATCGACGCGCGCGCGCACGAGCAGCGACTCGAGCTCCTCCGCGTCGATCTCGCGCGCGGCGTGCGGCCGCGCGAGCACGCGGCCGAGCGCCTCGCGCCCCTCGCGGACGTCTCCGGCATCGAGCGCGATGCGCGCGAGGGAGAGATCCAGGCCCGGCAGGGCCGGCGCGCGGTCGCGCGCGTCGCCGAGCTCGGCCTCGGCGTCGTTCGCGTCGCCCGCGAGCTGCGCCACGCGCGCGAGGCCGACGTGCGCGTCGACCTGCGCGGGCGCTGCCGCGAGGCTCGCCCGGAAGAGCCGCAGGGCTTCCTTGCGCTGGGCCCCTGCATCGGGCGCCGCGCCGCGCCCCGAGAGCGCGGCGCGCGCCCAGCCGAGCTGGCGCAGCGTCTCCGCATCGCTCGGGCCAGCGGCCTCGGCCTCGACGATCAGAGGCTCGACATTCGTGGCGGGATCTCCGCGCTCGGCGCGCACGCGCGCGAGCTCGGCCGTCACGTCGCTGCGCGCGGGGAGGGCCGCGTGCGCGGCGCGCAGCCAGCGCTCGGCCGGTGTGCGCGCGTCCCCGCCGAGCGAGAGCGCGACGCGACCGAGCAGCAGGTCGCGCTCGGCGCCGGAGAGGGGCCCGCCCGCCACCGGCTCGCGCACCGGGAGCGCGGAGAGCGGAATGCGCCGCACCGGCAGATCACCGAACGAGAGATAGCGGAGCAGCTCCGCCTCGAGCGCGGCGGGCGGCGCTCCGAATGCCTGCGCGCACGCCTCCTCCACCTTCCGGCCCTGCGCCACCAGCGCGAGATAGCTCGCGAGCTGCGGCTCCCGATCGGGGAACTCGAGGTGCTGCCCTTCGCGGAGGAAGTGCAGGAACGCCCAGGCTTCCGCCGCGAAGCCCTCGCGCGCGTGGAGCGACCAACGCAGCGTCTGGTCGGCCGTGAGCACGCGCTGCAGGGGATGCAGCGTCGCGAGGGCGAACCACTCGAGGCGCGCGCGCGGCGGCCGGCCGATCTCGAGCGCGCCCGCCGCGACGTGGGCGGTCGAGAGCAGCTCGGCCGCGCCTTCCTCGAACCAGAGCGGTCGCACCGGTGCGGCGCCGCTCGCGAACAGGTAGTGGACGAGCGCGTGCTGGGCGGCGAACAGCGCCTGCTCGGGCAGCGCCGCATCGAGCACGAGATCGGTTCGCTCCGGGCTCGCTTGCAGGAAGCCCGGCTCGCCCGACGGAGGGAGCAGGTACTCGAGCCCCTCGCCGGTCGCGAGCGAGACGACGCGCAGCGGCGGTGTGAATGGCGTTCGCCTGGCTCCGGTGAGCTCCCGAGCCGCCACGAGCCACCGCTCCAGCTGGAGCGCGAGGGCTGACGCGCGTTCAGCGCCCCCGCTGGCGGTGACCTCGAAGCTCTCCGAGCGCGCAGTGGCCCAGCCCGTGCCCGCAGCCGGAGCCAGCGGCTGCCCGCGCGCGCCGGCGGCCGCGAGCGCAGTCTCGAGCACGAGCCCGACCGTCGCGGCGAGAGCTCGGGAGCGTAGCCGCGTCGCGCGGGGCATGACCGTCCCCTTCACGAGACCTGCTCTTATACCACGCGCCGCAACGCTCGGGGACTCGCACTCGGCTGCGGCCCGAGAGCGTCACTCGGGCGGAGGCGCGCTCACCGCCGGTGCGGCGTTCTCGATGCGCAGGCCGCGATGCTCGCGCTCGGAGCGCCGCGCCTCGAGCTCGGCCTGGAGCGAGATCTCCTGGGTGCGCCCACGCAGATCGCGCAGCAGCTCGGCGGCGCGCGCGCTGCGCGTCGCGTCTTCTTCGCTCGGCGCCACGCGCAGCACGCTGCGCTCGACGACGAGGGGCGCGCGGTCCTCGACGAGCGCCGAGATCAGCAGGGGATTCTCACCCGGCAGGAGCCGCACGAAGCCGTCGAAGGAGCCGTCGGGCCGCACGCGCACGCCGCGCGCCGACTCGCCGCTGCGCTGGTTGCGGATGCTGACCGCGTCCAGGCCGGTGAGCCGCACGTCGCGCAGGAAGGAGACCCGCCGAATCCTCGGCGACCTCGAAACGGCCCCCCGTGCGGTCGGTGAGCTCGCGCAGCGTGTCGCTCTTGTCGCGCGCCTTCTCGCCGAGCGCGAAGGCGTGCACGCGCACGCCGAGCTCGGCCAGCCGATCGGCGGCCTCGATCGCCTCGTGGCGCGCCCGGGCTTCGCTCGGGGCAGTCGGCTCGCCATCCGAGAGGATCAGGATCGTGCGCTGGCTGCGCCGCTCGGGGTCGCTCCCGGCGATCAGCGCCTGGAAGGCCACGTCGAGCGCGGCGGCGAAGCTCGTGCCGGTCGGGTCGTAGCGCACGTGTTGCCGGCGCAGCGCGGCCTCGACCTCGCTCGGCGGCCCGAGCGGCGTCGCGACTCTCGCGGTCGCGGTGAACAGCACGAGCGCCACGCGCGTGGTGCGCGCGTCGAGCTCGGCCACCAGGGCGCGCGCCGCCGCGATCTCGGCGCGCACGATCGAGTCGCCGCGATCCGAGGAGGCCCCGAGCGGATTGGCGATCAGGCCGGGCTGCTGGGTTCTTCCGAGGCGGCCGTCGCCGTCGACGTCCACTCCCGATGCGTCGAGGGTGCTGTTCGACACGTCGAGCGCGATCGCGATGTCCTGGAGCGCGGCCTCCCAGAGCCCGGCGTGGCCCTTCACCTCGAGCCAGCCGAGATCGGTGGAGAGTCCAGCGCCGGGCCCCGGCTGGAGCACGTCCAGGCGGGCGGCCAGGTGGCGCGTGGCGACGCGTCCGCTCGAGCCGAGACCGGCCGCCGCGAGCATGCGATCGAGCTCGCTCTCGCTGGCGGCGTCCGTGCCCGCGCCGTGCGGGTCCGCGAGCAGACGCAAGAGCGGCTCGCGCGCGCGCTCGGGCTCGCCCTGGGCGAGGTAGGCGTGCGCGAGCTCGAGCTCCAGGGGCGGCAGCGCGGGCAGCCGCTCGCGCGCGGCGACGAGCTCGCGCGCCGCGAGCTCCGCGCGGCCGAAGGCGAGCTCGATCTGCGCGAGCCCGAAGGCGCTGGCGCCCTGCGCGGGGTCGAGCGCGAGGCTCCGCCGGTAGCCCGCACGCGCGCGCTCGAGGAGGCCGGCGCGCTCGGACGCCGGCGCGCGCTGCGCGAGGGCGAGCCAGCCGTCGCCGATGCGGCGCTCGAGGTCGGCGTCGCCGCTCGCGAGCTGCTCGCCGCCCGCGAGGCGGGCGGCCGCGTCGGGGTCCCCGCGTTGCGCCGCGAGCCACCCCAGCGCGACGTTCGCGAGGGGCTGCCCGGGCTCCTGCGCGAGCGCGGCGCGCAGCCAGCGCTCGCCCCGCGGCCAGCGCTCGGGGCCGAGCGAGAGGGCGAGGTCCGCGAGCAGCGCATCGCGCTCGGCGGGCGGCTCGCGCTCGATCTCGACGCGCTCCGTCCCGGGCGGGGCGGGCACGCGCACGCGCAGCCGAGCCGGCTCCTCCGAAGCGACATAGCGCGCGAGATCGCTCTCCAGGCGCTCGAGGGGCTCGCCCAGCGCCTCGCGGCAGGCGAGCTCCGGGTCGGCGCCCGCTTCGATCCGCGCGAGCAGGCGCGCGAGCGCTCCGCTCGCGCGCGTCGTCTCCGCCAGCTCGAGGTAATGGGCGAGCGCCCACGACTGCGCATAGAAGCGGTTCAGCGCGTGGCCGGGCCAGCGCAGCACGTCGCTCGCGGTGAGCACGCGGCCGAGCGGAAGCGGCGTGGCGAGCCGCAGCCAGGCGAGCCGTCCCTCCGGCGGCCGACCGATCTCCATGGCGCCACCGACCGGTGTCGCCGTGGAGAGCACGTCCGCGAGCCCTTCCTGATACCAGGCTGGCAGCACGCGATCCGGATCGCTCGCCATCAGGAGGTGGACGATCTCGTGCTGTGCGATGCGCAGCGTCTGGTCGGCGTGGCCGGCGTCCACCACGACGAAGCTCTTGTGCACGGCCGGCTGGAAGAAGCCGCCGAGCTCTCGCCGCGGCCGCACCGTGGCGAAGCTCCGCCCGTCGGGAAACAGGACGAGCTGGGCGGGCACGCGAGGCTCGCGCTCCTCGATGCCGGCGAAGGCGAGGGCGACCCCGCGGAAGCGCTCCAGAGCCAGCGCGACCTCGCGCGTGCGCGCCTCGGAGAGCCCGCTCGCGATCTCGAAGTGCTCGGTGCGCGCCGTGAGCCAGGGGCCGCTGGGATCCGCGGGCCAGAGCGCGCAGGCCGAGATGGCGGCCAGCGCGAGAGCCGTGAGGCCGGCTGCGACACGCCGCTGCGCTGCGGGCCGCTCGCCCACCTTCGCTCCTCGCTCCCCCGCCCTCGTTATACACGAGCGAGCCGTCCGGGCGCGCTACCGTTCGCCCCCTCGACAGGGAGCCGCCATGACCCCGGAGCAAGTTGCCGACGCGAGCGCCGAGCTCTTCGCTCGGCTCGCCCTCCTGCTCGACCGCCGCCGCGCGCTCTCGATCGGCGAGCTCTTGCCGATCGTGGAGGCTCTGGCGGCCCCGTCTGAGAACCCCGCGCTGCCCGCGATCGCTCGCCGCATCTCGGAGCGGCTGCGCGCGATCGAGACGGCCCCGAACCGGCGCTCGGCGCGCGGAGTGCTCGACGCAAAGGACGCGATCTCTCACAGCCAGACGCCTTGGCAATCCCACTCCTGAGCTGATCTCGAAGCGAGGAACTCGATGAGCCTCCCCGCGCACCCCGGTGCTGGTCGGCGTGGCGCAGGTCGAGCAGCGCGAGCGCGACCCCCTGCGCGCCAAGGAGCCCCTCGAGCTCATGGTGGAGGCAGTGGGCCTCGCCGCGCAGGACGCCGGCTCCCGCGCGCTGCTCGAGCGCGCCGACAGCGTGCGCGTGATCCGCGGCATCTGGCCCTACGCCGATCCCGGTCGCGCGGTGGCGCAGCGCGTGGGTGCCGCCCGAGGCGAAGAGCGCCATCACACCCTTCGGCGGCAACTTCGTGCAGACGGCGCTCAACCGCACGGCGCTGGACATCCAGAGCGGCGCCGCCGACATCGTCGTCCTCACCGGCGCCGAGTGTGGCTACACCCAGGCGCGCGCCCGCCGCCAGAACGTGAAGCTCCAGTGGAGCGAGGCGCCGGGCAAGCCCGATCTCGAGATCGGCCACGACGTGCCGATGTCCCACGACGCGGAGCAGAAGCGCGGCATCCGGCGGCCGGTGGTGATGTATCCGATCTTCGAGAACGCGCTCCGCTACGCGCGCGGCGAGTCGATCGCCGCGCACCTCGAGCGCGTCTCGCGGCTGTGGGCGGGCTTCAGCGCCGTGGCATCCCGGAATCCGCACGCCTGGATCCGGGAGGCGAAGAGCGCCGAGGAGATCCGCACGCCGGGGCCCGACAACCGGCATGGTGAGCTTCCCGTATCCGAAGCTCATGAACAGCAACAACAACGTCGACCAGGGCGCGGCGCTGATCCTGTGCAGCGTCGAGACGGCGCGGCGCGCTGGGCATTCCGGAGGCCCGCTTCGTCTACCCCTGGGCGGGTACCGACGCCCACGACACCTACTACGTCTCCGAGCGCGACGACCTGCGCTCCTCGCCGGCGATCCGCTTCGCGGGCCGAGCGCGTGCTCGAGCTCGCCGGGCTCACGGTGGGCGAGCTCGCCCACGTCGACCTCTACTCCTGCTTCCCGGTCGCGGTGCAGGTCGCCGCCCGGGAGATCGGGCTCTCGGAGGGTCGCCCGCTCACGGTGACGGGCGGTCTCACCTTCGGCGGCGGTCCCCTCAACAACTACGTGATGCACGGCGTGGCGCGCATGGCCGAGGTGCTGCGCGGGGACCCGGGCACGAAGGGTCTGTGCACCGCGAACGGCGGCTTTCTCACCAAGCACGCGCTGGTCGTCTACTCGACGGAGCCCCCGCCGCGCCCGTTCCGCCACGAGGACGTGCAGCCGCTCGTGGACGCGACCCCGAAGCGCGCGGCCCTGGTCGACTACGAGGGCCCGGCGACGATCGAGTCCTACACCGTCGAGTTCGAGGGCGAGAGCCCCGCGCTCGGGCACGCGGCCATTCTCACGCCCGACGGCCGGCGCAGCTGGGCCAACTCCCCGAGCGCCGAGGTCGCCGCCGCGATGACGCGCGAGGAATTCTGCGGCAGGCCGGTGCGCGTGCGCGACGGCGTGTTCGAGGCCTGAGAGATCCACTCAAGGGCGGTCTGCGCGGACCCGATGCGGCAGGTCGGGGGAATCCGCCGTGGAGCCGTCCGTCAAGGGCAGCATCGTGGTCGGCGCGGTCGCTGCGCTCCGGAAGCTCCGCAAAGAGGGACGCGTCTCCGGCGAGGCGCTCTCGGCGCGCCTCTCGGGGCCGGCGCTCGAGCTGCTCGACCGCAAGATCGAGGTCGGGCTCTGGTATCCCGTGCGCCCGTTCGCCGAGCTCCTCGATCTCGAGTGGGAGCTCGCCGGCGGGCGCTCTCCCGACCACGCGCGCGAGTCGGGCGCCCGCTCGGCGGATCGCCTCTTCGCGAGCGGGCTCTATCAGCAGCTCGACTACGCCGACCGCGCCGAGCGCGCGAACAGCCGCGATGCGCTGCGCCGCCAGGTCCACCTGGTCACGAGCATCACGAGCGCCCTCTACAACTTCCTGCGCACGAGCGTGCGCGTCGAGGAAGCGAGCGATTGCCTCGAGGTCGTCTACGGCAACGCGACTCTCTTCAGCGAGCCCCTGCGCCTGTCCACCGAGGGCTTCATGAACCAGATCAACGTGCGCCAGGGCTCGGCGCGCCGCTGGACGA
Source organism: uncultured delta proteobacterium (assembly GCA_963716275.1). Classification (GTDB taxonomy): domain Bacteria; phylum Myxococcota_A; class UBA9160; order UBA9160; family UBA6930; genus VGRF01. Next base: position 174,392 of record CAVQTC010000006.1, on the reverse strand, counting down.
GCGAGCGCACGTCGGCGGACGAGATCGTCTTCCGCCTGGAGCTCCCCGAGCGCCTCGCGCGCTGAATTGGCCGACGGGCGCCCGTGCGCCATGCTGCGGCTCCACGCGCCCGCGCGAAGGAGCCGCCATGACCCGCCCCGTCACCAACCAGCAGTGGGTGCTCGCCAAACGCCCGCAAGGCATGATCAGCGCCGCGAACTGGAAGCTCCAGCAGACGCCGGTGCCGGCCCTCGCCGACGGCGAAGCGCTCGTGCAGGTCCAGTTCCTGTCCTGCGATCCGGCCATGCGCGGCTGGATCGAGGACCGCCCGAGCTACATCCCGCCCGTGGGCCTGGGCGAGGTGATGCGCGCGGGCGGCGTGGGGCGCGTGATCGAGTCGCGCGCGCCGGGCCTCGCGGTGGGCGACGCCGTCGAGGGCATGTTCGGCTGGCAACAGTACGCCGTCACCAAGCCCGGCACGCTGCTCTCGGCGACCAAGCTCGCGCCGGGCGTCGAGCCGCGCCTCGCAATGGGCGTGCTCGGCATCACCGGCCTCACCGCCTACTTCGGCCTGCTCGATCTCGGCCGACCGCAGGCGGGAGAGACGGTCGTCGTGTCGGGCGCGGCCGGCGCGACCGGCTCGATCGCCGGCCAGATCGCCCGGGTGAAGGGCAGCCGGGTGATCGGCATCGCCGGCGGTCCGGACAAGTGCGCCTGGCTCACCAAGGAGGCGCGCTTCGACGCTGCCATCGACTACAAGCGCGACGACGTGGGCGCGCGGCTGCGCGAGCTCGCTCCGAAGGGCGTGGACGTCTATTTCGACAACGTCGGCGGCGAGATCCTGGACGCGGTGCTCGCCCAGATCCGGATGAAGGCGCGCATCGTCCTGTGCGGCGGCATCTCGGGCTACAACGAAGCGACGCCGCCCCCGGGCCCGCGCAACCTGATGAACCTCGTGATCCAGCGCGCGCGCATGGAGGGCTTCATCGTGATCGACTACGCCGCGCGCTTTGCCCAGGGCCGCGCCGAGCTCGCGCGCTGGCTCGCGGAGGGCGAGCTCGTGCATCAGGAAGACGTCGTCGAGGGCCTGGAGAACGCCCCGCGCGCGCTCCTGCGCCTCTTCGAGGGCAAGAACCTCGGCAAGCAGCTCGTGCGGGTGAGCTGACGATGGCAGACGCGCGACCCCCCGTGATCGCGTGCAATCTCGACGCGCTCTCGGCCGCGGAGCGCACACGGCGCGCAGCGCTCGCCGGAGCGTTGGTGCCGCAGGCCCGCTCCGTGCGAGAGCTGCCCGACGGCTACGCGCTCCAGCTGCCCGCGACGCCGGCGCTCGCGCAAGAGTCGCTCGAGTGGCTCCTGCTCGAGCGGCGCTGCTGCCCCTTCTTCCGGCTCGAGCTCGAGCTCGAGCCGGAGGAGGGCGCGCTCTGGGTGCGCCTGCGTGGCGGGCCGGGCGTGAAGGAGTTCCTGTCCGCTGCCGGCGTCGTCGCTCGCTCGGCATCCGCAGAGAGCTGCTGCTGAGACGGAGCGCGCCGAGGTCCCAGGGACGCATGACGAGCATGCGTGAGATGGAGATCGGCGAGCTCGGCAGGATCGCGGAGATCGATCGCTCGGAGGAGATCACCCAGCAATACCGGTCGCGGGACGGCGTCCTCCTGCTGGTCGACGTGAACATCCACGCGCCACGCTGGGGAGAGCCCGGCGGAGCCCCCGTGGAGCGCTACATCGCCGCCTGGACGAGGCTCGTGGAGCGCGGCGGTGTGCTGCTCGGGGCATTCGACGGCGACCTCCTCCTGGGCGTCGCACTCTACGACCGCTCGCTGCGCGACGAGCCTGCGACGCTCGCGGTTCTGCACGTGACCCGGCCGCAGCGCAGCCAGGGGATCGGTCGCGCGCTCACCGACGAGGTCGTGCGGCGGGCGCGCGCGGACGGAGCGCGCCGGCTGTACGTCTCGGCGACGCCGACGCGAGCGACCGTCGATTTCTACAGGCGACGGGGCTTCGAGCCGCTGGCGACGCCGAACGAGACGCTCTTCGCGCGCGAGCCCGAGGACATCCACATGGGGTTGCCGCTGTAACCGAGGGGTCCCTACTCGCCGAGCTCGGGCTCGGGGAAGAGGGCCCGCTCGAAGGCGGCGAAGAAGCGCTCGGCGGGCCCCGGGTCGGGGATCGGTCGCTCGCCGTATTCGACCCGCACCTCGACACCGATCTGGGTCGCGCTCGCGGGGCGCAGGGTCACCCGCAGCCGGAGCGCGTGGCCGTCGAGCTTGGAGGCCACGATCGTCCCGCTCGCGGCGTCGGCCGACTCGAGCGCGAGGCCCAGGTCTTGGAGCGTCGCCACGGCCACGCGCCCGGCGCGCGCCGGATCGTCGCTCTCGAACTCGCGGCGGTGCACAAGCGCGACCGCGGGCTCGCTCGTCGCCGCGATCTCGGCGAGCGGGACCTCGGCGTTCGCCGCGCTCGCGGCGGCGAGCCCGCAGGCCAGCAGCACCGCTTTCACAGCGGGCGCGCCTCGAGCGCGAGCTCGCTCGCGAGCTCCCGGAAGAAGCCCTGATACTCCTGCGCCTCGCGCACGCCGGCGCGCTCGGTCTCTCGCCCGCGCGCGTCCCAGACGAGCCGCTGGAACGTGACGCGCACCTCCACCTGGCCGCCGAATTCGCCGGCGGGCCGCGTCGCGATCGCGGCGCGGAGCTCCGAGCGCGGCGCCGCGCTCTCCTCCTTCGCGCCGACGATCACGCCGAGGGCGGGCTCCTGCGCCGCGTTGCGGAAGCCGTGCGCGCGCAGGACGCGCGCGCAGCCCGCCAGCACCGCGGCCTCGTCGTCCGTGTCGAAGCGCCGCGTCTCGAGGGCGCGCTCGGCCGGCGTCGCGGGCACGAGCTCGAGCGCCGCAGGCGGCGGCGGCGCGACCACGCAGGCTGCAAGCGCCAGCGCGCAGAGCGAGAGCAGGAGACGCACCGGCGGAAGATAGGGGACGGTCCTACTTGGCGGTGACTTACGGGGACACTCGTCCATGGACGAGTGTCCCCGTAAGTCACCGCCAAGTAGGACCGTCCCCTTAGTTCACGCCCTTGCTGGCTGCGCCGGTCAAGGCGCCCATCTGCGCCAGCATGTCGTTGAACTTCGAGCGCGGGATGCGCTCCTCGAAGCCAGCGCGGCGCAGGCGATGGAAGTACTCGTTCACCTGCTTCACCTGGAGCCCGCCCACGATCTCGATCCCGCGCTTGATGTTCTCGGGCTTCGTGCCCTCGCCCGCCAGCACGATCATGGCCTCGAAGAGCGCCGAGTCGAACTGGGCGAGGGAGAAGGCCTCGGCCTCGTCGAGCGCGGCGTGGATCTGCTCCTTCCGCTCCGGGGTGTGGTCGATGATCCACTTGAGGTGCTGCAGGCCGTAGGAGACGTGGCGCGCCTCGTCCTGCATCACGAGCTGGAAGATGCGCTTGTCGGTCGCGGTCGGCGAGATGAACTCGCTGAAGCGGAACATGGTGAGCACGTTGCCCTCGGCGAGCAGGTGCATGAAGGCGCTGGCCTCGCTGTAGGTGTCGCCGTCGAGGATCGCCTTCAGCGAGTGCTCGGCCTGGGGCAACGCCTCGAGCAGGCCCACGCCGCCGGCGAGCGCGCGCTTGCGGAACACCTCGGCGTGGCGCGCCTCGTCGATCGCCTGGGTGGCGATGAAGTGCTTCACCTCGTGGAACTGGTTGTTCATGCGCCAGGCCCACTTCGCCGGCAGGTCGGTGGCGATGAGCTCCACCTCGGTGAAGAAGGTGCAGAGCTGGGCGAAGGCGATCTCGAGCTCCTGGGGCCGGTCCTCGTGCTCGAGGTTCGCCCAGGGGATGTCGGTGGTGGCGTTCCACTGGCGCGACATCGCCTCCTCGTAGAAGGACGAGACCTTGTACGCCCACACGTCGCTCTTGCGGTTCAGCTCGGGCGAGAGGTCGGCCTGGCCGGCCACGTCGTAGGGGGCGCCTCGGGGCGCGGCGCCGCGCGGGCCGCGCGGAATCTCCGGGAGGGCATCCTCGCCATAGGCGCCGACGTTGCAGTCGAGGTAGGTGAAGCCGCGCCGCGGGTTCTCGGCGTTCGCTCGCACGCGCTCGCCGCCCGTGCGCAGCCAGTCGAGCTCGAGGTTGCCCTTCTTGATGTCCTTCATGCGCAGGATCAGGTCGTCGTTCGCGGTCCAATCCGTCGAGCCGTAATAGGACATGGCTTCTCCTAGGCCAGCAGGGAGAGGAACTTGCCGAGCGGGCTGCGCTCGCGCCGATCGCCGAGACCGGCCGCCTCACAGCGCTCGAAGTACTCGCGCGCGCTGCGCTCGTAGTGCGCGCGCACCGGCGCGAACCCGCCGGAGAGCACGACCAGGGGCTCCAAGTGCGCGCGCGCACCCAGCCAGCCGATCAGGCCGTTCTCCATCAGGTCGAGGTGGCCGTTCAGGCTCGTCGCCTCGTTCGGCCGCGCGCGCAACAGCAGGCGCAGGTGGTCGATTCCGTAGGCCACGAAGCGCGAGGAGTCCTGCGCGAGGTGAGCGCCCAGGAACGAGTCGGCAAGATTCCTGGCGGCCCACTCCAGATGGGCGCCGAGCGTCATCACGAACGAGTAGAGCATCAGGTTCATCGAGGCTGACGCGGCGGGGTAGGTCCCCGACTGCGCCACCATCTTGAGCAGCTCGCCGAGCTCCGGGCAGTCGACGCCGAGCCCGCCGTCGCCGTAGAGGGCGCGCTTGCGCCAGGCCTCCGAGGTGCGCGCCGCGTCCAGCATCTGGACGCAGAGCAGGTACTTCACCTCGTGGAACTCCTGGTTCATCTGGTGTTCCCAATAGGCCGGCACGTCGCCGGTCACGAGGCCGATCGAGATCAGCTCGGTGGCGATCTGGCGCCAGGCCGCAGCCTCGCGCTCGCCGTAGCCGCTCTCGCGGAGCGTCTCCCAGGGAACGGCGTGGGCGGGCGCCCAGTGGCGCGCCTTGCCTTCCTCGAAGAGGCGCGCGGCGTTGTCCGCCCACACTTCCGACTTGCGATTCAATCGGTAGCCGAGCGACGGCAGGCCGGGCGGCAGATACGCCCCGCGCGGCGCCATCGAGAAGTTGTGGCGCACGATCTCGGGGAGCCGATCGGACGAGTAGACGCCCTGGTTGATGTCGTCGTTCGTGAGGCCGCGGCGCGGGTTGGACGGGCGCGCGTGGATGGGCTGCGGACTGCGCTGCATCCAGCTGAGATCGAGCTCGCCGCCCAGCACCTTCATCAGCTTCTGGACGATCGCCGGATCCGTCGCGAAATCCTTGGGTGCGATGTACGACATGAGTCAGTCCCGCAGGTCGACGTCCAGGTGGTGGGCCTGGTCGAAGAACTCCTGGATCGTCGCCATGAAGCGGTAGAACTTGTCGTGGCCCTCGGCGTCCTCGTACTCGACCTGGATCCGGTCGCCGATGTGGGAGAGCGTGTTCAGCGTGTGCTCGGCGTCCGCGCCCGCGTTCGCCAGGATGGCGCGCAGCATGCGCTTCCAGATCGCCGTGGGCGCGACCAGCACGAAGTCGAGGCCGCGCGCATCCGCGCGCTGCTCGACGCCCACGCACTCGTAGACCTCGAAGCGCACGGCGTAGAGCTCGCGGTCCGTCTTCACGCCGAAGGTCGTGTCGCAGTAGCCGAGCTTCTCGAAGCGCACCGCGTCCTCGGTGGTGCGCTTGCGCAGGGCCTCGAAGAACGCGAGCGAGGGGAACGGGATCGCCACAGCCGCCTCCGCAGGCGAGCAAGGTAACGCGCGGGACCTGGGTGGGGCAGCGGGGCGGGTAAGCGAGGCGGCCGGGGGGGCGCGGGCCGCGGCTCGTGGCTCGCCCAACCAAGCGCGCACGAGCCGTGAGGGGGGCGGTGTGTGCCAGTGAGTTGGCCCACGACGAGTGGCCCCACTGCGCTTTACCTCGCCGCTGCCCGCCCCCGCCGCCCGGCCGCCTCGCACTCATCGACGCTTGGGCGACCGGCGACTGGGGGATCAAATCAGGGGCGTTTTGGGCGCGCCATCGAGGCGCGCCCAAGACTCTGGAAGAAGGAGACGGTGCGGCGCGAAGCCTCAAGCCGGGGTGAGGCGGAGGGGGAAGCGCTCGAGGGTGCGGAGCGCGGTGTCGGTCGCCCAGCGCGGGCGGGGGCCGGCGTGGTCGATCGCGCGGAAGCGGCGCAGCAGGGTCTCGAACGCGACCCGGCCCTCCATGCGGGCGACCGCCGCGCCCGTGCAGAAGTGCATGCCGAAGCCGAAGGTGACGTGGCGGTTGTCCTCGCGGCCGACGTCGAAGCGGTCCGGCTCGGCGAAGCGCTCGGGGTCCCGGTTCGCCGAGGCGAGCGAGAGCTGGAGGAGCTCGCCCGCCCGGAAGGCGACGCCGCCGAGCTCCACGTCCTCGAGCGCCACCCGCGACAGGAAGATGATCGGCGGCTCGTAGCGCAGCATCTCCTCCACGGCGCTCGCGGCGAGCGCGGGATCCTTCCGCAGTCGCGCGAGCTGCTCGGGATGCTCGAGCAGGGTGAAGAGCCCGTTGCCGATCAGGTTGCGGGTGGTCTCGTGCCCGGCGTACAGGAGCTGGACGAGCATGGCGACGAGCTCGTCCGGCGAGAGCCGGTCGCCCGCCTCCTCCGCAGCGATCAGCGCCGTGAGCAGGTCGTCCTTCGGCTCGCGGCGGCGCTCGGCGATGAGATCCAGCGTGTAGTCGTTCATCTCGAGCATGGTGCGATCGGCGGCGACGCGCGCCTCGGGCGTCGGGTAGGCGGTGGCGAGCGAGAGCGCCGCCGTCCAGTCGTGCACGCGATCGTGGTCCACCGACGGGATGCCCAGCAGCTCGCAGATCACCTGGAGCGGCAGCCGCTGGGCGAACGCGTCGTAGAGATCGACTTCCCCGCGCTCGGCGGCGGCGCTCGCCAGGCGCTCCGCGATCTGCTCCGCGATCGGGCGCACGCGCGCCACCTGGCGCGGCGAGAAGGCGCGCCCCAACAGCGCGCGCAGGCGATCGTGATCCGGAGGATCGAGAAACACGATCGTGCGGCGCACCCAGTCGACGTAGGGCCCGGAGGTCCAGCCCTGCTGCTCGTAGTAGCGCACGCCCATGGCGCCGAGCCGCCGGTCGAGCAACGCGGCGTGCACGTCGGCGTAGCGCAGCAGCATGCGGGTCCCGAGCCGAGGGATGTGGGCCGCGCGCGCTCCCGCGCGAATGAGGCGAGCGAGCGTCGCCTGCGGGGCGCGGAAGTACTCGTCGCCGAACTCGAGAGAGGGGAGCGCCTCCATCGCCCTGCTCGCCACGCCGGCGGGGGCGCCCGCGCTCAGCCCAACCTCGCGCCCAGGAACTTCACCATGCGCTCGATGGCGGGCCGGGCCGCGGGCAGGAACTCCATCTGCAGATAGCCGTGCGGCATGCCCGCGTCCTCGAAGTACTCGTGGGCAACGCCCGCGCTCGCCAGCGCGTCGCGCAGCGCGCGCGCCTGCGCGATCAGCGGGTCCGCAGTGCCGCACACGATGTGGCTCGGCGGGAGCTTCGCGGCCGCATGGAGCGGAGAGACGCGCGGGTCGCGCAGCTTCGGCGCGCGCCCGGCTTTCGCCCCCAGATACGAGCCCACCATCAGCTCCATCATCTGGTCGCCGAGCTCGGGGGAGACGCCCGGCATCGGCTCGATGCCCGGCACCGGCTCGCCCAGCCGCGCGAAGTCGAAGACGCCGTAGATCAGGAGCGCCGCGCGCAGCTTCGGAGCGCCCGGCTCGGAGGCGAGCGCGGCCGCCACGGCGGCGGAGAGATTGCCGCCGGCGGAATCGCCGCCCACGGCGAGGCGCGTCGCGTCGCCGCCGAAGCGGCCGGCTTCCTTGGCCGCCCACTTCACGGCGGCCACGCAATCCTCGAAGGGCGTCGGGAACGGATGCTCGGGGGCCATGCGGTAGTCGGCGTTCACGACCAGGTAGCCGGCCTCCGCGAAGCGGAGGGCGAGCTTGCGGTGCGTGCGCGGGCTTCCGGCCACCCAGCCGCCGCCGTGGAGATAGACGAGCACCGGGAAGGGCCCCGCGCCCTTGGGCACCGCGATGTCCGCGGTGAAGGAGCCGCCCGCCACCGGCACGCGCTCGTGCAGCGCGCCCACTTCGGGCGCGTCGGCGTTCATGAAGCCCGCCAGGCCGTCGAGCATCGTGCGCATCTCGAGGGCGCTCTTGGGCGGGTTCTGCGCCATCAGCTGCGCGAGCACGTCGGCGTTGGGAAGACTGGCGGCGGGTTTGGACTCGGACATGGTTCCTCCACGAGGCGTGCACTCTACCGCGCCGTCGCGCCCGGAGCGCCCGGCACGCGCACGCAGGCGACCAGGGCCGCGCCCACCACGACCACGACCGCCAGGCCGCGAAACACGGGCGGGAAGCTGCCGAGCTCGTCGGCCGCCCGGCCCGCGAGCGGGGTGCCCGTCAGCAAGAAGGGGAGGCCGATCAGGCCGTGGAGCCCCGTCACGCGCCCCATCACGCGCGGTCCGAAGCAGGCGGCCTGCAGCACCGGGGCAGAGACGCCGAAGCCTCCCGCGCCCATCCCGGCTGGCACGGCGAGCGCGAGGAACTGGGCGAAGCTCTGCGCATACGAGACCCCGATCCAGCCGAGCGCCTGCGCCGCGATCACGCAGCTCGCGACCCAGCGCGGATTCGAGCGGTCGAGCAGCCAGCCGACGCTGATGCGGCCCAGCAGCGCGCCGAACGACATCGCGCCGAGCACCCAGCGCACCTCCGCGTGCGGCATGCGCAGGCTCTCGAAGTGCCTGACGAGGAAGACGCCGCCGAGGGCCGCGCTGGTGGCGATGGCGAGGCCGCCGCCCAACAACCAGAAGTTGGGCGAGCGCAGCACCGCGCCCAGCTCGCTCGCGCCGCCGTCCGGCTCGGCGGTAGCGCTCCCCGTTTCGCTCGGAAGCCCATCCACCGTCTGGCCGACGTCCTCCGGGCGCCGCACGGCGAAGCTCGCGATCGCCGGCACGAGCACCAAGGCCGCACCGCAGGCCAGCGTGCGAATCGTGTCGCGCCAGCCGAGCGCATCCAGGAGGAACGCGGCAAGGAAAGGCATCGACATGCCGGCAACGCTGTAGCCGAGGGTCGCGATCCCCAGCGCACGGCCGCGCCGCAGGCGGAACCAGTTGGCCACCATCACGGGCGGACCGAGCTGGCCGTAGGCGCCGATGCCCAGCGCGGCGAGCGCGATCCAGGCCCCGAGCGCGCTTGCGCTCCCACTCTGCGCCAGGCCGAGCAGGCCCGCCCCCATGCAGGCGACCGCAACGAGCAGCGTGGTGCGGAAGGGCCCGCGATCGAGCAGCCAGCCGATTGCCGGCGCGGCGGTCGCGAAGGCGAGCACGAAGATCGACATCCCGACGCCGAAGCTCTGATTCGAGATGCCGAGCTCGCTCGCGAGCGGCGTGGCCATGAAGCCGTACGCCTCGAGCAGACCTGGCCCGAGCGCGTAGAGCGCCGCGCCGAGACCCACGATGCGCCAGCCGTGGAACGCGGCGCGCGTTTCGGACATGTGCGGGCACTGTATCGCGGCTTGCGCTCGGGGACGGCGGGCGCTTGCCGCGCGGGCTCGGAGGCGTAGGATGCTCCCCGAACTCGGGAGCAGAGCGTGAGCGAAGCGTTCCGCCTGATCGAAGACGGGGAGGTTCGCGAGCTCACCGCCGAGATCGCCGAGAGTCGCGTGCGGCTCGCGAGCGGCGCGGTGGAGGAGAAGCTCGGCTACGCGCTCAAGCCCGAGGGCCTGTGCCGCGGGGAGCTTTGCTTCCCGGTGCGCGACCGCGCCGCGCTCGCGTCGCGCGGGGGCATCGACCTCGAGGAGCTCGCGCGCGTGACCGGCCGGCCCCTCGCGCTCGAGCTCGGGGAGCGCGTCGCGGCGCTCGGCACCGGCGTCGACGATCGCACGGCCGCGCTGCGCGGTCTCACCGCTCCAGATTTCACGCTCCCCGACTTCTCGGGGCGCACGCACAGCCTCGCGCAGTATCGCGGCAAGAAGGTCTTGCTGATCGCGTATGCGTCCTGGTGAGGCTGTCGGGAGGACCTGCCGGTCTGGCAGGCACTGTACGAGGAGCTCGGCGTGCACGGGTTCGTGCCGATCACGGTGGCGCTCGATCGGAACGCGGAGGAGCCGCGCCCCTTCGTCGAGCGCGCGCGGCCGACCCACCCCTCGCTGCTCGACACCGAGCACGTCGTCGCGGAGCGCTTCCACATCGTGAACGTCCCCACCATGATCTGGATCGACGAGCGCGGCACGATCGTGCGTCCGCAGGACAACCAGTTCGGGACCGACACCTTCACCCAATTCCACGGCAAGGCCTCGGGCCCCTACCTCGAGCTCGTGCGCGCCTGGGTGCGCGAGGGCAAGGGCGCGCTCGCGGCGGACGAGGTGCGCAAGTACCAGCAGCTGCCGAGCGCGGACACCCAGCTCGCGCGCGCCGAGCGCGCGCTCGCCTGGGATCTGCATCGCCGCGGGCGCGTCGAGGCGGCCGAGCGGCACTTCGTGCGCGCGGCAGAGCTCGCGCCCAAGGACTGGACGATCCGCCGCGGCTCGATGCCGATCCGCGGACAGAACCCCTTCGGCCCGGAGTTCTTCGAGCTCGCGCGCGAGGGCGGCGCCGAGTTCCCGATGGACGCCGTGACCCACACGCGAGTCGCGCCGCGAGCCAAGCTGTGAGGTCGTGGCGCCGCGCGCGGCTCGCTGCGGCGCTCGCGCTCTCCAGCCTGCTCGTCGCCGCGCCACTGCGCGCCGAGCGCGACCCGGCCGCCGAGCAGGCGGCGCTCGGCGTGCTCGGCGCGTTCATGGCCGCCTTCAACGCGCGCGATGCCGAGCGCATGGCGGCGACGCTGCATTTCCCCCACGTGCGCTTCGCGAGCGGGCGGGTCGCGATCTTCCCCGATGCGGCCGCCTTCGCCGCGGGCATGGAGTTCGACCGCTTCGTGAAGGACACGAGCTGGCACCACAGCCGCTGGGACGAGCGCCGCGTCGTGCAGAGCAGCCCCGAGAAGGTGCACCTCGCGGTGCGCTTCACCCGCTTCCGCGAGGACGGCAGCGCGATCGCGAGCTACGACTCGCTCTACATCGTGACGAAGGCGGACGACGGCTGGGGCATCCAGGCGCGTTCGAGCTTCGCGCCCTAGCGGAGGAGCGGGTGACGCGACGTCGGCGGAGTCGGGTCGCGCTGCTCGCGCTCGTCCTCGTCCTCGCGCCGCTCGGCGGCGGCGCGCAAGTGGGGAGCCCCGAGAAGAGCGCGATGCGCGTGCTCGACGACTTTCTTGCCGCCTACAACGCCTCGGATGGGAAGGCCCTCGTCGCCACCCTGCATTTCCCGCACGTCCGAATCGCCGGCAATACGGTGACCGTGTTCGCCAACCCGGGCGAATACCTGGGCTCGCTCGCCCTCGAGCAGCACGGTTGGGACTACGCCAGCTGGGTCAGCCGCCGCGTCGTCCAGAAGAGCATCAACAAGGTGCACATCGCCGCGCGCTTCGCCCGCTTCCGGGCGGGCGGCGCGAAGGTCGACGAGATCGACTCGTTCTACGTGGTGACCCTGCGCAACGGCCGCTGGGGCATCACGGCGCGCTCGAGCCTCGCACCGTAGCCGGGGCCGCGGCTCGCGAGCTGCTACGGTGAGCGGCGCGCAGCCCGGAGCCCGCCCGTGTCCACGCCTTTCGCATTCAATCCGCTCGATCCCGGCGTGCGCCGCGATCCCTATGCGCTCTACGCGCGCGCGCGCGCCGAGCACCCGGCGCTGCTCCACGCGGGGCTCCCGCTGCGCGTGATCTCGGTGTTCGGCTACGACGACGTGCAGGCGACGCTGCGCGACGACGAGCGCTTCTCGAACGACATGACGCCCAGCGCGCAGCTGCGGGCGGCGTTCGGCGAGGAAGCCCGTTTCCGCCCACCATGTTGGGTAGCGACGGCGACGTGCACGCGCGCCTGCGCAGCCTGGTGAACAAGGCCTTCACGCCCCGCATCGTCCAGCGGCTCGAGCCGCGCCTGCGCGCGCTCGCCGACGAGCTGGTCGCCGCGGCGGTCGCGAATGGCGAGGCCGACCTCGTGCAGGCGCTCACCTATCCGCTGCCCGTCACGGTGATCGCCGAGATGATCGGGATCCCGGTCGAGGATCGCGCGCGTTTCAAGGCTTGGTCCGATCGCCTGGTGGCCAACCTCGGCGTGGCCTTCCTGGGCGCGGTCGATCCCGAGCGCCTGCGCAAGCAGCGCGCCCTCCAGCAGGAGATGCGCGCCTACCTGATCCCGCTGGCCGAGGAGCGCAAACGCGCGCCGCGCGAGGACCTGATGACCGGGCTCGTGCAGGCCGAGCACGAGGGCTCGCGCCTCTCCCACGACGAGATGCTGCAGATGCTGATCCTGCTGCTCGTCGCGGGCAACGAGACGACGACCACGCTGATCGGCAACGCCGCGCTCGAGCTGTGCGCGGACCCCGCCTGGCAGGAGCGGCTGCGGCGCGAGCCGTCGCTCGTGGCGGGCGCGATCGAGGAGACGCTGCGCCACTCCTCGCCGGTGCAGTTCGCGCCGCGGCGAGCGCGCGTCGCCGCGACGCTTCACGGCGTCGAGGTGCGGCCGGACGACTTCGTGCTCTGCTGGATCGGCTCCGCCAACCGCGACGCCAAGGTGTTCGAGGAGCCGGAGCGCTTCGACCCGCTGCGCGAGAAGAACCCGCACATCGCCTTCGGCTTCGGGCCCCACTACTGCATCGGGGCGAACCTCGCTCGCCTCGAGGCGCGCGTCGCGATCGAGGCGCTCCTGCGCCACACGCGCGCCTTCGAGCTCGCGGGCGCCGGCGGAGCTCCCGCTCCATCCGAGCCCGGTGTTCCGCGGCGTGACGAAACTGCCTCTGCGGCTCGCTGCGTGAGGCTCGGCATCGCGCTGCGCTCGATGGGGCCGCAGTCGCGACTCGAGACGCTGCTCGCCTGCGCGCGCGCCGCCGAGGCGGCGGGCCTCGACGACGTCTGGGTGCAGGACCACCTCGCGATTCCCCCCGACGACGCGGAGGGCAGCGGCGGGCGCTACCTCGACCCGCTCGCCACGCTCGCCTTCCTGGCGGGCGCCACCTCCCGCATCGGCCTCGGCACGGGCGTGATCAACCTGCCGTACCGGCCGCCGCTGCCGACCGCGAAGGCCATCGCCACCGTGCAGGAGCTCTCCTCGGGCCGGCTGTTGTTGGGTGTGGGCGTGGGCTGGATGGCGCCCGAGTTCCGCGCGCTCGGCGTGCCGCGCGCGCAGCGCGGGCGGCTCACCGACGAGGCGCTCGACTTCCTCGTGCGCTGCTTCGCGAGCGACGAGGTAGAGGCCCACGGTCAGCGCTTCCTGTTCCTGCCGCGGCCGGCGCGGCCGCCCATCTACGTGGGCGGCGCGGCGCCGCACGCGCTCGCGCGCGCCGCGCGCTTCGCCGACGGCTGGCTGCCCATGCTGCGCGACCCGCGCGAGCTCGAGGCGCCGATCGCAGAGCTGCGCGCGCGCTTCGCCGAGGCGGGCAAGCCCGCGCCGGCGGTGGTGGTGCTCGCGGGCTTCTCGCGCAAGGACCCGGCGGCCGCGACGGCCCGAGCGCACGCGCTCGCCCGAGTGGGCGCGACCCACTTGGTCTTCTCCGAGCGCTATGCGGATGCCGACGACTTCCGCCGCGGCCTCGACTTCGCGCGCGAGCACCTGCGCGCGTAGCGGCGCTCCCCGCGCTCAGCTCATCAGCACGACGATCACCGAGCCCCAGAGCGCGAGCAGCACGTTGCCGACGGCGTAGCTCACGCCGTAGCCGAGCGTCGGAATCCGGCTCTTCGCCACATCCTGCACGGCCGCGAGGCCGGGCGCGGAGGTGGATGCGCCTGCGCAGACGCCGAGCAGGATGCCCGGGTGCATGCGGAACAGGTGTCGGCCCGCGAGCAGCGCGACGACCAGCGAGAGCGTCGTGACGAGCACGGACGCCGAGCACGAGCGCGAGGCCCGACTCGCGCAGACCCTCGCACGAAGCGCGGACCCGGCCGAGATTCCGACGAGACCGATGAAGACGTTCAGGCCGAGCGAGTCGAAGATCCAGAGCGCCGGCTCCGGAATCCGCCCGAAGCGCGGGTTCACGGTGCGCAGCCAGCCCGCGACGAGGCCGCCGAGCAGCGCGCCCACGGCCTTCGACAGGCCGAGCTCGATGCGGCCGAGCTGGAGCGCCGGGCAGCCCGATCAGGCCGCCGATCACGATCGCGAGACCGACCGTGACCATGTCGGTCTTCTCGGTCGGCCACTCGGCATAGCCGACGCGCTGCGCGACCTCGTCGACGTGCTTCTTGCGCCCCCGTCACCGAAAGCACGTCGCCGTGTCGAGCACGGTGCCAGGCGAGGAGGGCAGCTCCTGCCCCGCGCGCGTCAACTTGCGCAGGAACACGCCGCGCCCACCGGCCTCCTCGGCGAGCTCGCTGAGGCTGCGGTTCGCGAACTGCTTGTTGGTGAGCACCAGGTCGACCGCGACGATCGGGATGTCGAGGAGCTCGGGATCCTCGACCTCGTGCGCGCGCAGTGGATTCCCGTCGCCGACGAGGACGCTGCGCCGGCCGGAGAGCACGACGCGATCGCCGGCGAGGAGGCTCAGGTCGAGCGTCGGGTCGATCAGCCGGCCGGCGCGCCGGATGCGCTCCACGAACACGCGCTCGCCCGCGAAGAGCTTCTCGAGCTCGCCGACCCGCCGCCCGGCGAGCTGCGGCGGCACCTCGTAGGCGCGCGCGATGAACTGGAAGTAGGCCGAGCGGACGCCGGCCTCCTCGCGCTCGACGCCCATCTCCTGCTCGAGCTTCCGGCACTCGTCGGCGAGATCCACGCGCAGCAGTCGCGGCGCGACGCGCGTCAGCACGAAGATGGTCGTGAGGAGGCCGACCAGGTAGCTGACGGCGAACGCGACGGCGACGCGGCTCGTGAGCGCCTCGGCGGCGGCGGGCTCGAGGCCCAGGCGCGCGATCGCGCCGTCCGCGGTTCCGACGGCCGCCGACTCGGTGAGGCTTCCAGCGATCATGCCCGCCGCGGTGCCGGCGTCGAAGCCGAAGGCATGCGCGATGACGTAGGTCGTCGCGAGCCCGGTCCCGCACAGGAGCAGCGTGAGCGCCGCCTGGGAGAGACCGGTGCCGCGCAGGCCACGGAAGAACTGGGGTCCGGTCTTGTAGCCGATCGCGAACAGGAAGAGCAGGAAGAAGGCGTTCTTCAGATCCTCCGAGACCGGGATGCCGAGCTGCCCGACCGCGACGCCCACCAGGAGTACGCCGATCACCGAGCCGAGCTGGATCCCGCCGAGCCTCAGCGTCCCGAGGGCATATCCCAACGCCAGCGTGAGGAAGAGTGGGAGCTCTGGATGGGCGCGCAACGCCCCGAGCAGCCAGTCCATGGGTCACTCCTATGAAGATTCGCCGCCAGTCGCCTACGGGCATTCCATCATGCCAGACTCTGGACGAACGCGGCGGAGGCAGGCAGCTCGCCGACGCCACGGGGGGGTTCTCATGGGCATCTGGAGCTGGCTGGTCGAGACGCTTCGCGCGTACCCCGAGCTCGCGCGTCTTCGCATCCCTCGCGCTCGGCTTCTCGATCGGGCCCAAGAAGCTCGCGGGCTTCTCGCTCGGCAGCGTCACCGCCACGCTGCTCGCGGCGATCGCGATCGGTCAGCTCGGCATCGAGGTGCCGGGCCCGATCAAGTCGACCTTCTTCCTGCTGTTCCTGTTCGCGGTCGGCTACGGCGTCGGCCCGCAGTTCTTCCGCGGCCTCGCCAAGGAAGGCCCGCGCCAGATCGTGTTCTCCCTGGTCGTGCTCGCGCTGTGTCTGATCGTGCCGTACGTGTGCGCGCTCGCAGCCGGCCTCGACGTCGGCTACGCCGTCGGCCTGTACGCAGGCTCGCAGACGATCTCCGCGTCGATCGGCGTCGCGACCGACTCAGATCGCGCGCGCGGGGCTCTCCGCCGAAGCGGCGAAGGGATATGTCGACGCGATTCCAGTCGGCTATGCGGTCACCTACATCTTCGGCACGATCGGCTCGGCGATCCTGCTGGCCACGCTCGGTCCGAAGCTGATCGGCGTCGACCTGCCGGCGGCGTGCGCGGAGTACGAGAAGCAGCTCGGTGGCGGCGTCGCCGGCGCCATGCCCGGCGTCCTCTCGACGTACCGCCACATCGAGCTGCGCGCCTACCGAATCTCGAGCGCGAGCGGCCTCACGGGCGAGCCGGTGCGCGAGCTGTTCCCGGGTCTGCGCATCTTCGTCGAGCGCGTGCGGCGCGGCGACCGCTTGATCGAGGCCGACGGAGACACCGTGCTCCAGGACGGCGACGTCGTCAGCATCTCCGGCCCGCGCCCCGCCCTGGTCGAGCGCGTCGAGGCGGTCGTGCCCGAGGTCGAAGACGCGGCGCTGCTCGACATGCGCGCCGAGGCCGTCGATCTCTTCGTGCGCAGCAAGGAGCACTCGGGCAAGACGGTGCGGCAGCTCGCCGACGAGCCCTTCGCGCGCGGCGTCTACCTGCGCAGCATCACGCGCAATCTGATCGAGATCCCGGTGCTTCCCGAGACCGAGATCCTGCGCGGCGACGTGCTGCACATCGGTGGCAGCCAGCGGCACGTGGACGCGGCGGTCGCCGCGCTCGGTCACGCCGATCGCCGGGCCGAGGAGACCGATCTCGCCTTCGTCGGCGTGGGCGTCGCTCTGGGCGGCCTCGTCGGTGCGCTGAGCTACGGGTGGAACGGAATCCCGATCAGCCTCTCGACCTCGGGCGGCGCCCTGCTCGCGGGCCTGCTGCTCGGGTACCTGCGGACGGTCCGGCCCACCTTCGGCTACATCCCGGCGCCGGCGCTCTGGCTGATGAACACGCTCGGCCTGAACGTGTTCATCGCCGTCGTCGGCATCAACGCCGGCCCCGGCTTCGTGGCCGGCCTCCAGCAGGTCGGGCGTCAGTCTCTTCCTGTGGGGGATCGTCGCCACATCGCTGCCGCTGATCGCCGCGATCCTGATCGGTCACTACGTCTTCAAGTTCCACCCCGCGATCCTCTTCGGCGTCTGCGCCGGCGTGCGCACGACCACCGCCGCGCTCGGCATGATCCAGGAAGCGGCGAAGAGCAAGGTGCCGGCGCTCGGCTATGGCATGCCGTACGCCGTCGGCAACACGCTGCTCACGATCTTCGGCATGGTGATCGTGCTGCTGATGGTGCGAGATCGCTGTGGTGGTCTAGACGTCGCTCCTGCCCACGGAGGCCGACATGGACGCCGTCACGCTTCGCCACTACGAGACGCTGAGCCCGTTCGAGATCAAGGACTTCCTCGCCAAGGCGGCGAGCAAGGCCGCCGGCGATTCCGTCGGTCGCCTACCTGAACGCCGGTCGCGGCAACCCGAACTGGATCGCCACCGAGCCGCGCGAGGCGTTCTTCCTGCTCGGACAGTTCGCGATCACCGAGAGCAAGCGCGTGCTCGACCTGCCGCCCGGCGTCGGCGGCATGCCGAAGGCGCCGCGGGATCGCGGGGCGCCTCGAGAGCCTGGCTCGCGAAGCACGCCGACGCAGCCGGCGCCGACTTCCTCGCGCGCATGGTGCCCTGGGCCGTCGAGAAGTTCGGCTTCGACGCCGACGCCTTCGTGCACGAGCTGGTCGACTCGATCATCGGCGACAACTACCCGGTGCCCGACCGCATGCTCGTGCACAACGAGCAGATCGTGCACGAGTACCTGCAGTGGGCGATGTGCGGCGCGCCGCGCCCGAAGGGCCAGCTTCAAGCTCTACGCCGTCGAGGGCGGCACGGCGGCGATGTGCTACATCTTCAAGTCGCTGAAGAGCGAACCGGCTGCTGAACGCCGGCGACACGATCGCGCTCGGCACGCCGATCTTCACGCCCTACCTCGAGATGCCGCACCTCGAGGACTACGAGCTCAAGATCGTGACCGTGCAGGCGCCGCAGGAGAACCGCTTCCAGTTCACGGACGCGGAGCTGAAGAAGCTGCTCGATCCCGAAGATCAAGGCGTTCTTCGTCGTGAACCCGGGCAACCCGAGCGCGATGGCGCTAGCCGCCGGCGACGATCGAGAAGATCGGCGCGATCCTGAAGAAGCGGCCCGACCTGATGCTGCTCACCGACGACGTCTACGGCACCTTCGTGCCCGGGCTTCCGGTCGCTTGCTCGGCGCGTTCCCGCGCAACACGATCGGCGTCTACTCGTACAGCAAGTACTTCGGCTGCACGGGCTGGCGGCTCGGCGTGATCGCGCTGCACGAGGACAACCTGTTCGACGAGCTGATCGCGAAGCACCCCGAGAAGATCCAGAAGCAGCTCGACAAGCGCTACAGCACGCTGACGCTCGAGCCGCGCAAGCTCGCGCTTCATCGACCGCATCGTCGCCGACAGCCGCGACGTGGCGCTGAACCACACCGCCGGCCTGTCGCTGCCCCAGCAGGTGATGATGGCGCTGTTCTCGCTCTACGAGCTGATGGACGAGAAGAAGCTCTATCAGAAGGCCTGCATCGGCATCGTGCGCCAACGCGTGCGCGCGACGATCGAGGGGCTCGGCATCGAGGTCGAGGACGAACGAGCTCTTCGACTGGTACTACGGCCTGATCGACCTCGAGTTCTGGATGCGCAAGTACGTCGGCGAGGAGGTCGTCGCGCTGGGTGAAGAAGAACGTGCACCCGCTCGACATCGTGTTCCGGCTGGCCGAGGACCACGGCATCGTGCTGCTGAACGGCGAGCGGCTTCGACGCGCCCGATTGGTCGGTGCGCGTCTCCTTCGCGAATCTCGACGACCACGTCTACGACGACATCGGCCGCGCGGTGCGCGCCGTCGCGCGCGGCTACGTGCAGGCGTACGAGGCGGCCAAGGCGAAGGCCAAGGCAGAGGCCGCGCGAGCGCGCGCGATCCCGAAGAAGCTCGCAGCGCAGAGCGAAGGCGCCGGCCAAGGCGCCGGGCCGCAAGAAGTAGCCACGTTACCGGCGTCCGCGAGGCGCCTCAGGAGCCCCCATGCGTGTTCGATTCCTCGGTCTGGTCCTCTTGCTGGCGAGCGGCGCGGCGAGCGCTGCCCTCGCCGACACGGCGAAGCTCGCCGAACGTGCGCGTGCTCGCGACGGGCGGCACGATCGCCGGCGCCCAGGCCAGCGCGACGAGCTACGGCTACAAGTCCGGCGCCTACGACGTGAACACGCTGATCTCGGCGGTGCCGAACCTCGACAAGCTCGCGGCCATCATCGGGCGAGCAGGTCGCGAACATCGGCAGCCAGGACATGAACGACGCGGTCTGGCTCACGCTCGCGAAGCGGCTGAACGCTGTCCTCGCCGGGGCCGACACCGACGCGGTGCTGATCACGCACGGCACCGACACGCTCGAGGAGACCAGCTACTTCCTGAGCCTCGTCACCAAGAGCGCGAAGCCGGTGGTGATGGTCGGCTCGATGCGCCCGGCGACGGCGACGAGCGCCGACGGCCCGGCCAACATCTACAACGGCGTCGCGGCGGCGATCGAGCGCCGGCGCGAGGGGACGCGGCGTGCTCGTCGCGCTGAACGACGAGATCCACTACGCGCGCAACGTGGTGAAGACCGACACGACGAGCGTGCAGACCTTCAAGAGCCTGAACCGCGGGCCGGCCGGCGTCGTGCACACCGGCAAGGTCGAGTGGTTCCAGCCGATGGACAAGAAGCAGGGGCCTGCGACCGAGTTCTCGGTCGACGGGCTGGACAAGCTGCCGCGCGTCGACGTGATCTACGCGCACGCGAACATGAGCGCCGACCTGATCGACGCCGCGGTCGCGAACGGCGCGCAGGGCCTCGTGATCGCCGGCGTGGGCGACGGCAACATGACGACGCCCGCGCTCGACGCGGTGACCAAGGCGGCGAAGAAGGGCATCGTGGTGGTGCGCAGCACGCGCCTACCGATGGGCCTCGTGCTCCGCAACAACGAGGTGGACGACGACAAGCTCGGCCTGGTCGCCTCGGGCGAGCTGAATCCGCCGAAGTCGCGCGTGCTGCTGCAGCTCGCGCTCACCAAGACCAAGGACGTGAAGCGCATCCAGCAGATGTTCTACGAGTACTGAGGAGCCCTCTGCTCGCGCACCTGTTCTCGCCCGTCCGCATCGGCGCGCTCACGCTGCGCAATCGCATCGCGATGGCGCCGATGGGCGTCGAGCTCGTCGAGGCGGACGGCGCGGTGCGCGAGCCGACGATTCGGTACTACGAGGAGCGCGCGCGCGGTGGGGCAGGGCTCCTGATCACGGAGAACACCTCCTGCGCCTATCCGCGCGGCGCGAACAGCGCCCACGAGATCGGCGTCTCGGATGACCGCTTCCTGCCCGGGCTGCGTGGGCTCGCGGACGCCGTCCACGCCCACGGCGCGAAGATCGCGATCCAGCTCGCCTTCCACGGCAAGATCGCGCGCCTCGACGTGAGCCAGGGGCGGCCGATGCTGGTGCCCAGCGAGCCGCGCTTCCATCTGGACACGCGCGGCCTCGGCGAGCTCACGCCCGCCGAGCTCCAACTGATGATGGGCGCGAATACGGGGACCGGAGGCAAGTACCGGGCCGCGACGAGCGAGGACATCGCCCAGCTGACGGAGGACTTCGCGAGCGCCGCCGAGCGCGCGCGGCGCGCCGGCTTCGACGCCGTCGAGCTCCACGCCGCCCACGGCTACATCTTCTCGAGCTTCCTCTCCCCAGGCTGGAACTTCCGCGAGGACGCCTACGGCGGCTCGATCGAGAACCGCGCGCGCCTCTTGTGCGAAGTGCTGCGCGCGTGCAAGCAGTGCGCCGGCGCCGACTTCCCGATCTGGTGTCGCATCGACGCCCACGAGTACGGGGAGCCCGCGGGCATCACGCTCGAGGCCGCATGCCGGACGGCGCAACTCGCCGAGCAAGCGGGGGCCGACGCGATCCACGTGTCCGCCTACGCGGCGAGCAACCTGGGCTCTCACTTCCTCGACGCCCCGCTCCCTCACGCGCTGGGCGCCTACGTGGACTTCGCCGCCGCCATGAAGCGCAGCGTGGGCGTCCCGGTGATCGCCGTGGGCCGCATCGAGCCCGAGCTCGGCGACCGCTTGATTCGCGAGGGCAAGGCCGACCTGATCTCCTTCGGCCGCAAGCTCCTCGCGGACCCCGAGCTCCCCAACAAGCTCGCGGCCGGCCGCGCGGACTCCGTGCGCCCTTGTGTCTATTGCTACACGTGCGTGGCCCAGGCCTTCTTCGACCGCGCGGTGCGCTGCGCCGTGAACCCGGAGGCGGGGAGAGAGGTGGAGCGCAGCGCGCGCCTGCGCGCCGCGGCCGTCCAGCCAAAGCGCGTGCTGATCGCCGGCGGCGGACCGGCCGGAGTCGAGGCGGCGCGCGTGGCCGCGCTGCGCGGCCATCGGGTCGTGCTCTGCGAGCGCGCGAGCGCGCTCGGCGGCACGCTGCGCTTCGCGGCGCTCGCCTACGAGCCGAACGAGCGGCTGCTGCGCTGGCTCGAGCAGGTGGCGCGCGATCCAGCGATCGAGCTCCGCCTGCGCACGGAGGTGACCCCCGCGCTGGTGCGCGAGCTCCGGCCCGACGTGGTGATCGCCGCGCTGGGTGCGCGGCGCGAGCGGCCGCGGCTGCCCGGCGTCGAGCGCGAGCACGTCTTCGACGGCGACGATCTGCGCGCGCTTCTCACCGGCGAGGGAGCCAGCGCGGGCAAGCTCTCCCTGCTGGGCCGCCTCGCCGTCCGAGCGGGACGCCTCACCGGCATCTCCGCGGATCCCGCGAAGCTGCGCGAGGCCTCGCGGGCGTACATGCCGCTCGGCAAGCGCGTCGCGATCCTGGGCGGCGGGCTCGTGGGCGCCGAGCTCGCCGAGTTCCTCGCGGAGCGCGGCCGCGACGTGCTCCTCCTGGAGGAGGGCCGCACGCTCGCCGCCGAGATGGCGCACCCCCGACGCTGGCGCGCGCTCCACGACCTGCGCGAGCACGGCGTGCGAATGCACACTCGGGCGCGCGTCCTCGAGATCGGCACCGCGAGCGTGCGCTTCGAGGTGGCCGGCAGCGAAGGCGCGCCGTCTGCGACGTACGAGGAGGCGGCCGACACCGTGCTGCTCGCCACCGGCCTCGAGCCCAACCCCGAGCCCGCCGCGCGCCTGCGCGAGACCGGCGTGCCCGTCCTCGAGGTCGGCGACGCCACGGGCGTCGGCTACATCGAGGGCGCCATTCACTCGGGCTTCGAGGCCGCGCTCTCGCTGTAGCGCTCGAGTCAACGGCCCGTAGAACGTCGGGGCCGCGAGGCGGGAGTCCGTTGGGACCTGGCTTTTGAAGTCGGCCGTCCAAAGGTCGTTGAGCTGCTGCGCCGCGATCTGCGGCGGCCAGGAGCTTCCTCGGCCCCCGGGGTGGACGAGTGCCGTCGCTCTCCGGGGGGGTGGCTCCTTCAAGGAGCCAGGACCCTAAGTCGATGTGTCACCCATGTTCCCGGTCTGCACTGTTAACCATGCTGTCGGTCCGTATCTTGAAGACATCGCCCTATTCTTCGGCGCATGCCGCGTCGACCGAGGCAGCTCGCCCTCGACGAGTACCGACTGCACACTGGACGAGGCGGTCCGCGCGTAGGCGCGGGTCGCCGCGCGCGGTCCACGACCTCGCGTGATGCACCGCGAGCGCGAGCGGATCCTCCGGGCCTGCCCGGTCCACGTGACCCTGCGAGCGCGCCAGGGTCTCCCGTCGCTCCGCCATGCCCGCCTTGTGCGCGAGTTCCAGCGCTCGCTCGGCGAAGCGAACGAGCGCGGCAGCTTTCGCGTCGTCCACTACTCGCTCCAGCGCGATCACGCTCACCTGATCGTCGAGGCCAAGGACAAAGAGGCACTGGCGAGCGGCATGAAGAGCATCGGCGCTCGCCTCGCTCGGGCGCTGAACCGGGTGTTCCAGCGGAAGGGGCCCGTGCTCGACGGGCGCTTTCGCCACCGCCTGCTGCGCACGCCCCGTGAGGTCCGGAACGCCATCGCCTACGTGCTCTTGAACGTCCGCAAGCACTGGCGGGAGCACCACGGCGCGCCGCCTCCGGCGCGCCTGGACGCGGCTTCGTCGGCAGCCTGGTTCGATGGCTGGAGGCGGATGTGTGCGAGAGCTCCCGATGCGGGGCCCGCAGCCGTCGCGCGGCCGCGCACCTGGCTCCTGCGGACCGGCTGGCGCCGCCACGGGCTCATCGACCTCGCCGAAGTGCCCGCGAGCGGCGGTTAGCGGCGGACGTCAACACGAAAGCAGCGAGCGGCCCGGCGAACGGCCCACACGCCCCTCAGCTCGCAGCGGCCCTCCCTCCAAACCCCTCTGGTTGCTCAGTCGCGATTGCGAGACCGCCGACGCTCCACGTCAGCCCCGCGCGCAGCACTCGAAGATTGTCGTGAATGATCGTAGGACGAACGTGATCCAGGGGGGGCGGTTCGCCGTGAATTCCCAGGCCGCAAAAGTGACAGCGAGAGGTGTCTTTCCATGTCAGGAAGGTCGGGTCGCGGAACCACTCTCTGCACGATGGGCAGCATCAACGCTGGGAAAACCCCAATGGTGGCGGCGCGCGCGAGAAGGCGCAGCTTCCGGAGCTCGCCGAGTTCCCTCTCGAAACCATCGCTCATAGGGCACCACCGATCGGCGGGCGCTCGCGCTCTACCCCACTTGCTTCGCGAGCCAGTCGTAGATGCGGGCGTTGGCAGCGCGGGCCATGGCGATGGGGAAGACGGTGAAGCCGTGGATGCACTCGGGGTAGATGGCGAGCTCGCTCGCGTTGCCGGCGGCGCGCCAGCGGGCGTGCATGAAGAGCGAGTCGTCGTAGAGGTAGTCGTTCGTGCCCACCGTAAAGAGGGCAGGCGGGAGGCCTGACAAGTCGGCGTAGAGCGGCGAGATGTCCGGCACGCGGCGCCCCTCGCCGGTGATCTCGGGGAGGTAGAGGTCGCGGAAGCCCGTCATGCCTTGGCGGCGCTGGGAGGGCGTCCCCGAGACGTCGTACACGCCGAACACCAGATTCGCCGCGAGGAAGCGCTGCGCGGATTGGTGGCGATCGCGGATGCGCAGGAGCGTCGCCGCGGCGAGGTTGCCACCGGCCGAGCCGCCGCCGATCACGAGGCGCTCGCTGCCGAACTCGCGCTTCGCGTGCGCGAGCAGCCAGACGGCCGCCGCCTCGCAATCGTCCGGGCCCGCCGGGTAGGGGTGCTCGGGCGCGAGCCGGTAGTCGACGCTCACGATCGCGCAGTGCGCGCGGCGCGCGATCTCGGCGTTGTCGCGGTCGTCCATGCCCGGCGCGCCCATGAAGAAGCCGCCGCCGTGCACGTCGAAGTAGACCGCGCGCACGTCGTCCGGCACAAAGGTCCGGACCCCGAGCGGGCCCGCGGGCCCCGGGATGGTGCGATCGACGAAGCCCGGGATGCTCGGGCCCGCGAACACGCCACCCATCACTTGCGTCAGGTCGCGCGCGCGAGCGATCAACTCCGCCGTCCAGCGCTCTGGCACCGGCTCGCGCGGGAGCTTCGCGTTGAAATCGCGCACCTCGGCGACGTGCGCTTCCAAGGCGGGGTCGTAGAGCGGCTCCGTGCTCATGACTCCTCCACGCGCAGGGAGTATGCGCCCGCGCGCACGCGGGCGCCGCGGCTGGCGGCGGGGTCGCACCCGGAACTAACGTGCGCGCCATGCGCCTCGCTCCGGCTGCCGTCCTGCTCCTGGCGGCGACTGCAGCGGGAGCCCAGGAGCCCGTGGTCTTCGTGCGCGACGTCTGGCCCATCTTCGTGCGCAACTGCATCGTCTGCCACGGCGTGAAGCAGCGCTACGCGAACCTCCAGCTCGACTCGCCCGCGCGCATCCTGCAAGGCGGCGACACCGCGCGCGCCGTCGTGCCGCGCGAGCCGGACGCGAGCGAGCTCGTGCGCCGCATCTCGCTCTCGCCAGACGCCCTCGACTTCATGCCGCGCGAGCGGCCGCCGCTCTCACCCGGGTGAGCAGGCGCTCGTGCGACGCTGGATCGCGGAGGGCGCGAGCTTCGGCTCGTGGGTGGGAATGACACCGGCGGGCGCACCATGAGCGCAGGGTCTGGCATCTCGCGGCGCCAGCTGCTCGGGAGCGCGCTGGCCGGGACTGCGGCGCTCTCCGCGCGCAGCGCGTCGGGCGCTGGGGAGAAGAGCGTGAGCGCATTCGATCCGATCCTGCTGGAGCGACCGATCCCTCTCGCCGAGCTGCGCCACGCCGGCGCTCCTGATCGACGAGGCGGCCCTGGAGCGCAACCTGCGCAAGATGGCGGCCTACGTCGCGGCCAAAGGGGTCGGCATCCGGCCCCACGTGAAGACCCACAAGTGCCCGATCCTGGCCCGCCGCCAGATCGCGCTCGGCGCGCTCGGGGTGTGCGCTGCGAAGGTGAGCGAGGCCGAGGTGATGGTCGATGGCGGCATCGCGAACGTGCTGATCACCTCGCCGGTCTCGACGCCCGAGAAGTTCGCGCGGGTCGTGGCGCTCGCGAAGCGCGCGCCGGGCGTGCAGATCGTCGTGGATGCCCCCGCGGCCGTGAGCGCTCTCGATGCGGCGGCGCGAGCCGCGGGCATCGAGCTCGGCGTGATGGTCGACCTCGACACCGGGACGCGTCGCACCGGCATCGCGCCCGGCGAGCCGGCGCTCGCGCTCGCGCGCCAGATCGCGGCCGCCAAGCACCTGCGCCTCGACGGCATCCAGGCCTACGCGGGCCACGTGATGCACGTGGTGGGCCACGAGGAGCGCAAGAAGAAGTCGCTCGAGTCGCTGGCCGCCTGCCTCGACACGCGCACCCTCTTGGAGAAGAACGGGATCGCGGTGCGCGCGTTCACGGGCGGCGGGACGGGCACCTTCGACATCGACTGCGACGTGGCCGGGATGACCGACCTCCAGCTCGGCTCTTACCTATTCATGGACGTGCAGTACCGCATGATCGGCGACGTCGACAGCGCGCTGTTCGACACCTTCGAGCCCTCGCTCACCGTGCTCGCCACCGCGATCAGCCAGCCCGTCCCGCAGCTCATCACCATCGACGCCGGCTTCAAGGCCTTCGCCCACGAGCCCGAGGCGCGCCCGCAGTTCAAGGATCTCGAAGGCCTCGAGTACTTCTACGGCGGCGACGAGCACGGCATCTGCGCCTTCAAGGGCGAGGCGCGGCCCCTCCACGTCGGCGAGAAGGCGCAGCTGATCGTCTCGCACTGCGACCCCACCGTGAATCTGTACGACGTCTTCCACGTGGTGCGCGACGGGGCGGTGCGCGAGCTCTGGCCCATCGCCGCGCGCGGCAAGTCCCAGTGATCACGCGCCGCGGGGTTCTGCGCGGGGCGGCGCTCGGCGCCGCCGCCGCGCTGAGCGGCCTGGGCGAGCGCGCCCTCGCCGCCGCCGAGAGCGCGCCGCCGGAATGGTCGAACTGGTCGGGCTCGGTGCGCTTCGCGCCCGCCGAGAAGCTTGCGCCGGCGAGTGTCGCCGACGTGCAGGCCGCGCTGCGCGGAGCGCGCGCGGCCGGGCTCGGCGTGCGCGCGATCGGCAGCGGGCATTCCTTCGTGCCGCTGTGCGAGACCCAAGGCCTCCAGCTCGTCACGAGCCGCCTGCGCGGCATCGAGTCGATCGACACCGCGAAGCGCGAGGCCTGGATCCTCGGCGGGACGAAGCTCTACCAGCTCGGGCTTCCGCTGCGCCAGCGCGGGCTCGCCCTCGCGACCATGCCGGACATCGATCGCCAGGCGCTCGCCGGCTCCGTCGCCACGGGCACGCACGGCACCGGCCGCGAGGTGGGAAGCCTGTCGTCCTACGTCACCGGCCTGCGCCTGGTGCTCGCGAGCGGCGAGACGCTCGAATGCTCGCGCGAGCGCGACGCGGAGGTGTTCCGCGCCGCGCAGGTCTCGCTCGGCGCCCTGGGCGTGATCACCCACGTGCGCCTGGGCCTCGAGCCCGCCTTTCGGCTGCGCGAGCGCACCTGGAACGTCGGCTTCGAGGCGTGCATGGCGCAGCTCGAGTCGCACATCGCGTCGAACCTCCACTTCGAGTTCTTCTGGTTCCCGGACCCGTCGACGTTCGTGACGCGCCCGACCTTCCCGCCGCGCGACGTGTGTGGCATGAAGTCGCTTGAAGCCGACCAGCGAGACGCGAGATTTCGAGCGTTGGGACGATCCCGACAAGACGACCGGCGAGCGCGTGGGCTGGAGCGACGTGATCTTCCCATCGGCGCGCGACGTGGCCTTCAACGAGATCGAGTTCTCGGTGCCGGCGGAGCGCGGCCCCGCTTGCATCCGCGAGCTGCGCCAGCTCATGCTCACGCGCCACACGGATTGCCTCTGGCCGCTCGAGTACCGCACCGTGAAGCCCGACGAGGCCCTGCTCTCGCCCGAGCACGGGCGGCCCACCGTCACGATCTCGGCGCACCAGCCGGCGGACCGGGCCTATCGCCCGTTCTTCGACGACGTCGAAGCGGTCTTTCGCAACCACGCCGGACGCCCGCACTGGGGGAAGCTCCACCAGATGAGCGCGCGCGAGCTCGCGCCCCTCTACCCGAAGTGGGACGCGTTCCAGCGCGTGCGCGCCCAGCTCGACCCGAAGGGAATGTTCCTGAACGCATTCCTGAAGAGAGTCCTGATCGCCTAGGAGGCCCGATGCGCCGCTCACGAGACTGGCTCCGACTCGCATTCCTGCTCGCCTCGCTCGCGCCGTTCGCGGCCGCGGCGCAGGAGACGCAGCCGGCTCCGGCCGCCGCAACCCAGCCCGCCGCGGGCGCGCCGCCCGTCGGCGTGGAGGAGATCCTCGTCACGACGCAGAAGCGCGCGCAGAACCTCCAGGACGTGCCGATCTCGGTCACCGCGATCACGGGCAACGAGATCAGCGAGCTCGGCATCGCCGAGAGCGTCGACATCGCCGCCCAGACGCCGGGCCTGAAGATCGGCTTCCCGGCCGGCGAGACCAACAATCCGGCGATCTTTTTGCGCGGCGTCGGCCTCAACGACTACAACGCGAACTCCAACGGCTCGGTCGGCTGGTACATGGACGACGTCTACATCAGCCAAGTGACGGCGCAGACCTTTCAGCTCTTCGACCTCGAGCGCGTCGAGGTGGCGCGCGGGCCGCAGGGCACGCTCTACGGCCGCAACACCACCGGCGGCCTGGTGAACTTCATCTCGAAGAAGCCGAGCCACGAGGAGAGCGACGGCTACTTCACCGCGAGCTACGGCGAGTGGGACGCGATCAAGCTCGAGGGCGCCTACGGCGGGCCCCTCACCGACACGCTCGCCGGGCGCCTGGCGCTCACCTACAACCGCGACCACGGCTACATCGACAACGAGCTCACCGGGCACGAGAACAACAACACAAAGAACTGGGCCGGGCGCGTCGCCCTCGACTGGCAGGCCAGCGAGAACGCGAGCTTCCTGTTCGGCCTCTCCGGCGCGAAGAACGACTCCCTCGCCGCCCAGTACGAGCATCAGGGCACCAACGACCCGTTGACCGGCGCACCCTGCGGCCACGCGCAGATCCGAACCGATCAGTGTGTCGACGCCTTCGGCTTCCGCGACGACAAGAACAACGAGCGCGGCCAGTACAACAAGGAGGGCGACCTCGACGTCGACGCCTGGGGCAGCTTCCTGCGCGCCGAGATCGACCTGGGCGAGCTCACGCTGACCTCGATCACGGCCTACGAGTGGATCGACAAGCTCTTCGAAGAGGACACCGACGCGAGCCCGAACAATCTGATCGAGATCGACTATCTGAACGACGGCTGGGAGCTCACCCAGGAGCTGCGGCTCGCCGGCGAGAGCGAGCGCATCCACTGGCAGACCGGCCTCTACTACATCAAGGAGCGCATCCACGCGCAGAACTTCCTCGACCTGTTCCACGATCTGCGTCCGCTCGCCGAGTCCGTCGATCCCGATCTCTATCCCGGCGGCTTTGCTCCTGCCGGCTGCCCGCCGGATCCCGATGATCCCAGCGTCGATCCCTGCGGCGGCGCGCCGATCTTCTTCAGCCTGACCGAGTACCGGCAGACCGACGAGTCCGTCGGTGTGTTCGCGCAGGGCGACGTCGACCTCACCGAGCGACTTCGCGCGACGGTCGGCTTCCGGTACACGTGGGAGTGGCGGGACTTCCACGAGGAAGTGACGTTCATCGAGCCGACCTTCGAGGTGCCGGTCTTCCCGACGCCCTACGACAAGGACGCGAACTTCGACGAGTGGTCGGGCCGCTTCGCCCTCGACTACCGACCCACCGAGGATTTGCTGCTCTACGCGAGCGCCAGCCGCGGCTTCAAGAGCGGCGGTTTCAGCGGGGCCTTCGCCTTCAGCAAGGCCGAGATCCCGCCCTTCGATCCCGAGACGATCTGGGCCTACGAGGCCGGGGCGAAGTGGGAGCTCTTCGATCGCCGCGTGCGTCTCAACGTGGGCGGCTTCTACTACGACTACAAGGACCTCCAGGTCTTCACCGTGGTCGCGGTCTCGCCGACGGTGACGATCAGCATCCTCGACAACGCCGGCAAGGCGAAGCTCTACGGCGGCGAGATCGAGCTCGAGGCCCAGCCGCTCGCGGGGCTGGACGTCTCGCTGGGCCTCGCGCTGCTGCACAGCGAGCTCACGAAGTTCGAGACTGACGCCGTCGACTACTCCGGCAACCGGCTCGTGTTCGCGCCGGAGGTCACCTGGAACGGGCGCGTGCGCTACGAGCACCCGCTCGGCCCGGGCGCCGTCGCGCTGCTCACCGATTGGAACTATCAGGGCGAGACCTTCTTCGACAACGCGAACGACCCGACCATCTCCCAGGACGGTTACTGGGTCTGGAATGCGCGCGTCTCCTATCTGTTCGGAGAGGGCCAGCGCTACGAGCTCGCGGCGTTCGGCCGTAACCTGCTCGACGAGGACTACCTCACCTACGCCTTCCCGCTCGGAGGCTTCGGCTTCAACGAGCAGATGTGGGGACGGCCGCGCAGCTGGGGCCTCGAGGCGACGGTGCGGTTCTGAGGTCGCCATTTCCGCCGCGCCTGCGCCTCGCGTCTCGGCCCTCACGCGATTCTCGTACGGCTTCGGCGCCGTGGCGTTCGGCGTCAAGGACAACGGCTTCCGCTACCTGTTGCTCTTTTACTACGACCAGGTGCTCGGCGTCCCGACGCTGCTCGCCGCCGGCGCGATCTTTCTGGCGATGCTGGTGGACGCGGTCTGGGACCCCGCGGTGGGATCGTTCTCGGATCATCTGCGCTCGCGCTGGGGCCGCCGCCATCCGCTGATGTATGCGGCCGCGCTGCCCGTCGCCGCGTCGTACTTTTTGCTGTGGAGTCCGCCCGCCGGGCTCTCGCCCTGGGGCCTGGCCGCTTGGCTCGCCGGCCTGTCGATCTTGGTGCGCGCCCTGATCACGCTCTACGAGACGCCCTCGACGGCGCTCGTCGCCGAGCTGAGCCCCGACTACGACGAGCGGACGCGGCTGCTCTCGCTCCGCTACTTCTTCGGCTGGTTCGGCGGGCTCACGGTCGCGGTGCTCGCCTACAAGGTCTTCCTGCCGAGCGGCGGCGGCGTGCTCGCCGCGCCGGGCTACCACCGCTACGGCGTCGCCGCGTCGCTGATCATGCTGACAGCCATCCTCGCCTCGTCGCTCGGCACGCATCGCGAGATCCCGCGCTTGCGCCGGCCGCCGGCCCACGCGCGCGCGAGCCTGGGGGCGGTGTTCGCGGAGGTGCGCGAGTCGCTCGCGAATCCCTCGTTCCGCGCGCTCGTCTTGGGCGCGATCTTCTACGCCATGGCCGCCGGCGTAGGGGCTGCCCTCAGCATCTACCTGCAGACCTACTTCTGGGGCTTCACGTCCGACCAGATCGGCAACCTGAACCTGCCCTACTACCTCTCGGCCGCCATCGCGCTCGTGCTCGCGCCGGCGCTGTCGCGGCGGTTCGGCAAGAAGCGCGGCGCAATCGGCATCACCATCGCCGCGATCGCGATGGCGCCGCTCGGCATCGTGCTGCGCTTCCTCGGTCTCTTCCCCGAGAACGGCACGGCGGCGCTCTTCTACAGCTTGATGGTGCTCTACACGATCGAGGTGATCGTGCTGATCTGCTCGGCCGCGCTGGTCTCGGCGATGGTGGCCGACGTGGTCGAGGAGGGCGAGCTCGCGACCGGCAAGCGCTCCGAGGGCGTCTTCTTCGCGGCGCGCAGCTTCATCGACAAATCGGTCTCGGGCTTCGGCCTCCTGCTCTCGGGGATCCTGATCGCCGCGATCGGGCGCCCGGGCGAAGGCGAGGGCGCGAGCCGCGTGATCGACGCGCTCGGCGCCGGCTACGCGATCGGCGTGGTGACCCTCTACTCGATCGCGATCTGGTTCTACTCGGGCTACCGCATCGACCGCGCCGGGCACGAGGCGAACCTGCGCGCTCTCTCCGAGCGATCGCGCGCGACGGGCTGAGCCCTCACTCGCCCCGCAGCTCGCGGATCAAGCGATCGATCAGGGTGCGGCCCAGCAGGAGGCCGCCCCCGAAGCGCGCGAAGACGCGTTGGCGCTCGTTCGCCTCGGCCGCCCGCCGCGCGGCCTCGAGAGCGCCGGCGTGCTCGCCGGCGTCGCGGCGCACCAGCGCGAGCGCGAACCACGCGAGCGCACTCTCGGGGTGCTCCGCGCCCAGGCGCGCGAGCTCGCTCTCGGAGGCCGCGAGCTCGCCCTCGCGCTGGAGCGCGGCCGCCAGGTAGTAGCGCGACCAGAACGAGTCGGGCCGCTGGGCGAGCGCTGCGCGCGTATCGCGCACCACGGCCGCCGCGTCGTAGTCTCCGGCGGCGGCCGTCGTCTCGACGCGGCCGTCGTCGTCCTGATAGGCGTAGTCGAAGGGCCCGACGGCCTCGCCGCCGTACAGGACCGTGGAGCGCGCGACCAGGATCGCGAGCCCGGCGGAGAGGAGCGGGCCCTCGTAGCGCTCCGGATGGAGCGAGAGCAGACGCGCGACGCCGGCGCGCGCGCTCTGCAGGAGGCGCGGGTCGGCGGCGGCCCCCGTCCAGCGGAACTCGCTCGCGAGCTCGTAGAGCGCGCCGACGCCGCGCTCTACCTCGAGCTCGGCCGGCGAGCTCGCGATGGGGCGAGCGCGGAAGCCGGCGATCACATCGGCGAGCTCCGGTGGCACGAGGTCCGGCATCGCGCGTGGGACGCAGAGCTGCACCGTGAACGAGAGCGGCGCTCGGGGCGCCGGGCTGGTGAGCTCGAGACGGCGGTAGAGGCCGTCGTCGTCCACCGGAGAGCGCGCGCCAGCGCAGGCCAGCGAGGGAGATCTCGCGCGCCGCGCCTCGGCGGACTCGGACGGCTCCTCGTCCAGCGGGTCGGCCCGGAACTCGAGCGTGGGCTCGCGCGCCTCACCGCTGCTCTCGCGGCGGGGCCCAGGGGCGCAGGAGGAACGCAACGCGCGGCGCCACCCAGGTCGCGAACAGCTCGCGCTCGTACGGAAAGGGCAGCGCTGCCGACGTGACGTGCGCCTGCCAGCCCGCGCCGCGCGGAGCGTCGACCTCGAAGTAGCGCGAGACATAGCGCGGCTGGGAGTCGGCGCGGGGGGCCGGCGGGGCGCCACTCGCGCAGCCGAGCGCCGCGAGCGCGAGCCCGAGGGCCGTCCGCATCCGCATGCGCAGCCCTCCGTTCGCCAGCGTGGGGCCAGAGAGACTACGGTTCCGGGGCTCCCAGGAGCAAGAACGGAGGTCGCGTGAAGCGTTTCGAAGGACGGGTCGCCGTGGTGACGGGCGGAGCGAGCGGCATCGGTCGCGGCATGACGCAGGCCTTCGCCGCCGAGCGCATGAGAGTCGTCGTGGCGGACATCGAGGAGCCGGCGCTCGCGAGCGCGACGGCAGCGCTGCGAGCCGGCGGCGCCGACGCCATCGGCGTGCGCTGCGACGTCACCAGCCCGAAGTCCGTCGCCGAGCTCGCCGAGCGCGCGCTCGCGCAGTACGGCGCCGTGCACGTCGTGTGCAACAACGCGGGCGTCGCGGGCGCCGGCTCGGCGCCGAGCAGCTGGGCCGCTCCGCTCGAGGACTGGAAGTGGCTGATCGACGTGAACCTCTGGGGGGTGATCCACGGGGTCCGCAGCTTCATGCCGATCCTCGCGCAGCAGGAGGAGGCCCACGTCGTGAACACCGCCTCGATGGCCGGCTTGATCCCCGGCGGCGGCATCTACGGCATCACGAAGCACGCGGTGGTCGCGCTCTCCGAGAGCCTGTACCGGGAGTGCCAGATGCTCGCGCCGCGCGTCGGCGTCTCGGTGCTCTGCCCGGGCTGGGTGAACACGCGCATCATGGAGTCCGAGCGCAACCGGCCGGAGGGTCCGCGGCCGACTCCCGACGCGGCGTTCGCCGCCCAGCGCGACGCGATGCTCAAGATGGTCGACGGCCTCATCAAGGGCGGCCTCGATCCGCGCCGCGTCGGCGAGATGGTGGTGGCGGCGATGCGCAGCGGCCGCTTCTACGTGCTCACGCACCCGTGGCAGCACATGGTGCGCGAGCGCATGGAGGCGATCCTCGCCGACGGGACGCCGCCGCAGGTGCTCCCGCTCTCGGACGACGGGCGCTAGCGGCGCCGCGCTCCCTTGCGGCGTGCGGGCCGGCGCCGCGCGGCGCGCGGCTTGCGCTTCTTCGCGGGCGCGGGCGCCCCGGCGCCCTGCGCCGTGACGCGGATCTCGACGAGGCCGCCCGGCACGGCGAGCTCGGTCACGCCGATCGCCGTCCAGGCGGGATACGGCTCCGGCAGGTAGCGGTCCTTCACCTGCATGAAGGCGCCGAGGTGCTGCATGCCGCCTGCGTGATACGTGGTGAGCTCGAGGATGTCGCCGAAGCCGAGCCCGGCTTCCGTGAGCAAGGCGCGCACCGCTTCGAAGGCCGCGACGAATTGCTCGGTGGGATCGGCGATCGCGCGGCCGTCGGCCCCGATCCCGATCTGTCCGGAGCAGAGCAGCAGGCTTCCGGCGCGCACCGCCGGTGCGAAGTGGAAGCGGTCGTACATGGAGCGCATCGAGGCGGGAATCACGACGTCACGCTTGTCCACGGTGTCCTCCCCGACGAGATATGCTGCGGCGCATTCCTCTCCTCGTCTAGGAGCCCCCGGTGGACCTCGTCGACGCGATGCGCACCACCTTCGCCGCCCGCGAGTTCAGCGACGAGCCCGTCGACGAAGCGACGCTGCACCGCATCCTCGATGACGCGCGCTTCGCCCCGAGCGGAGGGAACCGGCAGGGCTGGCGCGTGATCGTCGTGCGGGATCCGGCCACCAAGCGCGCGCTGGCCGAGCTCGGCATCCCGACCATGCGGCGCTACGCGGCGCAGGTGGCTGCGGGCGAGAGCCCCTGGAACTCGGTCGTGCCCACGCGGCTCACCCCGGAGCAGATCGCCGCCACTCCGGTTCCCGAGCTGCTGGTCAACGCACTCGCCAAGGCGCCGGTATTGCTCGCCGTGTGCGTCGACCTCTCGCGGGTGGCCTCCTTCGACCAGCAGCTCGCGCGCGTGGGGGTGATCAGCGGCGCCTCGGTCTATCCGTTCGTGTGGAACCTCCTGCTCGCCGCGAACGCGGAGGGCCTCGGGGGCACGCTCACCACGTTCTGCGCAGGCGCGGAGCCGGAGGCGCAGAAGCTGCTCGGCATTCCCGCGCACTGCGCGCTGGCGGCGGTGGTGCCGCTCGGTCGGCCCCGCCGCAGGCTCAGCCAGCTCCGGCGCAAGCCGGTCGAAGCCTTCGCGACCCTCGACCGCTTCGACGGGCCCGCACTGGGGCCTCCCGTCGCCGATGCCGGGCTGCGCGCCGCGCTCGCCAACGACCGCGTCGTGGACATCACCACGCGCGGGCGCCGGAGCGGCGCGCCGCGGCGCACGGAGATCTGGTTCTGGCGCGTGGGCGAGCGGCTCTACCTGACGGGAGCGCCCGGCCGCGAGCGGCGCTGGTGCCAGAACCTGGAGGCCGACCCGCGCTTCACGCTGCATCTGAAGCAGAGCGCCCGCGCGGATTCTGGCGGCCCACGCGCGCGTGATCCGCGGTGGGGACGAGCGCCGCCGCGTGCTCGCGCGCATCCTCGCCCAGATCGACGGCGCGGCGCCCGACGTCTGGCTGCCGAGCGCCCCCGAGGCCGGCCGCAGCGCCCTGCGCGCCCGCTTGGCCGAGATCGCCCGCGACCGCGAGGGCCAGCTCCCGCTCTGGGTCGAGGGGAGCCCGCTCGTCGAGATTCGGCTCCTCGCCCGCTCGGCCGTGTAATACCCGTTTGGCCGTCGGGACACTTACTCCCTAGCTGCGCGGGAGTCGGTTCATGCTGAGCACGGACGACGTCGCGCATCTGTGTCGTCGGGCGGGCTTCGGCGCGAGCGCGGCCGAGATCCAGGACCTGGCGAGCGCGCCATCACTCCCTGCCCTGGTGGACCGCATCCTCCAGGACGCGCGGCTCTCGGCGCCGCCCCTCGAGAGCCCGGCGCCCCCCGCGCTCTCCGCCTCCGACTGCAACGGCACCGCGGCCTTCTTCGAGACCCAGGCGCTCGGGCGCTGGGTGCTCGACCGCATGGCGAACGCCCGCTTCGTGCTCTCCTTCAAGAAGAAGCGCAAGAAGCGCCTCAAGGAGGAGCGCGCGCTCGCTCACGTGCCGCACCCGCTGCGCGAGAAGATGACGCTCTTCTGGCACGGGCTGCTCGTCTCCTCGCTCGACAAGGACCTGGTCTACTGCCACCACCCGACGCTGCTCACCCAGGATCGTCTCTTCCGCCGGCTCGCTCTCGGCGATTTCGGCGCGCTGCTGGCCGCCACGAGCACCGATCCGGCGATGCTCTACTACCTCGACAACTGGATCAGCACGGCGGCGAAGCCCAACGAGAACTACGCCCGCGAGCTGCTCGAGCTGTTCAGCCTGGGCGTGGGGAGCTACGGCCAGGGCGAGGTCACGGCCGCGGCCCGGGCGGGGACGGGCTACACGATCAATCCCCAGAGCGGCGTGGCGCCGCTCTTCTACGCGCCGATCCACGACTACGGCCAGAAGACCTTCTTCGGGCTCGCAGGGAACTGGGATCTGGTGGGCGACGCCGGCGGCAGCGCCACGCGCGACCTGGTGGAGCACCTGGTCACCGCGGGCGGGCAGGGCCCCCAGTGCGCGCGCACGCTCGCGCGCCTGCTCTGGCAGTTCTTCGCCCACTTCACGCCGAGCGACGCGCTGGTCGGCGAGATCGCGCAGGCCGCGCTCGCGAGCGGGCGCATAAATATCGCGCCGGCGCTGCGCGCGATCTTCACCCATCCGGACTTCTACGGGAGCGCGGCGCGCGCGGGCAAGGTGAAGAACCCCGTCGAGTTCGTGGTCGGGCTGCTGAAGGCGCTCGGCCTCTCCGCGCCCGTCGAGCCGACCAACAACAACCTCGACGTCCCCCAATACCTGATGGGCGACATGGGGCTGCAGCTGTTCCGACAGCCCAACGTGTTCGGCTGGTGGCGCCGCCCCGAGACGCGCTGGATCCACGTGCCGGGCTTCCAGGCCCGGCAGCTCACCGCCGGCTATCTGGCCCTGCGCGACGCCCAGCGCAGCGGGCGCTCGCTCGGCTGGGTCCGCCAGGCGCCCGAGGGCTGCAGCCGCCGCAGTGTTCGACGCGCTCGGGGTTCCGACGTCGACGAGCGCTTCGGCTCGGGCGCGCGCCGCGCAGCTCGTGCGCGACCTGCGCGCCTCCGGCGTGGACGAGGCGACCCAGGCCGTTCGCTTGTTCCAGTTCGCGGCGGTCTCGCCGCAAGCGCAGTCGAGCTAGGAGGCCCGTTGGCGAAGCTCGATCTCACCCGACGCCGCTTCCTGCAGGCATTGGGCGCGGGCGGCGCCGCGAGCCTCGTGCCCTGGGAGGCGCTCGCGCTCGCGCGCCCGCTCCCCGCCGGCCAGCCGATCGTGGTCTCGATCTTCCTGGGCGGCGGCCTCGACGGCGCGCACCTCCTGGTCCCCACCGCCTCCACCGACTACGGGTATTACGCCGATCAGCGCGGCGGCCTCGCGGTCCCGCTCGCGAACGTGCTTCCGCTCGGCGCGGAGGCCGGCTTGAACCGCGTGATGCCGCGCCTGCACGCCCGCGCCGGGCAACGGCGAGGTCGCCTTCGTGCGCGGCGTCGATCTGCTCGGATCCGGCGGCTTCGATCCGCTCAGCCACTTCGACAAGACCGACTACGTGATGATGGGGCGCAGCCATCCGAGCTCCGGCCAGGCCGGCGTCTGGGCGCGCTGGGCCGACGGGCAGGCCGAGAATCCGCTCCTGCTCGCGACGGTGGGCTTCGGCCTTCCGCGCCTCTTCTCGGGCGGCGCGAAGCCGCAGGGGACGAGCCTGCCGGCCTCGCTCGAGTACGCGCTCGGCGCCGGCAGTGATCCCTCCGAGCTCGCGCTGGTCGCCGCGCTGCGCGACGTCGCAGGGGGCTACGCGCCCGGCGCGACCTCCCTCGAGGCGCGCCTCGCGCAGACCAGCGCCTTCGCGATCGAGGTCGCGGGCGATCTCGTCACCGCCTATCCGCCCGCCCAGGCCGGCGAGAGCGATCTCACCCGCAACCTGCGGGTGATCGCGGCGCTGATCGACGCGAACATCACCGGGACGCGCGTGTACGCGACGCTCCAGGGCGGCTACGACACGCACGAGAACGAGCTCTACGACCTCGAGCAGAAGCTGCTGCCCGACCTCGACGCCTCCCTCGAGGCGTTCTTCGCCGCGCTCCAGAACCGCTCCGACGTGCGTCGTCATGATCTGGACCGAGTTCGGGCGGCGCGCTCGCGCGAATACGACGGGCACCGACCACGGCACCGCCAACAACGTGGTTCTGATCGGCGAGCGCGTGCGCGGCGGCCTGTACGGCGCGCAGCCCTCCTTCGCCCCGGCGCGCCTCGACGCGAACGGGAACCTGGTAGGCGCCGTGCCCTTCGAGGCGATCTACGCGGAGCTGATCGACGAGCTCCTCGGCGGGGGCTCCCCCGAGGTGCTCGGCGGCAGCTTCGCGCCCGTGGGGTTCCTGCGCTGAGCCCGGCTTCTGCGCCACCCTTGGCGCGATGGCAGAGAGCTGGGACGTCGTGGTGGTGGGCGCCGGCGTGTTCGGCGTGTGGACCGCGTGGCATCTCGTGCGGGCCGGTAGGCGCGTGCTGCTCGTCGACGCGCACGGCCCCGCCCACGCGCGCGCCTCCTCGGGCGGCGAATCGCGCATGACGCGCGCGAGCTACGGGGCCGACGAGATCTACACGCGCATGGCGCTCGACTCCCTCGATGCATGGCGCTGGCTCTCGGGCCGCGCGGGTCTCCCGATCTTCCACCCGCTCGGCGTGCTGTTCTTCTTCTCCGGGAGCACGGAGCATCTGGAGCAGACGCTGGCCGTGCACCGGCGGCTGGGGCTCCCCACGCAGGCGCTCGAGCCGGCCGCCCTGGCGCGCCGCTTTCCCCAGCTCGCGTGGGACGGCGTCCTGGGCGGCCTCTACGAGCCGAGCTTTGGGGCGCTGATGGCGCGCCGCGCGGTGCAGACCCTCGCGCAGGAGCTGGTCAGCGCGGGCTGCGAGCTGCGCCTTGCGGCGGTCTTGCCCCCCGCGACGTCGGCGCCGCTGCGCGCCGTGCGCACCCAGGCGGGCGAGGAGCTCGCGGCCGAGCGCTTCGTCTTCGCGTGCGGCGCGTGGCTGCCGCGGCTCTTCCCGGCGTGTCTCGGCGGCCGCATCTTCCCCACGCGCCAAGAGGTCTTCTTCTTCGCGCCGCCGCCGGGGGACGATCGCTTCGGGCCGGGGCGTCTCCCGGGCTGGGCCGACTTCGCCTCCGGCGACCTCTACTACGGGTTCCCGGATCTCGAGGCGCGCGGCTTCAAGATCGCCCACGACCGACACGGCCCGGCCATCGACCCGGAGCAGGGCGACCGGATCGCGAGCGCGGAGGGGCTCGCCGACGTGCGCGCCTACCTGGCGCGGCGCTTCCCCGCGCTCGCCGACCGGCCCCTCGTCGAGGCGCGCGTATGCCCCTACGAGAGCAGCGCGAACGGGGACCTCCTGATCGACCGGCATCCCGAGATGGCGAACCTGTGGCTGGTGGGCGCCGGCTCAGGGCACGGCTTCAAGCACGGCCCCGAGGTGGGGCGGCTCGCCGCGGAGCTCGTCCTCGCCGACCGCGCCGCCAGCGAGCCGCGCTTCTCGCTCGCGAGCAAAGGGGAAGTGCAGCACCGTTCGGTGCACTGACGGAGGTCCCATGCCCGCCCTGAGCGCCGCCGAGCGCGACGCCTTCCTGCGCGAGCCCGGCCTGCTGATGCGCTTCTCCACGATCAAGCCCGACGGCTCGCCCTACGCGACCGCAATCTGGTACGTCTACGAGGACGGGGCGATCTGGTTCACGCCCCGCAAGGAGTCGGTCTGGCGGCGCCACCTGATGCGCGACCCGCGCATCGCGATCGTGATCGACGAGCAGGCGCTCCCGTATCGAAAGGTGGTGGTCGAGGGCCGCGCCGAGCTCGCCTACGACCTCGGCCGGGATGCCGAGTGGCGCGACCGCTATCGGCGCATCGCCCAGCGCTACGTCCCGCCGGACGGGGCGGACCACTATATCAGCGAGACCCTCGACCAGACGCGCGCGCTCTTCCGGGTCGCGCTGCCCCAGGCGAGCGTCCGGACCTGGCGCATGCCGGTCGGCGAAGAGCCCTACGCGGGCATCTGGCACCGCCGCTATTACGCCGCCGGGAGCAAGCTCGCCGGGGGCTCCTGAGGAATCGAAATTCCGGGGTCAGACCCCGAGATTTCGATTCTGGCTCACCACTCTTTGCCGCGCGCGACGGCCCCGCCCGACACGAAGCCCTCCGTCTCCACCCACTCTCGGGCGGCGGTGCGCAGGCCACCGTGCGTCGCAATGCGCTCGATCAGCTTCCCCGCGCGGTCCTCCGGCGCGACGAAGCGGATGCTGAGCGAGTCCAGCTCGATCGCGCAGTCGCGCACGTACTCGTGCGCTAGGAGCTCTTCGAACGCCAAGCCGAGCTGCGCGGTGTCCGCGAGCTCGAGGGTGTGCACCATCATCTACGACCCCCTCGGTGTGCGTGCTGCCGGCCGCGCGCATTCTGGCGATCTTCCGCGCGCTTGTCGGTGCGCTGGATCACGCTTCGGCAGCGACGAAGCGCAGCGCGTCGGCGGCGCGGTAGCATCTCTCCAAAACCGAGGTGCGTCTCCCATGCCGATGAACGTCCAGCCCGTCCCCGCCGTGTCCGACCGGATCAACGAGATCCGGATGCAGACCGCGCGCATCGTGAACCACGAGATCCTCCCCCACGAGAACGAGCTCTGGGTGGGCCGCAGCGCCGATTCCACGGCCAGCGCGCGCAAGCACGCCCACGACCTGCGCGAGGGCATCAAGGCCAAGGTCAAGCAGGCGGGCCTCTGGGCTCCCCATCTGCCGGAGGAGTTCGGCGGATGTGGCCTCGACTTCCTCGAGCACGCCTACATGAACGAGGTGCTCGCCTACTCGATGGGCGCCGCCTCGTTGTTCGGGGTGGTCGCCCCCAACTCGGGCAACCAGAAGATCCTGGCGCAAGTACGGCACCAAGGAGCAGATCGAGAAGTGGCTGATCCCCCTCACCGAGGGGAAGATGGAGTCCGGCTTCTCGATGACCGAGCCCGACTCGGCCGGCTCGGACCCCCGCTCCATCAAGACCACCGCTCGCCGCGAGGGCAACGAGTGGGTGATCAACGGCCACAAGTGGTTCACCTCGAACGGCCGGCGTGCGGACTTCCTCATCGTGATGTGCCGCACCGAGGACGCGAGCGCCGGCGACCGCAACGCGAAGATGACGCAGATCATCGTGCCCACCGACACGCCCGGGCTCACCATCGTGCGCGGCGTTCCGGTCTGGGGCCACGACAGCGACCACTGCGAGGTGCTCTACCAGAACGTGCGCGTGCCGGTCGAGAACGCGCTCGGCAAGGCCGGCTCCGGCCACCGCGCCGCCCAGGACCGCCTGGGTGCCGGCCGCGTCTATCACTGCATGAACTCGGTCGGTCAGATGTGGCGCGCCTTCGACCTGATGGTCGCAGCGCGCGACCGAGCGCGAGGTTCACGGCGGCCTGCTCGAGAGCAAGCAGTTCATCCAGGGCTTCATCGCCGAGTCGTACATCGACATCCAGGCGGCGCGGCTCATGACCCTGCACTGCGCCGAGCGCATGGACAGCGGCCTCGACGCGCGCACGGACATCTCGGCGATCAAGATCTTCGTGCCCGAGGCCTACCACCGCGTGGTGGACCGCTCGATCCAGGTGTGGGGCGCGGCGGGCGTCTCGGGCGACCTCCCGCTCTCGGCCATGTATCAGGGTGCGCGCACGCTGCGCATCGCGGACGGTCCGGACGAGGTGCACAAGATCCTGATCGCGAAGAACGTGCTCGGCCGCTACCACGCGGGAGAGAGCTGGGACTTCGGGAACTGAGGCGAGTCGCCGGCTGCCTCCTCGCGCTCGGTGCGTGTCTCGCCGCGGGGGCGGCGTCGGCCGCGGAGCCGGCGCCGCCCGCCCCGGCTGCGCTGATCGGCGAGCCCAGCGTGGACTGGATCGAGCCGGGCGACACGCTGCTCGACGTCGCCTACCGCCACCGGCTGGGCTTCGAGCGCGTGGCGGGCGCGAATCCGGGCATCGATCCCTGGATCCCCGACCCCGGTACGGTGGTCGTCTTGCCGACGCAGCACGTACTCCCCGACGCGCCGCACGTGGGCCTGGTCGTGAACCTGCCCGAGCTCCAGCTCTACGACTTCGCTGCGCACGGCGACGTGCCCGAGGTGCTCGCGCTGGCGATCGGCGACGAGATGGACCCCTCGCTGCTCGGGGAGTTCCGCGTGGGCCGCAAGCGCGAGCATCCGGAGTGGCGGCCGCCCGCGTCGATCCGCGCCGAGAAGCCCGACCTGCCCGAGGTGGTGCCGCCCGGGCCCGACAACCCGCTCGGCGACTACTGGATGACGATCGGCAGCACGACCTACGGCATCCACGGCACCAACAACCGCTGGTCGATCGGCCGCGAGGCGACGCACGGCTGCCTGCGCCTCTACAACGATCAGATGGCGCGACTCTACGCGCGCACGCGCGAGGGCACGCGCATCCGCCTCGTCTACCAGACCGTGAAGATCGGCGAGCGCGCCGGGATGCTCTACCTGGAGGCGCACCCCGACCGCTACCTGCGCGACCTCGATCGGGTGGACCACGCGCTCGAGCGCCTGCGCGCCCTCGGCGTGACCGATCCCGCGCTGATCCAGCGCGCGCGCGACGTGATCGCGAGCGCGCAGGGCGTGCCCGTGCTGCTCGCCCCGCGCGCGACTACTTCGACACCGACTTCTTGAACATCGCCTCGGCGCGTCGGGCCGAATCGGCGGCGCTCTCTGCTGCCTCGCCCGCTCGCTTCTCCGCTGCCGCAGCTCGCTCTTCCGCCTGAGCGGCGCGCTTCTCCACGCTCGCGATCTGCGTCTCGAGCGCCTGGTCCTTGGTAGCGAGCTCGCCGGTGCGCGACTCGAGCTGCGTCACACGCTGGCTCAGCAGGTCGAGATCCTTTGTCGTCGCGCATCCCGTGGCGCCGACGAGCGCGAGCCCCGCCCCGAGAGCCATTCCGAGCCTCATGAGTTCTCCTCCTCTGGATGGGGTCAGCGTTGCAAGACGAGGGCCGGCCCCGGGAGAGCGCCGCCGCTGCGCGGCGCA
The DNA here is from genome assembly GCA_963716275.1 of uncultured delta proteobacterium. Taxonomy (GTDB): domain Bacteria; phylum Myxococcota_A; class UBA9160; order UBA9160; family UBA6930; genus VGRF01. Next base: position 131,884 of record CAVQTC010000006.1, on the reverse strand, counting down.
CATACCACATGAGACCTGGGGCCGATTGCCTCGGGTGCGGCGAGGCGGACCGCCCTAGACCGACGCGTAGACCGCCTCGAGCAAACCCAGCGTGCGCGGATCGCCCTGCAGGTTCGCGTACATCTGGTTCATCGCGTAGCCGATGCCGAGCCGGCGATCCGGGTCCGCGCAGCCGAACGAGCCACCCCAGCCCGAGTGGCCGAAGGTGTTCTTGTTGGGGCCGTAGGTGATCCCGTCGTTGAGCAGGAAGCCGGCCGCCCAGCGCATCGGAATCTGGAGCACGTGGTCCTTCACGTGGACGCGCTCGCGCGTCGCGCGGGCGAGCGCCGCTGCGCCGAGCACGCGCACGCCGGCCAGCTCCCCACCCCGCGCCAACGCGGCGTAGATGCGCGCGAGGCCGGCGCCGCTGGCCTGCCCGTTTGCGGCCGGAATCTCCGCCGCGCGCCACCAGCGCTGGTTCGGCACCTCCGGCTCGAGGGGGGGATTCATGAGCGCCGCGCGCGCCGCCGGATGCTGCGGCGGCGGGAGGTTCGGCCCTTCGGGCGGCGCCACCATCTCCGCGGCGCGCGCGTCCTCGGCCTCGGGGAGCCCGATCCACGCGTCGGCGCCGAGCGGGCGCGCGATCTCCTCGGCGAGGAACCTGCCCAGCGTGCGCTGGGTCGTGCGCCGCACGAGCTCGCCGGCCAGGAAGCCGTGCGTGATCGCGTGGTAGCCCGACTCGCCGACCGGGAAGAAGGGCGCCTGGGCCGCCAGGCGCTGGGCGATCCGCGCGTGGTCGGCGTAGTCGCGCATCGCGGTGGGCTGCGCGAGCCCCGAGAGGCCGGCCTGGTGGCTCAAGAGCTGGCCCACCGTGATGCGCTCCTTGCCCGCCGCCGCGAACTCCGGCCAGACGCTCGCCACCGTCTGCTCGTAGTCGAGCCGTCCGCGGTCCACGAGCACCGCCACGCAAAGCGCCGCGAGGCCCTTCGTGGTGGAGTACACGTTCACCAGGGTGTCCCGCGTCCAAGGCCGCGTGCGCGCCTTGTCGCGATGGCCGCCCCACAGGTCGACGACGGTCTCGCCGTCGCGCACCACGCAGAACGCCGCGCCCACCTCGCGCCCGGCTGCGAAGTTCGCCTCGAACGCAGCGCGCACGCGCTCGAAGCCCGGCGCCACGCGTCCCTCGACCTTGCCGTTCGCCATGGAAGCCTCCCGGTTCGCAGCCATGGTGCCGCGAATCCTCCGCGCCCCACAACGGTGGCTGTGTCCGCGGTCAGCGCCGTCGGGCGATCGCGCGGATGCGCACCCGATGGCGCGTGCTGAAGGCGAGACCGCCGTCGAGGTAGATGCGCTCGATCAGCGTCCGGGCGGGATCGGCGGCCGCGACGAAGCGGATGCGCAGACTCTCGAGGTCGATCAGGCAGTCCTCGACGAACTCGTGGCTCGCGATCTCTTCGAACGCGCGCGCAAGCGCGACCGAGTCGGTGAAGCGCAGCGCGTGGACGAGCGCCCCGCGCTTCACGGCGGCGAGGGCGCGAGGGGCGCGAGGCCGTGGCGCCGGCGAGGGCGGAGGCGAGCGGCCGGGAGGCTCGCTGAGAGGAACGCCTCGATCTCGCCGATGCGCGCCGCGGCGTCGCGGTAGCCGATCTCGACCAGGGCGCCGGTGTAGGCGCCGTCGAAGAGCAGGTAGCTCATCAGGTCGGCGCTCTGGGCGTCGGGCGTGCCCAGGCCCTCGAGCACGCGGCGCAGGAGGCGCGGCATGCGCTGCGCGAAGCGCTGCGCGACGAGCGCGAGATCCTCGGACGGCGAGAGCGCGAGGGGCGCCACGTGGCGCATGGGCTCGCGCACGCTCGGCGCGGGCGGCTGGGCGGCGATCAGCTCGTTCATGCGCACGAGGTGGTCGAGATCGGTGTCGAGGTGGTCGAGGAAGATCGCGTTCAGGAACACGCCGCACACCTGCGCGAGCGGCGGGGCGAGGAGCCGCGGCGCGCGCGCGCCGCTCGCGGCCTCCTCGCGCGCGAGCGTCTGCGCGGCTCGCGCCGAGCGCACGCCGATCGCGAGCACGCGCTCCGCGCCGAGCCGGATCGCTGGGGAGAGGGGGGTCACCAGCCGCAGCCCACCGTCGCCGAACCAGAGCTCGCTCGCGCCCGGCCCCACCCGCACGGCGGGGAACACGATCGGGATCGAGGCCGAGGCCAGGATGTGCCGGTGCGTGAGCGTCGCGGGCACCACCCTGCGCCGGCTCTTCTGCCAGATCGGATGGCCGGGCTGGCCCTGCACGAACGTGAAGCAGCGCCCCGAGTGGTAGCTCGTGGCCGTGATCGCCACGGCGTAGAGATGCCCGCGCGCGAGCGCCTGGGCGATCCCGCGCTGCGGAAACGCTCCGCGCAAGAGCTCACCGAGCGGCGCCGTGTCGAGCAGGCCCTGGGTCACGGTGCTGCCGACCAGGCTCCCGGCGACGAAGTCCCGCGCCAAGCCCAGGCCCGTGCGCAGCAGCGCAGCCGCGTCGGCGCGGAACACGCGCTCCACGCGCAGCTCGCCCCACACGCGGGCCAGCTCGCTCGCGGCCAGGTCGAAGCGCTCGGACTTGGCGGCGAGCAGCGCGCCATTGATCGCCCCTGCCGAGGCCCCCGCCACGATCGGGAACGGGGAGGGGCGGCCGCGCAGCGCCGGCAGCTCCGCGATGCGCTTCAACACGCCCGCCTGGTAGGCGCCGCGCGCACCCCCTGCCGTGAGAACGAGCCCCAGCACGAGAGCCGACGAAGCAAGCGCGATGCCCGCACGGCGGGGCCAGCTCCGGCGCTCGCGCGCCCGCGCCTGCCCAACTACGGAGCGGCGCTGCTGCGAGACTGGTCAGTCGCGTCCGCGCCGGCGGCAAGCGCGGCTTCTCCTCCGGCACGCGACTTGCTCCTGCCCCGACAATGCGCCCCGCCCCGGCAGCGCCGTTCGACGAGATGCGCGAGGGAGACGCCGTGCGCCCGGCGTACCGGGTCGTCCACGACTGGCTCGCCAAGGTGCCCGCCGCCGAGCTCGAGCTGCGCCGCCGCGAGGCGGAGCTGCTCTTCCGCAAGCTCGGCATCACCTTCGCGGTCTACTCCGAGGGCAGCGACCCCGAGCGCCTGATCCCCTTCGACGTCGTCCCGCGTGTGCTGTCCGCGGCCGAGTGGGGCCTCCTCACGCGCGGTCTCGAGCAGCGCGTGCGCGCGTTGAATGCCTTCCTCGCCGACGTCTACGCGGGCCAGGAGATCCTGCGCGCGGAGCGCATCCCCGAAGAAGTCGTGCTCGCGAATCCGAGCTTCCGGGTCGAGGTGTTGGGGGTGCGCCCGCCGGGCGGGGTCTACACCCACGTCTCCGGGATCGACATCGTGCGCGTCGGTCCCAGCGAGTTCTACGTGCTCGAGGACAACTGCCGCACCCCCTCGGGCGTGTCGTACATGCTGGAGAACCGCGAGGCGAGCTTCCGCCTGCTCCCGGATCTCGTGGCGAGGCACCGCATCGCGCCGATCTCCCACTATCCCGAGGAGCTCTTCGCGACGCTGCGCTCGGTGGCTCCGGCCGCCTGCCGGGGCGAGCCCACGATCGCCGTGCTCACGCCGGGGAGCTTCAACAGCGCCCACTACGAGCACGCCTTCCTGGCCGACGAGATGGGGGTCGAGCTCGTCGAAGGCGCGGATCTGTTCGTCGACGACGGCTTCGTATACATGTCCACCACGGGTGGGCCGCGGCGCGTCGACGTGCTGTATCGCCGCATCGACGACGAATACCTCGACCCGCTCGCGTTCCGCCGCGACTCGGTGCTGGGCGTCCCGGGGCTCTTCGCCGCCTACCGGCTCGGGCACGTGGCCCTCGCCAACGCGGTCGGCACCGGCATCGCCGACGACAAGGGCATCTACCCCTACGTGCCCGAGATGATCCGCTTCTACTCGGGGGAGGAGCCGCTGCTCGAGAACGTTCCGACGCATCGCTGCGCCGAGCCCGCAGCGCTCGCCCACGTGCTCGAGCATCTGCCCGAGCTGGTGGTGAAGGAGACGCGCGGCTCGGGAGGTCACGGCATGCTGATCGGGCCCGCCGCGACGCGCGCCGAGCTCGAGAGCTTCCGCGCCCGACTCTGTGCGCGGCCCGCCGACTACATCGCCCAGCCCACGCTCGCGCTCTCGACCTGTCCCACCTTCGTGGAGCAAGGCATCGCCCCGCGCCACGTCGACCTGCGCCCGTTCGTGTTGCTGGGGAGCGACGTGCGCATCGTGCCCGGGGGCCTCACGCGCGTGGCGCTGCGCGAGGGCTCGCTGGTGGTCAACTCGAGCCAGGGCGGCGGCACCAAGGACACCTGGGTGCTCGAGGGATGCTGAGCCGCACCGCCGACAGCCTGTACTGGCTCGCGCGCTACATCGAGCGCGCCGAGAACGTGTCGCGCATCCTGAGCGCGGGTCAGCGCATGGCGAGCCTGTCGGCCTCGCTCGGCGCGCCCGGCAACGAGTGGCACTCGACCCTGATCGCCGCGAGCTGCGAGCCCGGCTACGCCAAGCTGCACGACTCGGTCGACGGCGAGGGCGTGATCGCATTCCTGGTGAGCGACGAGCGCAACCCGTCGAGCATCGCCACCTGCCTCGAGACGGCGCGCCGCAACGCCCGCGCGGTGCGCACCGCGCTCACGGCCGACATGTGGGAGACGCTCAACGAGACCTGGCTCCAGCTCGCCGACTTCGAGCTCGCCGCGCTCTCCGGCGACGCCCTGCTGCGCTTCCTCGAGTGGGTGAAGCATCGCTCGCTGCTCTGGAGCGGCGCTTATGCAGGGACCATGCTGCGCAACGAGGCCTTCTACTTCACCCAGCTCGGCACGCAGCTCGAGCGCGCGGACAACACCGCGCGCATTCTCGACGTGAAGTACCACGTGCTGCTGCCGCGCAACGAGGGCGTCGGCGGCCCGCTCGACTACTGCCAGTGGGAGTCGATCCTGCGCGCGTGCTCGGCGCTGCGCGCGTATCACTGGGTGTACCAGGAGCGCCTCGCGCCCTGGATGATCGCGGACCTCTTGCTGCTGCGCCCCGAGATGCCGCGCTCGCTGCTCGCCTGTTACGGCCAGGTGCAGGCTGCGCTCGAGAACCTGGCGGAGTGCGGAGACGGAACGCGCGGCGAGTGCCATCGCCGCGCGGGCGAGATCCACGCGCGCCTGCGCTTCGGCCGCATCGACGCGATCTTCCAGGAGGGGCTCCACGAGTTCCTCGCGCGCTTCATGGAGGACAATGCGCTGCTCGGCTCGGACGTGAGCGAGCTCTACTTGCTAGGTTGAGGCGCGATGCAGCTGCGGGTGCGGCACGCGACCGCCCACACCTACGAAGCCCCGTCGAGCGGCCTCGCCCAGCTGCTGCGCATGACGCCGCGCGCGGACGCCGGCCAGAGGCTCTTGCGCTGGAGCGTGCGCGACGAGCGCGGCCTCGAGCCGCCGCACTACGTCGACGCCTTCGGGAACGTCGTGCACCTGCACACCCGGCGCGGCCGCCACCGCGCCGTCGAGATCGTGGCGGAGGGGTTGGTCGAGACGAGCGAGCGCTGCGGGATCGTCGGCGAGGACGCGGCGCCGCTGCCGCTCGCGCTCTACCGCCGCCCGACGGCGCTGACCGAGCCCAGTGAGGCGATCGCGGCGCTCGCCCGCGAAGCGCGCGGCAGCGGGGACGCCCTCGACGGGCTCCACCGCCTGCTCGCCCTCGTGCACGCGCGCCTGCCCCATCGGGGCGGGCTCACCGACGCGGACACGTCCGCTGCCGCCGCGGAGCGCATGGGGGCGGGCGTCTGCCAGGACCGCGCGCACGTGTTCGTGGCCGCCGCGCGCACGCTGGGGCATCCCGCGCGCTACGTGTCGGGCTACTTGCACATCGAGAGCGACGATCCCGAGCTCGCGAGCCACGCCTGGGCGGAGGTCTACGTCGCTGCGCTCGGCTGGGTCGGCTTCGATCCTTCCCAGGCCGTGTGCCCGAGCGAGCGCTACGTGCGCGTCGGCGTCGGCCGCGACTACGCCGACGCCGCGCCCGTGCGCGGCGTCCGGCGCGGCCTCCCGGGCGAGCGTCTGGCCGTGCACGTGCAAGTGCGCGCCAACGCCGCGCAGTGAAGGAAGCGCGAGGGCGTCGATGACGTACTGCGTGGCGCTCCACCTGCGCGACGGGCTCGTCATGCTCTCGGACACGCGCACCAACGCGGGGGCCGACAACATCCTGAGCTTTCGCAAGATGCACGTGTTCGAGGCGCCCGGGGAGCGCGCGATCGGGCTGCTCAGCGCGGGCAACCTGGCGGTGAGCCAGCAGGTGGTGAGCATGCTGGGCGAGGGGTTCGAGACCCGCCACGGGCTCGAGAGCCTGCGCAGCGTCCCCAACATGTCGCGCGCGGCCCAGCTCGTGGGCGCGGCGGTGCGCGAGGTGTTCGACGCCGAGGGCCCCTCGCTAAAGGCCCAGAACGTCCCCTTCGACGTCTCGATCCTGATGGGCGGGCAGATCGCCGGTGGGCCCCAGCGCCTGTTCCAGATCTACGCCGCGGGGAACTTCATCGAAGCGGGCCCCGACATGCCCTTCCTGCAGATCGGCGAGCACAAGTACGGCAAGCCCATCCTGGACCGCGCGTTGCGTTACGACGCCCCCCTCGAGGACGGCGTGAAGCTCGTGCTGATCTCGATGGACTCGACCCTGCGCAGCAACTTGACCGTGGGGCTCCCGATCGACCTCCTGGTGCTGAGACGCGACGAGCTGCGCGTGGGCCTGCGCCGCCGGCTCGGCGAGGACGACACCTACTTCCGGATGATCCGGGAGCGCTGGTCGAGCGCGCTGCGCGAGGCCTACCAGGCGATCCCGAACCCGAACTGGTTCGAGTGAGCCCAAGTGCTACTCCCAGCGGCGGAGGAGACTCGATGCTCGCTCGCCGCCGCGCCCTCTGGCTCGCCTGCACGCTCGCCCTGGTCGCGCAGCTCGCGCTGGCTGCCGAGAAGGCGCCCGATCCCGCGGCGGAGATCGCCCAGCTCGAGCGCACGCGCGACAAGCGACCGCGCGATCCCGATGCCCACCTGCAGCTCGGCGTCGCCTACTACCGCTATGCGCGCGGAGCCTTCGACCAGGGCGACACCACCACCTACGAGAGCTATCTCGAGAAGGCCACGCGCGAGTGGGTGGAGAGCACGCGGCTCCAGCCCGAGAGCGAGACTCCGCACTTCTGGATGGGCGTCGCGAGCGCCTATCAGGGGCGCATCGACGACGCGCTCCAGAGCTTCCTGATCGCGCGAAAGCTCGCGCCCGGCGCGCCCAACGCCTACACCAACATCGCGGAGACCATGATCTACGCCGGGCGGCCCACGCGTGAGGTGGAGACCTGGCTCGACCGAGGCGAGCGCATGGGCGCGCAACCGGCGGTCGTCGAGCTGAACTACTGCCTGCTCAAGTGGCGAGACGGCCGACCGGATTTCGCCGCGCGCAGCTTCACGAAGGCCCTGAAGTACGACCGCAGCGTCGTCGAGAGCTGGAACGAGGCGCCGGTCTCGCGCCCGATCCACACCTTCGAGGATCTCAAAGCCTACTGCTGCAGCAGCCCGGCCTGCGGTCCGTATCTCACCGACGCGTGCAAGGCGTCGCAGTTCGAGGTGACCCGCCGCGAGCTGCCCGAGGAGGTGGCGCGACGCGAGCTCCTGATCGAGATGGAGAAGCGCCGCGAGCTCAACAAGATCTACGAAGGGCGCAAGGATCTCCAGATCGAGGTCGCGAAGCCCGAGGCGACGCCGGACGCGACGACGCCGCCGGCCGCCAAGCCGAGCCCCGCGACCCCGGCGCCCGAGACGCCCAAAGCACCCTGAGCGTCACTCCGGCAGGGACGCCAAGGCCGCGGCGCTCTCCGCGTCGAGCAGCACGACGGAGTCGAGCTGGAGCGCGAGCAGATCGCGGATCGCGAGCGCGCGCTCGGGCGCGGTCGTTCCCTCCAGCGGACCCGTCCAACGGGCCCGGAGCTCCAGCACGACACCATCCGGACGCACCAGTGCGCTCGCGGCGTGGAAGGCGCTGGCGGAGTTCGCCTCACGCGCGGGGGCGCCGGCTCCCTCCCGACGGGCGACGGACACCTCGAGGATCGAGGAGCGTGCGAGCAGGGCCAGCCGCTCCGTACACGCGACTCGCCACGCCGGACCGAACAGGCGGATGCCGAAGCCGTCGGCGGGGTTCGACACCACCAGGTGGTCGCCATCGGGCTGGACGCGGCAGCGCGGAGCCGGCTCCTCCGCTGCGGCCGGGAGGCCGAGCGCGGTCGAGAGCAGGGCGACGCACGCAGCGCGCATGCAGGTTCCATCGGCACGCGGGCCCGCCCAGCTGAAGGCAGATCAGGGAGGGGTGCCCGGGCTCACATCGCTGCGGCACGACGACGCCGATAACGCGACAAAACCGGGGGGGCCATGCGCTGCCACCACTTCCTCCTCTCCGCGGCGATCGCCGCAACGTTCCTCGCTCCAGCGCCGGGGAGTGCGCGGGAGGAGTCGCGAATCCGCGTCTTCATGGAGTCCTCCGCCGGGTCGCGGATGAAGGGCATGCTGAGCTCGGATTCCGTTCCGGGCATGGCGACGTTGCGCATCCACGTGAGCCACCTCGCGCCCAATCTCGAGCACATCGTCTACGGCGACGACGTCGAGGTGGCGCGTTTCACGACCGACGCCGGCGGGGGCGCCGAGCTGCGCATCGACTTGCTTGGAACGGGGTCGGGCGCGACGCCGAGCTTCGACCCGCGCGGCAAGTTCGTGCGCATCAACGACGGCGTGAGCGACGTGCTCACGGCCTGGGTCTACGCGGACCCGGCGAACGATCCCGCGCGCCCGCGGATCAAGGAGGTGACGTCCCTGGAGCCCGTGACGCCGGTGGAGCGCGTGACGTCCCTGGCGCGCGTTCTCGGCGTTGCACAGGGTCGCGTCGACGCCCGCTACGATGCGCTGCCGAGCGGCGGCGCGCGCTTCTGGGTGCAGCTCCGCGACGTCACCCCGGGCGACTACGACATCCTCGTCGGCGGCGCTCCGGTCGCCTCGCTCACGACCAACGCGAGTGGATTCGGCTTTCTCGATCTGCGTGTGCGGTCCGGCGGCGGCAACGGGAACGGGATGGGGATGGGCCAAGGCAAGGCGCATCACCCGCGCGGGCCCCTCACGATCAATCCGCGCGGCGCCTTGATCGAAGTGCAGCAGGGCGGCGTGACCCAGTTCTCGGGTCCGATGCTGGCGCAGATTCCGGGCCTGGGCGTCTGCGAGGCGAGCTCGATGATGGGGAGCCTCACCGGGGCGAGCGGCACCGGCAGCCTGTCGCTCGGCGTCGAGGCGAGCTGCGACACGCTCTTCATGGTCTCGGTCGCAGGGCTTGCCGAGGGCACCTACGACTTGTTCGTCGATACGGCGGACGTTGGCGACATCCTGGTCGACGCCACAGGGAACGGAACCGTGGTCTACGACGAGGATCCGGACACGATGGAGGAGCTGCCGCTCGGCTTCGCGGTGCAATCCGGCTTGGCCGTGTCGATCCAGATGGGTGGCATGGACGTCTTGACCGGCACGGTGCCCTGAGTCCCGATCGCTCGACAGGCGTAGCGGCGAGGTAGAGTCTCCTCGATCGAGGAGGAGCGCCCAATGAAGGCCGCGGTCTACTACGAGAACGGTCCGCCCAGCGTGCTGCGCTACGAGGACGTGCCCGACCCCAAGTGCCACCCGAAAGGGGTCGTGATCCGCGTGGCCGCCGTCAGCATCGAGGGCGGCGACCTCCTGCACCGCGCGGGCGCTCCACTCGTGAACAAGCCCCACGTGGTCGGTTATCAGGCCGCCGGCGAGATCGTCGAGGTCGGCCGAGAGGTCCAGCACCTGCGCGTCGGGCAGCGCGTGACGACCGTCGATGCGTTCGGCTCCCACGCCGAGCTGCGCGCGGTGCCCGCGCGCAACTGCTGGGTGGTGCCGGAGGGGGCAGACCTGCGCGAGGCGTCGGCGGTGCCGGTCCCGTTCGGTACGGCGGACGACTGCCTCTTCGAATTCGGTCGGCTGCGGGCCGGCGAGAGCGTGCTCGTGCAGGCGGGCGCGGGGGGCGTCGGGCTGGCCGCGATCCAGCTCGCGAAGCGCGCCGGCGCGACCGTGCTCGCGACCGCCTCGAGCTCCACGAAGCTCGAGCGGCTGCGCCAGTACGGCCTCGACCACGGCATCAACTACCGCGAGCAGGACCTGGTGCGCGAAGCGAAGCGCCTCACCGGCGGCAAAGGCGTCGACCTCGTGGTCGACCCGGTGGGCGGGAGCACGCTCCAGCAGAGCATCCTCGCGCTCGCCTACCGCGGGCGCGTGACCATGGTGGGCCGTGCCGGACGCGAGGTCGTGAAGCACGACGTCTCGACGCTGATGCAGGGGAATCAGAGCCTGATCGGCGTCTTCCTGGGCGCCGAGATCGCGACGGACCGCGTGCACGACATGATCCAGCGCCACGTCGACGACGTGGCGGCTGGGAAGCTCGCCGCGGTGATCGACCGCGTCTTCCCGCTGCGCGAGGCAGCGGACGCGCACAGCTACATCGAGAGCCGCGCGGCGTTCGGGAGAGTGCTGCTCGTGCCCTGACGCCGGCGTCACGCTGGCATGGCGCTTGCTCGCTCCGGAGCCAAGGCCCGCGCGCGCGTCCCTGGTGCGCGCGATGGCTCCGGGAGGGCTCGCGATGCGGCGATTGCGCGCGATGGACGCGGCATTTCTCTACAGCGAGACGCAGGATGCCCCCATGCATGCTGCGGCGCTGCAGATCTTCGAGCCGGCGCCGGGCGTGGACTTCTTCACCAGCTACAAGCAGGCGCTGCGCGAGCGCATTCCCTTGCTGCCTCACCTGCACGAGCACCTGCACGAGAGCCCGCTGGGCCTCGACCATCCCGTGTGGGTCGCGGACGCGGACGTGGACCTTTCGCGCCATTTGCGCCTCGAGCGTCTGACGCCGCCCGGCTCCATGGAGCAGCTCTGCGCTCTCGCCGAAGAGCTCTATCCGGCTCTGCTCGATCGCGCGCGCCCGCTCTGGGAGTTCACCGTGATCGAAGGGCTCGAGCGCGGCCACGTCGCCGTCTTCAGCAAGGCCCATCACGCGTGTCTCGACGGCATGGCCGCCCAAGCTGCGTTCGAGCTGATGTTCCAGCCGACACCCGAGCCCGTCGCGCTTCCCGCCGCGGCGCCGCCCCACGAGCCGGAGCCGGGGATCTTCCCGCTGCTCCGCGAGGCCTTCGCTCACCTCTGGGGCCAGCCCGCGCGCACGCTGCGCGCGATTCCGGAGCTGGCGCGCGCGGCGCTGCGGCTCAGCACGCGCGCGATCGAGGGTCGAGGGAGCGCCACGCCGCACACGCGCTTCAACGTCGCGGTGAGCCCCCGGCGGCGTTTCGCCGTCACGTCCCTCTCGCTCGCGCGCGTCCGGGCGATCGCGAAGTCCCAGCACGTCACGGTGAACGAGGTCGTGCTCGCGATCTGCGGCGGCGCCTTGCGCCGCTACCTGCTCGAGAAGCACGAGCTCCCGCCCGAGCCGCTGGTCGCGTTCGTGCCGGTCTCGACCCGCGCGAAGGGAGACACCGGGGCCAACAACCAGGTGTTCGGCATGCTGCCGTCACTGGCCACCGACCTGGCCGACCCGCTCGAGCGACTGCGGGCGGTGCACAAGGCCTCGCGCGAGGCGAAAGGCCTCGTCGAGGACCTGCGCGGCGCCATGCCCGGCGACTTCGCCGTGCCCGGAGCAGCCACGCTGATCCCGGCGCTCCTCCACCTCGCTCAGGCGCTCCACGTGCCCGAGCGCGCCGCGCTCTTCAACGTGGTGATCTCGAATGTGCCCGGGATCGGCCATCCGATCTACTCGAACGGCGCGCGGATGCTGGCCGAGTATCCGATGTCGATCGTCACCCACGGCGCCGCGCTGAACATCACCGTCATGGGGATCGAGGACGCGCTCGACTTCGGCCTCGTCGCGTGTGCGCGTGCGGTGCCCGATCTCGAGCAGCTGCGCGACTTCCTGTTCGACGCCTTCCTCGAGCTCGAGAAGGCGGCGCAACCCCACGAGCCCACGCGCGGGAGGGCCGCCTCCTAGGCGGCGCTGCGGGCGTCGTAGCGGTCGGCGGCGGCGAGCGCCGAGCCGCTCACGTGAGCGATGCGGAGATCGCCGAACGGCATCCCGATCGCGCTGTTCACGATCAGCCCCACCGCGAGCTCGCGGCTCGGGTCCGCCCAGCCGCCCGAGCCGCCGAACCCGAAGTGACCGAAGGCGCGCGGCGGGATGCCGCGCGTGGTGAAGACGGCGTGGTACCCGAGCCGCCAGCGCATGTCGAAGGGGATCACCGCGCGCTCGCGCGGCTCGCGCTGGGGCCGCGTCGCGCGGGCGAGCGTCTGTGGCGAGAGCAGCCGCACGCCGTCGAGCGTGCCGCCGCAGGCCAGCGCCGCGTACATGCGCGCGAGCGAGCGCGCCGTGAAGAGTCCGTTCGCGGCCGGGATCGTGGCGCGCAGAGTCTCCTCCGACCCGAAGTCGAACGTGGAGATGCCGCGCGGCGCGAGCGCGTCGATGATGCTCTCGAGGTCGATGCGCAGCCCCACGGCGCGGGCGCCGAGGCTCCAGAACGGCGCGATCCCCAGGATCGCCTCGCGCAGGGTCTCGGCGCCGAGCGCGCGCTCCCAGAGGGCCGGCTCGCGGTCCACCGACATCAGCTCGGCGGCGCGGTGGATTTCCGAGCGCGGTGCGCCCACGTAGAGCCCGTCGAGGCCGAGCGGCGCGGCGAGCTCTTCGCGCACGAGGTCGACGAAGCGGCGCCCCGTCACGCGCTGCAGGATCTCGCCGGCGAGAAAGCCATAGGTGAGCCCGTGGTAGCCCGTGCGCTCGCCGGGAGGGTGCACGGGCGCCGCGCGCTCGATCGCCCGGATCATGTGCTCCCAATCGCGCATGCGGTCGGCCGAGTCGATCATCTGCCGGATGTGGTAGAGGCCCGACTGGTGGGCGAGCACGTGGCGGACCGTGATGTCCTGCTTTCCGGCCCGTGCGAACTCGGGCCAGTGCTGGGCGACGCGGTCGTCGTAGTCGAGGAGCCCGCGGTCCACCATCATGTGGACGAGCGTCGAGGCCACGCCCTTGGTGGTCGAGAAGCTGGGCGCCATGGTCTCGCGCCGCCAGGGGCTGCCGCGCCGGTCGCGCGCGCCGCCCCACAGGTCCACCACGCACTCCCCGTGGTGATAGACGCACACCGCCGCGCCCCCGGATGCGAGCCAGAGCTGCTCGCGCAGGCGGTCGGCCACGCCCGTGAAGGCCGGATGGACGTGGCCCTCGAGCGAAGCGCAACGCGGGCGAATCATTCGGGCGCACACCTCGTCTGTTAGTGGCCCTGGGACCCACACGCGGCGCGCGCCCATCACGCGCGCCGCGGAGCGCCACGGTTTACTCGCTGGAGGGGCGTTCGCAAGGGTGGGGCCGGGCCCGGGCGGGCGGGTTCTGCCCCAAGCGCGTGCACGCCTGCCCGGTCCGCGACCAGGGCTGCGCACGCCGCGCGGCGCAGCGAGGCGCTGGCTTGGCACTCCGTTTGCGTCGCCGAGGCGCATGCGCGCGACGCCCGTGGAGCGGGTCCTGGCGGAGCTCCACGCACGCTTTCGGGGTCTCGCCGAGGGCGACGTCGCGACCTACATCCCCGAGCTCGCGAAGGCGGACCCGAGCGCCTTCGGCATCTGCTCTCGCGACCACGGACGGCCACGTCTACGAGGTCGGCGACGCGCGCTGCGCGTTCACGATCCAATCGATCTCGAAGCCGTTCGTGTACGGGCTGGCCCTGGAGGATCGCGGCAAGACGGAGGTGCTCGCGCGCATCGGCGTCGAGCCGACCGGCGACGCCTTCAACGAGATCAGCCTCGAGCCCGGGAGTGGCCGGCCGCGCAACCCGATGATCAACGCCGGCGCCATCGCGGCGAGCTCGCTCGTGGCGGGGCGCTCGGCCGAGGACCGCTGGCAGCGCATCCGCGCCGCGCTCGGCCTGTACGCCGGCCGAGACCTCGAGCTCGACGACGCCGTCTACCGCTCCGAGAGCGCAGACGGGCCATCGCAACCGCGCCATCGGCCACATGCTGCGCAACTTCGAGCATCCTGGGACGAGCCGCCCGAAGCCGCGCTCGACCTCTACTTCCGCCAGTGCTCGCTCGCCGTCACCTGTCGCGACCTGGCCGTGATGGCGGCGACGCTCGCCAACGGTGGGCGCAACCCGCTCACGCGCGAGCGGGCGCTCGACGCGCGCAACGTGGACGAGGTGCTGAGCGTGATGACCACCTGCGGCATGTACGACTACGCCGGCGAGTGGCTCTACCGCGTCGGCCTGCCCGCCAAGAGCGGCGTGTCCGGTGGCCTCCTGGCGGTGCTCCCGGGCCAGCTCGGCATCGCCGTCTTCTCGCCGCCGCTCGATGCGCGCGGGAACAGCGTGCGCGGCGTCGCGGTCTGCGCGGCGCTCTCGGAAGAGCTGGAGCTTCACTTCCTGCGCGCGCCTCGCGCGGCGCCCTCCGTCGTGCGCTCGCGCTTCACGCTGCGCGAGCTCTCGTCGCGGCGCGCGCGCCCCGAGCCCGAGCGCGCGCGTCTCTCCGGGCTCGCGGGCGGCGCCGTCGCCTACCAGCTGCAAGGCGCGCTCGACTTCGCGGGGGTCGAGCGCGTGACCCGCCGCATCGCCGCCGAGCGCATCGAGGCGCGCTACGCCGTGCTCGACTTGACGCGCGTCCAGGCGGTCGAATCGCCCGGCGGCGCTGCTCCTCCTCGAGCTGCTCGAGATGCTCCGGGAGACCGGGCGCGCGCTCTGCTTCGTGGGGCTGCGCAGTCACACCCGCCTGCAGCGCGCCCTCGAGGAGGCGCGTGCCCGCACGCCGAGCCTTCAGTATGCGAGCTTCGACGAGCTCGACCTCGCGCTCGAGTGGTGCGAAGAGGGGCTGCTCGGCGGCGCCGGCGCGGCCGCAGCCGAGGAGATCCCGCTCGCGCAGCACGAGGCGCTCGCGGGCTTCGCAGAGGCGGATATCGCGCTGCTCGGCGACCTGCTCGAGCGCCGCCAGCTCGGCGTCCGCGAGCTCGCGGTTCGGAAGGGCGACCCGGCCCACGAGCTCTACCTCGTGGTGCGCGGCCGGCTCTCGGTTCTCGCCGAGGATGCGCAGGGCGGGCTCCGCCGCCTTGCGACGCTCTCGCCGGGCATGTGCTTCGGGGAGGCCGCTCTCCTGGAGGACGCGACGCGCAGCGCGTCCGTGCGCGCCGACCAGCCCGCCGTCTGCTACGCGCTCTCGCGCGCTGCGGCCCGAGGGCTCGCGCAGACGCGCCCCGAGCTCGCGCTGCGCCTGCTCGAGAATCTCCTGCGCTCGAGCGCGCGCACCGTCGCGCGGCTCTCCAGCGAGCGCCTGGCGGGCGAAACGCTCGCGTAGCGCCCGGGCGCCGCGCGATCGACCCGGGCTGGTCTACCGTGCGCCGCGAAAGGTGGGCCATGGCGCTCTGGATCGGGACGGACGCCGCGCTGCGCGAGCTCGCTCCTGCAGGCGAGCGCCTGGACGTGCCGCTGGATCTCGCCGGGCTCGAGGCTCTGCGGGCGCGCGCGAGCGCCGGGGAGCGGCACGCCGAGCTGGTCGTCGCCGTGTGGCCGCGAGCGCAGGCCCCGCTCGCCGTCCGCGACACCCCGCTCGCCGAGTGGCTCGCGCGCACGGAGGTCCCGATCGCAGCCTGGAGCTTTGGCCTCGCCGTGGCAGTCGCGCGCTGCGCCGATGGCGGCGCGATCGTGGCGCTCGTCGAGCGCCCGGGTCCCCTCGACTGCGCGGGCTTCGCCGCCGAGAGCGCAGTCGGCGACGCCGTGCTCGCGCTGGTGCGCTCGCTCGCGCGCTCGGAGGGACCGCGCGGCGTGCGCGTGAACGCGGTGACGACGCCGGGCCGGCTGGCGCCGGCGCGGCCCGTGGCTCCGCCGCCGGCGCTCGCGAGCTACCCCGGCCGCCCGACGCGCGAAGTCGCGGGGGCAGTGCGCGCGCTCCTCTCGGCCGACGCCTGCGGCGTCACCGGCAGCGTCCTCGCCGCCGACTGCGGGCGCTCGTGGTGAGCTCGCGCGACCCGGCGAGCGTCGTGATCGTCACCGGCGCGAGCGGCGGCGTCGGCCGCGGCATCGCGCTCGCCTGCGGCGCCGCCGGCTGGAGCGTGTGGATCGCGGCGCGGCGAGAGCCCGAGGGCGAGGCGGTGGCGCGCGAGGTGGCCTCGGCCGGCGGGCAGGGGCGCTTCGTCGCCTGCGACTGCGGCGAGCCCGAATCGGTCGCGGCGGCGGTCGCTCGCGTGGTGGACGCCGAGGGCCGGCTCGACGGTGTCGTCCA
Organism: uncultured delta proteobacterium; assembly: GCA_963716275.1. GTDB lineage: Bacteria > Myxococcota_A > UBA9160 > UBA9160 > UBA6930 > VGRF01. Next base: position 115,569 of record CAVQTC010000006.1, on the reverse strand, counting down.
CAATGCGACGAGCGCGCTATCGCCGAAGCCCACGAGCCTCGCCGAGATCTCGCTCGCGGAGCTCCAGGACCATCTCGCGGTCTCGCTGCGCGGCTCCTATCTGCTCGCGCGCGCGGCCCACTCGCCCCTGCGCGATGCACGCGGCTCGCTCCTCCTCCTCACGTCCGAGGCCGGCTTCTCGGGCAACGCGCGCCTGGTGGCGTACGCCGCGGCGAAGGCGGCCCAGCGCGGCTTCGCGCGCGCCCTCGCGCGCGAGTGGGGTCCGGACGGCATTCGCGTGAATTGCCTCGCGCCGCTCGCGTCCACGCCGGCGATGGAGCGCGCGGTGACGCTCGATCCGGCCATGGCCGAGCGCGTGCTCGGGCGCAACCCGCTCGGGCGGCTGGGCGATCCGGTCGCTGGAGATCGGCGCCGTGGCGCGCTTCCTCCTCTCGCCCGAAGCGCGCTACGTCACGGGCCAGACCCTGATGGTGGACGGCGGGAGCTGCCCGATCGCATGAGCGACTTCTTCTTCGACCCCTTCGACGCGCGCTTCTTCGCCGATCCCTTCCCGGCCTATCGCGTCCTGCGCCGCGAGCACCCGTCTACCGCTGCGAGAACGCGCGCCCGCGCGTCTGGCCCCACTACTGGCTGATCGCGCGCGCCGCCGACGTGAACGCGGCGCTCAATGACTGGCGCACCTTCTCGTCGGCGCGCGGCACGCTCGTCGACACCGACATCTCGTTGATCCCGCCGAACATCTTCAACATGGACCCGCCGCGGCACGACGCGCTGCGCCAGCTCCTGGCCCGTGTCCTCACGCCGGCGCGCGCCGCGGCCCTCGAGCCCAGCGTGCGCGCCCAAGCCCGGGAGCTCGTGGCGGGCTTTCGCGCGCGCGGGGCCTTCGACGCCGCCCTAGAGCTCGGCCGCGTGATCCCGACGGTGACGATGTGTGAGCTGATGGATCTCCCGCGCGGCGAGCGCGAGCGCTTCCTCGCTTGGAATCTCGCCACGCTGGCGGGCGCGGACTTCACGAGCCCCGCGGCGCTCGCGGCCTACGCGGAGATGGATGCCTACTGGCGGGAGATCGTGGCCGCGCGGCGTGCGCGCCGCGGAGACGATCTGATCTCACAGATCCTCCACACGCCCGTGCGCGGGGAGGCGCTCTCCGACGCCGAGATCGCGGGCTTCTGCTCGCTGCTCCACGACGCCGCGCAGAACACGACCATGAACATGATCACGGGCTCCGCGATCGAGCTCGGCCGCCGCCCCGACGCGCGGCGCGCGCTCGCCGCGGCGCCCTCTCTGTGGCCGAGCGCGGTGGACGAGCTCCTGCGCTACGTCTCGCCGGTGCAGGGCCTGGCGCGCGCGACGACGCGCGACGTCGAGGTAGCGGGCACGAAGATTCCGGCGGGCGACCAGGTGCTGCTCCTGTACGGCTCGGCGAACCACGACGAGGCCGTTTACGAGCGGCCCGAGCAGCTGGACTTCGCGCGGCCGCCGCGCAGCCACCTCGCCTTCGGCCACGGTATCCACACCTGTCTCGGCGCTGCGGTGGCGCGGCTCGAGATCCGCGTCGCGCTCCAGGAGCTGGTGGAAGGTCTGGGCGATTTCTCCGTGGACGAGGCCGGCGTGGTGCGCGACCAGCTCGTCCCGACGCGCGGCATCGCGAGCGCCCCCCTGCGCTGCGAGCCCCGGCGATGAAGCTCGCGGGTCGCGTGGCGATCGTGACGGGAGGGGGCTCGGGCATCGGCCGGGCGAGCGCGCTCGCCTTGGGCCGGGAAGGGGCGGCGGTGCTGGTCGCGGATCTCTCGCCCGAGAGCGCGGAGCGCGTGGCCGCGGAGCTCCGAGCGCGCGGCGGCCGCGCGCGCGCCCACGCCGTCGACGTCGCGGACGAAGCCTCCGTCGCCGCGATGGTCGCCGCCGCCGCCCAGCACTTCGGCGGCCTCGACGTCCTCCACAACAACGCCGCCGCGACGGACTGGAGCGTGCTCGGCGCCGACGGCGAGCTCGCGAGCCTGGACGTCGCGATCTGGGAGAAGACGCTCGCCGTGAACCTGCGCGGTCCGATGCTCGGCTGCAAGCACGCCATCCCGCGCATGCTCGCGCGCGGCGGCGGCGCCATCATCAACACCTCCTCCGCCTCGGGACTGACCGGGGATCTGGTCCGCACCGCCTACGGCGTCTCGAAGGCGGGCCTCGACGGGCTCACGCGCTACGTGGCGACGCAGTACGGAAAGCGCGGGATCCGCTGCAACGCCATCGCGCCCGGCGTGATCGAGACGCCGGCGCTGCGCCAGAACGTGCCCGCCGAGCAGATCGCGCTGTTCGAGCGCCACCACCTGACGCCGCGCCTCGGCACCCCCGAGGACATCGCCGCCGCGGTCGTCTTCCTCGCCTCGGACGACGCCGCCTTCATCACCGGCCAGGTGATCTCCGTCGACGGCGGCCTGCTCGCGCATCACCCGACAGTCGCCGAGGTGCGCGCGCTCGGAGAGTCGCGGTGAGCGCCGCCCGAGACCTCTCGAATCCCTTCGCGTTCGATCCGTTCGATCCGCGCCAGACCCAGGAGATGTGGCCGCTGCTCGCGCGCATGCGCCGCGAGGCGCCGGTCGCGCGGCCGACTCCGGGCTTCGTCTACGTCGCGCGCTACCACGACGTGAAGGCCGTCTTCCGCGACGCGCAGACGTACTCCTCGCGCGAAGGCTTCCGTGGGCCGGGGGTCGTGCTGCCGCTCGAGGAGAGCTTTCTCGGCGAGCTCGATCCGCCCGAGCACCCGAAGCTCCGCATGCTCATGATGCAGGCGTTCCGCCCGGGCATGGAGCGCCGCGCCGAGCCTTTCACGCGCGCGTACGCGGACGCGAAGCTGCGCCAGCTCGCGGCGCGAGGCGGCGGAGATCTCGTCGAGGGCCTCGGCATCCACCTGCCGCCCGCGGTGACGGCGCACCTGCTGGGCATCCCGACCGACGAGATCGAGCGCGTCGGGCGCTGGGGCTTCGAGCTCCTGCACAGCACCTGGCCGGCGACCAATCGCACCGAGCGCGGCGAAGGGCTGGGCGGGGCCTTCCCCGAGCTCGCCGCGTTCCTCGACGAGCAGATCGAGGCGCGCCGCGCCCCGAGCGACTCGCGCGACGACCTGATCGCGCGCATGACCCGCGCCGAGGTCCAGGGCAAGCGCCTCTCCACGCTCCAGATCCGGACCCTCGCCGCCAATTGCCTGCTCGCGAGCCAGTCCACCGCCAACCTGATCGGCAACCTGCTGCATCGCTTCGTCACGGACGGCGCGTTCGAGCGCCGGTTGCGCGCGGAGCCGGCCCTGATCCCTGCGGCGGTCGAGGAGTCGCTGCGCTTCGACTGCCCGGTGCTGTTCCTGTTCCGCACCGCGCGCACGGACTGCGAGATCGCGGGCGAGCGCGTGCGCGCCGGCGAGCGCATCATCCTGGGCATCGCCTCGGGCAATCGCGACGAGACGGTCTGGGAGCGAGCCGACGAGTTCTGGCTGGAGCGCGACTGGGAGCGTGCGCCGGAGGTCCTCACCTTCGGCCCCGGTCCGCACCTGTGCCTGGGCAACATGATCGCGCGCATGGAGGCGCGCGTGGTGCTCGAGCTCGCGATCGAGCGCTTCGCAACCGGCGCCCTGCGTCCGGTCCCGGGCTTCGTGCGCAAGCTCGTGCCCATGTTCCTGGAGTACGGTCCCGAACGGCTGGACGTTTGTGTCCGGGAGGAGGGCGCCTGAATGTCCGACGAGATCCTCTACGAGGTGGCGGATCCGGTCGCCACCATCCGCTTGAACCGACCCGAGCGCCTGAACGCGCTCACGCATCCGATGTTGCGCGCCTTCCGGGAGGCCGTGGACGAGGCCGCGAACGACCGCCGCGTGGTCGGCCTCGTCGTCACCGGACAGGGCCGCGGCTTCTGCGCGGGGCTCGACGCCAGCGTGCTCGCGGAGACCTCGCGGCGCGGCTCGTCGGCGCGCGGCGCGGAGCCCGCGCCCGGCGAGCTGCCCGGTCTGTTCAGCTATCTCCTCCACGTCCCGAAGCCCGTGGTGGCCGCCGTGAACGGCCCGGCGGCCGGGGGCGGGCTGGTGCTGGCCGCGATGAGCGACGTCCGCTTCGCCTCGCGCGACGCGAGCTTCACCACGGTGTTCTCGAAGCGCGGCCTGATCGCCGAGCACGGCACGAGCTGGATCCTCCCGCGGCTGCTCGGGGCCGGGCGCGCCCTCGAGCTGCTCTGGAGCTCGCGCAAGCTCGGCGCCGAGGAGGCGCAGCGCATCGGGCTCGTGGAGTTCGTGACCGAGCCCGCCGAGCTCGTCGAGCGCGCGCAGGCCTTCGTGCGCGACCTCGCCGCGAACGTCTCGCCGGCCTCGCTCGCCGACACGAAGCGGCTGGTCTATCGCCACCTCGGGGTGGGCTACGAGCCCGCGCTCCGCGAGGCCGACACCGTGCAGTGGCAGGCGCTCGACCGCCCGGACGCCCTGGAAGGGGCGCAGTCCTACCTCGAGAAGCGTCCCCCGCGCTTCGCGCGCCTGGGGAAGTGAGGGAGCCGGTGTGAAGAGCTTCGAGACGATCCTCTACGAGGCCAAGGACGGGATCGGCACGCTCACGCTGAACCGCCCCGATCGCATGAACGCGATGACGAATCGCATGGTGCGCGAGACGACCGAGGCGCTCTCGGCGATCGCGCTCGACGAGAGCGTGCGCATCCTGGTCCTCACCGGGGCGGGCCGCGGATTCTGCCCGGGGGCCGACCTGAACCACTTCTCCTCGGGTGGCTCGCGCACCGACGACACGCTCACCACGGCCGACTTCCGCGCGGCGCTGCTCTTGCACGAGATGCCCCAGCTCACGATCGCGGCGATCAACGGCGCCTGCGCGGGCGCCGGCTTCGGCTGGGCGTGCGCGTGCGATCTGCGCTTCGCGGCCGCCTCGGCGAGCTTCAACAGCGCCTTCCTCAAAGTCGCCGTGGCCGGCGACATGGCGGGGCCGTGGACGCTCCCGCGCATCGTGGGGGGCGCGAAGGCCCGCGAGCTCTACTTCCTGCCCGGGAAGTTCTCGGCCGCGGAGGCCCAGCGCATCGGGCTGGTGGCGCGCAGCTTCCCCGACGAGAGCTTCCGCGAGGAAGTGGCGGCCCTCGTGGGCGAGCTCGCGAGCGCCTCGCCGACGGCCCTGCGCGGCATGAAGGCGAACTTCGTCGAGGCGGAGCGGCTCGGCCTCGCCGACTATCTCGAGCTCGAGACGCGCCGCCACGTCCAAGTCGCCGCCGGCGCGGACGCGCGCGAGGCGTTTCGCGCATTCGTGGAGAAGCGCCCGCCGCGCTTCTCGGGAGGCTCCACATGACGCTGCGTCTGCGACAGATCGCGCTGGTGGCCGAGGACCGCGACCGCGTGGTCGAGGATCTGCGCGCCGTGCTCGGGCTCGAGGTCGGGCACATCGATCCCGGCGTGGGCCAGTTCGGGCTCCACAACAAGATCCTGCCGGTCGGACACCAGTTCCTGGAGATCGTCGCCCCGGTGCGCGCGGGCACGACCGCCGGCCGCTACCTCGAGCGCCGCAAGGGCGACGGCGGCTACATGGTGATCCTCCAGTGCTCCGACCACGCGCCCGTGAAGCGGCGCGTCGCCGAGCTCGGCATCCGCAAGGTCCTCGAGTTCGACTCGGGTCCCTACGCGTGCCTGCAGCTCCACCCGCGCGACACCGGGGGATCCTTCCTCGAGGTCGACCATCAGGGAGGGCCGGCGGAAGGTGATCCCTGGTGGCCGGCGGGCCGCGAGTGGCACGAGGCCGTGCGCACCGAGCGCGTGAGCGGGATCGCCGCAGCCGAGATCCAGGCCGCCGATCCCGACAAGCTCGCGGCGCGCTGGGGCGAGATCCTCGAGCTCGCGCCGAGCCGCGGCGCAGAGGGCGCCCCCACCCTCGCGCTGGACCGCGCCACGCTGCGCTTCGTGGCCGACGCGGACGGTCGCGGCGAGGGCCTGGGAGGCGTCGACGTGGTCGCGACGAATCGAGAGCGCGTGCTGGCCGCGGCGCGCGAGCGCGGCTGCGCAACGCGCGACGGAGCGCTCCTGCTGGGCGGCCTGCGCGTGCGGCTCGTCTAGTGCAAGCGGCGCGAAGCGCCGCGCGCAGCGAGGCCACGCGAGGCCACGCCTCGCGTGAGCCGAGCGGAGTCGATAAGGTGGACACCCGGCGAGCAAGACCTCGGAGTGCGTCGTTCGCGCATCCTGAGTCAGACTCCTAACCGAGATGGAGCCGCTGCTACTTCCGGTCGACGCAGAGACGCTGGTGACGGCCGCACAGATGGTGCTCGGCTTCACCGGCGCCCTGTTCCTGGGCGCGCGCTTCCTGCCCGGCCTGGAACGCGTCGGCTATCCGCAGCCCGACGGCACGCGCAAGCGGTACACGCTGACGGGCATGACGAGCTTCTTCCTACTCCACGTGGTCGGCGCGATCGCGGTCCTCGGCTTCGGCGTCTCGCTCACGCCGATCGTGCGCCACTTCGCGTCGCTCGCCGTCGTGGCGGTTGCGCTCTCGGTGGCGCTCTCGCTGGGGCTCTACGCCTGGGGACACCGGGCGGGCCCGGTCTGCCGGAGCCGCGAGGGCGACGACTTCCCGCTCCCGCGGCCGCTGCGCGAGCTCTGGTTCGGCAACGAGTGCAATCCCGACTGGGCGGGCGTCGACCTGAAGATGTTCCTCTACCAGCCCTCCCAGCTCGGGGTCTACGTGCTGGTCCTCTCCTTCGCGTTCGCCCAGTGGGAGCGACACGGCGTGGTGACGCCCCAGATGGCGTGCCTGTGCGGCTTCTGGTTCGTGTACCTGTTCAGCCACTTCGTGAAGGAAGAGTTCATGCTCTCCACCTGGGACGTGATCGCCGAGAACCTCGGCTTCATGCTCGTGTGGGGCGATCTCTTCCTGGTGCCGTTCTTCTACTGCCTGCCCGGCTGGTGGATGGTGGATGCGACGGAGCCCTTCGCACCGAGCGCATGGATCTCGCTGGTCGTCTTTTACTCGATCGCGCTCGTGGTGTTCCGGCAGGCGAACTGGCAGAAGGAGCGCTTCAAGCAGGACCCGAGCGCGCCGATCTGGGGCCGGCCCCCGCGCGTGATCGCGGGCAGGCTGCTGGCCTCGGGCTACTGGGGGATCGGCCGCAAGATCAACTACACGGGCGAGCTCGGCGTCTTCCTCGCATTCGCGCTCTGCGCCGGCTTCGTGTCGCCCTGGCCCTACGCGCTCCCGCTCTGGCTGCTCGGCCTGCTCTCGCATCGCGCCTGGCGCGACGAGCGCCGCTGCCGCGCGAAGTACGGCGCGGCCTGGCAGGAGTACACCCGCGTCGCCTCCTTCCGCATCGTCCCGTTCGTGTACTAGCGGCGAGGCGTGTCAACTTGGGGACGCTGGTTGAAACGCAATGCGTTTCAACCAGCGTCCCCAAGTTGACACTCAGAGGGCCTGGAGCTTCGGCACTACCTCGGTCGCGAACAAGCGGAGGTTTCGCTCGGCCTCGGCGTACGGCATGCCCGCGTAGCTGAACACGTTGGTGAACGTGTCGGAGCCCATGCGGTCCGCGGTCTTCTGGATGCGCTCGAGGCACATCGCCGGCGTTCCCCACACCTGGAGGTCGAGGTAGGCCTCGGTGGCCTGGCCGGCGGAGCGGCGCTGGGCCTCCGACATCGCGGCGTAGAACTCGTAGCCCTTCGTCTTGGCGAAGTGCTCGCCACCGAACTCGTAGTGGCGCTCCGCGGTCTTCCAGTAGCCGCCGATCCAGCGCACCGCCTGCTCGCGCGCGCGCTTCTCGTCGGGATCGCAGAACACCCAGCCCGCGATGATCGGCTTCGGCGGCTCGGCCTTGTTCACCTCGCGGTAACACGCGGCGGTACATGCCGAGCTCGGCGTCGATCACGTCCCACGGCTTCTGCGGGATCACGAGGATGCCGATCCCGAGCTTCGCCATGATCTCGGCCGACTCCGGCGAGACCGCCGCCGCGTAGGTGCGGCCGCTGAAGGTGCGCTCGGGCCGCGGCCGCATGTCCTTGCGCGGCTGCTGGTAGTACTTGCCCTGGAACTCGCAGTAGCCCGCTCTCGAGGCCGTCGAGCACGATCTGCGCCGCCTCGACGAAGCGCTCGCGCGACTCGCCCATGTCCACGCGGAAGCCTTCGAACTCGACGCGGCCCGCGCCGCGGCCGATGCCGAGGATGAAGCGGCCGTTCGAGACGTGGTCGAGCAGCGAGATCTGCTCGGCGACGCGGATCGGGTCGTGCCAGGGCAGCACCACCACCATCGAGCCGAGCTGGATGCGCTGCGTGCGGCCGGCGAAGTAGGTGAGCAGCTGGAGCACGTCGGGCACCATCGTGTAGTCCGTGAAGTGGTGCTCCACGCTCCAGAGCGAGTCGAAGCCGAGCGGCTCCGCCAGCGCCGCGAGGCGCAGCTCGTTCTGGTAGACGTCGCCGTCCTTGCGCTCGTCGAACGGGTTCTGACAGATCACGGCCATGCCGACGCGCATCGGGTCCTCCAGCGGATGAGTTGGCGAAAGGGTAGGACAGCTCGGTGGATCGGCGCACGCGGGCGTCGCCCGCGTACAATCCCGACGAGGAGGACAGGCCATGAGGGCGATCGTGTATCACGGCCCGCGCGACTTCCGGGTCGAGAGCGCACCCGATCCGAAGCTGATGGATGCGGAGGATGCGCTGGTGCGGATCACGCGCACCGCCATCTGCGGCTCCGATCTGCATCTCTGGCACGGCATGCCGGCCGCCGCGCAGGGCTTCGTGACGGGCCACGAGTTCGTCGGCGTGGTGGAGGACGTCGGCACGGGGGTCCGGCGCTTCCGCAGAGGAGACCGCGTCGCCGTCTCGTGCACCGCGGGCTGCGGCGCGTGCGCGCTCTGCCGCATCCGCGAGTACTCGGGTTGCCGGGTGCTGGGCGCGCCCGGCCCGGCGACGAACGTGTTCGGCTTCGGCAACCCCGCGCTGAACGGAGGGCAGGCCGAGGCGGCGCGCGTTCCCTTCGCCGACACCAACTTGTTCGCGATTCCCGACTCCGTCGACGACGAGCACGCGCTCTTCCTCACCGACATCCTGCCCACGGGCTACATGGGCGCGGAGCTGGCCGAGGTCGGCCCCGGCGACGTCGTGGTGGTGTTCGGCTGCGGCCCGGTCGGAACCTTCGCGCAGCGCTCCGCCCTGATCCGCGGCGCCGCTGCCGTGGTGGCGGTCGATCTCGATGACGGTCGACTCGCGCGCGCGAAGGCGCGCGGCTGCATCCCCCTGAACCCCAAACGCGAGAACCTGCTCGAGCGCGTGCGGGAGCTCACCGAAGGCCGCGGCGCCGACGCTGCGATCGAGGCGGTCGGGCGCACGGAGCTCGTGCGGCAAGCCATCGACGTCGTGCGCGCCGGCGGGCGCGTCGCGGTGATCGGCGTGGTGGCGGACGCGGTCGACGTCCCGATCCCGTTCCTGACGGGGCTGATGGCGAAGAACCTGACGTTGCGCTCGGGGCTCGTGAACCCGCAGAATCAGATCGGAAAGCTCCTGCCCCTGATCGAGCAGGGAAGGCTCGACCCGACCGAGATCATCACGCATCGGCTGCCGCTCGCCGACGGCGTGCGGGGCTACCAGATCTTCGAGTCCCACGCCGAGAACGTGCTCAAGGTGGTGCTGCAACCCTGACCGGAGGCTCCCGATGATCAGCAGCGGGCCCCTCGAGGATCGCCTGGCGATCCGCGAGCTGGTCGAGTCCTACAACGACGCGGTGATGCGCTTCGATGCCGAGGCGTGGGCGTCGAACTGGAGCGAAGACGGCGTCTGGTCGCTGCCGGGCATGGGCGAGGTCGCCGGCCGGGAGAAGTTCGTCCCGCTCTGGAAGCAAGCGATGTCGGGCCTCGCCTTCGCCGGCTTCTTCGCCTCGGCGGGTCCGATTCGCGTGGACGGATCGACTGCCCACGGCACCTGGTACCAGCAGGAGTTCCTGCACGGCAAGGACGGCGTCCGCCGCGCGATCACCGGCCAGTACGAGGACGACTACGTGAAGCGCGCTGGACGCTGGTACTTCCAGCGCCGCGTCTACAAGATCCTCCACTCCCAGGAAACGAAAGGCTGACGCTCATGGCGACGATTCCCACCAAGCTCCCGCGCTACAAGGAGCTCCCCTACAAGAAGGGGAATCCTCCCAAGACCGCCTGGGGCCTGTTCGGCGCCAACGACAACGTCGGCATGTTCAACCTGCAGACGCCCGAGGCGGTGGCCTGCGGCGGCGAAGCTCGTGCGCAAGGGCGCGGTATTCGCGATGAACTGGGAGCAGGAGAAGCCGAATCCGCCGCTCTTCGACCGCGGCCGCTTCCGCCACACCGTCTTCCGCGACAGCCCGATCGGCCACCACGGCGACGACGTGCTCGACAACTTCTTCACGCAGGCCTCGAGCCAGTGGGACGGGCTCACCCACGTCGGCGACTTCGAGCACGGCTTCTGGGGCGGCGTGACCACGGCCCAGCTGCGCGGGAGCGGCGACAAGACGCGCCTCGGCATCGACCACTGGGCGCGCCGCGGCATCGCGGGGCGCGCCGTGGTCCTCGACGTGGCGCGCTGGCGCGCGAGCCAGGGCCGGCCGCTCGACTGCAGGCGAGCGCAGCGAGATCAGCGTGGACGACCTCGAGGGCACGCGGAGCGCGCAGAACGTCGAGCTGCGCGACGGCGACGTCTGGCTGCTCCACACCGGCTGGATCGCCTGGTACGAGCAGCAGACGCCGCAGCACCGCGCGCGCATCTCGGTGATCGAGCACCTGCGCACGCCGGGGCTCGGCTGCAGCGAGGCGATGGCGGAGTACATCTTCGATCATCATCCCGCGGCGCTGTGCTCGGACAACCCGGCGCTCGAGGCCTGGCCGCCGCCCGACCTGTTCGCGCCGGAGGGCTTCCTGCACCACTGGATCATCGGCCGCTTCGGCATGGCGATCGGCGAGATGTTCCAGCTCACCGGTCTCACCGCGGACTGCGCGGCCGACGGAGTCTACGAGTGCTTCTTCGTGTCGGCGCCGCTGAACGTCCAGGGCGGCACCGGCAGCCCGCCGAACGCCCTGGCGATCAAGTAGAGGAGCCGTGCAATGGGAAGCTCTCTGGAGCTGACCGGAAGCGCGCTGGTCGAGCGAGCGCGCGCGCTCCGGCCGCTGGTGCGCAGCTTCGCCGAGCGCGCCGACGCCGAGCGGCGCCTGCCGCCCGAGCTCGTGCGCGCGCTCGCCGAGGCGGGCCTGTTCCGCATCGCCGTGGCGCGCGCGCAGGGCGGCGCCGAGGCCGATCCGCGCGAGCAGATCCTCGCGATCGAGGCGATCTCGGAGGCCGACGGCGCCGCGGGCTGGACGCTCATGATCGGCATCGAGTGCGTCGGCGTCGCGAGCGCCGCGCTGCGCTCGGAGGTGGCCGAAGAGCTGATCACCAAGCACCCGGAGGTGGTATTCGCGGGCGCGCTGAACCCGCTCGGCCGCGCGCAGCGCGTGGAGGGCGGCTTCCGGGTGAGCGGGCGTTGGCCCTTCGCGAGCGGCTGCCAGCACGCCGACTGGTTCTGGGGGCAGTGCGTGGTCGAGGGCGAGTCTGCGCGCCCGCTGATGGAGATCGTGGTCCCGCGCGCCGACTTCCGCGTGCTCGACACCTGGCACGTGGCCGGCCTGCGCGGCTCGGGCAGCCACGACGTGGCGGTGGAGGATCTGTTCGTTCCCGAGCGCTTCACGACGCGCGTGAGCTACGAGCCCGCTGCGCGAGAAGGGGACGCTCTTCCGGCTGCCGGTGTTCGTGCGGCTCGCCTACAACAAGGTGGGCGTGGCGACGGGCATCGCGCGCGCCGCCCTCGACGAGTTCATCGCGCTCGCCAGCGAGCGCGTCCCGCGCGGGATGCGGACGCCGCTGCGCGAGCGCCAGCACGCCCAGACCTCGATCGCCGAAGCGGAGACGCTGCTGCGCTCGACGCGCGCCTTCGTGTTCGAGGCGGTCGAGGAGGTCTGGCGCGACACGCTGGCCGAGCGGCCGGTCACGCCGAAACAGCGCGCGCTCGTGCAGCTCGCCTGCTCCCAGGCCGTCGCGGCCTCGGCGCGCGCGGTCGAGCTCGTCTACGCGGCGGCCGGCAGCAGCGCGAACTTCGCCGCGAGCCCCCTCGAGCGCCGCATGCGCGACGTCCACGTGGTGGGCCAACACATCATGGTGTCGCCGGCGCAGGTCGAGCCGGCGGCGCGCGTGCTGCTGGGGCTCGAGTCGAAGAGCTTCTTCTTCTGAACGTAACGGACGGGGTTCGCCCGCGGGGAATCGCAGGGAGAGGCTTCGCTGCGCTACTTGTAGAGGACCGCTTTCCACCTCGAAAACCCCGCGAAGGAGATGATGGATGGATGCCAAGAAGCCGAGCTATCTCGGCCTGCTCAACGCGATCGCCCTTGGCGAGGGCCGCGCGCACCAGTACCTCAACTGCTGGGCGGCGAAGACCCCCGACCCGGACGTGAAGAAGATCCTCCAGACCGTTGCGATCCGAGAGGGCGAGCACTCGCACGCCTTCACGAAGCGCCTCTGCGAGCTCGGCTACGGCGTCCAGGATCGTCCGGATCCGAGCTTCGAGAAGAACATGGCGATCGCGAACGCGGACTGCAGCGATCTCGAGAAGTTCGAAGCGCTCGGCTACGGGCGCGAGACCATGGAGCGCAACATCTTCAAGGGCGTCTTCGACGATACGTCGATCGACATCCGCACTGGCGAGCTGCTCGGGCGCTACATCGCCGAGGAGCACGACAGCGGTCGCCTGCTGCGCGGCTGCTACGACGTGCTGCGCGAGCGCGCGGGCCGCGGCCGCACTCAAGCGACCGGCGGGCGCGAGCTGCGCGAGCTGCACGGCCGCCTCGACGAGATCTGCGCGGCGATCGGGAAGCTCCAGCAGGAAGTGACCGCGCAGCGACGCTAGCTCGGTCCTTCGCCTCGACGAGTGCTTTGCGCTCGTCGAGGCGAGGCTCCCAAGAATCGAAATCTCGGGGTCTGACCCCAAAATTTCGATTCGCTGCTAGACGAGCGCGCTGCGCGCCTCCTCCTCGGCCACGGGGCGGAGCTCGCGCAGCGCGTCCTCGAAGGCGGCGAGCGCGAGGTCGACCTCGCGGTCGCCCATCGCCGTCGAGGTACAGAGCATGAGGCGCGGCGCGGCGAACACGCCGCGCCGCAGGAGCCCGAGGTGCAGGAGCCGCGGCAGCGGGCCCGCCGCGGCCGCGGCGAGCACGCCCTCGCGCGCATCGCGCGGGGCCTCGCGCGCGCCCACGTGCACGTGCGCGAGCGAGCCGAGCCCCGTCGCGCGCCCGTGGAGCCCGGCGCCCGCGAGAGCGCGATCGATGCCCGCGCGCAGGCGCTCGCCCAGCCGCTCGATGCGCGCGCGCTCGGCGGGAGTGAAGGCCGCGAGCGCCGCGAGGCCGGCCGCCATGCTGAGCGCGTTCCCGCTGAACGTGCTGGCGTGGTAGACGGGCTCGCGGGCCGCCGGGTCGAACAGCTCCATCAGCTCGCGCCGGCCGCCGAGCGCGCCGATCGGGAGCCCGCCACCGATGATTTTCCCCATGGCGGTCAGATCGGGCATCACGTCGAGCACGCTCTGGATGCCGCCGTCGCCGACGCGCAGCGTGATCACCTCGTCGAACACGAGCACGATGCCGTGCTCCTCGGTCACCTCGCGCAGCGCCGCCAGGAACTCGCGCGTGCCCGGGATCATGCCGAGCCCGCCGAGCATGGGCTCGACGATCACGCACGCGACCTCCGCGGCGTGCGCAGCGATGCGCGCCACGGCGCGCTCGGGGTCGTTGAAGGGGACCACCAGCGTGTCGCGCAGCACGCTCTCGGGAACGCTCTTGTCCACGGGCAGCGAGATGGGGGCCTCCGGCGGTCCCGCGCGGCCCGGCAAGGGCACCAGGCTCACCTCGGCGGCCTCGTAGCTCCCGTGGTAGCCGCCCTCCATCTTGACGATGCGCTGGCGGCCCGTGGCCGCGCGCGCGCAGCGGATCGCCATCTGGGTGGCCTCGGTGCCGGAGCTCGTGAAGCGCAGCAGCTCGACCGAGGGCACGCGCGCGCGGATCTCCTCCGCGAGCGCGATCTGCTCCCGGCTCGGGGCGGCGAGCGCCGAGCCGTGCGCGATCTGGGCGGTCACCGCCGCGACCACGGCCGGGTGCGCGTGGCCGTGGACGAGCGACGTGAAGTTGTTCATGAAGTCGACGAGCTCGTGGCCGTCGGCGTCGACCACGCGCGCGCCCTCCCCGCGTTCGAGGAGCAGCGGGTAGGGCGCGTAGTGCGCGCTCTGGCGCGTGTCGCCGCCCGGAAAGACCGCCGCCGCGCGCTCATGCCAGCCGCGCGAGTGCTTGCTCCAATCCTGATAGGCGCGCACCAGCTCGCGCGCTCGCTCGGACTTCATCGGATCCCCTTTGCGCTCAGCCGGGGCGCCGGAAGCGCAGGATGAACTGATCCGTGTGGCCGCGGATGGACGGGTCGAAGACCGGCAGCTCGCGCGTGTCCGCAGGATTGCGCAGCACGTCGCTCTCGCCGTCGTAGACGAAGCCCGCCGCCTCGAGCTCACGGCGCACGATCGCCTGATCGATGCGGTGGAGCGTGTCGGCCACGCCGATCTCCGCCCCGGCGCGCGCCGAGTGGTCGAGCACGACGTACACGCCGCCCGGCTTCAGCGCGTTGAAGATCTGCTTGTTCACGGAGGCCACGTCGAGCTTGAAGCGCGCGAGGTGGAGGTCGTGATAGTTCTGCGAGGTCCAGATCAGGTCGAGCGGCTCGGGCACGCTGAGCGTGACGAAGCTCTGCTGCACGACGCTCACGTTCTTGTACTGCGCGGCCACGGCCTTGATCGGCGGCTCCGCGGTCGCGTCCGGCGGCGAGGGCGGGATCAAGGCGTAGACGTGTCCGCTCGCCCCCACCGCCTCCGAGAAGAGGCGCGTAAAGTACCCGCCGCCGGGGATGAAGTCCGCGACGTGCTGGCCGGGCCGCACCCCCGCGAAGGCGAGCATCTCCGCCGGCTTGCGATCGACGTCGCGCGCGCGGTCGGCGTCGGGACGGCTCGCCGCGGCGACCGCGGCGACGACGTAGGGAGCGCTGGGCGAGGGCGTGACCGCGGTCGGCGTGGCGCAGGCGAACAGGGCGAGAATCGCGCCGAGCGCGAGGGTGAGCTGGCTTCGCATCGGGTCCTCCAACGCTGCTTGCTTAGCGCGCCGCTCCCCCCATCGGCTACGCGGGGCTCTGGAGCCGGTGGACGATGCCGAGCGCCATGCGCTTCGGGAGGAAGCGCACCAGCGCCGCGAGGACCTTGTTGCGGGCGCCCGTGACCACCACGCGCCGGTTGCGCTGCCAGCCGCGGTAGCCGAGCTCGGCGACCTCCTGCGAGCTCATCGGCGCGCCGCTCTGAGAGAGGCGGGTCTTGCCCGTGCCGGCGCGCGCGCGGAAGTTGCTCGCCGTGGGCCCCGGGCACAGGCAGCTGACGCGCACGCCCGTCCCTTCCGCCTCCTTCCAGAGCGCCTCCGAGAAGGAGAGCACGAAGGCCTTCGAGGCGTAGTAGACGGCCATCAGGGGGCCTGGCTGGAAGGCGGCGGTGGAGGCCACGTTCAGCACCCCGCCGCGGCGCTGCTCGAGCATGCGCGGCCAGTAGAGGTGCGTGAGCTCGACCAGGGCGCGGTCGTTCACGTCGACCATGCCGAGCTGCGTGCCCCGATCGGAGCCCCGGAACGCGCCCGCGCTTCCGTAGCCGGCGTTGTTGACGAGCACGTCCACGGACAGCCCGCGCGCTGCGATCGCTGCGCCGAGCCGCTCGCCCGCGCCGGGCTGGCCGAGGTCGGCCCCGAGCGGCGTCGCGCGCACGCCGTGGCGGGCGGCGAGCCGCTCCGCCACCTCCTTCAAGGCTGCCTCCGAGCGCGCGCACAAGATCAGGTCGTAGCCGTCGCGCGCGAAGCACTCCGCGAGGTCGACGCCGATCCCCATGCTGGCGCCGGTCACGAGCGCGGTTCTGCCGGTCCCCTCCCTCGCATCCGCCATGGCTCCTCCGCGATTCGCGCGCATGGTGCTGCAGCGCTCCCAGGCGCGCGAGGCGGGTGTCGAGGCGCTCGGTGGATCAGGCCCCCGGCGAGGGAGATAGTGCCCGCGGGACCGCGAGAGCGCGATCCTCGGCGTCGATCCGATCGAGGCCGCGCGCCACGAGACGATCCATGGAGACTGCGCCCGCACCGCCGACGGCGAGCTGAACGAGCAGCACGATGTAGAGGAACTCGGCGAGCCCGAGCAGCGCGTTAGCGCCGGTGATCTTGGGCGCGAGGGCGGTGGCCAGGGCGACGGCCATCGTCCCGATCAGCGGCACCGCCGCGAATCGCGTACCGAGGCCGACCAGCACGAGCACGCCGCACCCGAGCTCCACGCTCGCGACGAAGGGCGCCTGCAGCTCGGGGAAGGGGACGCCGAGGCTCGCGAAGAAGCGCGCGACCTGATCCAGGTTGTGGAGCTTGCCCCAGCCCGAGTGGGTGAACACACAGCCCAACACCAAGCGGGCGACGAGCGGCGGCGCGAAGGCGAGCCGGTTGCACAAGCCGTGGAGCAGGCGGCGGAGATCGATCAAGGTGAGCATGGTCTTCCTTTCATGACGGAGCAGGCAGGCCCGAAGGTCAGAGGGCTTCGGAGCGCGACATCGAGGGCGAGCGGGCAGTCGCGTACTGCACGAGGTCCTTCGAGAACACGAGGTCGAGCGTCCAGTCGAGCATCACGCGCAGCTTCTTCTCGGCGCGCGGAAGCTTGGCCAGGTAGATGGTCCGCCAGAGCCACCACGCGAAGAAGCCCGAGAAGCGGATGCCGAAGATCCGGGCCACCCCGGTCCGCCGGCCCAGCGTCGCGAGCTGGCCCACCGTCTTGAAGTGAAACGGGCGCGTCTCGCCTCCGCGCAGCCGCGCAAGGAGGTTGTCGGCCACGACGCGGGCCTCGCGCAGCGCGTGCTGCGCAGTCGGTGGGTGCGCGCCGCCATCGGGCGCGGGGATGTGGGCGCAATCGCCCAGCGCCCACACGCCGGGGAAGCCCTCCACCGAGAGGTCGGGGGCCACCACGACCCGCCCTCGCTCCCGTTTGCACGGCAGGGAGTCGAGTAGCGGGTGGGGAGAGGTCCCCGCCGTCCAGACCAGGCAGCCTGTCGCGAGCTTCGGCCCGTGCGAGAGCTCGACGCCGGCACCGTCGAGCGCGCGCACGCGCACGCCCGTCTGCACCTCGACGCCGCGCCGCTCGAGGATCCGGCGGGCGTAGCGCCCGAGCGAAGGATCGAGCTCCGGAAGCAAGGTGTCACCGGAATGCACCAGCACGAAGCGCACGTCCTCCTGTCGGAGGCTCGGATAGAACGGGAGCGCGCCGCGCACGAAGTCGTTCACGGAGGCGATCGTCTCCACGCCGGCGAACCCACCACCGGCGACCACGAAGGTGCAGAGCGCGCGCCGCACGCCGGCGCGCTGGGCGCACTCGGTGTCCGCCTCTTCGAGGTGGGCGATCAGGCGGTTGCGCAGCGCGATCGCGTCGCCCAGCGACTTCATCGCGAGCGCGCTCTCGGCGAGGCCCGGCAGCCCATACCAGTTCGTCGTGCTGCCGAGCGCGAGCACGAGGTGGTCGAAGCGCAGCGCGTGGGTGTGACCGTCGCTGCCGTGGCGGAGCACGACCTCGCGAGCGGCGAGGTCGAGGGACACGACGTCTCCCAGGAAGAAGTGGACGCGCCGCAAGAGCTTCCGCACGGGGTTCACGATGTGGGTGAGGTCGAGGTCGCTGGCGGCGACCTCGTGCAGCATGGGCGTGAACGAGAAGTAGTTCTCCCGGTTCACGAGGGTGACCTCGACGTCGTCGCGGTCTCGGAGCTTCTTCTCGAGGCGCAGCGCCGCGTAGAGGCCGGCGAAGCCGCTCCCTAGGATCAGCACGCTCTGCTTCGACGTGCTTCGCTCGCATTCGGACATCGGGCTTCCTTCGTTCGCCCATCCAGATGCGCCGCCGTCGGCCGAGGTCACACGTTGCCTCGGCTCACGCGGCGGCATCCGACCCGTGCCGCCGATCGGGCGGACGCGGCGCAGACCAGCGCCGACGCCACCAAGGAGAGCTCCATGCACTCGAAGACGAACCCGCGCACCCGGCGCGCCCTCGCCGCTGCGCTCGGCGGAATCCTTGCGGGATCGGCCCTCGCGCTCGGCTGTGGACAGCCCAGCCAAGGCGCCGCCGTCGAGGCGAATGGCTGCAATGGGCCGAACGGCTGCAGCGGGGAGAAGACGAAGACCGCGACCGAGCCCAATGGCTGCAACGGCCCGAACGGCTGCTCCAGCGAGGGCGTCAGCGAGTAGGTCGATGAACCGCTTCGGGCTTCCCGACCTCGGCCTGGGCGTCGGGCTGCGCGGGCCGCATGGGCGCGAGCTCCTCGCGCAGCGGCCCGCGCTGGGCTTCCTCGAGCTCCTGACCGAGAACCATCTCGATGCGGAGGCCGGCCAGCGGGAGCTCTCGGAGCGCGTGGCGTCCCTCTATCCCGTCGTGCTCCACGGGGTATCCCTGAGCATCGGCTCCGCGGACCGGATCGATCGCAGCCATGTGCGCAGAGTCGCCGCACTGGCCGACCGGACGCGCGCGCGCTGGATCTCGGATCATCTGTGCTGGACGGGAGTCGACGGCTGGAACACCCACGACCTGTTGCCGCTGCCCTACACCGAGCAGACGCTCCGTCACGTGATCCGGCGCGTACGTGCCGTCCAGGACCTCCTGGGGCGTCCACTCGCCCTCGAGAACCCCTCCAGCTATCTGAGCTTCCGGCACTCGACGCTCGGCGAGGCCGAGTTCCTCGCTCGCCTCTGCCAGGAAGCGGACTGCGCCCTTCTCCTCGACGTGAACAACGTCTACGTGAGCTCCGTCAACCACGGATTCGACGCCGATGCCTACATCGCGGCGCTACCCGCCGACCGCGTCGTCCAGATCCACGTGGCGGGCCACTCGAGAGGCCGGGGCCGCCTCGTGGACACCCACGATGCCCCGGTGGCGCCCGCGGTTTGGCGCCTCTACGAGCTCGCGCTCCAACACTGCGGCCCTACCTCGACGCTGCTCGAGTGGGACGCCTCGCTACCCCCACTCGGCGACCTGTGCGCGGAGATCGCCAAGGCGGCGCCGCTGCGGGCGCAGGCCGAAGGAGCGCGCCGTGCCGCCTGAGCGCGCGCCCGGCCTTCGGAGGCTCCAACGTCTGTTGCTCGCTCGGCTCTGGGAGCAGCGCCCGGCGCGGGATGCCGACGATCCCGCTCTCTGGATCGCCGGGCGATCGAGAGCTGATTCAGCGGAGCGGATCGACTTCTACCGCCGGATGTACCTCGTGCGGCTCGGGCGCGAGCTCGAGCGCGAGTTCCCGGCGACGTGCGCGCTGCTCGGATCCCGGGTCTTTGCACAGGTCGCCCGCGACTACGTGGCGGCACAGCGGTCTCGTTCATACACGCTGCTTGGTTACGGCAAGAGGTTTCCGGAGCGCCTGCGGCGCACTTCCAGGCTCCACGACGAAGCGCTACGCGCGGCAGCCGCAGATCTCGCGCGCCTCGAGCGCGCACTCGCGGAGACGAGGCTCGCACCGAGCCGGCCCGCGCCGCCCGCCCCGGGTGCGCTCGGCGGCGCGCCCGGCGCGCGGCTTCTCTCCTTCGCATGGGCCGTCGACCTCGCGTACGCCCAATTCCTGCGCGGCGAGACTGTCGAGCGGCCCCGCTCCCGCCGCTGTCGGCTCGCGATCTATCGCCGTGGCGAAGCGGCGCACACCCTCTCGGTAAGCGCGGGCGTCGAGCCGTTGCTGAGGAGCCTGCTGCGCGAACGTCCCCTCGAAGCGGCCGTTGCCGCCGCGTCGGCCCGCGGCCTTCGCCCCGCGGAGCTTCGCAAGGCGCTCGAGCGCTGGGTCGGAAACGGCCTCTTCGGCGCGTCGATCGCTTCCTGAGCCGCGAAACCGCGCGGCCGCGAGTCTTCGCCCGCGAAACTTCGCGGCCTCCCGCGAAGCTTCACGTCCCGGCGGCCACGGAGAGCGTCTGGCGAGCGCAGCCGCCCTGGCACACGCCTTGCGATGGCTCTCTGCCGAGAACGCGGATGGCGTCCCAGGAGGAAGAAGAGATGATGGAGCACGAAGCAGAGCTGGTCGCGGCGCTTCGGCGCGGCGAAGAGCGCGCCTTCGCCGAGCTGGTGCGGGCGAACACGGGAAGGATGCTGGCCGTGGCGCGCCGCATCCTCCGAAACGACGACGAGGCGCACGACGCCACTCAGGAAGCCTTCCTGCAAGCGTTTCGCGCGATCGAGGGGTTCGCCGGTGATGCCCGGTTGTCCACCTGGCTCCACCGCATCACCGTGAACTCGTGCCTGATGCGACTGCGCCAGCGCAAGCGCCGCCCCGAGCAGTCGATCGAGGATCTGCTCCCGGTGTTCGACGAGACCGGACACCGCGTGGACGTGGGTCCCGCGTGGACGGACGACGTCGTGGAGCGCATGGAGAATGCGCAGCTCGGGAAGGTCGTGCGCGACGCGATCGATCGCCTGCCCGAGAGCTACCGTACCATTCTCGTGCTGCGCGACATCGAAGGGCTGACGACCGAGGAGGCTGGGCAGTCCCTGGGCATCCGGCCGGAGGCCGCGAAGATGCGCCTCCACCGCGCTCGCCAGGCCCTGCGCACGCTCCTCGAGCCGCACTTCGCGGAGAGGCGCTAGATGTCCATCCGACTCACCTGCCGAGAGCTGATCGAGTTTCTCGACGACTACGTGGAGGGCCTTCTCGCGGCGACGCGCAGAGCCGCCTTCGAGGAGCACCTGCGCGTGTGCGACCCGTGCGTGCGCTACCTCGCAGGCTACCGGAGCACGTTGCGCGCCGTCGCGCTCGCTCACGCGGACTCCGAAGCGGCGTCAGCTGACGCGCCCGGAGAGTTGATCGAGGCGATCCTCGCTTCCCGCCGCGCCTAGGCGAGGCGCGCCCCGAGCGCGACTCGCCGTCCCGAACGGACGAGCAGCGTGTGAACCGCGAGCAATCCGCCGGCGAAGCCCGCCAGCGCGATCGGCACCAGCTCGAGACCGACGCGCGCAGCCGCGACACCGACGAGAGCCGGCAGCCCCGCCTGGCCGAGGGCAGCCGCCGCCACCTGCATTCCGATCGCGTTCGCCGCGTGCTGCGCCCCGACGCGGCTGGGTGTGCTGCCGATCAGCGCCGGGAAGATCGGGGCGGCGGCGAAGCGAGGGCGCCGAGCTGGGCGCTGGGCAGCCGCAAGTTCGACGCCAGGGGCGCTTGCTCGCGGGCTCCAGGCTGGCCGCGGGGCCAGAGCCCCGAGGTGGCGGTGAAGGCGACCGCGAGCGTCAGCTCCGCCGTGGCGAGTGCGATGTAGCCCGCGCCGTGCCCAGCCTCGCTCACCGCGCGAGGTCCTCGAGCAATCGCACCACGAGCGCGGTCCAGCCGGTCTGATGACTGGCGCCGAGGCCGCGTCCGCTCTCGGCACAGAAGTACTCGTGAAAGAGCGTGAGCTCGCGAAAATGAGGATCGTCGCGGTAGAGGGCGAGTTTTCCGTGCCAGGGCCGCGCGCCGCCGGCATCCGCCCGGAACAGGTTGGCGAGCCGGCGCGCGATCTCGCGCGACACCTCGCTGAGCGTCATGAAGTGGCCGGAGCCCGTCGGGCACTCCACGCGCAGCGTGTCTCCATAGAAGTGATGGAAGCGCTCGAGTGCCTCCACCAGCAGATAGTTCAAGGGGAACCAGATCGGCCCACGCCAATTGGAATTTCCGCCGAACAGCCCGGAGTCCGACTCCGCTGGGAGATAGTCGACCCGGTGCTCGCGCCCGCCCGCGAGGAAGACGTAGGGTCGATCTGCGTGGAAGCGCGAGAGAGAGCGCAGCCCATTGGGCGCCAGGAACTCGCGCTCGTCGAGCAGCGTGCGCAGGATGCGGCGCAGCCGCTCCTCCGAGGGGATCGCGAGAAGCTGGAGCTCCCGCCCACCCTCTTCCCGGCTGGCGATGTGCTTCGCGAGCCCGGGCCGGTTCGCCCGGAACCACTCCATGCGCTTGCGGAAGGCCGGTAGCCTCGCGAGCGCTTCGCCGTCGAGGATCTCGGCGGCGAGGAGCGGCACGAGGCCCACCATCGAGTGCACGCGAAGCGGCTGCTCGGTGCCGTCGACGTGGAGCTCGTCATAGTACAGCCCGTCCTGCTCGTCCCAGAGCCCATCGCCGCGCGACTCGTTCATCGCGTCCACGATCGCCACGAAATGCTCGAAGAACTTCGACGCCATGTCCTCGTACGTGGGATCTTCCTGGGCCAGCTCGAGCGAGATGGCGAGCATGGTCGCGCTGTAGAACGCCATCCACGCGGTGCCGTCCGCCTGCTCGAGGTGACCGCCGGTGGGGAGCGGCTGAGAGCGATCGAAGACTCCGATGTTGTCGAGCCCGAGGAAGCCACCCGAGAAGAGGTGGTTCCCGTGTGGATCCTTGCGATTCACCCACCAGGTGAAGTTGAGCAAGAGCTTCTGGAACACGCTGGCCAAGAACTCGCGGTCGCGCCTCCCCGCCGGCGCCTCGATCTTGTACACGCGCCACGCCGCCCAGGCGTGAAGCGGCGGATTCACGTCGGAGAACGAGAACTCGTACGCCGGCATCTGGCCGTTCGGGTGGAGGTACCACTCGCGCAGCAGAAGCTGGAGCTGGTGCTTGGCAAAGTGTGGGTCCACCTTCGCGAACGGGATCATGTGGCACGCGAAATCCCAGGCTGCGAACCACGGGTACTCCCACTTGTCCGGCATCGAGAGCACGTCGCGGTTGTAGACGTGCAGCCAGTCGGCATTGCGACCTCTCGCCCGCTCCGGGGGAGGCGACGGTTGGCCCGGATCGCCCTCGAGCCAGTGCTGAGCGATCAGGTGATAGAACTGCTTCGAGCAGAGCAGGCCCGCGTAGCCTTGACGCGCGACCCGCCGATCCTCGGCCCTCATCGACTCCGGCAGCACCGAGGCGTAGAAGGTGTCGGCCTCCCGCCGGCGCGCCTGGAGCGTGGTCTCGAACGTCTGGCCGAGCGGCTCGAGCGTTCGCTCCCCCTCGGCCGTGAGCCGCAGACGCAGCGTCGCGCCCCCGCCCGCCGGCACGTCGAGGCGGTACCACGCCGCGACCTTCGAGCCGAGGCGGGCCGGATTCACGGCGTCCACGCAGCCGTGCACCACGCGCTCGTGGAAGGCGTCCTTCACGAAGGGCGTGCGGTTCACCCCGCCGAACAGCCGCTGCGCGTTGGTCTCGTTCTCGGTGAAAAGCAGCTCGGGGTTCCCACCCCCGGGCGCGTCCCCGAACGTCATGCGGAAGCGGCCGAGCTCGGCGTGGGCGCAGAGGACCTCTTCGCCCTCCTGCGCGATCTCCGGGCGCGGCGCGTAGCCCTCGCCGCTCCGTCCCCAGGACCACGTGTTGCGGAACCAGAGCGTCGGGAGCACGTGGAGGGGGGCGCTCTCGGGTCCGCGATTCTCGATGCGGATCTCGATCAGCAGGTCATTGGGGGAAGCCTTGGCGTAGTCGACGAAGACGTCGAAGTAGCGCCCGTGGTCGAAGACCCCCGTGTGCTCGAGCTCGAGCTCGCCCTCGCGCTTGCTGCGCTGCGCATTCTCTTCGATCAGTCGCTGATAGGGATAGGCGGCCTGTGGATACTTGTAGAGCATCCGCACGTACGAGTGCGTGGGCGTCGAGTCGAGGTAGTAGTAGTTCTCCTTGACGTCCTCGCCGTGGTTTCCCTGGGGCCCTGTGAGGCCGAACAGGCGCTCCTTCAGGATCGGATCCCGCTCGTTCCAGAGCGCTACCGCGAAGCACAGACGCCCGTGGTGGTCGCAGAAGCCCAGCAGCCCATCCTCCCCCCAGCGATAGGCGCGGCTGCGAGCGTGATCGTGCGGGAAGTAGTCCCAGCAGTTTCCGTCGGCGGAGTAGTCCTCGCGCACCGTGGCCCACTGGCGCTCCGCCAGGTACGGGCCGAAGCGCTTCCAGTGCCGCTCGCGAGCGGCGTCCTGCGTCAGGCGTTCATGCTCCGCGCTCACGGCTTCTCTCCTTCGACGAGGCGCATCCGGTGGCCATCGGGGTCGGCCACACGCAGCGCGTGACCGACCCAGGGAACCGCGACGACCGGCGTGTCGATTCGAGCTCCGCCGCGCAAGGCACGCTCCGCGGAGCTCGCGTCGGTTACGACGAGATCGGTCTGCCAGTGCAAGAGATCGTTCGCGCGCGCTGCGTCAGGCCTGGGTCGCCCACCCGACGGGGCGAGGTACTCGAGCAGCTCGATCCCGGGGCCGCGCTCCGCTCGGAGCGCTGTGATCCGCAAATGGGCGCCGAACACGGCGTTGAGCCGCTCCTGCTCCGGGCCGTAGTTCTCGCTCCCGCCGGCCACGCGCAAGCCGAGTCGATCGCGGTAGAACGCGAGACTCGCGTCGGTGTCGCTCACGGTGATTGCGGTGTGGTCGATGCCCAGGAAGAGCCGCGCGCTCGCTCGTTGCCAGCGCGGATCTCCCTTGCCGGGAGGGAAGTAAATCAACTCGAGAAAGTGACCCTCGGGATCGCGGAAGTAGAATGCTTCGATTCCGCCCGCGTTGGGGTTCCAGTCGGGCAGACGCTGGGGGCCTGGCGAGACGTGGCGTACGTGGTGCGCGCGGAGCTCTGCGTAGGCACGCGCCATGTCGGACACGACGATGGCGACGTGCTGGAACCAGAGATCGTTGCCGCGGGTGTCCTCTGGGGCAGGCCTGCCCTCGGGCGCCAGGTACTGCGTCAGCTCGAGCTCCTCTGAGCCCAGGCGAAGCCGGGCGACGCGCACGCGCGCGGGAAAGACGCCGGACGCGCGCTCGATCGCCTCCCCGTCGAGCTCGCGCTCGCTCACGCGCTCGAAGCCCAGCGCATCCCGGAAGAATGCGATCTCTGCGTCCAGATCCTGCACCGTGAAGCCCGTGCGAGCCACCGCCTGGACCTGCGCGGGCGCCTCGGATCGCGCGGGGCGCGACCCCCCGAGCAGCGCGAGGGCACCCGCCAGCGCCAAGGCGAGGGCGGGCGCGCCGCGCCGACACCGAACGCGCGTAGCCACGAGTCCTTTCACGCCAAGCGCTCCCTCAGGTGATCGCCCACGCGGAGCGCGTTCGCGACGATGGTGAGCGCCGGGTTGACGGCTGCGCTCGAGGGGAAGAAGCCCCCGTCCACGACGTACAGGTTGTCGAGCTCGTGGCTCTTGCAGTGCACGTCGAGAACCGAAGTTCGCGGATCGCGTCCAAACTTCGTCGTGCCGCATTGGTGCGCTACGCCGGCGAGCGGGATGCGTCCCCCGACGTACACGTTCGTGGGGAGCCAGTGCTTCATGTTCATGTTCGCGCGCGCGAGGAGCCCGCGGACCTTGTCCTTCAGCCGCTCGTGGCCCTCGAGGTTGTTGGGTTCTCGGATCAACCGGACGTTCCCGTTCGCGTCGAGCGCCACGCGATTCTCGGGGTCCGGAAGGTCCTCGCTGGTGAGCCAGAAAGGGATCCCGTGGCTGGACATGGTTTTCAGGACCCGCTTCGGAGTCCCGGGCGGCGCCCCGACCGCGAGGATCTCGGCGTGCGCCTGTCCCATCATCTGGATCGAGCCGAGCGGGTAGGGGAAGTCGTCTGCGCCGAAGTAGTAGTCGGTGACCGCGAACGTCTTGTGGAAGCGCGTGGGATTCGGCTCGCGCGACAGCGCGACGAACATGGTGTTGTTGTGGACCATGTAGTTGCGGCCGAGCAGGCCCGAGCCGTTGGCGAGGCCCTGGGGGTGTCGTTCGCTCGCCGAGCGGAGCAGCAGCGCGGCCGAGTTGATCGCGCCGCACGCTACGACGACGAGGTCGGCCTGGTAGACCACCGTCTCTCCGTCGCGCTCGGCGACGACGCGCGAGACGCGGCGGCCCGCGCCGTCGGTCTCGAGCCGCAATGCGCGCGTGCGGACGTGCAGCGAGACGTTAGGGTGCTCGAGAGCCGGGCGGACGCAAAGAACGTCGGCGTCGCTCTTCGCGTTCACGAGGCACGGGAAGGCGTCGCAGGTCGCGCAGCGGATGCACGCGCTTCCGCGCGGATTCGCCTCGTCGAGCTGGACGCCCACGGGCACGTGGAACGGCTTGGCGCCGACTCGCGTGAGATCGTCGTGCAGCCGCTGGATGCGCGGCTCGTGGGAGACGGCCGGGAATGGAAAAGGCGCGCTCGCCCAGGGCTCGCACGGGTCCTCGCCGCGGTTGCCGTGCACGCAGAACAGCTTCTCCGCCTGCGTGTAGTAGGGCTCCAGCTCGCCGTAGGAGATCGGCCAGGCTGGCGACACACCGCCGTGGTGCTTCAGCTCCTCGAAGTCGCGCTCGCGAAAGCGGAACAGCGCCGATCCGTAGAACTTGGTGTTTCCACCGACGAAGTAGTGCGTGCCCGGACGGAACTCCTCGCCGGCTGCGTCTGTCCAGGTCTCCGGGCAGTCGTAGCGCCCCTCGGAGATCACGTGGCGCGGGCTCCAGTTCTCGCGCTCGCGGGGGACGAAGTCGCCGCGCTCGAGCATCAGGATCTTCTTCCCGCTGGGCGCGAGACGATGCGCGAGCGTGCCGCCCCCTGCGCCCGTTCCGATGACGATCACGTCGTAGCGTTCCATGCGATCTCCTAGACCGCCGAGCCGTAGCCGCAGCGGAAGATGCAGGGCTCGCGATTCTCGTGGTGCAACTTCGCGCAGTGCACGCGCGCGGCGCCGCGCACGCGCAGGTAGAGCTCCGCCGCGCCGAGCATTCCGAGTGCAGGCGCCGCGAAGTAGAGCCAGAGCGCGCGGAAGCTCGCCGCACCGAGCGCGGAGCCGAGCGTGCGCGCTGGGTTCATGCTCATGCCGGAGAGCGGCGCCTCGAGCGTGATGTAGGTTGCGACGCCCAACGCAGCGAACAGCCCCGTCGCGGCGTTCCAGCGCTTCGTGTTGGAGAGCGTGAGCACGAGCAGCATCTGGCAGAAGGAGATCGCGCTCTCGCCGGCGAAGGCGGCGCCGAGGCCGAGGGGACCGGGCAGCGTCGCCGCGTAGCGCACCGGAGGCGGGGCGGCGAGCGGCGCGAGCAGGAAAGCGGCGAGCGCGACGCCCGCGCTCGCCCCCACGAAGTGCGCCGTTGCGTACAGCAGCGCGTCGGCGCCTGCCACGCGTCCGAGCCTCCAGAACGTGAGGGTGAAGATCGGGTTGAAGTGGGCACCCGAGCGCTTGCCGAGCCGGTTGTAGACGAGGGCGATCAGGGTCGCGCCCATCGCGCTGCCCATCAGCGCGCGGCGCAGCAAGGGGTCCGGAAGCGCACGCTGGAGTGGCGACGCCGGGTGCTCGAGCAACACGCTGAAGCCGATCGCCGCGAGCATGAAGGCACCGAGGCCGCCGGCCTCGATCAAGAGCTCCGGCCAGTGCTGGAGTGCCGCTCGGGTGATGCGGGAGGAGGTCATCGAGCGCTTAGAGGACGCGGCGAGCCCGACGTAACGGCCGCTCAAGCGCGCAGGGCGGGCTCCGCGAAACGGTAGAAGTAGTGACCGTCCCGGAAGCCGTGCTCGTCTAGCACGTGGCGCACCCGGCCGAGCTCCACCAGGCGCTCGCCCAGCTGCAGGGCCTCCTCGCGCGTGAGGCCTTCGTGCTTGCCGAGCCACTCGATCGCCTCGCCCCCGACGAAGCAGTCGCGATAGATGCGGAGCAGATGGCGGCGGTCGGCGCGCTCGACTCCGCCAGGACCGGCGAGGCGAGCGAGCACCGCGTCGAGCTCGGCCACCGTCCAGAGATCCGGGCTTCTCTCCTCGAGGAGCGCCCCATTCCCCTGCGGCAGCCGCTGCACCCTGGCCGGGGCGGCGCGCTGCAAGCCGCGCACGGAGGGATTCAGCAGGCGCTCGACCTCGCGCGTGTGGAGATGCACGTCGAGCTGCGCGAACGGAACCTGGACGCCGTGGCGCTCGAGCTCTTCCACGATCCGGAAGTTGAGGTCCGAGACGAGGTCGATTTGGTTCTTCGGATCTCGCGTCCAGACCAGGAGCTCGAAGTCGAGCGAGCTCGCTCCGAAGGCCCGCAGCTGGACACGAGGGCGCGGCTCCTGGAGCACCGCGGGATGGGCTCGCCCCGCCGCCAGGAGCGCCCCGCGGACGGCCGCGATGTCGGAGCCGTAGTCGACGCCGATCGGGACGTGGACGCGCGAGATCGGGTCGCCGTGACTCCAGTTGATCACCTCGGTCTCCAGCAAGCGCGAGTTGGGAACGAGTACGGTGACGCGGTCGAGCGTTCGGATCGCGGTGCTGCGCGCGCCCACGCGCAGCACACTGCCGAAGTGGTCGCCGACGCGGACGACGTCGCCCGGTCGGACCGGCCGCTCGAAACCGATCACGACGCCCGACACGAAGTTGTTGGCGATGTTCTGGAGCCCGAAGCCGATGCCGACGCCGAGCACGCCGCCAGCGATCGCGAGGCCGCGCACGTCGATGCCCGCGGCCTGCAGGGCGACCAGCCCGCCGAAGACTGCGAGCCCGTAGCGCAGCAAGCTCGCGGCCGTCTCCTCGCTGCCGCCCTCCATTCCCAGCGGCCGCAGCAGCGAAGCGCGCAAGAGCTGGCTGGCGAAGCTCACGCCGACCCACAGCGCCACGACGGCGAGCGGAAGGAGAAGCAAATCGAGGCCGCTGACGGATCGATCCGAGAGCGAGAACAGCGGCGCCGACAGCGCGCGCATTGCGATCCCGAGCGCCGCGTCGCGCGCTCGGCCGAGGGCGGGGTGCGCCTCCGTCGCGATCCGCAGCGCCGCGATCCAAACCGCGAGCTGCGCGGCCAGCAGTCCGACGCCACCGATACGCAGCGGCCCGAGGGGACGTGCCTCCCGGCGGCGCCGCAGCGTCGCCCCCTCGATGTGCTGGCGGGCGCGGCGCAGCGCGATCTGGCCGATCACGGCGCCCGCGAGCGCGACGGGCAGGAGCGCCCCCCACATATTCACGGTGCGGCGGCCTCTCGGCTCTCGGCCAACACGGCGCGCTCGAGGCGCAGGAGCTCGCCGACCGACCAAGCCTGGAACGGGCAGCCGCCCGGAGTGTGCGGAGCGTCGCCGTCGGCGACCTCCGAAACGTGGCCCAGTCCGGCCTCGGCGAGGTGCTGTCGCAGCGGAGCCAGGAAGCGGGCTCGCGCAGCCTGCCGCGCTCCGGGGTCGTCTGCGCGGACGCGCAGCCAACCTTCGACGAAGGCGCCGAGCAGCCACGGCCAGACCGTCCCTTGGTGATAGACCTCGTCGCGCCGCTCGGGCGGTCCGGCGTAGCGGCCCACATAGGCGGGATTCCCTGGTGCGAGCGAGCGCAGCCCGAGCGGCGTCCAGAGCGCTCGCTCGCACGCGTCGATTACGCGCCGTGCGCGCGGGCCCTCGAGGAGCGCGCGCGGGAGGCCGCCGATCGCGAAGACCTGATTCGGGCGGAGGCTCGCGTCCGCGGTGCCTGCGACGTGATCGACGTCGACGACGTCGTAGAGGAAGCCCTGCTCTTCGTTCCAGAAGCGCTGCAGGAACGAGGCGCGCGCGTGGTCGGCGAGGCGGCGCCAGCGCGAGTCTCGCTGGCTGGCGCCGACTAGCGCGTTCCACCAGAGCGCTTGCACCTCCACGGCCTTGCCGACGCGCGGCGTGATCACGCGCTCGCCGACGCGCGCATCCATCCAGGTCAGCTGCACACCGGGCTCGCCGGCCGCGAGCAGACCGTCGCCGTCGACGCAGATGCGATGCCTCGTTCCGCGCGCGTAGCCCCGCAGGATCGCGTCGACCGCGTCGATCAGCCGGCTGCGTTCGCGGCCCGCGAGCGCGGAGCCTGCCGACCCGAGCAGCTCATGGACCACGACCGCAAACCAGAGCGACGCGTCGACGGCGTTGTACTCGGCGTCGGCGCTCCGATCGCTGAAGCGGTTCGGAAGCATGCCCTCGACCAGACCGTCGGACCACGCGAGCAGGATGTTGCGAGCCACGTCGAAGCGGCCCGTTGCGAGGCAGAGGCCGCGCATCGCGATGAACGTGTCGCGGCCCCAGTCGGCGAACCACGGATACCCGGCGATGAGCGTCTCGCCCTCACCGCGCTTCACGACGTAGGCGTCGGCCGCACGCTCGAGCGGGCTCCCAAGGCGCGCCCGGCGCTCGCTCTCCGCCGCGCGCAACGCGAGTGCCTTCGCGATCGCGGGCTCCGACCCTCCCGCGGCTCCGTCGCCAGCGACCCCGACGATCCACGCGGCCTGGCCCGAGCCGAGGTCGAGCGCGAGCTCGCCGGGCGAGGCGAGATCCTCGACGTGCGGAAAGCCGCGCGCGCACTCGGCGTCGAGATGAAAGCGTCGGTACCAGTGCGGCGCGTGCCGATAGTGTGCGTCGGCGAGCATCGCCACGGAGGGCAAGGCGCCAGGCAGCGCGAACACGAGTCCGCGGCCCGCGCGTTGCGGCGGGTCACGCAGGGCCGGATGGTCCCCGGCTTCCGAGAGAAGGGCGTGATAGTCGCGGCCTGCGAGGAAGGGCCGCACGATCAATCGGGCGGTCCCCGGGTGATCGATGCGCCACAACACGACGATGCGCGGCGCGCCGCGGGTCGCCAAGATCTCCTGAACCAGGCGAGAGCCGTCAGCGAGACGAAACGTCCAGGTCGGCCACGGCTCCCAGGAGAAGCCCTCGAGGCGCGCGATGCCGTCCGGAGAGCGGATGTCGGGTCCATAGCGCTGCGACGAGAGCGCCTCTCGCGACCCGTCGCGCTCGAGGAAGGCGTCGAAGCCCGCGACCAGCAGCGAACGGCCCGTGGGAGGAGCGGTCGCCGCAACGAGCAGGCCGTGATAGCGGCGCGTACGCGCGAGGCCCACCGTCCCGGAGGCAAAGCCCCCGAGGCCGTCGGTCTCGAGCCATTCGGCCTGCAGGTTCATCGAC
Organism: uncultured delta proteobacterium; assembly: GCA_963716275.1. Classification (GTDB taxonomy): domain Bacteria; phylum Myxococcota_A; class UBA9160; order UBA9160; family UBA6930; genus VGRF01. The sequence goes on along the minus strand of CAVQTC010000006.1, from coordinate 84,710 downwards.
GTTAGGCGGCGAACTGCAGGACGTGCTTGATGCCCGCTGGTCGGCCGAGCAGGAGCTCGCGGTGTGCCTCGATGGGATGGCGCCCGCTGATCAAGCCGGCCACCGCTTGGGGCCAGAGCGTTCGGAAGCGCGCGAGATCCCGGATGGCCGCCTCGAAGGCATCCCGGCCCGCGTTGACCGTGCCGAACACGATCTGGTTCTTCAGCACCAGATCCCGCATCCAGCGGTCCGTGTCCACCGGGATCGGCGCTTTGCGGCCCGGGACGCCGGTGAAGACGAAGACGCTGTTCGCGCCCATCGCCTGCATGGTGTCGAACGCGAGCTTCGAGGCGCCTGCGGCCTCGTAGACCACGTCGATGGCGCCGAGCTCGGCGGCGATTCGGTCGGGCGCGATCTCCTGCGAGGAGACGTAGCGGGCGCCGATCCGCTCCGTGACGTCGGCTTTCGGGTTCGGTGCGAGCTCGCGCGCGTAGACGATCGTCTCGAAGTCGTTGGCGCGGAGCGCCATCGCGCCGAGCAGGCCGACCGGGCCGGCGCCGAGCACCAGGGCCCGCCGACAGTGACCGTGGTTGGCGCCGGGCTTGTGCGGGCATCCCCAGGGCAGACGCTCCTGGATGTCCCAGAGCTGCAGCAGCGCCTTCTCGGCGATCGTAAGGGGCTCGACCAGCACGCCGATCTCGCGCAGGCTGCGCGGGATCACGTTCAAGTAGCGCTCGTCCTCGACGATCTGCTCGGTCATGAAGCCGTGCGCTTCCTTGATGCCGCGCTCGCTGAAATCCCCCGTGAAGCAGAAGTCCTGCCTGCCGGCGCGGCACGCCGTGCAATGCGCGTGCGGACACGGGCGCCGCACCATCGGGATCACCAGGTCGCCGGGCGCCACGCGCGAGACGCCCATCCCGACGCCAATCACCTCGCCGAGGCTCTCGTGGCCGATCACCAAGTGGTCGGAGCCGTCCGGCGGCGTTCCGTATTCGAACGCGCAGATCTCGCGATCGGTACCGCACACGCCGACCTCGAGCACGCGGACGCGGACCTCGGTCGGAAGGCGGAGCGAAGGGATCGGCTCCTCCGTGACGCGCAGCGCCTTCTCGCTGGGAAAGACGGAGATCGCACGCATGAGTCGGCAGGCCTCCTGTGCCCGCTCGGATGCGCGAACCGTCTCCGCGTAACGGAGGCGGGGGAGCGGGCGCCTCAGTGGGCGACGTCGCTGCGGGGCTCTTCGAGGAGCCAGTAGAGCACGTTGTCGCGGAACACCTCGTTGCGCGTGAGCGCGAGATGGTCGTCGGGCAGGAAGAGAACGCGTGTGAAGGGGAGCGGGCTCGCGACGCGGGGCTGCCAGGTCGCCCCCGCGCGCTCATCGAGGAGCGCGCTGGCGCGCGTCACGGTGCCGTCGCCCGGAGTACGCGAGACCACCCGGAGCGAGCCGTCCTTCGAGTCGACCGCGACCCCCTCGACGGTCGGGATGGCGTCTCCGGCCACGAGAAAGAGATCGAGCCCCGCCGGGAGAGGGGCGGGCCGGTCGAGCGCGGCGGCGAACCCCTGGGCCCGGCGCAGCGCTCGCGCCTGATACGCGAGCGCCATCCGGCGGCGCTCCGCGGGATCATTCACACCGGGCAGGAGCTCGGCGAGCACCTCGCTCTCGGCGGGAGCGGCGAGGCCCCAGCCCATGCGCTGCCACAGCGCAGGATCGTAGAGATCCTCGACGGGGCGGCTCGCGTCGCCATCCCAAACGACGCTCCGGTGGCGCGACCTCGGCAGGAGCTCGTAGACCGCCGGGAAGGTCCCCATCAGGGCGGGTGCATAATAGGGCAGTAGCGGGCCGATCTTGCGCCCGTTCACCAATTCGAGCAGCGCGTTGGCCGAGCCGGCGTTCGGCGTTCCGACCAGGATCACGCGCTCCACGAGCGAGGCGCCCTCCCAGGTCAGCTCGGGGAGCCCGCCGTCGCTCGGCAGGTCATGACCGCCGTACATGAGGAAGTAGCGCGCGACGAGACCGCCCATCGAGTGCGCGGCGATGTCGAACTTGACCTGCGCGTTCTCGATGCCGTAGCGACTGCGGTACTGCTCCTGGATGTACTTGCGCTTCTCCAGGATGAACTCGTGCAGCCGCCGCGCGTTTTCCACGTTGTCGCGGCGCCAGTCGTAAGCGAACTGGAAGCAGGTGTAGTGGTCGTCGCCGTAGTCCACCTCGCCGGCGAGGCCCAGGGACTCGTCGCGATACCCGCCCACGCCCAGGGTCGCGAGGATCCCCGCGTAGGCCTGGATGTCGAGGGCGATGCCCGCGAGCACGATGCGCACGCGGTCGAGCACGCCCGTCGGCACCACCTGGTCGTGGAGCTCTGCCAAGGGCTTCCGCTCACTGATGGGGAGCGCGATCAGGCGAGCGTCCTCGGGTCGAGCCGGATCGGCGGCCCCGGGCTCGAAGGCTCCCCAGGCAATTCGCCCGGTCGCCTGGTCCTCCAGCTTCGAGCCCAGGATGCCCGGGATCGCGATGATGGGGTTGCGATCCGGGCCGTGATGGCGCGCCGCGGGCGTGTAGAGCAGGGCGAGGTCGACGCTCGGGGCGCTGTGCAGAGCGCAGGCCGCGGCGAAGCCGAGGGACGCGCACGCGACCGAGACGGCGAGCCGGGATCGCATCCTCGCTCCGATGACCCGCGTTCGAGGTGCGTAACGGCGCCCTCGTTACGCGCGAGCGAGCTCGACATCGCAGGCGGGTCGGCGAGCCGCGCACGGAGCGCGCTCGCGGCGAAGGGCGGGGTCCAAACGGAATGCGCGTGCTGATGCTCGGCTGGGAGCTCCCGCCCCTCTTCGCAGGGGGCGTGGGCGTCGTGGCCGATGCCCTTTTGCGCGCGCTCGCCGCGCGCTCGCACGCGCTCACCTATCTGATGCCTCGCGGCGCAGGCGACTCCGGGCCAGCAGGCGTCCGGATCGTCGACGCGAGCAGCGGCCGCCGGTCGGTCGCGGCCCGCCGGCTCGCGTCGTACGCGAGCACGCTTCCACCGATCCGGATCCCCGGCGAAGCGGAGGCGCCGAACGGCGCCCCGCTCTACGGCCCGGGTCTCTTGGCCGAGGTCGATCGGTTTGCAGCGGCAGCGCTGGACCGACTGTCGAGCGAGGGCGCCTTCGACGTCATCCACGCCCACGACTGGACCACCTTTCGCGCCGGCCTCTCGCTGCGCCGTGTGACGGGCGCGCCCCTCATCGCGCACGTCCACATCACCGAGTTCGACAAGAGCGGTGGCGCTCACGCCGATCCGCACGTCTTCGGGCTGGAGCGCGAGGGGATTTGCGGAGCGGACCGCGTGATCGCCGTCAGCCGGCGGATCGCGGAGACCTGTGTCCAGCGCTACGGAGCCGCTCCCGAGCGCGTTCGCGTGGTCTACAACGGCGTCGACCCGGACGGCCGCAAGCCCGCGCGCTTGCCGCTCCCTCGCCCGCTCGTGCTGTTCCTCGGCCGCATCACGCTGCAGAAGGGTCCCGGCTACTTCCTCGAGGCCGCGCGCCGCGTGCTCGAAGCTCAGCCCGACGCCCACTTCGTGATGGCGGGGACGGGAGACCTGCTTCCCCGGATGATCGAGCGGGCGGCAGAGCTCGGCATCGCCGCGCGCGTCTCGTTCCCGGGCTTCGTAGACCGCGACCGCGCGGCGGCGCTGTACGCCGCCGCCGACGTGTTCGTGATGCCGAGTGTGTCGGAGCCCTTCGGGATCGTGCCGCTCGAGGCCATGGATCGCGGCGTCCCCGTGATCGTCTCGCGCCAGAGCGGCGTCGCGGAGCTCGTCGCCAACGCGCTCAAGTGCGAACCCTGGGAGGTGGAGCGGATGGCCTCCTTGATCGTCTCGGCGCTGCGTTACCCCGCGCTCGCCCGTGCACTCCGAGACAACGGTCGCTCGGAAGTCGCGGGCCACGCGTGGAGCGCGGTCGCGGCGCGCATCGAGTCGATCTATCGAGAGGTCGCGCGTGCCTAGCGTCTGCTTCTACTTCCAAGTCCATCAGCCGCATCGCCTGCGCCGCTTCGGCGTGTTCGACGTCGGACGAGATGCCGAGTACTTTGACAGCGCGCTCAACGAGGCGGTGTTTCGCAAGGTCGCCGACAAGTGCTACCGGCCGATGAACGCGCTCGTCGAGGAGCTCGTTGAGCGCACCCAGGGCCGCTTCCGGGCGGCCTACTCGATCACCGGCACCGCGCTCGAGCAGATGGAGCGCTACGCGCCTGACCTGATCGCGAGCTTCGGGCGGCTGGCCGCCACTGGGGCGATCGAGCTGCTCGCGGAGACCTATCACCACTCGCTCTCCGTTCCTCGGCTCGCGCGAAGAGTTCGACGAGCAGGTGGAGCTCCACGCCGCCAAGGTCGAGGAGCTCTTCGGCGTCCGGACGCGCGTGTTTCGCAACACCGAGCTCATCTTCTCGAACGCGCTCGCGCCGTCGCGTCCACGATCTCGGCTTCGCCGGCGTGCTCGCCGAGGGCGCCGAGCGCGTGCTCGGCTGGCGTTCCCCGCACTTCGTGTACACCGCGAAGGGCGCGCCGGATCTCCCGCTGCTGCTGAAGAGCTACCGGCTCTCGCGACGACATCGCCTTCCGCTTCGGCGATCGCGGCTGGCCCGGCTGGCCGCTCGATCGCCGACAAGTTCGCGGGCTGGCTCCACGGCGTGAACGGCTGCGGCGACACCGTGAATCTCTTCATGGACTACGAGACCTTCGGCGAGCACCAGTGGGCGACGACCGGGATCTTCGACTTCATGCGCGCGCTTCCGGCGGCGGTGCTGGCGCACTCCGACATGCGCTTCGCGACGCCGTCCGAGGTGATCGCTGCCCACCCGCCGTCGCGCCGAGCTCGACGTGCCGTCCTTCGTCTCGTGGGCCGACAGCGAGCGCGACCTCTCCGCGTGGCTCGGCAATGCCATGCAGAGCTCGGCCCAGGCGCGCCTCTACGCGCTGCGCGAGAGCGTGCTCGAGCGCGGCGATCCGGATCTCGTCGAGGACTTCCGCCGGCTCACGACCAGCGACCACCTCTACTACATGTGCACGAAGTACTTCTCCGACGGCGACGTGCACAAGTACTTCTCCCCGTACGAATCCCCCTACGAGGCGCACATCGCCTTCATGAACGTGCTCGCGGATCTCGAGCTGCGCGCGGGCGCGCGCCAGCAGCGCGCGGCCTGACGAACGCGGCGTAGTTGTTACTGGCACACGGCTTGCAGCATCGGCTCCCGCAGGAGGAGTGCGATGCTCGGGGCGAAGCTCGGCGAGACCTTCTTGCGGCGCGCGCTGCAGGGTCTGCGCGAAGGAGATGCGCCGATCCCGCCGCGCCTCGAGGGCCACGCGCCGCCCGTGGTGTTGCTGCACGGGTTCGGCGTCACGAGCGCCGTGCTGCGACCGCTCGAGCGCCGCATCCAGCGCGAGCTCGGCCGGCCCGTGGTTCGGCTCCGGCTCGGCTGTCGGCTGCCGCTCCACCTGGCGGACGTGCGGAGCACCGCGCGCCGGGTCGAGCGCGCGCTCGACGCGCTGGGTTCGCTCGGGCGTGTGGACGTGGTCGGGCACTCGCTGGGCGGACTGGTCGCCACGTACTGGCTCAAGCGCATCGACCGCGGCCGGCGCATCCGGCGTGTGATCACCCTCGGCACGCCCCACCGCGGCACCCCGTTGGCCTGGCTTGGCGTCGTGCTCTTCGGCGTGATCTCGCCTGCGGTATGGCAGATGCTGCCGGAGTCTCGCCTGGTCCGGCGCCTCGCGGAGCTGCCGGTGCCCGAGGGCTCCGAGTTGATCGCGCTCGGCTCCGTCGACGACCCGGTGGTGCCCGCACGCCTCGCCGCGCCGCGAGCGGCGCCGCGCTCGCGGAGCACGGAAGTCGCGCGCGTCGGCCACGTCGACTTCCTGTGGTCGCGCGACGTGTTCCGCCACGTCGCGGGAGCGCTCGCGGCCTGAGCGGGCGTTACGGGCTTTCGCGCCGTGGAATCGCAGGCGCGTTCCATTCAACCAGGAGACCCCAATGCCGTTCGAGCTGTCCCCCGCCCGCATCCTGAGCGCGCTGCTCGCGAGCTTCGCGCTATCGGTTGGCGCGGCCCACGCCGAGATGACGCTGTCGCTCGCCAAGCGCGTCGCTGCGGCCGCGCGGACCGAGGCCACGCGCCTCGCGGCGCCGGGCGGTGCGATCGCCGTCGTCGACGGCGGCGGCCATCTGGTCTATTTCGAGCGGCTCGACGGCACCTTCCCGGCCGCGGCCGTCGTGTCCAGCGAGAAGGCGCGCACGGCGGCGGTATTCCGCCAGCCCACCGCCAATCTCGAGATGGCGATCCAGAACGGGCGCAACGCACTGCTGGGAGTCGCCGTCATGACCCCCCTCCAGGGCGGCGTTCCCATCCGTGTGTCGGACGAGGTGGTCGGCGCGGTCGGCGTCTCGGGGGCTGCGAACGCGGCTCAGGACACCGAGATCGCGAACGCTGCCGCAGCGGCCGTGGCGCAGCGCGCTCCCTCCAACCCGGTGCAGTTCTTTCCGAAGCGAGACGTCGATGGCGCGTTCGCGAAGGGGATGCCGCTCACGGAGAGCGCCGACTACAAGGTGCACGCGAGCCGGCGCGACAGCGCAGGGCTCGGCGAGGTGCACGAGAGCGATACCGACGTCATCTACGTGCTCAAGGGGAGCGCCACGGTCGTGACGGGAGGCGAGCTGGTAGGGGCCAAGACGGTCGCGCCCGGCGAGCTGCGCGGCTCGAGCATCGCGGGCGGCGAGGAGCGACGGCTCGGCTTCTGGCGACGTGCTCGATCGTCCCGGGCGGGACGCCGCATTGGTTCAAGGCCGTCGATGCGCCGCTGACCTACTACGTGGTCAAGGTGACGGGGGCCGCGCGATGAGGCGTCCGCTTCGACTGGCAGGTCTCTTGATTCTCGCCGCGAGCTCGGGTGCTTGGGCGGGACCGGGAACACCCGAGGGCGAGCCGCTCGCCACGATCGACCTGGCGTCCGCCGCGGGGGCCGATCTCGTGCACGGCACCTGGCGCACCGCGAACGTGCAGATCGTCCCGACGCGGCACCGCGCGCCCGATGCGGAGGGTCAGCCCACTGGGTCGCCAATCGACACGAGCACCCTCGAGCCTCGCGCGGGGCGCGCCGACTTCGACGACTCCGCCTGGCAGGCGATCGCACCCGGCGCCCTGGCCGAGCGGCGTGGCGGCGGACGCCTCAGCTTCTGTTGGTATCGGATCCGCATCACGGTGCCGGAGCGCATCGGCTCCTTCGATCCGACCGGGTCGACGGCCGTCTTCGAAGCCACCGTCGACGACTACGCCGAGGTGTGGGTCGACGGCGAGATCGCGCGCGCGCCGGGTCAGAACGGCGGGTCGGTCGTGGCCGGCTGGAACGCGCCCAACCGAGCGGTCGCCGCTCGCGGCGTTCGGCCAGGCCAGCAGATCCAGATCGCGCTCTTCGGCGCGAACGGCCCGCTCTCCGACCCGCCCGCGAACTTCGTCTGGGTGCGCAGTGCGCGCCTGGCCTTCTACGCCGCCGACGTCGACGGGCCCGTACGCCATCTCGCCCGCCGAGGTGAACGTGGAGGTCGAGCGCCTCGATCCGCGCCTCGATCGCATCGTCCCGCAGAACCCGAAGGTCTGGAAGCTCGCCGAGGGCTTCCAGTTCACCGAGGGTCCCCTCTATCTGCGCGACCGGGGCGTCCTTCTGTTCAGCGACCCGAACGCCAATCGCATCTACGAGTACGACCCGCGCGGCGAGGGCGCGCTGCGCGTCTTCCGCGAGCGATCGGGCTACGACGGCGCGGATCTCGCCGAGTACGGTCAGCCGGGCTCGAACGGGCTCACGCTCGACTCCCACGGCGCGATCACGCTGGCGGAGCACGGTCGCCACCGAGTGAGCCAGCTGGACGCTCGCGGTCGGACGCGGGTGCTGGCGGATCGCTTCGAAGGCAAGCGGCTCAACAGCCCGAACGATCTGGTCTTTCGTTCGGATGGCGCGCTCTTCTTCAGCGACCCGCCCTTCGGCTTGCCGAAGTTCTTCGAAGATCCGCGCAAGGAGCTGCCCTTCAGCGGCGTGTACTCCCTCCGCGAGGGCCGGCTCCGGCTCTTGACGCGCGAGCTCAGCGGCCCGAACGGGCTCGCGTTCTCGCCCGACGAGCGCCTCCTCTACGTCACCAACTGGGATGAGGCCCGGAAGGTGGTCATGCGGTACGAGATCGCGCGCGACGGCTCGCTCGCCGGAGGTCGCGTGTTCTTCGACATGACCGCAGCACCGGGCGCCGAGGCGCTCGACGGCATCAAGGTCGACCGCGAGGGAAACCTCTACGTGTCGGGTCCCGGGGGCCTCTGGATCCTCTCCCCGGATGGCGTTCACCTCGGAACGCTCCGCGCGCCGCGCCTCCCCGCGAATCTCACCTGGGGCGACGCCGACGGACACACGCTGTACTTGACCGCGCGCAGCGGGCTCTACAAGACGCGGCTCGGGATCGAAGGAATCCGCCCGTGATTCGGACGCTCGTTGGTGTTACCGCGCGCGGCCGCCGCCATCGAAGGGCCGTTCCCAGCGGCGCGAGCGAGCTCGAGCGGAAGGGACGGTCCCGACCCTTCGACTCGCGCGCCGCGCTGGGCAAGGAGAATCTCACATGAAGAGCTCGAAGCTCGGCGTGCTCGCCGCGAGTGCGGTCGCGAGCCTGCTCGGCGCGGCGGCGGTCTCATCGCCCGCGCTCGCGGAGGAGGCCAAGGCCTGTTTCCGCACGCACTGCGGCAAGTCGATCACAGGCCACGAGGGCAAGTGCGGCGGCACGCAGGCGATGGACCTGACGGACGAGAACTCCTGCGAGGTCGCCGGTGGCGATTGGACGACGCCGACCGACGCGCAGGCTTACCAGAAGAAGCCACACGGCTGATCCCGAGCCCGCGGAGTTTGGCGCAGCGCGCCGGCTCCGCGGGCACTCCCCCATGCGCACGCCCGTCTCCTTCGGTCTCGGCTTTCGCACGCAGCACTTCGCAGCGCTGTGCGATCGGCCCGCGGGCGTGGACTGGCTCGAGGTCCTGACCGACACCTACCTGACCGCAGGCGGGCCTCGCAGGGCGCAGCTCGAGCGCTTGCGGCGGGACTGGCCGATCGCGCTCCACGGCGTGGGCCTCGGCATCGCCAATGATCTCCCGCCGCGCACCGACTACGTCGAACGGCTGCGCCGGCTCGCACAGCAAGTGGAGCCGTTGTTCGTGAGCGACCACTTGTGCTGGACAGGACTAGGCGGGCGCAACTCGCACGATCTCCTCCCCGTTGCGCTCACGCGGGAGGTGCTCGAGGTCGTCGCCGACCGCGTCGCGCGCATCCAGGACACGCTCGGTCACCGGCTGCTTCTCGAGAACGCGAGCGCCTACGTCGCGTTTCGCGGTCGCGAGCTCAGCGAGGCCGAGCTGCTGGCCGAGCTCTGCGAGCGCACCGGCTGCGGAGTCCTACTCGATGTCAACAACCTCGTCGTGAACGCCCACAACCTGGGGCTCGATCCGACGGAGGCGATCGATCGCCTGGCGGCCCGGCACGTGGGGTATCTCCACGTCGCGGGCCATTCTGTGCTCCCAGATGTCCGGATCGACACGCACGGCGACGACGTGCCGGACGCCGTGTGGGAGCTGTTCCGGCGCGTCGCTGCGCGCTTCCCTCATGCGCCGGTGATCCTCGAGCGCGACGACGCCATCCCGCCTCTGGCCCTGCTGACTCGCGAGCTCGACACGGCGCGCGCGCACTGGCTGGAGGCAGCCCGCGGCGAGGAAGCCGAGGCGAGCGCGCGCCGCCCGGCGGGCGCGGTTACCGGTGTCCCCGAGCGCGCCTGGGCGATCTGTCAGCGCGAGTTCTGGAGCCGGCTGGTCGACAAGCCGCTTCGCTTCGAGCACCGCGACACCGAAGAGCTCCTCGAACCCACGCTACCAGTCTCGCCCCCGCGCGGGCTGCGCGTCTACAGCGACGCCCATGCGAGCACGATGCGGAGCGCGTTGGCGAGCAATTTCCCCGCGCTTGCGCGTGTCCTCTCGCCCCGGGACTTCGCCGCCCTCGCGGCTGCCTACGTGGCGGCCCATCCCTCGACCTCGCACGACTACGTCGCGCTCGGCGCGCGGCTGCCCGGCTTCCTGCGACGCTTCGCGCTGGAAGACGCGTACGCGGTGTCGGCCGGTGCCCTTGCGGACCTGGCGGCCCTCGAGCAGGCCCGGCTCGAGGTCCAGGAGGAATCGGACGCGCTCGAGGCCGAGCTGACGCTCGAGGAGCTCGCGGCGCTCTGTCCCGACGATTGGGAGAGCGCACGCTTCGAGCTCGCGCCCGCTCACCGAGTCATCTTCACGGAGTTCGCGTTGCTGCCCGCGCTGCGCGCCTCGGCGGCGGGCGAGCGGATCGATCCTCCACTTCGCGCGGGGTCGGCGCTTCTGGTGTCGCGACGGAACGGCTTCATCACGACCGAGGAGATCGACCCGCAGAGCGCCGAAGCGCTCTGTCTCTTCGCACCCGGAGCGGGTTTCCTCCAGGTGTGCGCTGCGCTCGGCGGGGCGAGCGCCGCCCCGCGAGTCGCGCGCGCGCTGGCGCTCGCGAGCGCGCGGGGCCTCGTGGGCAGATCCCGTCCGAGCCTCGGCGCTCGCACGCGCGAGCAGCCGCTTCACGCCTGACCGGCCGGCCTTCGGATCCCCAGCTTCTTCATCCGGCTGCGCAGCGTGCTCGGGTTCATGGCCAGCTGCGCCGCGGCGCCGCGCTCGCCTTCGATCGACCAGCCCGCACGCTCGAGCGCGAGGCGGATGTGCTCGCGCTGTACGGCCTCGAGCGAGCCTGCCCCGCCGCTCGAGGGCGCCGGCTCGGGGGGTGTCTCCGCGACCGCCGGCCGCGCCCGGCCGGAAGGCGGGCGCAACGCCTCGGCCTCGATCTCGAGCACGGGGCTGCGCGCGAGCACGACGGCGCGCTCGATCAGGTTCGACAGCTCGCGCACGTTGCCCGGCCAGTCGTAGGCCTCCAGCCGCTCGAGCGACTCCCGGGAAATTCCCTCCACGCTCTTGCCCAGCTCCCGGGCGAAGCGGTCGGCGAAGAACTGGGCGAGGAGCGCCACGTCGCCGTCGCGCTCGCGCAGCGGCGGCACGACGATCGGCACGACGTTCAGCCGGAAATAGAGGTCGGCGCGGAAGCGCCCCGCTGCCACTTCGCGCTCGAGGTCGCGGTTCGTCGCCGCGATCACCCGCACATCGACCTTCTTGGGACGACTGCTGCCGACCGGCTCGATCTCACGCTCCTGGAGCACGCGCAAGAGCTTCACCTGCGTGTCGAGCGGGAGCTCGCCGATCTCGTCGAGGAAGATCGTGCCGCCGTCCGCCACCTCGAAGCGGCCCGTGCGAGAGCTGACCGCGCCCGTGAAGGCGCCCCGCACGTGTCCGAACAGCTCGCTCTCCACGAGTCCGGCAGAGATCGCCGAGCAGTTCACCTTCACGAGCGGTCGCCCGCGCCTGGGGCTCTGGTTGTGGAGGGCGCGGGCGATCAGCTCCTTCCCCGTGCCGGTCTCGCCCAGGATCAGCGCCGTGGCCGGGGTGGGTGCCACGGTCTGCACGAGCGACAGCACCTTCTCGATCGCGGGGCTGCGTCCGACCACCTCGCGGAAATCGAGGGTCTCTCGGATCTCCTCCTGCAGGTAGTCGTTCTCGGCGGCCAGCTGGTCGCGCAGCTGGGCGAGCTGCTCGTAAGCGAAGCAGTGATCCACGGCGACCGCCACGGCGCTCGCCACCCGCTCGAGCAGCTCGATCGGAATCGCACGGTAGGCGTCCCGGTGCGTCGACATGAAGAACAGGGCGCCGAAGCTGCGCTCCTCGCGGAGGAGGGGCAAGGCGCACAGCGCCTCCATGCCCTCGCGCTCCATCACGGCGTGCGTCATCGGGAAGCGTGTGCGCAGCTCTTCGCGTGAGCCCGCGACGTACCAGCGGCGCTGCTCCTGGGCCCAGCGGCAGGCAGTCCCCGCAGACGGGAACTCCTCCACCATCGGGCCGCGCGCGGGCTGATCGAGCGCGAGCACGTGGACGCGCAGCGACTCCGGGCCGGTGGGCACCTCGATGCCGAAGCGCTCCGTAGGAAGCAGCGGCTTCACCGAGCGCGCGAGCTCCGAGAAGAGGTCGGAGCGGCGCAGGTGGCGCGTCGACGACTGGTTGATCTCGAGCAGCGCCTGGAGCTCCCCGTACGCGAGATTCAGGCTGCGCTGTGCGACGACGAGGTCGCGCTGCGTGGACTCCAGCCGCACCTCGAGGTCGCTGCAAGCCCGCCGCAGCACCTCCTCGGCGTGAAGGCGCTCTATCTCGACGCGCGCCCGGTTGGCGAACACCTGGAAGAGCGCGAGATTCTCGGGGAGTCTCCGCCATCGGCTCGGTATCGAGCGCGGCCAGGTGACCGAGCGTCTGGCCCTGGCCGCCGCGCAGGGGCACGCCCAGGTAGCTCCTCACGCCGAGCGTCGTCAGGGGGCGGTCCTCGGGGAAGAGCTTCTGGACGTTGTCGGGATAGAGGCAGAGCTCCCCGGCTACGACGCGCTCGCAAGGGGTGCCCGCGAGGCGGAATTCGACGTTCGGGAGCCAATCGCGACCCCCCCAGTACGCGATCGTGCGCACCCGGTCCTCGGCCCCCGCGAACTCTGCCACGAAGGCGTATTGGACCCTCAGCGACTGGGCGAGGTTCTTCACGAGCTGGCGCAGGAAGTCGAGGCCGGCGCGGTCGGCGGTCGACTCGACCACGGACCGATAGGCAAGCTCGGCGTTCCACTTCCCGAGCGAGGGTGCGTTGCCGGGCGGATCCACAGCGGCCAAGCCAGGACTCCTGCAGCGCTCGACTATAACGCCGGCCCGCTGCCGCGACTGGCCGCCCCGGATAATAGTTGACTACCGAGTTAAGTATATGCGAGACTCGGGGGCATGCAGCGCTTCACCCCCATGCTGGTCTACGCCGATGCCCCGGCGGCCCTGGCGTTCCTGACGAGCGCCTTCGGCTTCGCCGAGCGCTTCCGCATGGACATGCCCGACGGACGCATCGGCCACGCCGAGCTCGCGCTGGGCGACGAGATCGTGATGCTCGCCTCCGAGTGGCACGAGGGGGGCGTGGTGAGCCCGGCGCGCCTCCCGGCGGTGCACGCCCAGCTGCACGTCCGCGTGGAAGACGTCGACGCGCACCACGCCCGGGCCCTCGCAGCGGGCGCCACGATCGCGACGCAGCCCACCGACCAGGAGTACGGGGAGCGCAGCTACCGGGCGCTCGATCCGGAGGGTCACCGCTGGATCTTCGCGGCGCCGCTCGCGAAGAGCGCGCCGTGAGGGCGCAGCGCAGCGCCGCGGCCCAGCGGCTCGATCGCACGCTCGCGGCGCTCGCCGATCCGACCCGCCGCCGCGTGCTCGAGCTCCTGCGCGAGCGGCCGCGCCGGGCCGGAGAGCTCGCGGCGGCGTCTCGCGCGAGCGCCCCAGCGATGAGTCGCCACCTGCGCGTGCTGCGCACGCGCGGGCTGATCGAGGAGGAGCGCGTGGACGACGACGCCCGGGTGCGCGTCTACCGGCTGCGCCGCGAGCCGCTCAGCGCGCTGCAGAGCTGGCTGCGCGAGCTCGAGAGCTTCTGGAGCGACCAGCTCGCGTCCTTCGCGGCGCACGTCGCGAAGCGGGAGGAAGAGTCATGAGCGACGCGGACTGCATCCGGATCATCACGGAGGTGCCGGTCGATCCCAGCCAGGCCTTCGACCTCTTCACGCGCCAGGTCGACGCCTGGTGGCGGCGAGGCCCCCGCTTCCGCAACCACGACGGGCGCCCGAGCACAATGCGCTTCGAGGGAGGTGAGGGGGGTCGCTTCCTCGAGCAGTACACGGACACCGCCGGAGGCACCTTCGAGATCGGTCGCATCAAGACCTGGAAGCCCGGCGACCGGCTCGTTTTCGAGTGGCGCGCCGGCAATTTCGAGCCGGGCCTGACGACCGAGGTCGAGGTGCGCTTCGAGCGCGCCGCGCGCGGCACGCGCGTGACGCTCGAGCATCGCGGCTGGGATCGCGTGCCGCTGGAGCACGCCGCGCGCCACGGCTCCGGCGCGAGCAACGCCTTCGTGAGCATGTACGGCCTCTGGTGGGGCGACCTGCTCACGAGCCTGCGGCAGCATGCTTCCGGAGGAATCCGATGACGGCCTTCGATCCCCTCGCGACCTTCGTCCACCTCCCCGACGGCCCGGAAGCGACTCCGCTCCCGGTGACGCCTGACTTCTGGGAGAAGCTCGCGCAGCGCCGCGAGCTCGGCGCCGGGCGGCTCGTGAGCGCGTACCGCTTCGCGGAGGACTGGACGAGCTGGGAGCGCCACCCGGCGGGCGACGAGCTCGTCGTCCAGCTCGCGGGCGCGATGGACTTCGTGGTCGAGGAGGGCGGCGCCGCGCGCACCATCGCGCTGCGCGGGCGCGGCGCCCTCGTCGTCCCGCGCGGCGCTTGGCACACCGCGCGCGTCCTCGAGCCGAGCGAAGCGATCTTCGTCACGCGCGGCGAGGGCACCGAGCATCGACCCTTGAAGAGGAGATCTGCATGAGCACTGCAAGACCGCCCGCGTTGCCGCCCGGGGTCCAGCTCTATCAGATGGCGATCGGCCACTATGTGTCGCGCGCGCTCGATCTCGCGGCGCGGCTCGAGCTCGCCGACGCGATCGCCGCTGGCGCGCGCAGCGCCGCCGCGCTCGCCGCCAGGACCGCCTGCGACGCCGTCGCCCTGCGCCGTGTGCTTCGCCTGCTGGTGAGCGTCGGCGTCTTCCGCGAGAGCGAGGCGGGAGAGTTCGAGCTGACGGAGCTCGGCGAGCTCCTGCGCAAGGACGTGCCGGGCTCGGCGCGGGCTTCGGTGATGCTCTTTGCGGGACCGCGCATCCAGGACGGCTGGAAGGAGCTCGAGTTCTGCGTGCGCACCGGACAGCCGGCGTTCCGCAAGCTCTCGCCCCACGCCGACCCGTTCTCGGGCATGGACGAGGAGACCGCCAAGAACCTTGACGCTGCGATGGCCACCTTCGCGCCGGGGACCTCGGCGGCGATGGCCGCTGCCTACGACTTCTCGCAGTTCGGCAGCGTGATGGACGTGGGCGGCGGCAACGGCGCGATCCTGATCGGCCTGCTGCGGCGCCAACCCGCGTCTGCGCGGGATCGTCTTCGATCGCGCGGGAGCCGCGGAGCGCGCGGGAGCCCAGATCGCCGAAGCGGGCTTGGCGGCTCGCTGCGAGGCCGTCGCCGGAGACTTCTTTGCGAGCGTGCCCGCCGGCGCCGACGCCTACCTGCTGAAGCACGTGATCCACGATTGGAACGACGAGCAGGCGACGTCGATCTTGCGCAACGTCCGCGGCGCCATGAAGGCGTCCGGGCGCCTCCTGATCGCGGAAGGCGTCTATCCTGCGCACATGGAGGCTTCGCTCGAATGCCGCGGAGCGGCGGCGAACGACGTCAACATGCTCGTCTCGACCGGGGGCCGACAGCGCTCCGAGGAGGAGTTCCGCGCACTCTATCGGGCCGCCGGCTTCGAGCTCACGAAGATCGTCCCGACCGTGGCCCGCCTCGCGCTGATCGAGGGCGCTCCGCGGTGAGCGAGCTCATCACGCCGCGCACGTTCGCCTTCCTGCGCGAGCTCAAGGCGCACAACAAGCGCGCCTGGTTCGAGGCGAACAAGCAGCGCTACCTGGAGGAGGTGCGCGATCCGCTGCTGCGCTTCGTGGCGGCCTGCGCGCCCGGGCTCAACAAGATCTCGCCGCACGTCGTCGCCGATCCGCGTCCCGTGGGCGGCTCGCTCTTCCGCATCTACCGCGACGTGCGCTTCTCGAAGGACAAGAGCCCTTACAAGACCCACGCCGCGATGAGCTTCCGCCACGCCGACGGCAAGGAGCGGCCCGCGCCGGGCTTCTACCTGCACCTCGCGCCCGGCGACGTGTTCGCCGGCGGGGGCCTCTGGCACGCGGAGGCGGAGGCGGTGAAGGCGGTGCGCGACGCCATCGTCGAGCATCCGAAGGAGTGGGCGCGCGTCGTGCGCGCGAGCCCGCTGAGCGACGGCGAGGACACCCTGAAGCGCCCGCCGCGGGGCTACGACCCGGCGCACCCCCACATCGCCGATCTCAAGCGCAACAGCTTCACGACCGGCACGCAGTTCAGCCAGGCGCAGGCCTGCGCCGACGGCTTCCCGACCGCGTTCGTGCGCTCGTGTCGCGCGACAGCGCCGCTGATGGAGTTCCTCGCGGGCGCCCTCGGCCTGCCGTGGTGACGGTGTCAACCTGACATCGATTGGGGACGTTCCTACTTGGCGGTGACTTATGGGGACAGTCCTCGTTGAGGACTGTCCCCATAAGTCACCGCCAAGTAGGAACGTCCCCGCTCGTGACGTGATATACCACTCGCCCGAGGAGGGCGTCGCCATGCTCGAGCTGCTCGCGAGAATCCTGGTGGCTCCTGATCGTGCGCGGGGTCGTCGCCATCGCGTTCGGGGCTCTCGCCTTCCTGGCTCCCGGCGTCACGCTCGCCACGCTCGTGCTCTTCTTCGGGGCCTTCGCGCTCGTGAACGGCGCCATCGCGGTGATCGCGGCGATCCTCGGCCGGCGCGGGAACGAGCACTGGTGGGTCGTCCTGCTCGAGGGCGCGCTCGGGATCGCGGTGGGTGCGCTGACGCTGCGCGCCCCCGGCCTCACCGCGCTCGCGCTGGTCCTCTACATAGCGGCCTGGGCGCTCGTCACCGGCGTCCTCGAGGTCCTCGCGGCCATCCGGCTGCGCAAGGAGATCGAAGGGGAGCTCTGGCTCGCGCTCTCGGGGCTGCTTTCGATCGGCTTCGGCGTCGTGCTCATGCTCGCGCCCGGCACGGGCGCGGTCGCGCTGCTCTACGTGATCGCCGCCTACGCCATCGTGTTCGGCGTGGCGCTCGTCCTGCTGGGTCTTCGCGTGCGCCGCGCGCTCGCCGCCCGCGCCTGAGTCGCTCGGGTCAGGAGCGCGCGATCTCGTAGAGGTGCGCGTCGGGGGCGTCGAGCATCCGCGCGTACTGGGTCATCGTGTACGGGAACTGGGTGACGATGCGGCCCGAGGGGGCGCGGTAGTAGCCGCGGCAGTCATCGCGCCAGACCGTGATGTTTGCGATGTCCTTCTGCAGGCGCTCGTTGTACGAGTCCATCGCCTCTGGCCGCACGTCCAGCCAGGCCAGCCCCTCGTCCAGCAGCCGCCGGATCCAGCGCACGGCATAGCCGGTCTCGAGCTCGAGCATGGTGATCAATGAGTTGTTGTTGGTGTTTGGGCCGTACAGCATGAACAGGTTCGGGAAGCCCGCCGTGGTGATCCCCAGGTAGGCGATCGCGCCGTCGCGCCAGGCCTCCTGGATGTGGAGGTCGTCGCGCCCCGTGACGTCCAGCGCCGAGAGGTAGCGGGTGGTCTCGAAGCCCGTGGCGAGAATGATGGTGTCCACCGCGCGCAGCTCCCCGCCCCGCGTGACCGGCCCCTCCGGCGCGATCCGCGCGAGGCCCTCGTCGATCAGGTGGACGTTGGGCCGGTTGAACATCGGGTAGTACTTGTTGGAGAGCAGCGGGCGCCGGCAGCCGTAGCGCCAGTCGGGGGTGAGCCGGCGGCGCAGGTCTGCGTCGTCCACGAGCTCGATGTTCTGGAGGCCTGCCTGCTCGGCCTCGACGAGCGCTTTCGCGTCCTGGAACAGCACGAAGGCCTCGATCTGCGCGTAGAGCTCGTCGCGATGGGCGCGCACCGCCTCGGGGTGCGCGCGGAAGTGCGCGAGCTCGGCCTCGCTGAAGGGCTCGTCCTTCTTGGGCAGCACCCATTGCGGAGTGCGCTGGTAGAGGTCGAGGCGCCCGACGATCGGGGCGATCTCGGGCGCGGTCTGGACGGCGCTCGCCGCGCTCCCGATCAGGGCGACGCGCTCGCCGGTCAGGTCGTGGCTCTCCGGCCAGCGCGCGGTGTGGAACAGCGTGCCCGCGAAGGCGTCGAGGCCCGGGACGTCGGGGAGCGCGATGTCGTTGAACATGCCGATCGCGCTGATGACGACGCGGGCCGAGACCCGGCGGCCGTCGCTGAAGAGCACGCGCCAGCGGGCCGCCCCCTCGTCCCAGCGCAGCGAGCGCACGGCAGCGCCGAAGCGGCAGTACGGGAGCATCCCGTGCTTGCGGGCGACGTGCTCCACGTACTCGCGAATTTCCACCTGGCCGGCATACGGCCGCGACCAGTCCGGCTTCGGCTCGAACGAGAACGAGTAGAGGTGCGACTGCACGTCGCACTCGGCGCCCGGGTAGCGGTTGTGCCACCAGGTGCCGCCCACGCCGCCCGCCTTGTCGACGATCGCAAAGTCGGTGATCCCGGCGCGCACGAGCTGGATGCCCGCGCAGATGCCGCCGGGACCGGCGCCGATGACGAGGACGGTGAGGCTCTCGGGCAGAGGGGATCGGGCTGCTTCGGCCGTGTACGCTTCCACGCGGAGAGAGCATGTCCGAGGTCATCGAGGTCAAGCAACAGCATCGCTTCGACGAGGCGCGCCTGGACCGGCACCTCGCCGAGCGGGTGCCCGGCTACGTGGGTCCCTTGAGTGTGCGCCAGTTCGAGGGCGGCCAGTCGAATCCCACCTATCTGCTCGCCACGCCCGGGGCCCGCTACGTGCTGCGCCGCAAGCCCCCCGGCGAGCTCAGGCGTTCGGCGCACGCGGTGGACCGCGAGTACCGGGTCATCCGCGCGCTCAACGCGACCGACTTCCCGGTTCCGCGGGCGCTCCTGTACTGCGACGACGAGGCGGTGATCGGCACCGCCTTCTTCGTGATGAGCCACGTCGTGGGCACGCCCGTCTGGGACGTCTCGTTTCCCGATCTGACGCCGGCGCAGCGCGCGACGTTGATCCACTCGTACGTGGACACCCTCGCGCAGCTTCACCGCTTCGACCCGGAGGCGCTCGGGCTCGGGGACTACGGCCGCCCAGGCAACTACTTCGCGCGTCAGGTCTCGCGCTGGCTGCGCCAGTTCGACGAGACGGAGACCGAGCCGGTCGCAGAGATGCGCGAGCTCGGCCGTTGGCTGGAGAAGTCGATCCCGGAGCAGACGGCGACGACGATCGTGCACGGCGACTACAGCTTCAACAACGTGCTCCGCCATCCGAGCGAGCTGCGGGTCTCGGCGGTGCTCGACTGGGAGCTCTCGACGCTCGGCGATCCGCTCGCCGACTTCACCTACTTCACGCAGCACTGGTTCGGACTGCCCGGCGAGCGCAGCTTCGCGGGCCGCGACCTCGCTGCGCTCGGCGTGCCCGACTACGAGAGCCTGCGCGCGCGCTACTGCGAGCGCGTGGGCCGGCCGGTCTTTCGCCACGAGAGCTTCTATCGCGCCTTCCACGCCTTCCGGAGCGCGGCCATCCTGCAGGGCATCATCCGGCGAGTCGTGGACGGCACCAACGCCGGCGCGATGGCCTTGGGCTTCAGCCCCGCCGACGTCCGCGCGGGCGCGCGGCGAGGGCTCGAGCACGCCGCACGCGGCTGATCCGAGTGTTCTACGCTAGGTGCCCGGTTCCTCCAAACTCCCTCCATGAGGATTCGCCCCAATGAGCTCATTCGTTGTACGTCTTGGCGTCGCCGGTCTGATGGCGCTCTCCGCATCCGCGGCGTGGGGTCAAGGCTCGGCCCCTGCAGTCTCGGCGGCGGCTCCCGTGGCGAAGATGCCCGCCCCCGAGAACAAGTGGCGCATCGAGTGCAGCGAGGGCGCGAAGTCCGACGGCGAGATCGTGTTCCGCGTGACGCCGAAGGACGGGGCCTCGACCGACGTCACGGTGGCGGTCAAGGACGGCACGAGCGAGAACAACGTCGCTGACAACATCCGCGACGCGTTCAAGGCGCAGCTTTCGAAGGACTTGTACACGTCCGAGGTCGACGACGGCGAGGACGTGCTGCTCAAGAAGCGCTACGGCAAGCCCGACTTCTCGCTCCAGCTCATCAGCAACAGCGTCAAGGGCGTCCGCCTCGACATCGAGCGCGAGTAACGTCGGCGCAGGGCTCGTGAGGGAGTCATGCCCAGGAGCGGTGTCGGCGTCTACCGGATCGCGCCCAGCTTCGGCCGCTCGTGGAAGCTGCGCCGCGACGGCCTCGCCCAGGCGGTGGGCTCCTATCCCAATCGCGCCGAGGCGCTCGAGCGCGGTCGCGCCCTCGCCGAGGCCGCGAACGTGGATCTCGTGATCCACAGCGATACGGGCACCATCCGGATCCGGTCCGATGCGATTCGTTGGCCGGTGCACCGGTCGCGCAGTAGCCGCTAGGGCCTTCTCACTTCTCCAGCCACCGGTTGAACTGAGGCTTCCGCTTCTCCCGCCAGGCCGCGACGCCCTCGCGCGCGTCGGGGTGGTGGTCGGAGAGCGCCGTCTTCGCGGCGATCTCGTCGAGGGAGTGCTCGAAGTCGAGCTCGGCCGCGGCGTAAATCGAGCGCTTCAGGAGGCGCATCGCCACCTGCGGCCCCTCGGCCAGCTCGCGCGCGAGCTCGAGCGAGCGCGGCAGGAGCTCCGTGTCGGCCACGACCTCGTGCACGAGGCCGAGCGCGAGCGCCTCGGGCGCCGCGACGATGCGCTTGCGCATCAGGAAGTCCAGCGTTCGCGCGACGCCCAGGTGCTGCACCAGCAGGTACTGGCCGCCCTCGTCCGGGAGGAGGCCGAAGCGGAGCGTGGCGCTGCCGAGGCGCGCGCTCTGGGCGGCGATCCGGAAGTCGCAGGCGAGCGCGAGCGAGAGGCCGGTCTGGATGGCGATCCCGTTGATCGCCGCGATCGAGAGCTTGTCGAGGCGGCGCACGGCGGCGTTCAGCGTCTGCGAGAGGTGGCGCAGCCCCTCGTAGGTCCCGATCGGGTTCTCGTGGCCGGGGGGGATCGGCGGCATGAGGCGCTCGCCGGCGCCGTCGCGCGGGCGGGACGACATGTCGTCGCCGGCGCAGAAGGCGCGGCCGGAGCCCGTGATCACGACGACGCGCACGCCGTCGTCCATCTGCGCCTGGAGCAGCGCCTCGACCAGGTCGCGCTTCATCGGCTGCGTGGTCCCGTTCAGCCGATCGGGCTCGTTCAGCGTGATCAGCGCGATCCCCGGCTCGTGCAGCGCGATCTCGAAGCCGGTGAACTTCCCGAGCCGCATGTCAGGGGTCCAGCCGCGCCGACGCGTAGCCGGAGACGACCTCCTTGCCGTCCTGGTTCAGCGTGACGACGTCGAGATCGACGAGCTTCTGGCCGCCCTCGTCGCGAATGGCCTTCACGGTGGCCCGGGCGGTCAGCGTGTCGCCGGGCCAGACCTGCGAGACGAAGCGCACGCCGTATTTGGTGAGTCGGCCGTCGCCGACCCAGTTGGTGAGCATGCGGGCCGTCGCGCCCATGGAGAGCATGCCGTGCGCGAAGACCGTCGGATAGCCGGCGACCTTGGTCGCGAACACCTCGTCGGTGTGGACGGGGTTGTAGTCGCCGGACGCACCGGCGTACATCACGAGCTGGGTGCGCGAGAGGTTCTCGAACACGACCTCTTCGTGCGTCTCGCCGACGCGGAGCTTGCTCGCTTGCAGGGACATCGCGCGCCTCCTACTTCTGCTCGATGACGCGCTCGGTGCGCACGCCGACGCCGCGCGCGGTCACCACGAGCTCGCCCTTCTGGTTGTAGTACTCCGTGATCGACTCGCTGAAATGCAGCTTGCCGCCGCGGCGCCCCTCCTTCTCCCAGGTCTTGCCGGGCTTGTCGACGGTGTGGAGCAGGTCGCCCGGGCGCACCGGGCGGTGGTACTCGAAGTGCTGCTCGGCGTGGAGACCGCCGGCGGCGGCGCCACTCGGCCGCGCTTCGCCGCCTCCCGCGGGCTTGCGCTGGATGCCCGAAGGCTCGCGCGCGGATCCGAACCACACCTGACCCACCTTCGGGCGAAGGGGGTAGTCGGGCTCGAACTGCGCGCTCGACTGCGTGAACGTCGGCGGCGCGATGATGCCGCCGCACTCGGTCTTCTTGGCGTACTCCGCGTCGGCGTAGATCGGGTTCGCATCCCCGACCGCCCTCGCGAACATCAAGATGTGACTCGCCTCGATCGGAAACTTGGTCGCGGCCATCGCTCGCTCCTCCGCCATGAAGCATTGCCCATTTCGCAGCCGGCTACCCGCCGCTTGCTACGGTGCCACTCCGCGGCGCTCGACCCATCCGCGTCGTGACCGGAGGGCCCTGTTGATCGCGATGTCCGCTCGGCGCGAAGAGCGGCTCGGCCTCGTCTACGCGGCGCTGTGCGCCGGGCTGGGCGCCTTCACCGCGCCCATCTCGAAGCTCAGCACGAGCCTGGCCGACGCCTCCTTCGTCGCCGCGTTCGCGACGCTGTGCGGCGGCGCGTTCGCGTGCCTTCACCTCGGCCGGCGCGGCGAGCTCGGGCTGCTCCTGCGACGCGACACCGGGCCGGGCCTCCTGGGACTCGCTTTCCTGGGCACCGGAGTCGCGTTCCTGCTCTTCTTCGAGGGGAGCCAGCGCACGACGGCGATCGAGGCGACGCTCTGTCTCCAGAGCGAGCCCGCGTTCTCTTTGATCCTCGCCTGGATCGCTCTCGGCCATACCCCGACGCCGGCGCGCGTGCTGGCCACGCTCGCGATCCTGGGCGGCATCGCGATCGCCATCGGTCTCGACCAGGCCCGCGGCTCCGTGGGCGTATGGCTCCTGCTCTCGACGCCGCTCGTCTGGCAGCTCTCGCATCTGATCGTGCTGAAGCCACTGCGCAACACGCCTCCTCAGGTGCTGACGGCTGCGCGCTATCTCTACGGCGGAGCGATGCTGTTTGCCTACTGGATCGCGCGGGGTGGACTCGAGCGCCTGCCGTCCGCGGAGAGCTGGCACACGCTCGCCCTCACGCTGCCGCTCCAGGGCGTGATGCTCGGCTGGGCCGGGACGTTCACGTGGTACAACGCCATTGCGCGCCTCGATCTCGCGCGCGCCACGGCGATCGTGGTGCCCTCGGTCCCGATCCTCTCCTTCGGCGCGAGCTTTCTCGTGCTCGGAGAGATCGCATCGCCGCGCGAGTGGCTCGGCCTCGCGATCACGGCCGCCGGAGTCGCCGTGTTCGTGCGAGCTGAGCACCTGCGATAGGCTGGCTCTGCGGAGGAGAGCCATGAGCGACGAGCCGCGCGCGGCGAGCCGCCTCGACCTCGGCGCGCTGATCCCCGAGCTGTTCGGGAGCTACCTGCAGTTCTTCCGTCCCGCACACGAGGCGGGCGTCGTTCCCGCGCGCATCAAGGAGCTCGCGCGCCTCAAGATCGCCGCGCTCAACGAGTGCGACACTTGAAGCTTCGCTCGGTACGCGTCGGCGACGCGTCAGGGGCTCGATGAGCAGACGATCCAGCAGATCCACCTGCCCGAGCAGGCGCGCACCCTCGCGCCTCGCGACGCGCTCGCCGTGCGCTTTGCGGAGAGGCTGGCGACGAACTTCCGGCGGGTGGACCCCGCCTTCGTGGCCGAGCTCCGCGAGCATTTCAGCGACGCGGAGATCGCCGAGCTGGGCTTCATGATCGGCCAGTACATCTCGTTCGGTCGCATGCTCGTGATCGCGGGCGCGGACAAGGCGGCCTGCGAGATCTTCGTCCCCGAGTACTGAGGCGATGAGCGACGACGACCGCTTTGCTCCGATCCTCGCGCGGCGACCGCAGGGCGAGCTCCCCGTGGAGCTGCCGACGGTCCGCGTGCAGGAGTTCCGCGAGCGCGGCTTCACGCAGATCGAGCGCATCACGACGGACGAGGAGCTCGCCTGGCTCGGCGAGCTCTACGACGCGATGTTCGCCGCGCGCCTCCAGGCGGTTCCGGGTGGCTACTTCGACCTCGCGCGGCCCTATGAGAGCGGCGGCGAGGATCGGCTGCCCCAGATCCTCACGCCCGAGGCGCGCTTCCCCGCGCTCCGCCGCACGGCGCTCTTCCAGAACGCCCGCCGCCTCGCCGCCCAACTGCTCGGCGTCTCGCCGAGCGAGCTCCAGGGCTGGGGCCACCTGATCCGCAAGCCGCCGGGCATCGGCGAGGCGTTGCCTTGGCATCAGGACGAAGCGTACTGGGACCCCGGCTTCGACTACCGCGCGCTCGGCGTGTGGATGCCGCTCGATCCCGCCACCCTCGAGAGCGGCTGCATGCGCTTCCTGCCACGCTCCCATGTCGGCGTCGTCCGCACCCACCGCCATCTGGGCGACGACCCGGCGACCCATGGACTCGTGACCGACGGCGTCGACGACGCGCTCGGGGTCGACGTTCCGGTGGCTCCGGGGGCCGCGACGTTCCACCACTGCCGCATGCTCCACATGTCGCACCCCAACAAGAGCGGCCGCGTGCGGCGCGCCTGGGCGAACGAGTTCTGGCTCCCGCCCGTCCCGCGCGACGTGCCCTACGAGCGCCCGTGGATCGACGAGGGGCAGCGCGCCTGGGAGAACCGCGGCCTCTCGGCGATGCCCGGGCCGAAGCCCGCGCGGTAGCCAAAGCTGCCGTCTCACGCCACGCCCAAGTCCTTCGGGACCGCGGCCTGGAGGCGGCACCTCTGTCGCGGCACTCCACCCCAGAACGTAGGAGCCGAGGCGGCGACCGTCGCCAACCTCGGCTCGGGGCCGCGTCATTCAGGGAAACGATGCAGCCGACCTAGCCTATGTCGCGGCACATCGTCGCCGCGGTGATCGCCGACACATTCCATCGAGCCTCCGAGGATTGGCTGCTCTGGGTGTTCTGTCTGGGTTCCCGAACGCGTCCGCTCGACTCCCGGAACTTCTTCCTGCGCCGACGTGATAACGTGCTTTGCATTCCTGACCGCTCCGCGGAGGAGCGACGAAGAGATGCCCGACGTCCTGCAGAGGCCTGCGCAGGAGGCGGACGACCCGGGCGCCCGCGGCCTGCAGCGCATTCCCTTCCGCGAGCGGATCGCCCAGCCGTCCCTCGAATACCGCTCCGCCTTCGGGCGTTGGCTCCGGCGTGGACAAGGGGTGGACACCGAGCCTGGCCACGAGGCCCGGACGCACCCCTGGTGGAAGGTCGTCTGGCTGACCGGCGTCGACTACTTCTCGACGCTCGGGTACCAGCCGGGCATCGCGCTGCTGGCGGCGGGAGCAACGGCCCCGGTCGCCACCGTCATCCTGGTCCTCGTGACGCTGCTGGGCGCTCTGCCGGTCTACGCGCAGGTGGCCGGGCGCAGCTACGCGGGGCAGGGCTCGATCGCCATGCTCGAGAACCTGCTCGCCGGCTGGAAGAGCAAGCTGCTGGTGCTGGTCCTGCTCGGCTTCGCGGCCACGGACTTCGTGATCACGGTGACGCTGTCGGCTGCCGACGCCGCCCAGCACGCGATCGAGAACCCGTTCCTGCACGAGACGCTGCGCGGGCACGAGGTCCTCGTGACGCTGGCGATCCTCAGCGTGCTCGCCGCGGTCTTCCTGAAGGGCTTCCGGGAGGCGATCGGCCTCGCGACCGCGGCGGCCCTGCCCTACCTCGCCCTGAACCTCGTCGTCCTCGGACGCGGGGCCTGGGAGATCCTCTTGCACCCCTCGCTGCTCGAGGACTGGCGCTCGGCCCTGAGCGCCAAGGGCGACTTCACGCTGGTGGCGGCGGGCGCGCTGCTCGTCTTCCCGAAGCTGGCGCTCGGTCTCAGCGGATTCGAGACGGGCGTCTCCGTCATGCCACTCATCGACGGCGGGGAGGCCGACCGGCAGCACGACCCGCGCACAGGCGGCGCGCCGAGGGGACGCGTGGCCAACGCCCGGAGGCTGCTGCTGACTGCGGCGTCGATCATGAGCGTGATGCTGCTCCTTTCGAGCTTCGTGACCACCCTGCTCATCTCGCCCGCGGACTACCAGGAAGGCGGCAGGGCCGCCGGCCGCGCCATCGCGTTCCTCGCCCACCAGTACCTCGGGACCGCCTTCGGCACCATCTACGATCTCTCGACGATCCTCATCCTCGGCCTCGCCGGCGCGTCCGCCCTGGCCGGCCTTCTCCAGCTCATCCCGCGCTACCTGCCGCGCTTCGGCATGGCTCCGCGTTGGGCCGCCCTCTTCCGGCCCCTGGTGCTGGTCTTCTTTGTGGTCAGCGTGATCGTCACGCTGGTCTTCGACGCCGACGTGGAAGCCCAGAGCGCCGCCTACGCCACGGGCGTGCTGGTGCTGATCCTGTCCGCCGCCCTCGCCGCGACCCTCGCCCTCTGGCGGGAGCGCCGTCGCGCGCTGGCGATCTACTCCGGGATGATTTGCGTGGTGTTCGCCTACACCTTGGCGGACAACTGCATCGAGCGGCCCGACGGCTTGATCATCGGCAGCATCTTCACGGTGCTGCTGATGCTGGCGAGCGGCGTCAGCCGGTCCATGCGCTCCGTCGAGTTCCGCATCCCAGACGGATACTTCGCCGACGTCGAGAGCTGGCGCATGGGGCCGGAGCTGCGGGGGAGAAAAGTCCACGTCGTGCCGATCAAGACCTCGTCGCCCGAGGCCCGCCGCGAGAAGAAGGCCGAGATCACCCGCCACTACAACGTGAGGGGGCCGTTCCTCTTCCTGCACGTGAACCTGCTCGACAATCGCAGCGTGTTCCAGGCACCGCTCGAGGTGACCCTCCGCAAGGAGGGCGACGACTATTTCGCAGAGGTCCACGGCGCCATCGCGATCGCCAACACGATCGCCTACGTGAGCGAGGCCCTCGATCCCATCTCGATCTTCATCGGCCTCACCCGGCGCGGCCTGATGGGCCAGGCGGTGCGCTTCCTGATGTTCGGCGAGGGCGAGACGGGGCTCATGGTCTACACCATCCTGCTGCGTTATTGGGATTGGACGCAGGAGGAGGACGTCCGGCCGCTCATCTTCCTGATGAGCGACTAGCCCGCGATGGGTTGCGCCGAATCGTGTGAAGCGGGCTGAGGCCTCGATGCGACAGCGAGAATGACGGAGCCGACGGCCGGATTCGAACCGGCGACCTGCTGATTACGAATCAGCTGCTCTACCAGCTGAGCTACGTCGGCGTCAGGGCGTAACCTACTGACTCTACTCGAATCCTTCCAACGTCTCTGCATGATCGTCGGAAGGAACGTGCTCGGGTGCTACGGAATTTGGGGCGAAGTTCACGGCTTGCCCTGGATCGCGTCGAGCATTGCGCTCGCGTGCTTCGAGGCGCTGCAGCTCGAGCTTGCGGCGAGACAGATGCTCAGGCTCACCACTGGCAGCAGCGCGACCGCGCAGCGCAAACTCGCGGGCGATCGGCTCTCCATGCGACGCGTCGCGGGAATCGGCGAGGGCGTGGGGAGGGGAGAGCGGGGGGCACCCGCAAGCAACGTGCCGTAAGCTGCCGCCACCGCGTGTCCGCGTTGTCGAGACGCTTCACCGGCCCCCAAAGGAGTCAAAGATGAGAAGCACCGCTCGCAGGTGGGCGACTCTACTCGCCACGCTGGGCGCGCTGGCTGCCCCGATGGTTGGCCACGCTCAGACGCAGGGCGAGGACCGCCGGGACGATCGGCAGGGAGATCGCGACACGCGGCAGGCCGGTCGCGAGGACGGGCGCGAGGAGAAGGCGGAGTGCAACGAAGGGGACGACAAGACCCGCGCGGAGTGTCGCCAGGAGAAGCGCGAGACGAAGCAGGAGGCGCGCGAGGACACCCGCGACGACTGATCGCGCCGGCGCCTCGGAGCGCACGCCCTCGGGCATACCAGGGCAGTCCAGGAACCTGGGAGGAGCGCATGCTCAGATCGTCCGTGTCCTGCGTTGCGGCAGTCGCCACGTTGCTCGTGCTCGGGCTCGTCGCGGCGCGCGGCCGACGAGCCGCCCGGGATCCTCTGGGAGACGACCTCTCAGCCCGTGATGGAGGGCATGCCGATGGCGATGCCCGCGCAGACCCAGAAGTTCTGCGCCGCTCGGGAGTGGACGCGCCCGCCCGCGGGCGGCGATCCGAGCTGCACGAGCTCGAACTTCAAGCGCGTCGGCGCAAAGGCCACGTGGACCGTGGAGTGCACCGGAGAGCGGGCGATGACGGGCGCCGGGGAGATGACCTTCGCGGGCGACGATTCGTACACGGGCATGATTCGCTTCACGGGAGGCCCGATGGCGATGACCGTGAAGCTCTCCGGCCGCAAGCTCGGCAGCTGCGACAACCCGCAGTAGCGGGCCCGCCTTTAGCGATCTCCGCTCGGCTTCGCCTCGCTGCGCGCGGGCACCGCTTCGCGTGCCCGCTTGCCCTCAGCCACTCTTCGCCACCGGGATCGTCGCGACCGGGCAGGGCGCGCCGCGCACCACGCGCTCGGCGTGGCTGCCGCGGAAGCCGTCGAGGAAGCTGTCGCGGCCGTCGCTCGTCATCACGATCAGATCGCTCTCGATCTCGCGCGCTGCGGCGAGGATCTGCTCGACGGGGTCGCCCGCCTGCTGCACGCGATGCCAGGTCCACTCGTCGCTCTCGGGTAGCTCGACGTTCGGGAAGCGGTCCCCCACATGGAGCAGGAAGATCGAGGTCGGGCGCTCGCCCAGGGCTTGGGCAGCGCGCGTGGCGATCTCGACGGCCGCGGCCGGGCTCGGGCGGCTCGCCACGGGCACGAGCATGCGGCGCAAGGAGAGGGTGCCAGTGGCCGGCGCCACGAAGCCGCGGCCCTGCTTGGGGACGAACAGCGCCCGCACGCCGGAGGCTCGCGCCACGCGCTGGGCCACGGAGCCGTGGAGGAAGCGCGGCAGGCCCTCGCGCTGCTCGGTCGCGAGCACCACGAGGTCGCTGCGGTGGTCGCCCAGGTAGTCGAGGATGGCATCGATCGGGTCCTGGGCCCCCACGCCGACCTTCTTCACCTCGACGCCGAGGCGCTCGAACACCTCGGAGCGCTCGCTGCCAGGCTCGAGCAGCCGCCAGCGCTCGAGCGTCTCCCGCACGCGCGGGAAGCGGCGCCAGTCGCTCTCCTGGAAGGCCGGGCTGACGTTGAGCAGCGTGAGCTTCGCCTGGCGCGCGAGCGCGATCGCCAGAGCGTGCGCGAACGCGGCCTCGCTCTCGGGCGAGCAGTCGGTGGGATGGAAGACGCGCTGGACGAAGGGCTGCATCGGACCTCGCAGGGGCGCGGAGTGTACGGGCTTCGGCCGTTATGTTCTCGCCATGTCGCAGGCTCCGCCTCGAAGCGTCTGGCTGGACGGTGAGCTCGTTCCCTGGGAGCGCGCGCGTGTGCACGTGCTCGCGCAGTCGCTCGCGCGCGGCTCGCTGATCTTCGACTACATGAGCGTCCACGAGACGGCGCGGGGGACCGCGATCTTCCGGCTCGCGGACCACATCGAGCGCTTCTGCATCAGCGCGCAGCTGGTGGGGCTGCCCCTGCGCCAGGACGCGGCGACGCTGCGCGAGGCGTGCAAGGCCGTCGTGCGCGCGAACCCCGGCGCCAAGGTCGTGAAGCTCAACGCCTACCTCGACTCCGAAGAGGTGGACGTGGTGCCCGCGGACGATCACGTGGCCGTGGCCGCGCTCGCCTACGACCCGTGGGCCGACGTGCTGCTGCGCAAGCAGAGCCCGCCGCCGCGGCCCGGGAAGACGGCGCGCCTCTGGATCGAGAAGCAGCGCCGCCAGCGCCGCGCCGACATCCTGCACCCGCACGCGAAGGTCGCCGGCAACTACACCTCGCCGATGATCGCGAAGTGGCAGGCGCGCAGGCGCGGCTACGACGAGGTGCTGCTCCTCGACGAGCACGGCTGCGTCGCCGAGACGCCGACCGCGAACTTCATGCTGGTCGACGCGGCGGGAACGCTGCGCACGGCGCCCGATCCCTCCGTGCTGCTCGGCGTGACGCGCCGCTCGATCCTCGAGCTCGCGCAGGCGGAGGGCGTGAAGGTCAGCGAGGAGCCGATCCCGATGGAGGCCGTCTTCGCGGCGAGCGAGGCCTTCCTGACCGGGACGAGCGCCGGCGTATGGCCGATCGAGACGATCGACGATCGTCCCATCGGAAAGGCCTGCCCGGGCCCCGTCGCCCAGCTCCTGCAGCGCCGCTACCTGCGTGTCGTGGCCGGCGAGGACGCGTCCTTCGCGCGCTGGCTCGAGCTGGTCGGGGACGCTGGTTGCAAGGACGCTGGTTCAGAGCGTCAACCAGCGTCCCCAAGTTGACAGTCAACCAGCGTCCCCGCGCTCACGCGCAGGCGTTGGGGTCGCCGGTCGAATAGCCCTTGCGGAAGGACGCGGAGCGCTCGCTCGCCGAGCCGTGCGTGAAGCTCTCCGGGTGCACGCCGCCGGTCGTCATCTCCTGGATGCGGTCGTCGCCGACGGCGGAGGCCGCGCCCAGCCCCTCGTCGAGATCGCCCTGCTCGAGGAGATCGCGCCGCTCGGTGGAGTGGGCCCACACGCCGGCATAACAATCCGCTTGCAGCTCGAGGGCCACCGAGAGCGCGTTGGCGCGGTCGGGGCGCCTGCTGCTGCGCCTCGCGCACGCGCTGCTCGGTGCCGAGCAGATGCTGGACGTGGTGGCCGAGCTCGTGGGCCAAGACGTAGGCCTGGGCGAAGTCGCCCGGCGCGCCGAAGCGGCGGGACAGCTCCTCGTAGAAGGCGAGGTCGATGTAGACCTTCTCGTCCGCCGGGCAGTAGAAGGGGCCCATCGCGGCCTCGGCGTCGCCGCAGCCCGATTGCACGGCCCCGCGGAAGAGCACGAGCTTCGCATCGCGATAGTTCGGGACGAGCGAGCGCCAGGTGCCCTGGGCGTCGTCCAGCACGAAGGACACGAACTGGACGAGCTCGTCCTCCTCGGGCGAGCTCTGCACGGCGCCCGTCGCCACGTCGCCGCCCGATGCGTCGGGCGGCGCGGCGCCCTGCATGCCCGCCAAGAGCGTCAGGGGGTTCACGCCGGTGAGCCAGGAGATGCCCAGGACGAGCAGGAGCCCCGTGAGGCCCAGGCGTCCGCCGCGGCCGCCGAGCCCGCCCAGGCTGCTCTGGGCGCGCCGATCCTCGAGGTTCTCGCTCTGGCCGCCGCGGGTCCAACGCATGGCCGCCCTCCCGCCTCCTAGCGTACGCCATCGCGGTTATGCTCCGCGCCCGCATGCGCATCCTGTCGGGCATCCAGCCCTCCGGCGAGTGCCACTTCGGCAACTACTTCGGCGCGATGCGCCAGCACGTGGCGCTCCAGACGCAGGGCGAGGCGATCTTCTTCGTCGCCGACTACCACTCGATGACCTCCCTGCGCGACGGCGCGCTGCGCCGCCAGCTCGTGGAGGACCTCGTGCTCGACTATCTGGCGATCGGCCTCGATCCCAAGCGCGCGATCCTCTACCGCCAATCCGACCTGCCGGAGACCTGCGAGCTCAGCTGGCTGCTCACCACGGTCACGCCGATGGGCCTCCTCCAGCGCGCGACCTCCTACAAAGACAAGGTCGAGCAGGGCCTCCAGCCCGACCACGGGCTCTTCGCGTATCCCGTGCTCCAGGCGGCGGACATCCTCCAGTTCCGCTCGGACCTCGTGCCCGTGGGCCAGGACCAGAAGCAGCACATCGAGATGGCGCGCGACATCGCGGTGAAGTTCAACCTCGCCTACGAGCGCGAGGTGTTCGCGTTGCCCGAGCCGCACATCCTCGAGGAGGTGGCGGTCGTCCCGGGGACCGACGGGCGCAAGATGTCGAAGTCCTACGGCAACACGCTTCGCATGTTCTGGCCCGAGAAGCAGCTGCGCAAAGCCATCGCCGGGATCGTCACGGACTCGGCGCCGGTCGAGGCGCCGAAGAGCACCGACCAGACGCTCTTCCAGCTCTGGTCGCTCTTTGCGTCGCCGCAGGAGAAGGCGGAGCTGTTCACGCGAGCGCGAGCCGGCGGCCTCGGCTACGGCGACGTGAAGAGAGCTCTCGCCGATCGAGCGCTCGCGTACTTCGCCCCGATGCGAGAGCACCGCGTGGAGCTCGCCCGCCAGAAGGGCCTGGTGGAGGACGTGCTCGCGGACGGCGTGGCGCGCGCGCGTAAGCTCGCGGCGCCCGTGTTCGCGGCCGCGCGCGAGGCCGCTGGTGTGGGGCGCCTTCCAACCTGATCACCCTGTGCGAGCGTCTCGCGATGCTCTCCCATCTGCGCGTCCTGGATCTCACCGATGGCGGCGCTGGCCTGTGCGGCCAGATGCTCGGCGACCTCGGCGCGGACGTGATCCTGCTGGAGCCGCCCGGAGGCGTGGCGAGCCGCGCCCAGGGTCCCTTTGCCGGCGACGTCCCCGATCGCGAGCAGAGCCTCGCCTTCTGGGCGGTGCACCGCGGCAAGCGCTCGCTCGCGCTCGATCTCGCGAGCGAGGCGGGCCGGCGCGAGCTCCGCGCGCTCGCGGCCGCGGCCGACGTGCTCGTCGAGTCCCAGCCGGTGGATTGGCTCACGTCGCTGGGCCTCGGCCACGAGGCGCTCGCCGCGCAGAACCCCGGGCTCGTCACCGTCTCGATCTCGGCGTTCGGCCAGAGCGGGCCGAAGGCGCGCTGGGCCGCGACCGACCTCACCGCCACCGCCGCCTCGATGGCGCTCTATCTCACGGGCGACGAGGACCGCGCGCCGCTTGTCTGCAGCGTGCCCCAGGCCTTCCTGAACGCCGGCGCAGATGCCGCGCTGGGCGCGCTGATCGCCCTGCGCGAGCGCGCCCAGAGCGGGCGCGGCCAACACGTCGATGTGTCGGCCCAGGCGTCGATGATGATGACGACGCAGTCGATGGTGCTCTCGCACGGCTGGAGCGACCGCCAGTTGCGCCGCAGCGGCGGCGGGCTGCGCGTGGGCGAGCGGCGCATCCGCTTCGTCTACCCGTGCAAGGACGGCTACGTGAACTTCACGTTCCTGTTCGGGAACGCGATCGGCCCGCTCACCGCGCGCTTCTTCGCCTGGCTGCACGAGGAGGGCTTCGCCGACGACGAGCTGCGCGATCGGGACTGGCCCCGCTTCGGGGTCCAGCTGTTGGGAGATTCGCGCTCGCCCGAGCTCGAGCGGGCCACGGCCGCCATCGAAGCCTTCACGCGCGCGCACACCAAGGCCGAGCTCTACGCCGGAGCCACTGCACGCCGCTTGCTGCTCGTACCGCTCTCCGACGCAGCCGACCTGGGGCGATCCGCCCAGCTCGCCGCGCGCGAGTACTGGACGCCGGTCGTGCACCCCGGCCGCGAGCCGGTTCGCTACCCGGGCCCGTTCGCGAAGCTCTCCGCCACCCCCATCCGCTACCGGCGGCCGCCGCCGAGGCTGGGCGAGCACGCCGCCGAGCTGCGCGGCGAGGGATCGCGCCGGCGGCCCCCGCGACCGGCGAGCGGGCCGAGCGCGGCTCCGCTCGCAGCGCTCAAGGTCCTCGACCTCTCCTGGGTCTACGCGGGTCCCGCGATCGGGCGCATGCTCGCCGACTTCGGCGCCACGGTCGTGAAGGTCGAGTGCGCGAGGCCCCTCGACGCGCTGCGCGAGGGCCTCCCTTTCAAGGACGGCATCGGGGGCTTCGAGCGCTCGGCCAACTACGCGAACGCCAACGTCGGGAAGCTCGGGCTCGGCTTGAACCTCAAGCGGCCGGGCGCGCTCGACGTGGTGCGCCGGCTCGTGCGCTGGGCCGACGTGGTGGTCGAGAACTTCACGCCGCGCGTGCTTCCCAAGCTCGGGCTCGCCTACCCGCAGCTGCGCGAGCTGAATCCGCGCGTGATCCTGCTCTCGACCTGCGTGAACGGGCAGACCGGCCCGGAGGCGGAGCTCGCGGGCTACGGGACGATGGGCGCCGCGCTCGCGGGCTTCGGCTTCCTGGTCGGCTGGCCGGACCGCCCGCCCTCGGCACCCTTCCTGGCCTACAGCGACTACGTCTCGCCGCGCTTCTCCACGGCGGCGCTGTTGGCCGCGCTCGAGCACCGCGACCGCACCGGAGAGGGTCAGGCGATCGACGTCTCGCAGGCCGAGAGCGCGATCCACATGCTCGGCGTCGCGATGCTCGATTATCAGGTGAACGGCCGCGTCCAGCGCGCTCGCGGCAACGACGTGGACTTCGCGCCCTCGGGCGTCTACCCGTGCGCGGGCGCGGACCGCTGGATCGCCCTGGCTGCGCCCGACGACGCGCGCTTCGCCGCGCTCGCCGCGCTCGTGGGTCCCGCGCTCCGCGACCCGCGCTTCGCCACCGCCGCCGCACGCCTGGCGGAGCGGCGCGCGCTCGACGCGGCGCTCGCGGCTTGGACCGCGGCGCGCGAGCGCGACGAGCTCGAGGCCGAGCTCCAGCGCGCGGGCGTCCCCGCGCATCGCGTGAGCACGAGCGCGGATCTGTTCGCCGATCCCCAGCTCGCGGCGCGGGGCCACTTCGTCGTGCGCGATCACCCGGAGCTCGGGCCGGTCCCGCTGGAGAGCGCGCGCATCCGCCTCTCGCGCTCCGCCGCCAGCGCCGCCTGGCCGGGGCCGACGCTCGGCCAGCACAACCACCAGGTGCTGTCGGAGCTGCTCGGCATGGGCGAGGCCGAGATCGCGCAGCTCGCCGTGGACGGCGCGCTGGAATAGAAGAATCGAAATTTCGGGGTCTGACCCCGAGATTTCGATTCTTGCTAGAGCACGGCCGAGACCGAGAGCGCTGCGAAGCTCCCGTAGAAGAGCGCCATCGCGACCAGCGCCGCGCGCCGCCAGAAGGGCGGGCGCAGCGCGCGCGGCAGCAGCCGCGTGTTCACGTAGAGGACGTGCAACGAGGCGATCACCATCACGACGCCCGCGATGTTCGCGCTGATCTGGAGCAGCACGATCGGCTGGGCGAGGCGCAGGGCGACGACGCCCCACACGACGACCAGGGCCAGCGTGCCGTAGTAGACCGCGCGCACGTCGCCGCTGCGCCAGGTGCGCAGCCGCCGGCTGCCGGTCCAGAGGATGTCGGTGACCGCGCGAACCAGGCTCTCGACGAGATCGAGCTGCGTCTTGAACAGGAGCCAGACCGCGAGCAGCGCGATCGTCCCGCCGAGCCACGCGCCGGCGCGCGCGCCGACGGCGCTCGCCAGGGCCGCCGCGATGCCG
The DNA here is from genome assembly GCA_963716275.1 of uncultured delta proteobacterium. Taxonomy (GTDB): domain Bacteria; phylum Myxococcota_A; class UBA9160; order UBA9160; family UBA6930; genus VGRF01. The sequence continues at coordinate 49,845 of CAVQTC010000006.1, read as the reverse complement.
AGCCCGCGGATGTCGATGCCGCGCGGCAGGAACGTGACGTACAAGAGCGCCGGCAGCGCCATCCCGAGCAGCGCGCCGCCGAAGAACACGCCCCACTGGTCGGCGCGCACGATCCGCCACCAGCCGCGCCAGCGCTCGAGGGCGGCGGCATCGGGCTCGAACACGAAGCCGGTGTGCGGCGAGGGTGACCGGCCCTCCCGCCGACCGCCGAGGCGATGTAGCCCGCGTGCTGGCTCATGCCGTAGCCCTTGTCGCGCGCCCAGTTCGAGAGCGTGAGGTTGCCGACGCCGCCCGCGCCGGAGTAGGCGGCGAGCGCAGCGACCAGGAAGAGGTCCGCCCCGCTCGGCAGGAAGCGAACCCGACGCCGTGCGATCGCATCGAAGCCCGCGAAGCCCGCCGCCGCCGCGAGCCAGGTGCGCGCGGGAACGAAGACCAGCGCGAGCGCGAGGAAGGCGCCCAGGATCGTCGCCACCATCGCCCAGTTCAGCAGCTCGAGCGTGCGCTCGATGCGCCGGCCGAAGAGCAGCAGGGCGACGCACAGCGCGAACGTGCCGACGCCGATCCAGTAGAGCGTGCTGGCGCGCTCGGCGTCCGGCGAGCTCGCCGGTGCCCAGGAAGAACATCGCCCCCGCGGCCGTCGCCGCCCAGGCCGGCCAGCCGATCTGCAGGAAGTAGAGACCCGCGTAGAGCCACGCCCAGCCGACGGCCGACGGACGCGTGCGCATGAAGCCCGTGAAGACGGGCTCGCCCGTCGCGAGCGTGTAGCGCATGAGCTCCGTGTTGAAGATCGTCTGCAGCAGGATCGCCACGCCCGCGACCCACAGCAGCGAGAGCCCGTGCTTCACGAACGCGGCGGGACCGAGCAGGAACTCGCCGCTCCCGATCGACGCGCCGAGCACGATCACGCCCGGCCCGACGACGCCGAGCCAGGCCAGCCCGCGCGGGCTCGGGGGCGCCGGCAGCTCCGCCCGCACCCAGGGCTCGAGTCCACTGCCGGTCTCGACGCTCACGCGGGCGAGCCTACCCCGGACGCTGGCCGACTACCGCTTCACCCCGCCGATCAGCGCGCGCAGGCGCATGCCCACCTGCTCGGCGTTGGGCGGCCGATCGGCGGGCTGCTTCGCCATCAGCTGCAGGATCAGCTCGGCCAGCGCCTCGGGAATCTCGACGCCGAGGCTGCGCGGATCGGGCGCCGGCGTGTGGCGATGCTGATAGGTGACGTCGCCGCTCTCGAAGGGCCGCCGGCCGGTGACGAGCTCGAAGAGCGTCACGCCGAAGGCGTAGAGATCCGCGCGCGGATCGACGGCCTCGCCGGCCGCCTGCTCGGGGGCCATGTAGTAGGGCGTCCCCCCGATCACGGTCGTCGCGCGGCGCACCTCCTCGAGCATCTTCGCGAGCCCGAAGTCCATGATCTTGAGGGTGCGCTCTTCGGTGAGGAAGAGGTTCGAGGTCTTGATGTCGCGGTGGACGATGCGCTGGCCGTGGGCGTAGGCGAGCCCGGCCGCCACCTGGATGCCCACGCGCGCGACGTCGCGCGGCGCGAGCTTTCCGTGCTCGCGCAGGAGCTGCGAGAGCGTGCGGCCCACGAGCAGCTCCATCGTGATGAAGAAGGTGCCGGCCTCCTCGTCCACGTCGTGCACGGTCACGATGTTCGGGTGGTTCAGCGCTGCCGCCGCGCGCGCCTCGCGCAGGAAGAGGTCCACCGCCTTGGGGTGATCCTTCAGATTGTCCGGGAGCCGCTTCAGGGCGACGTCGCGCCCGAGGCGCCGATCGTGCGCGCGCACCACGACGCCCATCCCGCCGCTCCCGATCTGCTCGCGCACCTCGTAGCGGCTGCTCGGTCCGAAGGCGGCGCGGAAGGTCTCGGTCTGGGAGTCGCCGCTGCGGCGCTGGGTCGAGATCTCCTTGCGCAGCTCCTCGATGCGCGTGCGCAGGCCGGGGTGATCGGGCTCGCGCTCGGCGAGCTCCGTCAGCACCTGGAGCGCGCGCTCGGGGCGGCCGGCGCGCGCGAGCAGGTTCCCGTACCAGACGAAGGAGTCGGCGCCCGCCTCCTCGGGCCGCGAGAAGGTGATCGCCTCCTCCGCCTTCTGGATGGCGAGCTCGAGCTTGCCCTGCTCGCTGAAGGCGCTGGCGAGGAGCCGACACGCCTGGAGGTAGCCGGCGTGGCGCGTGTCCACCTGCTGGAGGTTGCGGATCGCGCGCGTCGCCTCGCCGCGCTCCTGGGCGAGCTGACCCGCCTCGAAGAAATCGCCGCTCTTCTCGAGCACGTCGAGCAGCCGCGGCGCGTCGCCCGCTTGGCGATAGCAGGCCACGGCCTCGTCGAACTCGCCGCCGTCCTCGTAGGCGCGGCCCGCGCGCAAGAGGTCGCCGCTCGCCTGCCACATCTCGGCGGCGCGCGAGAGATCGCCGCCGCGCTCGAACAGCTCGGCCGCGCGCGCGTGCTCGCCGGCCTCGCCGCGCAGCTGCGCGGCCTGGAGCCAACGCCCAGCGGCCTCGAAGCGCTCGGCCGCGTTTCCCTTCGAGCCGCGGCTCTGGTAGAAGCGGCCAGCCAGCACGTCGGCGCGCTCCTTCTGGCCGGCGCGCTCGAGGGCTGCGGCCGCCACCGAGAGGTCGCCGCGCAGGAAGGGCTCGACGGCCGCCTCGCAGCCGGAGAAGGTGAGCGAGCTCGGATCGGCGAGGTCGATCTCGACGCGCTGCGCGGCCAGCTGGTCGATGCGCAGCTTGCGCTCGGCGGCGCAGTCCTCGGCCCCCACCAGGATGGTGTGCTCGCCGGGTGCGAGATCGAGGCGCACCACGCCCTGGCGCGTGCGCCGTATCGAGGTCGGGTCGCCGCCGAGCGCGACGCGCGCGCTCGCGACGGGCGCGCCGGCGCGCACCACGCGCACCTCCACGGGGGAGGCCTGGGGCCGCAGGTCGAAGATCGCGCGGCTGGCGCGGTTCTTCTCGACCAGGATCTCCTGCTCCTCGCGGACGCCCTCCTTGTTGGGCCCGCTCTCGAGGATGCCCTCGAGCGTGACCCAGTAGCGCCGCGCGGGAATCGCGCGGAAGTGGGTCTCGCGCGCCACCAGGTTGTGCTCGAAGCGGCTCGAGGCGCGCGCCTCGCTGGGGGCGTCGGCGCGGAGCGGCGGGCGCTGGCGCTCGCGCTGGCGCGCGAGGCGGATCGTGAAGGTGGCGCGCGCGTCCGGGCCGAGCTCGATCGCGACGGCGAGGTCGCCGTGGCCGCGGAGCGCGCGCAGCACGAGCCCGACGAGGCCGGCCACCACGAGCGCGCCGAGCGCCATCAAGCCCAGCAGGATCGCGCGCACGTGGTCGCCCGCCTGCGCCTGCGGAGGAGGTGCGCTCGCGCGGGCCGTGGCCTCCCGCTCGCGCTCGCGGGTTGCGTCGGTGGGGGCGACCGGGATGCTGGTCGCCAGCGAGGCGGCTGGTGCGAGGCTCGGAGCGGGCTGCGCCTCGCCGGGCGTCGCGGGCGCCTCGCTCGCCGCCGGTGCCTGCGCCGCGGCCGCTTCCTGCCGCGAGGCTTCGCCCATCAGGTCGGAGAGCTCGGCGTAGAGCGCCTTGTCGCCGGGCGCGAGCTCGAGCGCATCGTCGAGCGCCTTGCGCGCGGCCTCGAGATCGCCGCCGCGGTGGTACATCTCGGCCGACGCGCGCAGCTCGCGCACCCAGTCGCGGCCGGGGGCGCGCCCGGGGTTCAGCGCCTGGAGCGATGCCAGTGCGTCGCCCGCGCGCAGCAGCGCCTCGCCGTAGGCGCGCCGCGCCGCTTCGTCGTCGGGATGCTCGGTGACGGCGGCCTCGAGCTGGGCGAGCTCGGCGGGCGTGGGCTTCGCGCGCGAGGGCTGTGCGCCCGCCGCGAGCGCGAGGAGCCCCGCGCAGGCGAGGGCGAGCGCGCCGCTCGCGCGCAGCGCGCGTGTGCAGACCCGAATCGGCATCTCCCGATCCATCGGCCTGCCGCTACGAGGGATTGAGCTAGGGCGCGCCCACCGCGCCAGGCTCGCGGCGAACCGGCGCGCGGAGCGGGGCCCGCCTGCCCGGAGCGCACTCGCCCGCGAGCTCGCGCAGCAACGCCTCGGTCTCCTCGAAGCCGATGCAGGCGTCGGTGATCGAGACGCCGTAGCGGAGCGCGGCGGCCGGCTTCCAGTCCTGGCGGCCCTCGAAGAGGTGGCTCTCGAGCATCACGCCGAGGATGCCGGGCGCGCCGCCGCGGTGGAGACGGGCCACCTCGCGACAGACGAGGCCCTGGTTCGCGGCCTGCTTGCGGGAGTTGTCGTGGGAGCAGTCGACCACGATCCCGCGCGCGAGCTCGAGCTCGGCGAGCCGGCGCGCGAGCGCCTCGATGGTGGCGGCGTCGGCGTTCGGGGCGGCGCGGCCGCCGCGCAGCACCACGTGGACGTCGCGGTTCCCGGTCGTGCGCACCACGGAGGCGGCCCCCGCGGAGTCGATGCCCAGGAAAACGTGCGGATGGCGCGCGGCGACCAAGGCGTCGAGGGCGACCTGGACGTCGCCGGAGGTCGAGTTCTTGAAGCCGACGGGCATGGAGAGCCCGCTCGCCATCTCGCGGTGGGTCTGGCTCTCGGTGGTGCGGGCGCCGATCGCCGCCCAGGCGATCAGGTCGGCCAGGTATTGGGGCGCGACCGGGTCGAGGAACTCGGTGGCGCAGCCCAGACCGAGCGCGTTGATGCGCACGAGCAGCTCGCGCGCGGTCGCGAGCCCGCGCGTGACGTCGCAGCTCCCGTCGAGCCCCGGGTCGTTGATCAGCCCCTTCCAGCCGACCGTCGTGCGCGGCTTCTCGAAGTAGGTGCGCATGAGCACGACGAGCTCGCCGGCGAGCTCGCGCGCGAGCGGCGCCAGCCGGCGCGCGTAATCGAGCGCGGCCTCGGGATCGTGGAGCGAGCAGGGGCCCACGATCGCGAGCAGACGGCCGTCGCGCCCGTGCAGCGCGTCGCGCAGCGCGCTGCGGCCCGCGAGCACGCTGCGCACCGCCTCGGGCGGGACGGGCAGGCGCTGCTTCAGGGCGGCTGGGCTCGGCAGCCGCTCTACGGCGGTCAGGTTCACGTTCTCGAGGGCTTGCATCGGCTCTCCTTGCTTCCCCCCGCGCCCGGGCCCAGAAAAACGAAAGCCCCGGCTGGCGCTCGGGGCTTCGGGTTCGCTGGCTGCTCGGCTCTATGCCGGCGCGCGCTCCCTCGCCCCGCAGGCGAAGTACCACCAGCTGCTAAACGCGAAGGTGGTGATGGAGCGCATGGCGAAGGCTGTGTAGCGCGCTCAGAGTACGGCGCCAAGCTGGCGCGAGTGGGCGAGCAGGCGGCCGTCGCGGCTCCAGATCTCGCCGTCCTCCTCGAGAAAGCCGTCGCTCACCTCGCGCGTGCGGAAGGAGACGAGCACGAAGTCGTCGGGGCGCGGGAGCGGCGCGCGCACGTGCACGGTGAGGTCCACGGTGGGGACGCCGCCGAGGGCCATCGGGAGCTCGGCGGTGGCGAACACGGAGGGGGGCCAGGCGTCGGCGAAGGCGACGATCAGCGCTGCGTCGAGTGGGCGCGTGCCCTCGGCCAGCCGGATCCAGCCGCCGGTGCGCGCCTCGCGCGCCTTGCGGCCCTCGAAGTAGAGCGGGCCGATCGCCCAGCGCTGGTCGTAGCGGTGATGGATGGGAGCGAGCGCGCCGCGGCGCTGCGCGCAGGCCTCCGGCGGTGGGACCTCGGGCATCACCGCGTGATGGAGCTCCGCGCTGAAGCGCGGCTTCGAGAAGGCGGCGAGGGCGAGGGCAGCGCAGCCGTCGGGCTGCGCGAGGCGGGCGCTCAGCGTGGTGAGCGAGCGGCCGACGCGCTCGACGCGGGTCTCGATGCGCGCGGGGCCCTCCACCGGCGGGCGCAGATAGTGCACGGTCAGCGAGCGCAGCTGCCGCTCGGGGTCCGCGACCGCGGCCTCGAGCGCGCGGACGATCAGCGCCGCCACGAAGCCGCCATTCGGGCCGCGCGCCACCCACCAGTCGCGGCTGATCTGCGCCTCGAAAGCGCCGCCGCCGATCGGCGTCACCCGCGCATCCACGTCGAACCGCGCGCTCTCCATCGCGGCCGCGCAGCATAGCGGTGACTTTCGGGGACGTTCCTACTTGGCCGTGACTTATGGGGACACTCCTGGCCGCGACCAGGGGCCGTTCCAGTTGTCCCCATTAGTCACCGTGAAGTAGGAACGTCCCCTAAAGTCACGCCCGTGCGCCTGCGGGCTGAAGTCGCGCTGCTCGCGGTCACCGTCGGCTGGGGCGCGTCGTTCGTGCTGGCGAAGCTCGCGCTCGGGTCGCTGGGCCCGCTCTCGCTGCTCTTCGCGCGCTTCGTGCTGGCGACGCTCGCGCTCGCGCTGGTCTTTCGCGGGCGCGCATTCGCGATGCCGGGTGGCGCAGCGAGCTGGCGGATCGCGATCGGGATCGGCGCGCTCCTCTTCGCGGGCTTCGCCGCGCAGATCGTGGGACTCACGCGCACGACGCCGGCGCGCTCGGGCTTCGTAACCGCGACCTACGTGGCGATGACACCCGTCCTCGCGCGCATCTTCCTCGGGCGCCCGCTCGCCGGCAGGCTCGCGCTGGCCGTCGGCGCGGTCGTGCTCGGCCTGTTCCTGCTGCTCGCGCCCGCGGGCTCCGGGCCCAATCGCGGCGACCTCTACACCCTCGTCGGGGCGCTGGCCTTCGCGGGCCACCTGGTCGCGCTCGACCGCTACGCGCGCGAGCTGCCCACGGCGGCGCTCTCCTTCGCGCAGATGGCGAGCGTCATGGTGCTCGCGCTGCCCTTCGCGGCGGCGACCGAGCCCCTCCCGGTGAAGCTCCCGGCCGAGGTCTGGGGCGCCATGCTCTTCCTCGGCCTGGTCTGCTCCGCCTTCGCCTACTCCGTGCAGACCTGGGCGCAGCAGCACACCTCCCCGACCCGGGCCGCGCTCATCTTCTCCCTCGAGTCGCTCTTTGCCGCGCTGATCTCGGTCGGCGCCGGGGCCGAGACCCTGACGGCGTGGCAGTGGATCGGGGGCGGATTGGTCGTGGTCGGCGTCGGTGCGGGCCACCAACGAAATTGACATTGGTTTTCAATTTCGGTAGAGTCGGCCTCACGATGTTGGTCTGTCACTGCCACGGCGTGAGCGATCGCAAGGTCCGCGAGGCGCTCGCGAAGGGCGCCTGCACGCGCTTCCAGGTGATGCGCGCCTGCCGCGCCGGGAGCCGCTGCGGTGGCTGCCATCCGCTGATCGAGCAGCTGATCGCCGAGCACGGCGCGCTGGCCCGCGCGGCGCATGCGCCGGCCGCGAGCCCGGAGCACGCCGCCTCGCGCTGAGCGCCGCCCGAGGCGAGCGCCCGCACCCGCGATAGCCTGCCCGCGAGCGCGTAGGAGGACCCGTGCCGAAGGGCGACCCGCAGATCCTCGAGGCCTTGAACGAGATCCTCACTGCCGAGCTCACGGCGATCAATCAGTACTTCATCCACGCCAAGATGTGCTCCAACTGGGGCTACGGGCGCCTCGCCAAGAAGAAGCGCGAGGAATCGATCGACGAGATGAAGGACGCCGATCGGCTGATCGAGCGCATCCTCTACCTGGACGGCGTCCCCAACATGCAGCGCCTGCTCCCGGTGCGCGTCGGCGAGGACGCGATCGAGCAGCACAAGCTCGACCTCGAGCTCGAGATCGCGGCCGTGGCCCGCTACAACAAGGGCATCGCGCTCGCGGTCGGCAAGTCCGACAACGGCACGCGCGAGCTCCTCGAGCGCCACCTGGTGAGCGAGGAGAAGAGCGTCGACTGGCTCGAGACGCAGCTCCACCTGGTCGGCGAGGTCGGGCGCGAGCGCTACCTGGCCGAGCAGCTCGACGAGGAGTGATCAGGCCCGCTCGCCCGCGCGGGCGAGCTGACGCAGGCGCTCGCCCGCCACCATCGCCATGGCGGCCTGCAGGTTGTAGGACGGGATGAAGCCGCGCATGGGGATGCGCAGCGCGCCGTCGCAGCGCGCGAGCACCTCGCGCGGGATGCCGTGGCGCTCGCCGCCGACGATCAGGAGCAGCGGCGCGCACAGGTCCACCTCCCAGGGCGCGGCGCTGCCGACGTCCTCGACCGCGAGCACGCGGCGGCTGGCCGCGCGCGCGAGCGCGATCGCCTCCTCCGCGCTGCGCCAGTAGACGGGGAAGTAGCGATCCGCGCGCATCGAGGCGCGCAGGGCCTCGCGCCGGCCCTCGTGCAGGAAGCTTGCGTCCACGAACACACAGGCGGCGCCGGATACCTCGGCCAGCCGGATCGCGAAGCCGGTGTTGCCCGGATACGCGATCCCGACCAGCAGCCACGCGACACCGCCGCCCGCGAGCGCCGCCTCCGGCGGCGCCGTCGGATCCGGCCCCACCACGGCGAGCAGCTCGGGCGGCGGCGAGATCTGCCCGAGCCGCCAGAGCACGCGCTCGCTCGCGGCCTGAACCGAGACGCCCGCCGTGCGCGCCGCCTCCGCGGCGGCGACCACCGCGGGATCCTTCGGCGCGCGCGCCACCAGGACGAGGCGCACCGGCTCGCCCGCCGCGAGCGAAGCGTGGAGGGCCGCGGGCCCGCAGATCTGGCGGCGCTCGGGCTCGCTCACGCGCGGCGCCACAACAAGTAGGCGTTGGCGTCGCCGCCGGGACCGTCGGCGTCGAAGCGCGAGAACCCCGCGAGGCCCGGCGCGTGCGCCGCGCGCGCGAGCTCCGCCTCGTCGGCGAAGTGCGCGAAGCGGAGCGCTCGGGCGTCGCCGTCGAAGGGCAAGAGCCGGTCGCCGGGCTCGAGCTCGCTCGCGTCGATGCCCGCGCGCTCGAAGGGAACGCCGGGGGCGAGGTCGCGCAGCGCCGCGCTCCGCCAGATCGCGACGGCGAGCGTTCCGCCCGGCCCGAGCCGCGCGCCGAGCGCGCGCAGGAGCTGCGCGCGGCGCGCTTCGCCCGCCAGATGGTGGATCACGCCGAACATGCCGATCAGGTCGAAGGGGCCGGGCGGCAGCCCGCGCTCGTCGGTCACGTCCCCGTACCGCCACTCGGCGCGCTCGGGGCAATCGGCGCGCGCGGCTGCGAGCGCGAGGAGCTCGCGCGAGGCGTCGATGCCCAGGTAGCGCGCCCCCGGAAAGCGCTCGCGCACGAGGGCCGCGAAGCGGCCGTGCGCGCAGCCGACGTCGAGCACGCGCTCGGGCGCCGCGGGCAAAAGGTCGAGCAGCCGGCGCATGCCTGGCCACGGGCGCTCGCGCTTCGCGGCGAAGAGAGCGGCGCGCGTCCGGTAGAATTCCTCGTTGATCGCGGCGAGCTTGCGGGCGGTCTCCGGAGACATGCGCGGAGTCTCAGGCAGCCGCGACCGCGAAGAGCTGCCACTCCCCGGGCACACCCTTCAGCACGTGACTGCCGCGGTCGTCGAAGCGGATGCCCGAGCCGGCCACGAGGTCGTGCACCGTCCGCGACGCGAGCACCTCTTGCGACTGCGCGGCCGCGGCGACCCGCGCACCGGTGTGGACGGCGATGCCGCTCACCTTGGAGCCCGCGACCTCGCACTCGCCGGTGTGAAGGCCCACGCGCACCTCGAGCCCGAGCTGCTGCACCTCATCGCGGATGGCGCACGCGCAGCGGACCGCGCGCGCGGGGCCGTCGAAGATCGCGAACATGCCGTCGCCGGCGACGTCGATCTCCCGGCCGTGGAAGCGCTCGAGCTGGCGGCGCGCCAACGCGAGGTAGGCGTCCAGCAGACTCTCGCCAGCGTCGGTCGCCGAGCTCGGCGGCGCGCTGGGTGGAGCTCACGAGATCAGCGAAGAGCACGGTTACGAGCTGGCGGTCCGGGTCGGGCACCGGGCGAGCGCCCGTGACGAACTCTCCGATCTCGTCGATCAAGCGGTCGAGCGTGTCGCGGTCGTACGCCTGGAGCAGATGGTCCTCTCCCGGCAGCTCGACGTACTTCGCCGCGTGGATGTGTTGCGCGAGGTAGCGCCCGGCCTCGACCGGCACGGTCTTGTCGCCGACGCGATGGAGGATCAGCGTGGGCGCCTGGATCGTCCCCAGCACGTGGCGGACGTCGATGTCGTAGTTCGCTTGGAGCAGGGCGAGGATCGATCCGGGGCTCGCCGACGCGCGCTCCAGGCGACCGAACCACTGCATGAAGGCCTCATCGTTGAGTCGACTCGGCGCATTCACGGCGACGAGCACTCCCTGTCCCCAATGCGCCTCGACGTGGCGGAGGAATTGGGCCCAACGTTCGCGCGAGGGCCCCGACCCACCGGCCTGGATGGCGGCGAAGCTGCCGCACAGCACGAGCCCCGCCGTCCGTTCGGGGTAGGTCGCTGCGAACATCAGCGACATCGGGCCGCCCTCGGACCACCCGAAGATCGTTGCGCGCGCCGAGCGCGTCGCATCCATCACGGCCCGCACGTCGCCGATGCGCTCCTCGAGCGTCTGCTCGGCGACGCGATCGGAGAGCCCCTGGCCGCGCTTGTCGAACACGATCACGCGCGCGAAGGACGTGAGCCTCCGCAGCAGGTACTGGTTGACCTCGTGCTCCCAGAAGAGCTCGACGTGGGAGAGGGTCCCGGGGATGACCACGAGATCGCGCGGGCCGCTCCCGAAGACGCGATAGGCGATGTGCACGTCTCCGCTGCGCGCGTACTTCACTTCGCTCGGCATGGCCGGGCCACCGCCTGACTGCGAGGATAGACGACATGGGCGAAGCCACCCTTCTGCTCCCCTCGGCGGTCGCTCGACCTCGCGCGCATCGTGGCCGAGGCGATCGCCACCGAGCCCCTCGACGCGCGCGCGCTCGATCGCATCCTGCGGCGCCATCCGAAGCAGGGCCGCGGCTTCTACTCGAAGCGCGAGATCCTCGCGGCCTTCCGCGCCGCGCCCGAGCGCTGGCCCCTCGGCGAGGCGGCCTTCGCGGAGAAGCTGCGCACCTGTCCCACGCGCACGCTCTCGGGGGTCACGCCCGTCGCGGTGCTCACCAAGCCCTTTCCGTGCCCCGGCCGCTGCGTCTTCTGTCCCAGCGACGTGCGCATGCCCAAGAGCTATCTCGCGAGCGAGCCCGGCTGCCAGCGCGCCCAGGCCAATCGCTTCGATCCGTATCTGCAGACCTGGAGCCGGCTCGCGGCCTTCCGCGCGATGGGCCACTCCACCGGCAAGGTGGAGCTGATCGTCCTGGGCGGGACCTGGTCCTTCTATCCCGAGGCTTATCAGGTCTGGTTCCTGACGCGCTGCTTCGAGGCGCTGAACGACTTCGGCGCGGCGCGCGACCGGCGCGGCGAGGTGGTGGAGCTCGCGCCGGACTTCGGCGCGCTCGCGCTCGGCGCGCGGGGCTACGACGCGACCGTGGCCGCCCACTTGCGCCGAGGGGAGAGCGGCGAGCTCGTGCCCGCCCGGGAGCGCGGCGCGTGGAGCGCCCTCGTCCGAGGCGCAGCGCGAGAACGAGACGGCCGGCGCGCGCTGCGTGGGGCTCAGCCTGGAGACGCGTCCGGACCACGTGAGCCTTGCGGAGGTCGCGCGGCTCCGACGCCTGGGCGCCACGCGCGTTCAGCTGGGCGTCCAGTCCCTCGACGACGCCGTGCTCGCGGCGAACGCCCGCGGCCACGACGTCGCCGCCACGCGCCGCGCCTTCCTGCTCCTGCGCGGCGCCGGCTTCAAGCTCCAGGCCCACTGGATGGTCAACTTGTTGGGGGCGACGGCCGCCGCCGATCGCGAGGACTTCGCGCGCCTGTTCGCGGACCCGGCGTTTCGCCCCGACGAGCTCAAGCTCTATCCGTGCAGCCTGGTCGAGAGCGCCGAGCTCGCGGTCTTCCACGCGCGCGGTGCCTGGCGGCCCTACGCGCGCGAGGAGCTGCTCGCGCTCGTCGCCGACTGCCTCGCACGTGTGCCGCGCTACTGCCGGGCCACGCGCGTGATCCGCGACATCCCCTCGCCGGAGATCGCCGCCGGGAGTCGCGAGACGAACCTGCGCGAGGCGGTCGAGGCGCGTCTGCGCGCGGACGGCGTCGCGCTCGAGGAGATCCGCGCCCGGGAGCTGCGCGGGCGCCCAGCCGAGGCCGGCGCCAGCGCGCTGCGCGAGACGCGCTACGAGAGCTCGCTCGGGAGCGAGATCTTCCTCGAGGCGCTGACCAGCTCCGAGCGGCTCGCGGGGTTCGCGCGCGTCTCGCTCCCGCGCGCGGCCGCGCCCCTCGCCGAGCTCGCCGGCGCGGCCCTCCTGCGCGAGGTGCACGTCTACGGCGCGGTCGCCGAGCTCGGCGAGCGCGACGCCCACAAGGCGCAGCACCAGGGCCTCGGGAGTCGGCTGGTCGAGCGCAGCGCCGAGCTCGCTCGCGAAGCCGGCTACGCGTCGCTCGCCGTGATCAGCGCCGTCGGCACGCGCGCCTGGTACCGCCGGCTCGGCTTCGCAGACGGCCCGCTCTACCAGCATCGACCGGTCTCTTGGCATAGTTGGATTTGAAATTCATTTTCATTAACGTCGCCCCTCCCGCTGGAGGTGGGACGACGCATGCCGATCCTCGCACTCGAGCCGCCTGGGCCTGGCAGCACTCTTCGCACTCCTCGGCGCGGTGTCCGTGCGCGCGCAGGACGCCGACCCGGCCGAGGTCACGATCGGTGAGCGCCTCTTCCTCGAGACCCGTTTCGCGGAGTTCTTCGCGCGCAACGCGACCGGCGTGAACGATCCGCTCGCCGCGGGCGATCCGGTCGTGGCGACCACCCAGACCGCGAGCGGCGCGGCGCTGCCCGGCCCCTTCGCGGGCGAGTCGATGAACTGCCGCTCCTGCCACTTCGTGGACGAGCACCTGGGCGCCCCGGGCGGGGGCATGCGCACCTACACCGACTTCGCGCGCCGCAGCCCCGTGCCGGCCCGCGCGGACGGCAAGCTCGTGGCGGCGCGCAACTCGCCGCCGCTGGTCAACGCCTCGCTCGAGCGCGAGGGCGCCACGGTCTTCCACTTCGATGGCGAGTTTCCGTCGCTGCCCGCTCTGGTGCGCGGGACGCTCACCGGGCGCAACTTCGGCTGGCTCCCCGGCGAGGCGGGCTTCGCCGTGGCCCACATCGCGCGCGTGATCCGCGAGGACGACGGCAGCGGCGCGCTCGCCCAGGGCGTGGGCGGCGCCTACCGAATCGTGCTCGCCGGCGTCGACGCGAGCCTCCCGCCGGAGCTCGTCCTTCCGCCGGGCTTTCGGATCGACGTCGATCGCGCCAACGACGACGAGGTGGTGGACGCGGTCGCCCGCCTGGTGGCCGCCTACGTGGAGCAGCTCGTCTTCGCCCAGGACGACGACGGCGACTTCGTGGGCTCGCCCTTCGACACCTTCCTCGCGCGCAACGGGCTTCCGCGCGCGCCGCGCGAGGGCGAGTCGCCCGTCCAGTACACGAATCGGTTGCGGGGCGCGCTCGCGCGCCTCGCGAGCCCGGTCTTCGTGAACGACGGCCCCTTCGAGTTCCACGCGCGCGATCGCGTCTTCGGACCCAGCGAGCTCCAGGGACTGCAGATCTTCCTGCGCACGCCCGTGAAGGGAAAGCTGAAGAAGAAGCAGGTCGCGCGCGGGGGCTTCGGAAACTGCGTCGCCTGCCATCCGGCGCCCACGTTCACCGACTTCTCGTTCCACAACACCGGCGTCACGCAGCTCGAGTACGAGGCCGTGCACGGCGCCGGGAGCTTCGCCGCGCTCGCGATCCCGAGCCTCGCCGACCGCAACGCCGACCCGAACCGCTGGCTGCCTGCGAGCGGGCTCCACCCGAACGCGGCGGAGCCGTTTCGCAGCCCGCCGAGCGCGGCGCAGCCCGGCCGCACGGACCTCGGCGCCTGGAACGTGATCGGAAACCTCGATCTCGGGGACGCCCAGGAGGGCCTCTCGGAGGCGCTCTGCGAGCGCGCGCTCGCCCGCCTGGGCGATCCCGAGGGTGCCGCGCGAGCGCGCGCGATGCGCATCCACTGCAATCCGCGCGCGCTCCTCGACCAGAGCGTCGCCGTCTTCAAGACGCCGGGGCTGCGCGATCTCCTCCACTCGGGCCCCTACTTCCACAGCGGGGGCATCGACACCCTGGACGGCGTCGTCGCGCAGTATCGCCAGGTGGGCGAGCTCCAGCGCGCGCACGCCCTGCGCAACGGCGCGCCCGAGCTGGCCGGCATCGCGCTCGCGCCGGCGGATCTCGCGCCGCTCGCGGCGTTCCTGCGCTCGCTCAGCGAGGACTACAACTAGGGCGTTGCTACGCCGCCGGGCGGAACTCGAGCGCCTCGCCGCTCAGTCGAGCGTCGGCCACGACCTTGGCGCCCTCCTTGAAGTCCCCGTTCAGGATCTTCATGGCGAGCGGGTCCTGGATCATGCGCTGGATCACGCGCTTCAGCGGCCGCGCGCCGTAGTGCGGGTCGTAGCCCTTCTCGGCGAGCAGGCGCTTCGCCTCGTCGGTGAGCGTGAGCTCGATGCGGCGATCGGCGAGGAGCTTGCGCACGCGCGCGAGCTGGATCTCGACGATGCGGTCGATGTGACTGCGCTGGAGCTGGTGGTAGAGCACCACGTCGTCCACGCGGTTCAGGAATTCCGGCTTGAAGTGCGCGCGCAGCGCCTCCAGCACGCGCGCCTCCATCTCGGCGCGCTGGTCCTCGCCCATCTCGACCAGGAACTGGCTCCCGATGTTCGAGGTCATGATCAGGACGGTGTTCTTGAAGTCGACGGTGCGGCCCTGGCCGTCGGTGAGCCGGCCGTCGTCGAGGATCTGGAGCAGCACGTTGAACACGTCGGGGTGCGCCTTCTCGATCTCGTCGAAGAGCACCACGCTGTAGGGCCGGCGGCGCACGGCCTCGGTCAGGTGGCCGCCCTCCTCGTAGCCCACGTAGCCCGGAGGCGCGCCGATCAGGCGCGACACCGAGTGCTTCTCCATGAACTCGCTCATGTCGATGCGCACCATCGCCTGCTCGTCGTCGAACAGGAACTCGGCGAGCGCGCGCGCCGTCTCGGTCTTCCCCACGCCGGTCGGGCCGAGGAAGATGAACGAGCCGATCGGACGGTTCGGGTCCTGGAGCCCCGCGCGCGCGCGGCGCACCGCATTCGCCACGAGCTCGAGCGCCTCGTCCTGGCCGACCACGCGCTGGCGCAGGTTGTCCTCCATGCGCAGCAGCTTCTCCTGCTCGCCCTCGAGCATCTTGGCGACCGGGATGCCGGTCCACTTCGAGACGATCTCGGCGATCTCCTCGGGCGTGACCTCCTCGCTGAGCAGCGAGCCCTCCTTCTGGACCGCCGCCAGCTTCTCCTGCTCGGCGCCGAGCTGCTTCTCGAGCTCGCGCAGAAGCCCGTACTGGATCTCGGCGGCGCGCTCGAGGTTGCCGCTGCGGCGCGTGCGCTCGAGCTCGGCGGTCAGCGCCTCGCGCTTCTCCTTGATCTCGCGCACGCGCGCGATGCCGGCCTTCTCGTTCTCCCAGCGCGCCTTCAGCACGGCGCCCTGAGACTGGAGCTCCGCGATCTCCTTGCCGATGCGCTCGAGGCGATCCTTGCTGGCCGCGTCGCTCTCCTTCTTCAGCGCCTCGCGCTCGATCTCGAGCTGGGTGCGCTTGCGCTCGATCTGGTCGAGGTCCTCGGGCATCGAGTCGATCTGCACGCGCACGCGGCTCGCGGCCTCGTCCACCAGATCGATCGCCTTGTCGGGCAGGAAGCGGTCGGTGATGTAGCGGTTCGAGAGCGTCGCCGCGGCCACCAGCGCGCCGTCCTGGATGCGCACGCCGTGATGCACCTCGTAGCGCTCCTTGAGTCCGCGCAGGATCGAGATGGTGTCCTCCACCGAGGGCTCGCCCACGAACACGGGCTGGAAGCGCCGCTCGAGGGCCGCGTCCTTCTCGATGCGCTTGCGGTACTCGTCGAGCGTGGTCGCCCCCACGCAGCGCAGCTCGCCGCGCGCGAGCGCGGGCTTCAGCATGTTGGCGGCATCGGCCGCGCCTTCGGCGGCGCCGGCCCCCACGATCGTGTGGAGCTCGTCGATGAAGAGAATGATCTCGCCCTTGGCGTCGGCGATCTCGCGCAGCACGGCCTTGAGCCGATCTTCGAACTCGCCGCGGTACTTCGCGCCCGCGATCATCGACCCGATGTCGAGCGAGATCACGCGCTTGTCGAGCAGCGACTCGGGCACGTCCCCCGCGACCACGCGGCGCGCGAGGCCCTCGACGATGGCGGTCTTGCCCACGCCGGGCTCGCCGATCAGCACGGGATTGTTCTTGGTGCGGCGCGAGAGCACCTGCACCACGCGGCGGATCTCCTCGTCGCGTCCGATGACCGGATCGAGCTTCCCGGCGCGTGCGGCCTCGGTGAGATCGCGCCCGAACTTCGCGAGCGCCTGATACTTCGACTCGGGGTCGGGATCGGTGATGCGCGTGCTCCCGCGCACGCTCTCGAGCGCCTTCTCGACCGCCGCGCGCGTCGCGCCGGCGTCGCGCAGCACCTTGCCGGTCTCGTCGCTCTTCTCGGCGGCGAGGGCGAGCAGCAGGTGCTCGGTGGAGACGTACTCGTCCTTGCGCTCGGTCGCCTCGTTGAAGGCCGCGTCGAGCACGCGTTGCAACGCGGGCGAGATCGTGGGCTGCGCGCCGCCGTGCACCTTGGGGAGCGCCGCGAGGCGCTTCTCGGCGTCCGCCTGCAGTCGGTCGATGGCCACGCCGATCTTCTGGAGGATCGGGACGGTGCTGCCCTCGGACTGCGCGACGAGCGCGCGCAGCAGGTGCGCGGGCGTGATCTGGCTGTGCCCGCGGGACGTGGCGAGGCTCTGCGCCTCACTCAGGGCTTCCTGGCTCTTGAGGGTCAGCTTGTCGAATCGCATGACGCCATGGCTAAGCACGGCGCCGAGGCTGACAAGCCGCCCCCGGGACGCCCGCCCCCGCGAAGGGCGCCCGGCTACTCCCGCGGGCGCAGCGGCCGGTACAGCTCCGTGCTCCCGCGCCGGATCAGGAGCAGCGCGCCGTGCTTGCTGCCCGTGATCGCGTCGCGGAACTGCGCCGCCGTCGTGACCGGCTCCTGGGCCACCTCGAGGATCACGTCGAACTTCTGGAGGCCCGCCTCGTCGGCCGGGCTCCCCGGCTGGACGTTGCTCACCACGACGCCCTTGGTGTCGCCATCCAGCCGGAGCTGATTCGCCACCTCGGGGGTGAGCGTCTGCACGGTGAGGCCATAGGCGCCCGGCGTCTTGGGCTCCTCGCCCGCGACCACCGGCTCGACCTCGTTCTCGAGCTCGCCGACTCGCACGTCGACGGTCTGGCGCTTGCCTTTGCGGACGAGGACGATCTTCGCGTCCGCGCCCACTCTGGCGCTGGCCACGAGCTGCGGCAGCTCGTCCATCTCGCCGACGTTCTTGCCGTCGAACTCGACGATCACGTCGCCGCGCTTGATGCCGGCCTTCTCGGCGGGGCTCCCGGGCTCGACGGCGCTCACCAGCGCGCCGTTCTTGCTGTCGAGCGAGAGCAGCTCGGCGGTGTCGGCATCGATCGGCTGGATGGTGACGCCGAGCTTGCCGCGCGAGACGCGGCCGGTCGCCTTGAGCTGCGGGAGGATCAGCTTGGCCGCGTTCACCGGGACGGCGAAGCCGATCGTATTCGCGCCCTGGCGGATCGCCGTGTTGATGCCCACCACCTCGCCGGCGAGGTTCACGAGCGGGCCGCCCGAGTTGCCGGGGTTGATGGCGGCGTCGGTCTGGATGAAGTCGTCGAAGCGGCGCGAGTCGCTGTCCTCGCTGATGCGCCGCCGGTGCTTCGCGCTCACGATGCCCGCCGTGACGGTGTGCTCGAGCCCGAAGGGATTCCCGATCGCGACCACCCAGTCGCCGGCGCGGATGGAGTCGGAGTTGCCCAGCGGGAGGGCTTGCAGGGGCTTCGGGGCCTTCACCTTGAGGAGCGCCACGTCCGTGCCGGGGTCGCGGCCGACGATCGTCGCGGGCAGCTCGGTCCCGTCCTCGAAGTGCACCTGGATCTTGTCGAAGAACTCGATCACGTGGTTGTTGGTGACGAGGTAGCCGTCGGGCGACAGCACGAAGCCGGTGCCGAGCCCGGCGCGCGGGAGCTGCGGGCCGAAGCCGCCGCCGAACGGGCCGAAGAACTCCTCGAGCGGGCGGGGCACGCGCTCTTCCTCGTCGGGGCGCACCGTGCGCTCGGCCTGGATGCTCACGACGGCCGGCGACACGCGCTCGGTCAGGTCCGCGAAGCTCTGGGGCGCGCCGCGCGGCGCTTCGGCCTGGGGCTGGCTGCTCCCCTCCTGCCAGAAGGGCGCCGCGGCCGCCGTGCGGGTCCCGGTGTCCTCCTCGAGCAGGCCCACCGCCTGGGCGACGTTGTCGCGGAAGCCGACCCGAACGTCCACCACGCCGGATGCGACCAGCAGCGTCCCGGCAACGGGCACGGCGATCGCGATCGGTAGCCAACGGTTCATGCGCGGGTCCCCTCCATCCCTCGGTCCGGGCGGCTTCTCAGCAGACGCCAGCGGCCGGCCGGAGGTTCACCGCTTCTCGACACCAGGGAGGCGGGGTCAAGAGAGCGGCAGGGCCACAACGTACCGGCCGCGCCCGCGCTGGACCACGATCTGTGCCCGCGGGCGCCCCTGGAGGCGCAAGACGGCTCGGCGGAAGGCTTTGGGGTCGTCGATCGCCTGGCCGTCGACCGCCAGGACCAGGTCGCCCGCCGCGAGCCCGATGCGCTCGGCCCCGCTCCGGGGGCTCACCGCCTCGATCTGGTAGCCGCCTTGCACCGGGCGTAGCCGGAAGCCGAAGCGCTCCTCGGCCAGCTGGGTGACGACCGCGGGCGGGATCTCCTCGGCCTTCACCGGCAGGCTCACGGGCTTCCCCGCCCGGAGCAGGGAGAGCGTGTGCAGCTGGCCGGTCGTGCTGCTCTCCATCAGCTCGTAGAACTCCAGCGCCGCGCGGATCGGGTGGTTGTCCACCTTGAGCAGGACGTCGAGCTGCTGGACGCCAGCGCGCGCCGCCGGGCCCGCGGCGCGCACGCGCTTCACCAGCGCGCCGCGCTGGCCGGACGGGAGCTTCATCACCGAGACCAGGTCGGGCTCGAGGTCCTGGAGGTCGATGCCGAGCCAGACCGGCGCCACCTCGCCCTTGGTGAGGAGCTCGTGGACCACGCGCTTCGCGACGTCGATCGGAATCGCGAAGCCGATCCCCTGGGCGCCCTGATAGATGGCGGTGTTGATCCCGATCAGCTCGCCCTCCGCGTCGAGCAGGGGCCCGCCCGAGTTGCCGGGGTTGATCGAGGCGTCGGTCTGCAGGAAGCCGTGGAAGGTGCCCTGCTCGGAGCGCAGCGAGCGGTCGAGGGCCGAGAGCACGCCGGTCGTGACCGTGTTCGAGAGGCCGAAGGGGTTGCCGATTGCGATCACCGGCTCGCCCACCATGAGCGTCGAGGAGCTCCCAGGCTCCACCCAGGGGATCTCCTTCTCCTCGCCGCGCTCGAGCACGAGCACGGCGAGATCGTTGTTCGCGTCGGCCCCCACCAGCTTCGCGCCGAGCTCGCGGCCGTCGGCCAGCGTCACGCGGATCACGTCCGCGCCCGAGACGACGTGGTCGTTGGTGAGGACATGGCCGGCCGCGTCGATCACGACGCCCGAGCCGAGGCTCGTGGCGGTGCGCGGCATCGTGCCCTCGAAGAAGTCGCTGAAGAAGCGATCGAAGAAGGGGTCGCCCGAGGAGGGGCGGCGCGCGCGCAGCTGCTGCTCGGTGGTGATGTTCACGACCGCGGGCCCCACCTTCTCGACGACCTGCACGGTGGCGGTGCGGCGCAGGAAAGGGTCGTCGGCGCGCGCGGAGAGCGCCGCGGCGAGCGCGGCGGCGGCGGCGAGGAGGTTTCTGCACTGTCTCGAGCGCACGCCGCGCAACTTAGGAGGCGCCCGGGGATGAGCAAGCAGGCCTTTCGCGAGGCCTTCGGGCGCGAGGCCCACTGCGTGGCGCGCGCGCCGGGCCGCGTGAACCTGATCGGCGAGCACACCGACTACAACGCCGGCCTCGTGCTGCCGTGCGCGATCGATCGCGCGACGCGCGTGGCGGCGGGCGCGCGGGGTGACCGCGAGGTGCGCGCGCGCTCCCTCGCGCTCGGCAGCGAGGTGCGCTTCGTGCTCGGCGCGCCCGCGCGCGCCGGCGACTGGGCGGACTACGTGCGCGGGCCTGCCCTCGCGCTGCTCGAGGCGGGCCACGCGCTCTGCGGCGCCGACCTGCTGATCGCGAGCGACGTGCCGCTCGGCGCAGGGCTCTCCTCGTCGGCGGCGCTGGGCGTGGCGGTGACGCTGGCGCTCGCCGCGCTCGCGGAGGTATCGCTCACGCCACTCGCGGCGGCACGCCTCGCGCACCGCGCCGAGAGTCACTTCGTCGGCGTGGGCTGCGGCATCCTCGACCCCTTCGCGAGCGCGCTGGGCGAGCGGGACTGCGCGCTTCGCATCGATTGTCGGAGCGAGGAGGTCGCGCGCGTAGCGCTTCCCGCCGACGCGGTGTGGCTCGTGGCGGACACTGGCGCGCGCCGCGAGCTCGCGCGCGGCGGCTATGGCGAGCGCGTCGCCGAGTGCGCCGCGGCCCTCGCCGGCGCAAAGCGCGCCGGCCTCGTCGGCGCCGACGCGAGCGCGCTGCGCGATCTCCCCGCGAGCGCGCTCGCGCGGCTCGCGCAGGCGCTCCCCGAGCCGCTCGCGCGCCGCGCGCGCCACGTCGTCACCGAGAACGCGCGCGTCGACGCCTGCATCGCGGCGCTGCGCGCCGGCGATCTCCGCGCGGCGGGCGCGCTCCTGCGCGAGAGCCACGCGAGCTTGCGCGACGACTACGCCGTCTCCACGCCCGAGCTCGACGCCCTGTGCGCGCTGGGCGACGCCGCGCCGGGCTGCTTCGGCTCGCGCCTCACCGGCGCCGGCTTCGGCGGCTGCAGCCTGCACCTGGTCGCGCCGGACGCCGCCGCGCGTGTTGCGACCCACCTCGCCGACGCCTTTCGCGCCCGCTTCGGCCGCACGCCTCCCATCTTCCGCCTGCGCGCCTCGCCCGCCGCAAAAGTCACATTCGGGGACGCTCCTACCTGGGAGTGACTTGTGGGGACACTCCTCAACCAGGACTGTCCCCGTAAGTCACCAGGACGCCACCGAATGTCCCTCAGTTCGAATGAAGGAGAACGTCCCCTCGTCCCCAGCGCTTCGCGCAGGAGGCGAGCGGAGCGCTCGGGGTCGGAGGCGCTGCAGAGCTGGCCGGTGACCGCGACGCCGGCTGCGCCCGCCGCGACGCAGGCCCGTGCGCGGGCGGCGTCGATGCCGCCCTGCGCGAGGACCGGGAGCCCGAGGCGCGCGGCCTCGGCCAGCACCGCGAGCCCGAGCGGCTCGCGCGACGCCGCCGCCTTCGAGAACGGCGCGAAGATCGGCGCGAGATGGGCGTAGCTCGCGCCCGCCGCCTGCGCCGCGGCGACCTCCGCGACCGCGTGCGCCGAGACGCCGACGAGCGCGCTCGCGCCCACCAGCGCGCGCGCCTCGGCGACGGGCAGCGCGTCGAAGCCCAGGTGCACGCCGTCGACGCCCGCCGCGAGCGCCACGTCGACCCGCCGGTTCACGAGGACGCGCGCGGCCGGGCTCACCGCGCGCACGGCGTCGCGGACTGCGCAGGCGAGCTCGTAGAGCGGGCGCCCGTCCAGGTCCTTCTCGCGGATCTGCACCCAGTCCGCGCCGCCGCGCACGGCCGCGGCGGCGAGCTCCGCGAGCGGCGCGCGCGCGCTTGCGCGGTCCGTCACGAGGCAAAGGATCGGGCGGCTCAGAAGCTCGCGATCCCGTCCAGCGGGCTCGAGGCGTTCGCGTAGAGCCGGCGCGGGATGCGGCCCGCCTCGTAGGCGAGCCGCCCGGCCTCGATCCCGAGCTTCATCGCGCGCGCCATCTTCACGGCGTCCTTCGCCCCGGCGATCCCGCTGTTCATGAGCACCGCGTCAGCGCCGAGCTCCATCGCCAGCGCGGCGTCGCTCGCCGTCCCCACGCCCGCATCGACCACGATCGGCACCTCGACCGTCTCGCGGATGATGCGCAGGTTGGCCGGGTTGCGGATGCCGAGCCCCGAGCCGATCGGCGCCGCGAGCGGCATCACCGCCACGCAGCCGAGCGCCGCGAGGCGCTGGCAGGCGACCGGGTCGTCGCTGATGTAGGGGAGCACCTCGAAGCCCTCGCCCACGAGGATGCGCGCGGCCTCGATCGTGGCCGGCGTGTCCGGAAAGAGCGTGCGCTCGTCGCCGATCACTTCGAGCTTGACCAGCGCGTGCCCGAACAGCTCGCGCCCGAGCCGCGCCGTGGTGAGGGCGTCCTCGACGTTGTAACAGCCGGCCGTATTCGGGAGCACCGTGAGCCCGGGCGGAATCGCGCCCAGCACGCTCTCGTTGCGCGGCTTCTTCAGATCCACGCGGCGCAGCGCGACCGTGATCATCTCCGCCCCGCTCGCCTGGGTGGCCTCGAGCTGGATCGCGAGCGAGGCGTACTTCCCGCTGCCCACGATCAGCCGCGAGCGGAACGTGTGCGACCCGAGCTTGTAGGTCTCCGACATCTCAGCCTCCTCCCACCGCCTCGAGGATTCTCGACGCGATCGCCGGCGCACAGGACGTGCGCCGCGTAGCCCGCGCGCGGGATCACCTCGCGGTTGACCGCGACCGCCAGCCGCCGGCCCGCGAGGCCGAGCGTGGCCAGCAGCTCGGCCACGCGCGTCCCGGCGGCGATCGCCTGCGGCTCGCCGTTCACGGAGATCGCGAGCGCGCGGGCGGGGCTTCCGGGAGTCGCTTCCACGGGCGGGGGCTCTCACCTTGGCCGCGGCGACAAGAGCATCCAGTCGTCGCCGCGAGAAACCGACAGTATGGGGGGCTGGATGCGGTGTCAAACGACGCTCGCGCCGGTCGGTTAGGCTCCCAGCGGCGGCGCGCGCCGCCCCGTCCAACGGAGTTCGCCAGGCGAATGAAGAGCGGCCGTCCGACGGTGGCGAGCATCGACCTCGCCGCGCTCGCCCAGAACTTCGCCGAGGCGAAGCGGCTGGCGGCAGGTCGCGAGGTGATCGCGGTGGTCAAGGCCGACGCCTACGGCCACGGCGCCGTGCCGATCGCTCGCCGCCTCGCCTCGGCCGGCTGCCAGAGCTTCGCCGTCGCCACCGTCGCCGAGGCGGCGGAGCTGCGCGAGGCCAACATCGAGCAGGCCCTGCTGGTGATGGGCGGCGTCCACGACGCCGCCGAGGCGGACGCCGCGGTCGAGCTCGGCCTCACGCCCGTGCTCCAGCACGCGGGCCACCTGCCGCTGCTTGCGCAAGGCCGCCCGCGAGCGCAGCAAGACCATCCCGGTGCAGCTCGAGGTGGACACGGGCATGGCGCGCATGGGCTTCTCGCCCGAGGAGACGCCCTCCGTGATCGAGGCGCTGGCCCGCGAGCGCTCGCTCGAGGTGGACGGCCTCTACACGCATCTGGCCTGTGCCGACGAGACCGACCTCGCGCCGACCCTCCGCCAGCTCGCGCTCTTCCGCGAGGTGCTGGGCGCGCTCCGCACGCGCGGCCTCGCCCCGCGCCAGATCCACGCCGCCAACTCGGCGGCGCTGGTCGCGAGCGAAGCCCTGGCGAGCGCGTCGCCCGAGCTGAATGCGGTGCGCCCGGGCCTCCTGCTCTACGGCGTGCCGCCCGCGCCGCACCTGGCCGATGCCGCCCGGCTGGCGCCGGTGATGAGCGTGCGCACGCGCGTCGCCAACGTGCGCCACGTGCGCCGCGGCGACCCGGTGGGCTACGGCGCCACCTTCCGCGCCAAGATGCGCGGCCGCATCGCGACAGTCCCGATCGGCTACGCCGATGGCATCCCCTGGTCGCTCGGCAACCGCGGCGTCGCGCTCCTGCGCGGCCGCCGCGTGCCGATCGCGGGGCGCGTCTCGATGGACCTGATCACGCTCGACGTGGGCAACGCGCCCGTCGAGATCGGAGACCCCGTGGTGCTCTTCGGCACCGCGCCCGAGGGCGACCGCGCCGCGCTGCCGGTCGAGGAGGTCGCCGAGGCGGCGGGCACGATCCCCTACGAGCTCCTCGTGCGCGTGGGCCGGCGCGTGCAGCGCGTGGTCGAGGCGTAGCGCGGCAGCGACGCAGCCGGGAGCGAAACGCCGCCGGCGCCGAGACGCCCGGCGGCACGAATCCGGTGTACTTCCGACTCGGGGGACTAGCTACCCTGCGGCCGCTTTGAGCGCAGCCCCCGCGACAGCCCGCCTCACGCCGCCCGCCGTGCTGACGGACGTGTGGAAGCGCTTCGGAGAGCGCCCCGTGCTGCAGGGCGCCTCCCTCACGCTCGAGCCGGGGCAGATCACCGTCGTCCTCGGCGGGAGCGGCACCGGCAAGTCGACGCTGCTGCGCATCCTGCTCGGCCTCGAGAGCTATCAGGCCGGGAGCGTGCGGCTCTTCGGGCGCGAGGTGAGCGGCCTCACACGCGAGGAGACCACCGACGTAATGCTGCAGGTGGGGATGCTCTTCCAGGCGGGCGCGCTGTTCGACTCGATGACGGTCGCGGACAACGTGGGCTTCGCCCTGCGCTACGTGAAACGGCTGCCCGAGCCCGAGATCGCCAAGCAGGTGAGCGAGAACCTCGCGCTGGTCGGGCTCGAGAACGCCGAGCCGCTCTATCCCGCCCAGCTCTCGGGCGGCATGAAGAAGCGCGTGGCGCTCGCGCGCGCGATCGCCCACAAGCCGAGCCTGCTCTGCGTGGACGAGCCCACCGCCGGCCTCGACCCGATCATCTCCGATACGATCAACGAGCTGATCCTCAGGATGCGAGACCGGCTGGGCGTGACGGTGCTCTGCATCACGCACGATCTCCCCTCCACCTTCAAGATCGCCGACCGCATCGCCATGCTGCACGCCGGGAAGATCGTGGCCTACGGCTGCCCCGACGAGCTGCGCGCGTCCACGGAGCCGGCCGTGCGCCAGTTCCTGGCCGGCCGCGCGGACGGGCCGCTCGGCGAAGCGCGCTGATGGAGCGCTCGCGCGTCCTCGTCGTCGGCTCCGGCGGACGCGAGCACGCGCTCGCCTGGAAGCTCGCCCAGAGCCCGCGCGCCGAGGCCGTCTTCGCAGCGCCCGGGAGCGACGGCATCGCGCGCCACGCGACCTGTCTCCCGGAGGTCCCGGCGGGAGACGCCGCCGCGCTCGCGCGCGCGGTGCGCGAGCGCGCCATCGACCTGGTCGTGATCGGCCCCGAGGACCCGCTCGCCGCGGGGCTCGCCGACCGCCTGCGCGAGGCCGGTGCGCGCGTGTTCGGGCCCTCGGCGGCCGCCGCGCGCCTCGAGGCCAGCAAGGGCTTCGCGCGCGCCTTCATGGCGCGCCACGGGATTCCCCACCCGCGCTTCACGCTCCACAGCGAGCTCGCCGCGGCGCGCGCCGACGTGCGCGCGCGCGGCGGGCGCTGCGTGGTGAAGGCGGATGGCCTCGCGGCGGGGAAGGGCGTGGCCGTCTGCGAGACGCTCGCGCAGGCAGAGGCCGCGCTCGACGAGATGATGGGCGCGCAGCGCTTCGGCGCCGCCGGTACGCGCGTCGTGGTGGAGGACGTGCTGGTGGGCGAGGAGGCCAGCTATTACGCCGTGACCGACGGCGAGCGCGTGGTGACGCTGGCGCCCGCCCAGGACCACAAGCGCATCCTCGACGGCGACCGGGGCGAGAACACCGGCGGGATGGGCGCCTACGCTCCGGCGCCCGTCGTCTCGGAGGCGGTCGAGAAGCGCGTGCTCGAGGAGATCGTGCACCCGACCCTGCGCGGCATGCGCGCCGAGGGCACGCCCTTCAGCGGCGTTCTCTTCGTGGGCCTGATGATCGACCCGGCGGGCGCCCCGCACGTGGTCGAGTTCAACGTGCGCTTCGGCGACCCAGAGACGCAGGCGATCGTGGCGCAGATGGACGGCGACCTGCTGCCCGTTCTCGACGGTGCCGCGCGCGGCCGCCTCGACCCGGGCGCGGCGCCGCGCGGGAGCGACGTGGGTCGTGTGCGTGGTGCTCGCGAGCGGCGGCTATCCGCGCGAGTTCGCGCGCGGCAAGGCGATCCGGGGGCTCGCGGAAGCCGAGCAGGTCCCCGGCGTCGTCGTCTTCCACGCCGGCACGAAGCGCGAGGGCGCGGGCTTCGTCACGAACGGCGGGCGCGTGCTGGGCGTGACCGCGCGGGGCCCCGACCTCGCGACGGCGCGCGAGCGCGCCTACACGGCGGCCGACCGCATCGCCTTCGAGGGCCGCCAGCTGCGGCGCGACATCGGCGCGCGCGCGCGCGCCCGGTGAGCGCCCTCTCCGTGAGCGAGGCGGCCGCGCGCCTTCGCGCCGGCGGGCTCGTGGGCTACCCGACCGAGACGGTCTGGGGCCTGGGCGCCGACCCGCGCAACGCTGTTGCGCTGGCCGAGCTCCGGCGCTGGAAGGGACGCGATGCGGAGAAGCCGATGGCGGTCCTCGTCGAAGGTCTGGACGCGCTCCTCGCGCTCGGCGCGAAGCCCACGCCGCTCGCCGAGCGCCTCGCCGCGCGCTTCTGGCCCGGACCCCTCACGTTGATCGTGGACTGCGCGGGCTTCGCCGCCGGCCTCGCGAGCGAGGGCGGCGCCGTCGGCTTCCGCTGCTCCCCCCATCCCGCTCGCGCGCGCGCTCGCGCGTGCCGCGGGTCCGCTCACCGCGACGAGCCTGAATCGCTCCGGGGCGCCGGCCTGCGCCACGCGCCGCGAAGCGCGAAGCGTGCGGCGGGAGCGAGATCGCGCTCGTCGAGGGACCCGATCGCGGGCGGCGCTGCGCCGAGCAGCGTGGTGGACGCGCGCGGTGCGCGGCCGCTCGTGCTCCGCGAGGGCGCGATCTCGGCCGCCGAGATCGCGCGCGCCGGCGAGGGAGCCGCGCGTGGCTGAGATCCGGCCGTTTCGCGCGCTGCGCTACGACCCCGCGAAGGTCGAGCTCGAGCGCGTGCTCGCCCCCGTCTACGACGTCGTCACGCCCGAGGAGCGCGTGCGCTTCTGGGAGCGCGATCCGCACAACGCCGTGCGCCTCGAGCTCACCAAGCGCGTCGAGGAGGAGGCGAGCACCGACTACGCGGATGTCGGCCGCACGCTCGCCGCCTGGCGCGCCGAGGGCGTGCTCCGCCTCGACGCGCGGCCGGCGCTCTATGCGCTGCGCCAGCGCTTCCGCGCGCCCGATGGCCGGAGCCTCGCGCGCACGGGCTTCTTTGCCGCGCTCCGGCTCGAGGACTACGCGCAGCGCATCGTGCGCCCGCACGAGCGCACGCTCTCGGGGCCCAAGGCCGATCGCCTGAAGATCCTGCGCGCCACGCGCACGAACCTCTCCGCGGTCTTCCTGCTCTACGAGGACCCGGACGGGAAGCTCGACGCGCTGCTCGAGCAGGCGCTCGCCTCGGGCGAGCCCCAGCGCGCCCAGGACGCCGGCGGCGTCGCCAACGAGCTCGCCGCGCTCACTGATCCGGCCGCGCTCGACGAGATCGCGCGCTTCCTCGCGCCGCGCCCCCTCGTGATCGCCGACGGCCACCACCGCTACGAGACGGGCCTCGCCTTCCGCGACGAGCAAAGAATCGAAATTTCGGGGTCAGACCCCGAAATTTCGATTCCTGCGCGAAGCGCGGGGGCCGGGGCGATCCTGGTCTACCTGGCCAACGCCTACGCCGCGGGATCGCTGCTCCTCCCGATCCACCGCCTGCTGGTGCGCGCGCCGCGGCCGAGCGAGGCGCGCTGGGCCGAGCTCGCGCGCGCGGGCTGGCAGCAGCGCGAGGTCGCGCTCGCGAGCGCGGAGCAGGTGGAGGCGACGCTGCGCGAGGCGCTCGCGCCGCACACCGGCGCCCCCGCGTTCGCGGCGGACGATGGCAGCGGGCGCCTGCGCGTCTTCTGGCGCCCGCGCGGCGCCGAGCTCTCGATCGAGGTGTTCCACCGCGAGGTGGTGCTGGGCTTCTTCGGCCTCGACGAGGAAGCCGTGCGCGGCGGCGCGCTCGCGTTTCCGAAGGCTGCGGGCGAGGCTGCGCGCGACGTGCGCTCCGGGCGGGGGACGCTCGCGCTCTACCTGAATCCGCTCCGCGCGGAGGATGTGTTCGCCGTGACGGCGGCCGGCGCCACCCTCCCGCAGAAGTCCACGTTCTTCTCCCCGAAACTCCCGACCGGGCTGCTATTCCGCTCGCTGGACGATTCGTGAGGCGCCGCCCGCCCAAGCCGCGCGAGCCCGCGCGCCTGGATGGCGCGCGCATCGACGGCGTGCTCCGCGACCTCGGCTACGACCCCGACGCGCCGGCCGTGCGCCTCCTGCGCATCTGGGCGCGCGCGGTCGGCGCCGAGCTCGCGCGCGAGTGCGAGCCCAGCGACTGGCGCGGGAAGACCCTCGAGCTGACCGTCTCCTCGCCGGTGTGGGCGCAGCAGGTCTCTCTCCAGCGTGGGAAGATCCTCGCCGCGCTGCGCGAGGCCCTGGGCGACGCCGCGCCCTCGGAGCTTCGGACGCGAGTCCGGTAATCTCCTGTGCCCATGTCGAAGCCCGACCCCCACGAGGCGCACGCCCCCGCCGCCGAGAGCTTGCGCTGCGATTTCTGCGGCCAGCCCGCGCCGCGCGTGCGCCGAGTAGCCCTCGACCGCGACTACGAGCGCCTCCAGACCCCGCACCAGGAGCGCTATGCGTGCCAGCGCTGCTCCGAGGAGAAGGAGCGCGCCCGCCGGGGCCTCCGCTAGTTGACCGGGCGGGGCGGCTCGCCTAGCTTCCGCCCCCTTTCGCGGGTCTACCTTCGCGATTCTGCAAGGGATTCTCATGGTCAAGATTCGTCTGATGCGCGCGGGCGCGAAGAACCGCCCGTACTACCGCTTGATCGCGATCGACGAGCGGGCGCCCCGCAACGGTCGCAAGCTGGAAGACCTCGGCACCTACGACCCGGTCGCTCGCGGCAAGCCCATCAAGCTGCACGGCGAGCGCATCGAGAAGTGGATCGCGCGCGGCGCGCAGCTCACGCCCGCGGCCCGAGCGCTCGTGAAGCGCGGCAAGAAGGCGCTCGCCGCGGCGGCTCAGGCCGCCGGAGCGCAGTAGCCGTGGCGGAGAAAGGCTCGGCGGCAGGGCTCGTCGAGTTCATCGCCAAGGGCATCGTGAACCAGCCGGATGCGGTGCGCGTCAACGAGACGGACGGCGGGCGCATGCTCGAGCTCGAGACGTCCGACGAGGACCGCGGCCGCGTGATCGGCCGCCAGGGTCGCGTCGCCAAGGCGATCCGCGCCGTGCTCGCCGCCTCTCGCCCGGGCCGGGACGTGCGCCTCGACATCGTGGACTAGGAGCCCGGCGCAGAGGTGTTGGTGATCGTGGGCCGCGTCGCGGGTGCCCACGGCATCCGCGGCGAGCTCCGCGTCGCGGTCCTGGGAGAAGGACCGGAGCTGTTGTTGGGTGCGGAGCGGCTCGCGCTCTCGCACCGCGGGCCCGACGATCCGAGCCCGCACTGGACCGAGAGAGTAGGAGGAGGAGCCGGAAGAGCGGGCGAAGTGAGGATCGCCCTGCGCGGAGTCGCCGATCGCGACGCCGCCGAAGCCTGGCGCGGTGCGCTCGTGCTGATCGAGGCCGCGACGCTGCCCCGCTTGCCCGAGGGCCAGCACTACGCGTACGAGCTCGTGGGCTGCCGCGTCGAGACGCGATCGGGAGTGGCCGTGGGCCGGGTCGAGGCGGTCTGGAACCACGGCGCCCAGGACGTGCTCGCGATCCGCGGCGACGATGGGCGCCAACGCCTGGTGCCGGTAGCGCGGGCGCTGCTCCACACGCTGGACGTCGCCGGTCGCCGCATCGTGCTGGAGGACGTGGCAGGGCTCGCCGACCCGGTCTAGGAGCGAAGGGCGTGCGCATCGACGTGATCACGATCTTCCCGGGGCTGTTCGCGCCGTTCCGCGAGACGGGCGTAGTGGGCCAGGCGATCGGACGCGGGGAGATCGAGCTGCGCGCCCACGACCTGCGCGACTACACGCACGACCGGCACCGCAGCGTCGACGACGCGCCGTACGGAGGCGGGCCCGGCATGGTGATGCGGCCCGAGCCGCTGGTGGAGGCGATCGAGGCGATCGCCGGTCCCAAGGGAGAGAAGGGCAGAGCCCACGTGATCCTGATGAGTCCCCAAGGCAGGCGCTTCGACCAGGCGCGCGCGCGCGAGCTCGCGACGGAGCCCTGGCTCGTGCTCGTGTGCGGGCGCTACGAGGGCGTGGACCAGCGCGCGATCGAGCTCGCCGTCGACGAGGAGCTCTCGATCGGCGACTACGTCGTCTCCGGGGGCGAGGCGCCGGCGATGGTCGTGATCGAGGCCGTGGGTCGGCTCGTGCCCGGCGTGCTGGGGAACCCGGAGTCGGTGCACACCGAGTCGTTTCAGACGGGCGTGCTGGAGGGCCCGCACTACACGCGGCCGCTCGAGTACCGCGGGGCGAGCGTCCCCGAGGTGCTGCGATCGGGAGACCATGCAAGAATCGCGCGCTGGCGAGCCGAGCAGGCTCTCGCGCGCACGGACAAGAGGCGCCCGGATCTGCTGGGAAGAACGGGCTCCGAGGGAGAGAAGCGATGAGATCGGTGGACGTGATCGCGCACGAGAGGCGCAGCGACCTGCCCGACTTCCGGACCGGCGACACCGTGCGCGTGCACGTGCGCATCCGCGAGGGCGACAAGGAGCGCACGCAGGTCTTCGAAGGCGTCGTGATCCGGCGGCGGCGCGGCGGGAGCGACGGCAGCTTCACCGTGCGCAAGGTGTCCTACGGCGTCGGCGTCGAGCGCATCTTCCCGCAGGATTCCCCGAGCGTGGAGAAGATCGAGATCAAGAGCCGCGGCCACGTGCGGCGCTCGCGCCTCTACTTCCTGCGCGACCTGCGCGGCAAGAAGGCGCGCCTGCGCTCGAAGCTGCGCGACTTCGCGGCGCTCATTCCCGAGGAAGGCGCCGACGAGCGCGGCCGCCGAGGTCCTCCCTGCCGAGCCCGAGGCCGCCCCGGCGAAGGCCGAGAAGCCGGAAAAGGCCGAGAAGCCTGCGAAGGCAGAGAAGAAGTAGCGCGACCGCAGCCGAGAAGCGGGGACCGCCCTTGAAGAATCCGATAGTCCCATGCGGGATTCAAGGGGCCGAGCAGTCTGCTGGAGCTCCAAGCGCGGTTCCCAGACGAGGCGGCATGCGTCGCGTTTCTGAGAAGGCTGCGCTGGCCCGAGGGCTTTCGTTGCCCGCGCTGCCAGGGCACGGAGAGCTCGGCCCTGCGGACGCGCCGCCTGGAGCAGTGCCGCAGCTGCCGCTATCAGGCGTCGCTCACGCGGGCACGGTGCTGCACGGGACGCGGGTGCCGTTGCGGGTGTGGTTCTTGGCGGCCTTCTTCATCGGACGGCGCAAGACCGGTATCTCGGCGCTGCAGCTCCAGAAGGACCTCGCGCTGGGCAGTTACAAGACGGCCTGGCTGCTGTTGCACAAGCTGCGCTCGGCGCTGGGCAACGCAGCGGGCTACGCCTGCGCGGCGACGTGGAGGCCGACGAGACCTATGTCGGGGCCAAGCGGGAGCCCGGCGCGCAGGGCCGTGTGCTGCGAGGCAAGAGCCTCGTGGCGGCGGTGATCGAGTCCCGCGCAGCTCCGAGGACGCCTCGGGCCGGGTCGAAAACTATCGATTCCTAAAGAGCGTCCCCTTTCAGCGGCCGTAGTCGTCCTGCAGCCGCACGACGTCGTCGAGCTCGGGGGTCGAGACCTCCATCACCTCGACGCGCTCGAGCGCCTCGAAGCGGTGGACGCGGCCGGTCGGAATGCGGCGATGCTCGCCGGGGCCGAGCTCGTGGCTCAGCAGCGC
The DNA here is from genome assembly GCA_963716275.1 of uncultured delta proteobacterium. Classification (GTDB taxonomy): domain Bacteria; phylum Myxococcota_A; class UBA9160; order UBA9160; family UBA6930; genus VGRF01. The sequence goes on along the minus strand of CAVQTC010000006.1, from coordinate 18,133 downwards.
CCCGTGCTCGTCCTCGAGCACGAGCCGCATCTTGCCGCGCACCACGAAGATCGACTCGTCCTTCTGCAGGTGCTTCTGCAGCGAGAGGCGCTTGCCGGCCTCGATCACCAGGAGCTTCCCGACGTAGCGCTCGGTGTGCGCCCAGATCAGCTCGTGGCCCCAGGGCTTCTCCACGCGCCGCGCGCTCTCTCGCTCGGCCATCCGGTCCCCCGTTCACTGGCCGCTCGCGTCGTAGGCCGCGGGCCAGTGGCGGAGGACGTATCGACCGGAGGCGTCGATGGCAACAGCAATCACGTCGAAGCGCGCTCGCAATCCCCGCGCGCCGTGGTCGCGGAGCCAGGCGCGCGCTCCGCTCACCAGGCGCGCCTGCTTGCGCGCATCCACCGCCTCCTCGGGCGCGCCGTGGCGGTCCCCGCGGCGCGTCTTCACCTCCACGAAGGCACAGGTACGCCCGTGCAGAGCGACGAGGTCGATCTCGACGCCTCCCGCCCGCACATTGCGCGCGACGATGCGATAGCCTCGGCGCTCGAGGAACTCCGCGGCGCAGCGTTCGCCCGCGGCGCCGAGCTCACGCTGCGAGCCCTCGCGGTCCGGCATCGGATGCTCCCGGGGACCCGGGCGAGCGCGGCGAGGGTAGGGGCGCCGCTCAGGTTGCGCATGGGAACGCTGCACGTGATCGCGACGCCGATCGGAAACCTCGAGGACGTGACGCTGCGCGCCCTGGCCGCGCTGCGCGAGGCCGAGCTGCTCTACGCCGAGGACACGCGCCGCACGCGCATCCTCCTCGATCGCCACGGGATTCGCGTGCGCCCGCGCGCGCTCCACGCCCACAACGAGGCCGAGCGCTGCGCCGAGGCGCTGGCCGCGCTCGAGGCCGGCCAGCGCGTGGCGCTCGTCTCGGACGCCGGGACCCCCGGCGTCTCCGACCCCGGCGCGCGGCTGGCCGCGGAAGCCGCCGCCGCCGGCCACCAGGTGGTCGCGCTTCCAGGTCCCTCGGCGGTGCTTGCGGCCCTGGTCGTCTCCGGTCTCCCGGCGACTCCCTTCACCTTCCTCGGCTTCCTGCCGCGCAAGGGAGGCGAGCGCGAGGCGCTCCTCGCCTCGCTCGCGACGCGCGCGGAGACGCTCGTCCTCTTCGAGGCGCCGCAGCGCCTCGCCGCCACCCTCGCCGAGCTCGCGCGCGCGCTCGGCCCGCGCCGGGCCTGCGTCGCGCGCGAGCTCACGAAGCTCCACGAGGAGGCCGTGCGCGGGACGCTCCCCGAGCTCGCCGAGCGCTTCCGCGCGGGCACGCGCGGCGAGGTGACGCTCGTGATCGCGGGCGCAGCCGGCGAGGCTGCCGCGCGCCGCGGCCCCCAGCGAGGAGCTCCTGCGCGAGCGCGCCCGCGCGCTGCTCGACGCCGGCCACTCCCCGCGCGAGGTCGCCGACCAGCTGCGCGCCGAGACGGGCGCGCCGCGCCGCGCGCTCTACGCGCTCGCGCTCGAGGTGCGGGGGCGGGGCGCGTGAAGCCGACCTCCGGGACGTGGCTGCGCACGCTCTGGTACCTGCGCCGCGCGCAGCTCCTGGGGCAGGCGCGCCGCGCGCTCTTCCCGGCTTCGGCGCCGCGCCGCTGGAGCGGCCCCGCGCCCGAGCTCGCGCTCGCAGCGCCCGCGGTGGCCTGGCTCCCCGCGCCGGCTCACGCGCGCGCCGACGGCTCCCGCATCCTGCTCCTGAACCGCGAGCTCCCCACTCCCGCGCGCATCGACTGGGACTTCGCAGGCCACGGGCCGCTCTTCGCCTACCACCTGCACCAGCTCGACTGGGCCCGGGATGCGGGCCTCCCGCCCGAGGCGCGCCTCGCGGCGCTCGAGGACTGGGTCGCGCGACACGCGCGCGGCGTCGGCTGGGACCCCGGCCCGATCAGCCTGCGCTGCTTCGCGTGGCTGAAGCTCCTGACCACGCCCGGGGCCCTCCCGGCGGGCGCTTCGTCCGAGGGCCTGCGCGCGTCGCTGGCCGACCAGCTCGAGACGCTCACTCAGCGCCTCGAGACGCACTTGTTGGGGAACCACTACCTTTGGAATCTCTTGGCCCTCACGTTCGCGGGGGTGGCCCTGCGCGGGCCGGCCGCCGAGCACTGGCTCGCCTTCGCTCCGCGCCTCGCCCGCGAGCTCGACGAGCAGATCCTCCCGGACGGCATGCACTGCGAGCGGAGCCCGATGTATCAGGCGCTGCTGCTCGAGAGCGTGCTCGACCTCGCGAACGCGGCCGCCGCGAGCGGGCGCGCGCCCGCGGCGCTCACCGCGCAGCTCCGAGCGGTGGGCGCCCGCATGCTCGGCGCGCTCGCGCTGGTGACGCACCCCGATGGCGAGATCGCGCTCTTCGGCGACTCGGCTCTCGGCATCGCGCAGTCGACGCCCCGCCTCGTCGCCTATGCGGCCGCGCTCGGCGTGGCTCCCGCCGCGCCGGCCACGCCGGGCCTGCTGCGAAGCGCCGGCTTCGCGCGGCTCGAGAGCGGGCCCCTGGTCGCCCTCATCACCGCCTCGCGGCCCTGGCCGCCGCACCAGCCCGGCCACGCCCACTGCGACGCCCTCTCCTTCGAGCTCTCGGTGGGCGGCGAGCGCGTGGTCACGGACACGGGCGTCTACGAGTACGCGGCGGGCGAGCGCCGCGACCGCGCGCGCGCCACGCGCTCCCACGCCACGATCGAGATCGACGCGCAGGAGCAGGCCGAGTGCTGGGCCGCCCACCGCATCGGCGGCCGCCCGGACGTGGCGCTCGCCTCGTACGAGCCCGGCTCGTTCGTGGAGGCCGTGTGCGCGGGCTGGCCGACGCCCGAGGTGCTGCACCGCCGCCGCTTCGAGCTCGCGAACGGCGCGCTCGAGATCCACGACAGCCTCGAGATCGCCGCCGCGCAGGTGCGCGCGACGCTCCCGCTTGCTCCCGGCCTGACGCCGCGCCTCGAGCGCGGCGCTGCCACGCTCGGCGCTCGCAGGTGGCCGCTCGCTGCGCATCGCGCTTCCGCCGACGCTCGCCTGGCGCGTCGCGAAGACGCCCTACTACGCCGAGTTCGGCCGCGAGATGGAGCGCCTCGCCCTGGTCGGCGAGGGCCTCCAGATCTCGCGCGCCGACTGGCGCTTGACTCTGGAACCCCTGTCTGAGGCGACCGGTTGCGCTCGGTGATGTCCGCTTCGTAGGCTGGAGACAGTCCGACGCTACGCTCGCCAACCGATGGTGGACCCGGAGCCCACGACTCTCGAGCTACGAGAGGCCATTCGACGGCTTCAGGACGCCCACCAATCTCTTCTCGGAACACATGCGCAACTGACTCGAGATACGCGCTCGGTCGAGAAGGAGATCGTGGAGGTCCGGACGACACTGAAGTTCCACAACCTGATCGCAACCGCGACGCTTGGCTTCGTCACAGGTCGTACGAGGTACTTCCAGTGAAGCGACTGTTTACCGGTGCGGCCGCGTAGACGTCCACTGCGAGCAGGCCACCCTTTTTCACGTAGGGGACCAGATGCCGAAAGAATGCCTCGGGATTCGGCGTGTGCCTGGAGAACGCCGTAACAGAACACCAGATCGAACGCACCTCGAGCCAGAGGAAGTGCGGCGATCGATGCCTGGAACAGGTGGAGCTTCCGGTTGCCCAGACGTAGCTCACGGTTCTTCTCGACTGCGTTGGAGAGGTCCACCGCATAGACTTCGGCTCCAGCTGCGAGGGCGACGTCGGAGAAGCGGCCGCCTCCGCAACCTGCTTCCAGCACGCGCAGCCCGGTCGGATCTTCGGGGCGGAGACCGAGCTCGAGGAAGAACCGATCGCGTGTCAGCGAGAATCCGTGCAATCGATCCGTTTGCAGCTCTGCGAATCGCTTCCACTCGAAGCCGAAGCTGGACGCGTAGTTCTCCGGAGAGACGAAGCGGGGGATTCCGTTGTGGATTGGATGGGATTCGCGGCAAGCGCCACAGCGCAGCTCGCCCCCGACGATCTCGTCGTCTCCACTGGGCGCCACGAGATCGAGCTGCCCGCGGCACGTCGGACACCGGACCAGCTCGAGCGACGACTGCCACACGTTCAGCCACCTCAGGAGTGAACTGCAGTTGCGAATCTAGCGACTCAAGAGACCAATCAGACCCGCCTCGTCGAGCACCGGCACCCCGAGCTCATGGGCCTTCGCGAGCTTCGAGCCCGCGGCCTCTCCGGCCACCACGTAACTGGTCTTCTTCGAGACGGTGCCCGTCACCTTCCCGCCCGCTGCCTCGATGCGCCCCTCGGCCTCGGAGCGCGAGAGCGAGGGCAGGGTGCCGGTGAGGACGAAGGTCTTGCCGGCGAGCGGCCCCTCCGCCGCCGCGCCCGCGCGGCGCTCGACTCTCTCCCAGCGCACTCCGAGCTCGCGCAGCCGCTGCACCTCCGAGCGGTGATCTTCGTCCGCGAAGAACTGCACGATCTTCTCCGCGATCACGGGCCCGATGCCCTCCACCGCCGTCAGCTCCTCCGCCGTGGCGCTCATCAGGGGATCGAGATCACCGAAGTGGTTTGCCAGGAGCTCGGCCACGTTCTCGCCCACCTCGGGGATGCCGAGTGCGACCAGGAAGCGGGCGAGCGTCGTGTGGCGCGCCTTCCCGAGCGCCCGGTAGAGATTGGCGGCGCTCTTCTCGCCCATTCGCTCGAGGCCGGCGAGCGTGGCTTCGTCGAGCGCGAAGACGTCGGGGAGCGACTGCACGAGGCCGCGCTCGAGGAGCTGCGTCACGATCTTCTCGCCGAGGCCATCGACGTCGAGCGCGCCGCGGCCGGCGAGGTGGAGCACGCGGTTCTTGAGCTTCGCCGGACACGCGCGATTCGGGCAGCGCGTGACCGCGTCGCCTTCGCCGCGCACCGCGGGCGTGCCGCACACCGGGCACTCGCGGGGAAGCTTGTAGGGAACGGCGTCGGGCGGTCGCTTCGCCTGCACGACCGACACGATCTGAGGGATCACGTCGCCCGCGCGCTGGATCACGACGGCGTCGCCGATGCGCACGTCCTTGCGCTCGATCTCATCTTGGTTGTGGAGCGACGCGCTGGTCACGGTCACGCCGCCCACGAAGACCGGTGCGAGCTTCGCCACCGGCGTAATCGCCCCCGTACGGCCGACGCTCGCGAAGATGTCGAGCACGACTGTCGTCTCCTGCTGCGCCGGAAACTTGAAGGCGATCGCCCAGCGCGGCACGCGCGCGAGCTCGCCGAGGTCGCGCTGGAGTGCGAGCTCCTCCACCTTGAAGACGACCCCGTCGATCTCCATCGAGAGCGAGTGGCGCTTGGCGAGGAGCTCCCGGTAGAACTCGAGGGCGGCCTCGAGGTCTGGGCACACGCGCCAGCCCGGCGTCGTCTCGAAGCCGTACGCGACGAGCGCCTCGAGCAGCTGGCTCTGCTGCCTGGCGCGCGCCGGGCCGCCTTCCTCGATCGCGTAGGCGCGGAACTCGAGCGAGCGCAGGCGCTCGAGATCCACCTCGTGAAGCTGTCGCAACGAGCCCGCCGCGGCATTGCGCGGGTTCACGAAAGGCTCGAGGCCCCGCGCCGCGCGCGATTGATTCAGCCGCGCGAAAGGCGCGAGCGGGAGCACCACCTCGCCGCGCACGGAGAGGCGCCCTGCGAGCTCCGCCGGCGAGCCGCGCAGCCGGAGCGGGATGCTCCCGAGCTGGCGCAGGTTCGCGGTGACGTCCTCGCCCACGCGCCCGTCGCCGCGCGTCGAGCCCACCGCGAGCGCACCGTCCTCGTAGACCAGCTCGACCCCCGCGCCGTCGAGCTTCGGCTCGCCCACGAACGCGACGGCCCCGCTGCGGTCGAGCTGCTTCGCAACGCGCTCGGCAAAGGCGCGCAGCTCCTCCTCACTCATGGCGTTGTCGAGCGAGAGCATCGGCACGCGGTGCTCGACCGGCGCGAAGCCCTCCGCCGGCGGCGCCCCGACCCGGCGCGTGGGCGAGTCCGGCAGCACTTCGCCGAGCTCCGTCTCGAGCGCCTCGAGCTCGCGGAAGCGCCGGTCGTACTCAGCGTCGCTGATCTCGGGCGCGTCGTGCTGGTGATAGAGCTGCAGGTGCCGGTTCAGGTCGGCCACGAGGGCGCGCATCCGCTGCTGGGGGTCGGTCGCGCTCACAGCTCTGCCTCTCGGGCCTCGGGGCTCCCATCAAGCGGGCAGCCCGTCCAGGAATTCTCGCACGGGAAGGACGTCGACATCACCGATGCGGGCGCTTCGGTCGCTCAGGCACACGACGATCTTGCGCCGGAGCCGCCGCGTTCGCTCGGCGAGCGAAGCGAGCCCGGTGAGCATGTCGGGCGAGACGGTGCGCGCGGCCTTCACCTCGATGCCCCAAAGCTCACGGCCCACTTCGAGAACGAAGTCGACTTCGGCACCATGCTTCGAGCGGTAGTGAAACAGCCGCGCCTCGGGCCAGAGTGTTCCGGTCCGCCGATGGAGCTCCTGCGCGACGAAGTGCTCCAGCAGAGGGCCGCGCTCGTCTTCGAGCGGATGATCCAGAGGCCGGCGTAGAAGTGCGTTCCGAACGCCGGTGTCGAAGAGATAGAGCTTCGGGTGCGCGACGAGGCTGGCGCGATCGGAGCCGCTCCAGGCCGGAACGCGGAACAGGACCAGCGTCTCCTCCAACACCTCGAGGTACCGGCGGGCGGTCTCGTACCGGATTTCGGCAGCCCGGCACAGCGCGTTCACATTCACGATCGTGCCCGACGCGGCCGCGACGAAGTCGAGGAGGCGCGCATAGCCCCCGAGATCGCGCACCAGCGCCTCGGCTTGCACCTCCTCGCGCAGGTACACATCGGCATAGCTGCGGAGCAGCTCGGCCCGTTGCATCGGATCGTCTTCGCCCCAGGTGGCCGGAAGGGTGCCGTGCGCGAGCGCTCGGTCGAGTCGGAACTGCTCGCCCAGCTCGCGCGCGAGCAATGGGTGCATCGCATAGACGACCACGCGCCCGGGCAGGAGATTGGCCTGCCCGCGCCGCAATTTGCGCGCGCTCGATCCGGAGAGCAGGAAGCGAAAGCGCTTGGGCTTCTCGTCGAGCACGACCTGAAGGACGTCCAGCAGGGCCGGGACGCGCTGCACCTCGTCGATCAACACCACGCGCGTCGAGCTGGGGGTTGCTTCCAGGACTTCGCCGAGCAACTCCGGGCGCGCGAGATAGCGTCGTTGCACCCCAGGATCGGCGAGGTTCAAGGCGAGGTCGGGCCTCAGCTGGCCCAGTAGCGTCGATTTGCCGACCTGACGCGGCCCCAAGAGGATCACGCTGCGAGAGGAGGCGCGCAGACGGGGCTCCAGCAGCCGTTCGAACATGTGGGGATTATACCGGGTATTTTACCCACGTACAGGAATGTCGGACAGGAATCGTGAGGCTGTCAATCCGGCCCGGGGCTGCCGATACGTCGTTGAGCGCACGAGCGCTGCGGAGGCTCGACGTGTCGGATGCGCAGGACGGCCGGGGGCGGACGCCGCGAGCGAAGACTAGGCCCGCCCGCCGCGCGCTCGTGGTCGACGACGCCTCCTCGGTGCGCGCGCGCGTCTCCGATGTGCTCGCCGGCATCGGCCTCCGGGTGGAGGCCGCCGACGACGCGGAGCGCGCCCTCGCCATGCTGCGCAGCGGGCGCGGCTTCGCCATCGCGCTCGTCGACCTCGCGCTGCCCGGCATGGACGGCCTCGAGCTCATGAAGCGCATGCGCGCGCTCGACCCCGAGGTGCCGGTGGTGATGCTCTCGAGCGGCGGGAGCGCGCGCCCGATCGTGGCCGCCATGCAGGCCGGCGCGAGCGACCTCGTTCCGAAGCCGATCGACGACGCCGAGCTCACCCGCGTGGTGCAGCGCACGCTCGAGAATGCCGAGCGCCTGGCCTCGCTCGGCCCCGGGCGCGCTCGCTCGCGCGCCGAGGGCCGCACGGCGCTCTGGGACAGCCCGAGCCTCGCGCGCATCCGCGAGGTGCTCGAGCAGATCGCCGACACCGACGTCGCCGTGCTGATCCTGGGCGAGAGCGGGAGCGGCAAGGAGGTCGTCGCCCGCGAGATCCACGCGCGCTCCACGCGCAAGAGCGGGCCTTTCGTGAAGGTGAACTGCGCGGCGCTCCCGGGCGATCTCCTCGAGAGCGAGCTCTTCGGCTTCGAGCGCGGCGCCTTCACGGGCGCCGCCGCACGCAGGATCGGCAAGTTCGAGCTCGCCCACGGCGGCACGATCTTCCTGGACGAGATCGGCGAGATGAGCCCCGCCGCCCAGGCCAAGGTGCTCCACGTGCTCCAGGATCGGCGCTTTCACCGCCTGGGCGGTAACCAGGAGATCGCGGTCGACGTCCGCATCGTCTCCGCCACCCACCGGCCGCTCGCCGAGCTCGTGGATCAGCGCGCCTTCCGCGAGGATCTCTTCTTCCGCCTGAACGTCGTGAACGTCCACGTGCCGCCCCTGCGCGAGCGCCGCGACGAGATCCCCGTGCTCACGCGCCACTTCCTGGCGCGCGCCGCCGAGCGCTACGGCCGCGGCGCGCCCGAGCCGAGCGACCGCCTGCTGGCGCTGCTCGACCGCCACCCCTTCCCGGGAAACGTGCGCGAGCTCGAGAACCTCGTGAAGCGCATGGTCGTGCTCGGCAGCGAGCTCCCCATCCTGCGCGAGCTCGGCGCCAAGCAGCGCGGCGAGGGCCGCCGCCGCTTCGAGGACCTGCTCGCCGAGGTCGAGGAGAGCGCCGGCCAGCTCCCCCTCCGCGAGGTCGGCCGCCGCGCCGCCCTCGAGGCCGAGCGCGACGCCATCGCGCGCGTCCTCTCCGGCACCCACTGGAACCGCCGCCGCGCAGCGCGCATCCTCGGCGTCAGCTACAAGACGCTGCTGACGAAGATCCGGGAGTGCGAGCTGAGCCCCGAGTAGCTGTACCGCATTCCATCACGGGCTGGCTGCGATACTTCGCGCGCCGCCGTATTGTGGGTGAGCTGGAAGAAGAGCACCGATGAAGAGTTGGCTTGTTTGAAGCCATCTGTCCGGTTTCTGCGAGCGGGACTGGGAGCGAACTTGCGATGAGGCAGATGCCGCTCTTGTTTCGACGAGCCCTCTTCGGTGTGGGCTCACGTATCTCCGCCGTGACAATCCAACGCCTCGATAATGCAGTCAACTACCTGGCGAGCGCCCGCTTCGCCGCGGATCGAGGTCTCCTCGGCGCGCCGTCGTTTCCGAGCCGCGAGGAACTCTTTGCGCGGATCGCCGACGACGTGGGACGTGACCGCACGCTGTATCTCGAGTTCGGGGTCTACCGCGGCGCATCGATGCGGCTCTGGTCCAAGCTCCTGACCAATCCGCTCTCGCGTCTCCACGGCTTCGATAGCTTCGAGGGGCTCCCGGAGCACTGGACGACCGTAGCGCCACGCGGCCACTACTCGGCGGGCGGTCAGATTCCGAAGATCGACGACTCGCGGGTAACCTTCTTCAAGGGCTGGTTCGAGGACACTCTACCGACGTACTCACTCGGTGATTACGATCGTCTCGTCGTCTCGCTCGACGCAGATCTGTACTCGTCGACGAAGTGCGTATTGGACTCCCTGGAAAAGGCCATCGCCCCGGGGACCTACCTCTACTTCGACGAGTTCTGCCACCGGCATCACGAGATGAAAGCGTTCATAGAGTTCGAGGCGCGGACCGGAATGAAGTTTGAAGTCGTGGGCCAGACCGGTTGCTGGGAGAGGGTCGCCTTTCGGCGGATCCCATGAGCGAGAGAGGCGGCCGGATGCCGCGTCGCGCGGCACCTGGCGGACTCGAACTCGCGCCGAGCACTTGGGATTGCTGTGGCCCCCCGCCCCCCCCGAAGGGAACTTGCCATGACTTTCGCTTCCTCTATGGTCGCCGGTTACCTTGAGCGCGACGGGCCGCGCGAGCGAAATGCATCTGATCGAAGATTCTGAAGAGGCAGTTCCGCGAGACCTTCGAACTGACCGAGCCGGTGGAATGGCCGTCCGTCCGTTATCGGGAGACGGAGGGTTGGTCCTCGGTCGCCCACATGCAGCTCGTGGCGGCGATCGAGGACACTTTCGGCATCATGCTCGACACCGACGACGTCATCGACATGTCGAGCTTCGAGAAGGCCGTCGAGCTCCTGAAGAAATACGATGTGCACTTCGCGCCTTGACGGTCGAATTGCGATCGTCACCGGCGGATCGCGTGGAATCGGGTATGCGGCGGCATGCGCCGTCGCCAGGCTCGGTGCGACGGTCGTCGTCAATGGACGAGAGGCGAGTGAACGGCTCCAGAGTCGGGTCGCGGAGCTTGAGGGCCTCGGGGCCCAGGCTGCTCTGGCCATCGCCGCCGATTCGGCGGATCCAATCGCAGTGAAGAACCTGTACGCGGAGGTGTTCAGGCGCTTCAAGCGCCTCGACATCCTGATCCACGCGGCCGGGAGCCTGGGCGATGGGCTACTGGGGATGATCTCCGAGGACGTCATCGACCGAACGATCGATGTGAATCTCAAGGGCGCGCTCCGTCATCTGCAAGGCGCCACGCGGCTGATCCAGCGGTCGGGATCTGGATCGATCGTCCTCGTGACATCGGTCATGGGCACGCATGGCGCACCGGGCGTCGCGGCCTACGCGGCGGCAAAGGCCGGGATAGTGGGCCTCGTTCGATCCGCGTCGAAGGAACTCGCTCCGAAGGGAATCCGAGTCAACGCCGTGTCTCCCGGTTTCATCGACACGGACATGACGGCCGGCCTCTCACCGGAGCTTCGCAGTCAGCGAATCTCGCAGATCGGCCTCGGCCGTGCGGGGACGGCTGAGGAGGTCGCTCGTGCGATCGTTTTCCTCGCCACCGACGTGTCCACCTACATCACGGGTCAGGTTCTCGGCGTGGACGGCGGCATAGTTCTCTAGGAGCGCAGCGTGTTCTGCGATCCCGCATACGAGTCCCGTATCGCGCTCATCGAGGCCGCCAGCGCGCGCCAGACGAGCTACGCCGAGTTAGCCGACGCCTCGATACGACTCGCCGATCGGCTGCGGGGGGCGCGGTCGGCATTCCTCCTGGCGCGCAACGATTCCCCGACGATCTTGGCCTACCTCGCGGCGCTGCTGTCGGCGGTGCCGACCGTTCTACTCGCGGCCGACGCGGACGAGGCTTCGACCGAGCAGCTCCTCGCTCGGTACAGACCGGAATGGGTTCTCGGGCCCATCGAGGCCGACGTGCTCAAGCGCGCCAGCGAGAGGCTCCGCGGGCCTTGGCTGCGCGAGCCCTTGCAGTCGGGGGTCCTAGCGGCGCGGCGCGTTGGAGACGACCTCCCGAAGCCACACCCAGGATTGGCGCTCTGCCTCAGCACTTCGGGAAGCACGGGAAGCCCCAAGCTCGTCCGGCTCTCCTCAGAGGCGCTGAACTCGAATGCGCGATCGATCGCCGATGCGCTGGGGATCGAAGCGGATGATCGCGCCATTACTTCTCTGCCTCTGTCGTATTCGTACGGGCTTTCGGTCGTCAATAGCCATCTCGCGGTCGGTGCGGGGCTGGTCCTAACCGACGAGTCCGTCCTCCAGCGGTCGTTCTGGGATTGCTTCGGCAGGTTCCGCGCGACGTCCTTTGCCGGCGTTCCGTATACGTACAGGATGCTGCGTCGACTGGACCTAGATGGGCTGCCGACGCAGAGCCTGCGCACGCTCACGCAGGCCGGTGGGCGACTCGACATCGAGACGGCAGAGCAGTTCCAGCGCTGGATCAAGCGTGCGCGCTCGGGCCGGTGGTTCACGATGTATGGACAGACGGAGGCGACTGCCCGGATCGCAATCCTGCCTGCGGAAGAGTTCGACCGGAAGAAGGGCTCCGTGGGACGGGCGATTCCCGGCGGGCGACTGACGATCGTCGATGCCGATGGGAACAACCTCTCCCCTGGAGAGGAGGGCGAGGTCGTCTATCACGGATCGAATGTGATGCTGGGCTACGCCGAGAATCCAGAGGACTTCGCCACGGGCGACGAGCTCGGCGGTCGTCTTGCGACCGGCGACCTCGGGCACCTCGATCAGGAGGGATACCTGACCGTAACCGGCCGCAACAAACGAATCGGCAAGATCTTCGGTCTCCGAATCAATCTTGATGAAATCGAGGACCTCTTCCGCTCGAGTGGGCCGAGCGCAGTCCTCGCGGCCGATGACCATCTCGTGGTCTTCACGGAATGGGGTGACGAAAGCGAGCTTGCCGCCCGGCGGAAGGCCCTCGCGGAGCGTCTCCGGTTGTTTCCGAAAGCGGTCGAGATGCGGCGCATGCAGGCCCTCCCGCGGACGCCGAATGGCAAGATCGACTACGGGCGCCTCAAGGACTCGTTCTGACGCCCGACTGGCAGCGATCGACGGCAACGGGGTCCCGCAGCGCGCATGCCGCCGCACCAGCGGCTTGCCGATCGTCCCCGCATGCGCGTCGAACTCGATGAGCTGATTCGCGGGCCAGTCTTCGGTGTCCCCGAATCTCACAAGTCGGAGCGCCTGGCCGCAGCGCTCAGTGACCTGACGGAACACCACAGGGCCAATTGCGCGCCCTATCGCCGCATCCTCGCCGCCTTGTGGCCGATGGGAAACGCGATCCGCTGCGTCGAAGACGTCCCTCCCCTTCCCGCGAGTCTCTTCAAGACGCACGAGCTAAAGAGCGTTCCGGACGAAGAGATCGTCGCAGTGGTCCGCTCCAGCGGAACAACCGGCCAGGCACCCTCCCAGGCGTTCCTGGACCGCCGTACCGCGGACCGGCAACGCCTCGCACTCTCTCGGATCATGACTCACATCCTCGGGCAGAGGCGGTTGCCGTTCCTGGTCATCGATCGTCGTGACCTCCTTCGGAATCCAACGGCATTCACGGCACGCGCCGCGGGTGTCATCGGGATGATGAATTTCGGCACTCGCCCCACGTTCGTGCTCGACGAGGAGGAAGCGACGGACGTCCAAGCGCTGGAGGAGTTTTTGCGGGCCCATGGGCGCGAACCCTTTCTCGTCTTCGGCTTCACGTTCATGGTCTGGGAATATCTATACCGACGCCTCGCCGACCGCGGGCTCGATCTCTCCCGCGCGATCCTCGTCCACTCGGGCGGCTGGAAGAAGCTGAAGGAAGCCGAAGTCGACAACGCGACCTTTCGCGAGCGTCTACGCAGCGCCTTCGGCCTGGAACGGATCTACAACTTCTACGGCATGGCGGAACAGACCGGAAGCGTGTTCCTCGAGGGGGACGATGGGCTTCTCTATCCGCCGGCGTTCGCCGACGTCGTCGTGCGAGACCCCGCGACGCTCGAGCCGCTACCCGACGGAATGCCGGGGATCATCGAAACGGTGAGCGCGATTCCCGAGAGCTACCCAGGTCACGCGTTGCTGACCGAGGACATGGGAGTCATCCGCCATCGCGATCGCGGTACCGGCGGTCGTCTCGGCAAGGCTTTCGAAGTCCTGGGTCGCGTGCCGCGGGCCGAGCTTCGAGGGTGCAGCGACACCCACGCGGCCGAGCAGACTACTCGCCGATGAGTTCTTCGCCGCTCGGGACTTCCGTCGAGCTGGTCGTTCCCGAAGCCCGGAGTGTGCAGCTATCGAAGCTGTCGCCGGTGGAACGGGACGTCCGCTGCCTTCCGTTCGCGGACGAGTCCGTCGACTTCGTGCTCGATTTCTCGAGGGCGCTGCTCAAGCGCCCCGAGGTGCGATCCTGGCCCGAGCTGGCTGCTCTCGGTTTCTTTCTCCGGCAATCGGAGATGGTCCGGCTGCGCAAGCGCTTCGAGCGACAAGAGGAAGAGGGGATCTTGCGTGTTCCTGCAGGACTCGTCTTTCATGTACCCCCCGGCAACGTAGACACGATCTTCGTCTATTCGTGGCTCCTGTCGCTCCTTGCGGGCAATCGCAGCGTAGTGCGGCTCTCGGACCGCGGGAGCCCGCAGATCGATGTCTTGACCTCGACGCTCGTGACATTGCTGGAAGAGCCGCGTCACCGCGGCATCCGCGAACGCACGGCAATCGTCCGATACGGCCGAGATGACGACATCACTGCGTTCCTTTCCAGCGCCTGCGACATTCGCGTGCTCTGGGGTGGGGATCAGTCCGTCGCCGCCCTGCGCAAGGTCCCGCTCTCTCCACACGCACAGGAGCTCACGTTTCCCGACCGCTACTCGTACGCGGTCGTTTCCGCTCGAGCGATCGCCGACGCGACGCATGAGGAACTGGGGCGAATCGGGAGGCTCCTCGCAGACGACCTCTACTGGTTCGATCAGCTCGCATGCTCGTCCCCACGGCTGCTCTTCTGGCTCGGCGACGAGGCCGCCGCGGAAGCGGCTGGAGCACGTCTGTATCCCGCAATCGCCGCGGCTGCGAGCGCGCGAGGCTGGGGAAGCGAGGCTTCGGTCGCATGTCAACGATTCGTCGAGGCGAACCGCCTAGCCGCCGATGGTCGGATCGTGAGAGGACGCATCGTGGGAGGAACACTGACCGTCGTACGACTCAGCATCCCGTGACGACGTCGACCGGGAAGCTCAGCGTGGAGGGGGCTTCCTCCATGACTTTGTTCTCGGAAGCGACCTCCTCGAGCTCGCCGGGTTCGTCCGACGCAAAGACCAGACGCTGGTTCACTACGGGATCGATCCGCAAGCCCTCCGCGCCCTAGCTCTTCGCCTCGCTGGTCGCGGGCTCGACCGACTCGTACCGATCGGCTCCGCGCTCGACTTTGCCGCCATCTGGGATGGATACGACCTTCTCGACCGTTTCGTTCGTCGCGTTCACGTGCGGACGGATCCAGGTCGCGATTCACTGCGCGCGTGACCAGCATGGTCCTCCACAGGTTCGCGCGGTCTGCCGCCGCAAGGGTGCCACTCCTCGAGGTGCTGGCTCGGAGCGCGTATTTCAGGGCGATCGCAGCGCGGGGGCGCAGTCGCCCCATTGTGGCGCGAGGCCCGCCGGCGCCGCGAATCCCGGCGGCGCAAGCGCTCGATATCCTCGATTCCCTGTCAGCGGCGGCGAGCTTGCCGCTCGGCGGCCTCGGACGAACGCTGCTCGTCCACTCGAGTTTCGACGCCATCTCGCTTGGAACCGCCTCGCCGAAAGACGTCCTGCAGGGTTTGGTCGAGCGATGCGGCCCTGGCACGCTAGCGATGCCCGCCATTCCAATTTACCGAGAGTTTCCAGACGACGGCCGCGATCTCCGGGAAGCTCCACCGACATGTGACTACGATCCACGGCGCACGCCACCGTGGACAGGACTGCTCCCATTCACGCTGATGCGGGCGAAGAACGCAGTCCGCAGCCTTCATCCGTTGAACTCCATGGCAGCACTCGGTCCGGATGCCGAGGCCATGATGCGGCACAACCTCGATGGCCACGAGCCGACACCGCATGGGACCGGATCGTCGTGGGAGTTCTGCTACCGGAAGGATGCGACGATCGCGTTTCTCGGGGTCGATCCCGTCGATAGCATGACGGTCATACACGTCGCCGAGGATCTCGCCATCGAGCGGGGGATCTGGCCGGTCGAGGATTGGTATCGGCGGCGGTGGTTTCGGCTGCATACGGACCGAGGAATCGAAACGACCGTCGTGCGAGAGCGCCAGCCTCGCTACCGGATCCACTTCGTCGAGCAGGCACTCGACCGCGCGCTCCGCGCGAACGGGATCCTCACTTGCCGGTCCGTGGAAGGCGTCTCGATCGCAGTTTCCTCGGCGCGCTCGATCGTGGACTTCCTGCTGAGCCGCGCCGCAAGCGGCTTCCCGTTCGGGCATCTGCGCCTTCGGCGCCTCCTGGCGCCGCGCCCGCCGCCGGAACGGATCTGATACGGGCTCGCGCGAGCGCGGAAGCCACCGTCGTTACTAGCGGACACGCACAGTCCCGGAAGGATCCGGTGAGCTAGGAACAGCCCTCGGGTATGGTCCCGACTCGTTGGAGCCAGGAGTCGATGACAGCGCGAGACGGGGGTTCCCTGACGGCACCCTCCTGCACGGCTTCCGAACTACCCAGTCCCTCTGCGGCCGAGCGCGAGAAGCTCCGCGTGCTCTTTGTGGGCGCGTTCGCCAGGAGCGCGCCAGATGGAGCCACAGGAGGCGTGATCACCGCCACGCGAGGCCTCGTCGACAGTCCACTCTCCGATCACGTCGTATGGGTTCCGATCGACTCGACGGGCGGCTCCGTTCCGCCGCCGCCTGTCTACGTCCGAATGGTGCGCGCGGCGGTTCGCCTCGTTCGGTTCATGCGGGTCCTGGTCGCGGGCCGGATCGACGTGGCGTACATCCTAACCAGCGACGGATCGAGCTTCCTTGAGAAGGGAGTGATGACCCTGCTCGCACGCGCCCGCGGGGTTCCCGTCATCCTGAACCCTCGCTCCGGTTTGATTCCGGCTGAGGTGCGGCGCTCTCGTTTCTTTCGCTGGTACATCCCCTTCGTGCTGCGACGATGCAACCGGGTGATGTGTCAAGGCTCCTCCTGGCGGCAGTTCTACGCCTCGCTCCTCGGAGGTGACGAGCGGCTCGTCGCGATCTCGAACTGGATCGACCCCCGCTCGCTTCCGATGCGCGACTACGTCACCGCCCGCGCGCCTGCGCCCGTGCGGGTCCTTTACCTGGGCTGGGTGGAGCGCTTCAAGGGCATTTTCGATCTCATCGATGCAGCCCGGGTCGCTGGCGAGGACCTCCGTGACGTCAGCTTCGTAATCTGCGGCAAAGGCTCCGATTTCGATGCGGCGAGGCGCTACGCGCAAGAAGTCGGGGTGGCCGACCTGTTCGAGTTCCGAGGCTGGGTCACGGGCGCTGACAAGGCGGCCCTCCTGGCCGAGGTCGACCTCTACGTCCACCCCTCACACCTCGAAGGAATGCCCAATTCCTTGCTCGAAGCGATGGCCGCAGGACTTCCGTCGATTGCCGCCAGAGTCGGCGGGGTTCCGGACGTCCTGCCTGAGCCCTCGGCGGGCATCCTCTTCGAACCCGGCGACATCGCGGCATTGTCGCAAGCTCTCGTGAAGCTCGTCCGGGATCCCGCGCGCCGTGCAGCCATGGGCCAGGCCGCTCGCCGTCGAATCCTCGAGCACCACAGCGTCGATGTCATATGGCCTCGGATGCTGGAGATCCTGAGCGCCGTGGCGCGCGAGAAGAGCGGAGCCCCGGGTCACGATCGGATCGCGTAGATCTCGGTGGCGTCATCATGCCCCCGCACGCCCATGCCGTAGGTCACGAGCACCTCTTCGTCGGGCGCACCCGATGGGAACGAGATTGCGCTGAACTGGAAAAGGCGCTTCGGAAGTAGGTCGGCGGACCAGCGAGCGAGCGTCTCGTATCCCTTGTCCGGGCTCCCGCCCACGATCTCGCAAGCGGGTCCATCGATGCCGGGTCCCGGGCGGAGGTCGAGGAGGTCGCGCACGGTGTGTCCGCTCGGCGGCCCCGGCTCGACGCCCGTCGAGAAGAAGAAGTGAGGCCCCACCCGACAGGCGTAGACGCAGGGGCCGGCCATTGGGCGCAAGGTGCGGGTCTGCCAGGCGCTGCCCTCGCCGTCGAGCCAACGGAGCGAGTTCTTTTCCAGGTGTGAATCCGTCGCGTAGAGGAGACCTTCCTTCAGCGGGAACAGGGTGCAGGCGCGATACTTCTGTTCTCCGCGCAGGACCGGCTGCACCTGCGTGAAGTCCTTCTGAGCCATCCAGATGCCCGGGGCATCATCGTAGTCCCCGGTCAGGATCCATACACAGCGCCGCTCGCGATCCGGGACCAGCGAGTGGACATGGTCGACCTCGCGAGCAGGGAAGGTGTAGACCGCGCTCCAGCCCGTGCGGTCCCTGCGAAAGATTCGGATGGGAGCGTGCGTGATCCGACCGTCGTACTCACCGTAACAAACCGAATCTTCGAAGCCCGGAACCCCTGCAATCGAGGTTATGTTAAGCGGCCGGAAGCCATCGGACGTATCGCGCTCGAGCTCCCACTCGCCCGACGTCGAATCCAGGCAATAAATTCCGGTACGAAACGACACGAGGAACCGGGAATCGCCCAGCGACAGTCCGCAATGGACGCCATGGCGCAACAATCGGCGGGTGATGCGCAGTGCCGACCCGAGGCGGCCGATGACCGAGTCGGGCAGCACGCACACCGGCCGGGCCTTGCCGCCAGCGATCCGAGCGGTGTACAGGATATGGCGCCGGGCCAACAAGAGCGTGTCGCCGCCGACGCAAAGCGGACGAAAGCCGTGAAACGA
>CAVQTC010000005.1:0-169761 GCA_963716275.1 uncultured delta proteobacterium | reverse complement strand
GTCGCGATAGGCGGCCAGGACTCGTCGTCGGTCACCGCCGAGATGCGTCCACCCGACGCGTCACGCGCCTCGATCGCGAGCGACCACGACGCGGGATCGCCGATGCGAATCGCGGTGGCGATGATCTCCGGTCGGTCGACCCGGTGGCCGAGCACGAGCGGCGCCGCGCCGGCGGCCTGGAATTCCCACATCCGCGGTGTCGTCGCCACGACCCCAGCGGCGGCATACTCGCCGAAGCCCATCCAGTACGCGCTGATGTTGCCCGCGTTGCCGACCGGGATCGCCAGCATGTCCGGCGCCCGCCGAGCTCGTCACAGACCTCGAAGGCGGCCGTCTGCTGGCCGTCGAGGCGGAACGGGTTGACCGAGTTGACCAGCGTGACCGGGTGGTCGTCCTGTTCGGCGAGGGACCGCACGATGGCCAGTGCCTGGTCGAAGTTGCCGTCGATGGCCACGACCCGAGCGCCGGCCATGAGCGCCTGGAGGAGCTTGCCCTTCGCGATCTGGCCCTTGGGCAGACGACGATGACGTCCATCCCAGCGGCGGCACCGTACGCCGCCGCCGAGGCCGAGGTGTTGCCCGTCGACGCGCAGGCGATCGCCGTCGCGCCCGCCTCGATCGCCTTGGCGACGGCGACGACCATGCCGCGGTCCTTGAACGAGCCCGTCAGGTTCATGCCCTCGAGCTTGAGGTGCAGGTTCGGGACGCCGATGGCGGCGCCGAGCCGGGTCGCGTGGACGAGCGGCGTCGCACCCTCGCCGAGGGTGATCGAGGGCGTGGCCGCCGTGATCGGCAGGAAGGCCCGATAGCGGTCCATCAGCCTCGGCGGGCCGGGCCCGAGCCGTGGCACGCATCGTGTCAGTCATCGATCGGGTACCGGACGCCGCTGGAGGCCTCGAAGACCTCGGCGGCCGGCCGGGCGGGCGGCTCGTCCGCGAGCGTCGGTCGCGGGGGCGCGCCGCCCCAGGTCGACCCCGCGCCGCGGGCGATGGCGACGAGGTCACCGAGCACCGCGGACGACGTCGCCGGGCCACCGGCGCCCGGGCCGTCGAACCCGACGCGGCCGACGGGCTCGGCGTCCACCTCGATGCGGTTCCGGACCCCGGCCGTTCGGCCGAGGGGCGAGTCGATGGGCAGGGCCGTCGGAGGACCGCCGCGGCCAGCGTCCCATCGGCGTCCTGGGACGCGGTCGCGACGAGGCGGATGATGCGTCCGACGGCCGCCGCCTCGCGTTCGTCGGCGAGCGAGACCGCCGTGATCCCCGGGCCGGCCGGGCCATCGCGGCCGTCCGGTCGCGTGGCGATGTCGCTCGGGTCGACCAGCCGGCAGGGCCAGGCGGGCGAGGATCACGAGCTTGTTGACGCGGCATCAGTCCCTTCGACGTCGCCGGACGGATCGGCCTCGGCGTAGCCGAGACGCTGGGCCTCGGCGAGGGCGCTCGCGTAGTCGAGCGGGGCGTCCGCGTCGGTCATCGCGGTGAGGGATCGAAGTTCGTCGTCCCGTTGACGATGCCCGCGCACGCGCGTGACGCGGTCGCCGCCAGGTCCGAGCGCGCGAGCGGCCCAAGGATCGGATCCCACCGCCGACCGCCGCCTCGAACCGGAGCGCGGCGCCGTTCCGGCGGGCGGTCGCCTCGAGCGCCGGACCGTGATGGGCCACGACGTGCTTGTTGGCGGTGACCACGGCTCTTGCCGATCGCCGAGGGCGGCGGCCGATGAGCGTGTGGGCCGGCTCGTCGCCGCCCATCAGCTCGACGATGACGTCGATCGCCGTCGTCGGCGACGAGGTGGGCGGGCGCGTCGGTCAGGAGGTCGGCCGGGAAGGCCTCGGGCCGCGGCTCGCTCGACGTCGCGGACAGGCGATCGCCGGTGAGCACGAGCGTGGCGCCGTCGGACGGCGCGAGGCTCGTGCGGTCCGCTCGAGCAGGGCGCACACGACCTCGCGACCGACCGTGCCCGGCGCCGAGCACGGCGACGCGCAGCGGGGCACCGCTCATGGCGTGGCATCGCGGCGGGTGGCGACATCGGCGCGATGGTAGCCGACGCGCCGCCGGCGGTCGCCGAGGGGTCCGAGCCGGTCCGCTACACTCGCCGCGATGACGACCGAGCTGGCCCCGGCTCGCCACGCCCGGCCGCCGGCCGCCGCGCCCCGGCCGCGCATCTTCTCCGGCATCCAGCCGTCCGGCGCGCCGTCCACCTCGGCAACGACCTCGGCGCGATCCGCAACTACGTGCGGCTCCAGTGCGGAGTACGAGGCGATCTACTGCATCGTCGACTACCACGCCCTGACGAGCACGCACGACCCGGAGCGTGCTGCGCCAGCGCACGCGCGAGATGGCCGCCACCTCCTCGCCCTCGGCCTCGACCCGGAGCGCTGCACGCTGTTCGTCCAGAGCCACCGGCCCGGAGCACGCCGAGCTCGCCTGGCTGCTCGCGACGGTCACGCCGGTGAGCTGGCTCGAGCGGACGCCGACCTACAAGGAGAAGAGCGGCAACCAGCCCGACGACGTCAACCACGGGCTGCTCACCTACCCGGTGCTCCAGGCGGCGGACATCGTCATCTACAAGGCCGCGCTCGTGCCGGTCGGCAAGGACCAGGCCGCGCACCTCGAGCTGTCGCGCGAGATCGTGCGGCCTTCAACTCACCGCTACGGCGACGACCTTCCCCGAGCCGCAGGCCGTCTACACCGAGCGCGCCGGTCGTGCTCGGCACCGACGGCGTCCGGAAGATGAGCAAGTCGGTCGGCAACACCATCGAGATCCTCGCCGCGCCGGACGAGTCATCCGGAAGCAGGTCATGAGCATGGTCACCGACACGAAGCGGATCCTGCGCACGATCCGGGCCGGCCGGAGGTCTGCAACGTCTGCCAGCTCCACCGGTTCTTCGGCGACGACTGCGAGGAGATCGGACGGCGAGCGGACGGCCCGGACCGGCTGCGTCGACACCAAGAAGCTGCTCGCCGAGCGGATCATCGCGCGCTACGCGACCAGCGCGCGAGCGCTACGCCGAGCTGATGGCCAACCCGGCGAGAGGTCGAAGGAGTCCTCGAGGACGGTGCCGACCGGGTCACGGCCCATGGCCGAGGCGACCATGGCCGAGGTCCGCGCGAAGATGGGCCTGCGCTAGGACGATGCCCGAGACCCGGGGCGAGGAGTCATGCCGCAGGCCACCCGTCGGACGGACCTCCGACTGTCGAGCCATCCTCGTGCTGGCCGCTGGCGCTCTGCGTTCATCGTCATCAGCCAGCTCGCGACGGTCTTCTACTCCTTCGTCGACATCCTGCTGCGTTCTTCCTGGCCTGGCTGCTCGCCTTCATCATCAGCCCGGTCGTCACGCGGATCGGCGAGCATCGTCCCGCGACTGCCGCGGGTCGTCGCCACGGTCATCGTCGTCTACCGCCCGATCGTCGCGGTCCTGGTCGTGATCATCATCCTCGTCGCCGGGCGCGCTGGCCACCTCGATCGGCGAGTTCGTGGCGTCGATCCCGGGCTCGACCAGGACCTGCCGAGCGTCGCTTCAAGCCGTGGCAGGACTGGCTCGACTCGGTCGGGCTCGGCCAGGTCGACCTCGTCGCCCAGGCCCAGGCGCATCCTCGCCAACCTCGACGACCTGGGCCGCCGCCCTCGTCCACCGCTCCAGCAGATCGCGGTGGCCAGCGTCGAGCGTCGTCGGCACGATGCTGATCGTCGTTCTTCCTGTCGATCTACATGGTCATCGATCGCGACGCAGATCCTGGCGTTCCTGTTCCGGCTCGTGCCGCCGGCGCTACGCCGAGGAGGCACGCCTCCTGCAGACGTCGGTCTCGCGCTCGTTCGGCGGGTTCCTGCGCGGCCAGTCGGTCATGGGCCTCGTGTACTTCCTCGTCGCGCTCGGGACGAACCTCGTCTTCGGCCTGCCCGCTCGCGGCCGCTGACGCGCCGCGACGGCCGGCATCCTCCAGGCGATCCCGTTCTTCGGACCCTTCGTGTCCTGGATGCCGCCGGTGCATCGTGGCGCTGCCTGTTCAAGCCCGACGCCGTCCTCCCGGTGACGATCCTCATGGCGCATCGGCTGGTTCGTCGTCATGAACGTCCTGCAGCCGCGGATCATGCAGGGCGCCGTCGGCATCCATCCGATCGTCGTCCTTGGGTCGGTGCTCATCGGCTCGCGCGATCGCGGGCATCCCCGGCGCGATCTTCGGCATCCCGATCGCCGCGGTCGTCTCGGCCTTCTTCTTCCACTTCCTCCATCGCGACGACCGGCGACCGGACGGTCGCGGGTCGCGCCGCGCGGCGGCTGAGCGAGCGCGACGGCCGGCCGGTCCACGTGCCGCGCGACCCGGATGCCCGGCAGCGCCGCCGACGTCGACGAAGTCGGCGCCCGAGCCGACCGGATCGCCGCGAGGACGGACTCTGGCTGCGGACGCCGGAGACGACCGCCGCCACCGAGGGCACGCCACCGTGACCGCGACGCCGGACATGACCCGCGAACGAGCCCGGACCGAGCGGCGCGACCTCGACAAGGAGCGCGGCGAGCCGGTCGCGCGGCGGCGCGGCGCGCGGCGGCCCGCGCGCCTTGCGAAGGCCGCCCGACCGCTGGGCGACTGGACCACCCGGCCGCGGATCCTGGTCACCAACGACGACGGGATCGAGTCGCGCGGGCTGCTCGCGCTCAAGCAGGCGCTCGACCCGATCGGCGACGTGACCGTCGTGGCGCCGGACACCAACCAGAGCGCCGTCGGCCACCAGAAGACGCTGATGCGCCCGCTGCGCGTGCGGGAGCGGACGCTCGGCGACGGCTCGACCGGCTACTCCGTGGACGGCTCCCCGACCGACGCCGTCAGCCTCGCGTTCCTCGGCTACTTCGGGCACGGCTTCGACCTCGTCGCGTCCGGGCATCAACTACGGCGCCAACCTCGGCGACGACATCACCTACTCGGGGACGGTCAGCGCGGCGATGGAGGCGGTCATCAACAACTGCCCGGCCTTCGCGATCTCGCAGGAGTACTACGAGCACCCCGACTTCGCCCTGGCGGCGATGGCCGCGAGACGGTCGCCCGGAACATCCTCGAGCACGGCCTGTCGCCGCGGCGAGCTCATCAACGTCAACGTGCCGGCCGTGCCGATCGAGGAGTGCGACGGGTTCGAGGTGACGCGCCTCGGCAAGCGCGTCTACCAGGACCAGCTCGATCGAGCGGCTCGACCCGCGTGGGATCCCCTACTTCTGGATCGGCGGTCCGCCGCCGTCCGGGCTGGCCGATCGAGGGCACGGACTTCCACGCGGTCGTCAACCGGCGGATCGCCGTCACGCCCGATCCACCTCGACCTCACCGGCCGACGGCTGCTCAAGCGCCTCCGGACGTGGTCCTGGCCGCTGGAGGATCCCGGCCGGGCCACGGGCGCGGCCGACGACCCGGCGAGTCGGCGCCTGACGCGGCTACCATCGCCCACCCGAGGCGCGTGCCGCCATCGCACCGGGAGGAGCCGGCCGTGGATGACCTGTCGAACCTGATAGGCCAGCTGGGTGGCGCGCACGGGGACCGGCGGCACCGATCCGACGGCGGCCCTGGGCGGCCTCGCCCCCGCGCTCCAGAGCGAGGGCGGCCTCGACGGACTCATGGGCAAGCTCCGCGACGCCGGCCTGGGCGACCAGGTCGATTCGTGGATCTCGACCGGGCAGAACCAGGGGATCGGCCCGGAGCCAGCTCTGGCAGGCGCTCGGGCCGGACACGGTCCAGCGGCTCGTCGAACGGGTCCGGGATCGACATCGCGGCCCTCCTGCCGATGCTGGCCGCGTTCCTGCCCCAGATCGTCGACATGCTGACGCCGGACGGCCAGACACCGGCGGGCGGCCTGACCGGCCGGGCATGCCCGACCTCGCGAGCTGCTCGCGGATCCTCGGCGCGAGCGGAGGCTCCGGCTCGGGTCAGCCCGATCTCGAGCGGCGGGCTCGGCGGATGCTGGGCGGCACCAAGGGCGGCTACCGCCCACGGACATCGGCCGCGACGGCCCGCGCGTCATCGACAGACGTCCATAGCTGAGGCGACCTCCGTGGGTGGCACCGCCCGGCGGTTGGAGCCGCAACCTGCGGCCATGGAGCAGGACCGGAGCCTCGCGGTCGCACGGATCGAGCGGTTCCTGGAGCAGGAGCCGATCGTCTGGCTGTCCACCGTGCGCCCCGACGGCGCCCCCCACATCGTCCCGATCTGGTTCTGGTGGGATGGCGAGGCGCTCCTGGTCTTCTCCAAGCCCGACGCGCAGAAGGTCCGCAACCTCCGGGCACGGCCCGCCGCCATGCTCGCGCTCGGCGACGCCGAGGACGGACTTCGACGTCGGCCTGATCGAGGGTCGGGCCGAGCTGCTCGACCGACCGACGGCCGAGGTGCTCCCGCCGCCCACCTCGCGAAGTACGCCGAGCAAATGGCCGCGCTCATCGGCCTGACGGCCGACGAGTACGCCGCGACCTATTCGCTCGTCATCCGAATCGTCCCCGATCGCTTCATCGGCTGGCACGGTCGGACGCTGCCCGCCAGCGCACGTCGGGCCGGTGCCCGGCGCGCCGATCGTCGAACCCCGCAACCCCGCCCTGATCCGAACGGCAGCCGTTCACGCAGCTCCGCCGTCGCTGGACCGAGCCTGCGCGACCGACTGGGCTGCCGGTGGCCCGGCTCGCGGCTCGTCCCGGGGCTCCCGAGTCCGAGCGGCGCCGGAGCGCTCTGATGCGCGGCGCATCCTCCGGTACCCCGAGGCCCTGTTCCTCGCCCTCGCGATCGTGTGGGCCGTTCGAGCTACGTGGTCGGCGTCGGCGACGCCGTCGGGCCGTTCACGCTCGTGGCCACCCGACCGGCGATCGGCGCCATCGCCCTCGGATCGCGGCGCTCAGGATCCGAACCCCGCTCCCGCGACTGGATCATGGCCGCGACTCGTGGCCGTCGAGCCTTCGGCATCGCCCTGCCCTTCACGCTCATCGCAGCCGGCCAGCGGTCGATCGATGCCGGGCTCGCGTCGGTCATCGTCGCCACCGCGCCGTTGCGGCCGCCGGCGCCGCCGCCCTTGGCATCGAGCGGCTCCCTGACCGTGGCCTGTCACCGATGACGATGCGCCGGACTCGCGCGGGTTCGCGGGCGTGGTCATCGTCGCGAGTGGTGGACTCGGCGTCGGCACTCATCCGGCGAGCATGGCCGCGCTCGCCGCGGCCGCCGCCTGTCGCGGCCAACGGCATCTTCACTCGGCGCTTCCTGGCCGGCATCTCGCCGATGACCATCGCCCTGGGCCAGGCCATCTCGGCGCTTGTGGTGATGGCCGTGCTGGCCGTCGTCGTGGAGGGCGCCCCAAGCGTCACGCTGGCAGGCCGTCGCCGCTATCGTCTGGCTCGGCATCATGGCCTCGGCCCACGTCAGTCATGTACTTCCGACTCATCGCCGCGTGGGGCCCGACCCGGACGACGACCGTGAACGGTCTGACTCCCCTCGTGGAGTGCGGGCGGCGTGCTGCTGTGGCGAGCGGCCAGCTCTCGACGCTCGTCGGCGGTCATCATCGCGGGCGTCGCAGACGAACCTTGGCCGTCAGCCCTTGACGCCCTCGGGACGCCTGTTCGGCGCCGGTCGGCGGGCCCGCCACCACCGCCCGCCCTCACCGCGCGTCGATGCCGACGCCTGCGTGCCAGCGCTCAGCGCAGCGTCGTGCGGCGTACGCCTCGAGCCGGCGAGCGCCTCGGGCAGGTCGGTCCGCCCGAAGCCGAGCCGGAAGTGGTTGCCCGGGTGGCCGAACGACGGAGCCGGGCAGGAGCAGCACGCCGTCGCCTCGACGAGCTGCGCCGCCCAGTCGTCGATGCGGACGCCGGGCACCGTGAGCCGCGGGAAGCCGATCGAGCCGCCGCGCGGGCGGACCCAGGCGAACCGGTCGGCCCAGTCGTCGAAGAACTCGTCGAGCCGCTCGAGGTTCGCGGCGACGATCGCCGCGCGAGCGGGCCAGGACGCGGTCGCGCGCACGCAGCCCGATGAGCGCGAGGATCTCCGACGGCGCGGACGAGCAGATCGTCGTGTAGTCCTTGAACGCGGCGCAGCGGGCGAGCAGGTCGCGGTCGCGGGTCGCCAGCCAGCCGATCCGCAGGCCGGCCAGCGCGAACGACTTCGACATGACGCCGAGCGAGACGCCGCGCTCGAACGCGTCGGCGCCGGCCGGCAGGCGGTCGCGCCTCGTCGAACTCGAGGAAGCGATAGACCTCGTCGGCGAGGAGGTGGATGCCCGCGCTCCGCGAGCGCGCCGGTCAGCTCGGCCCACTCCGCGGCCGTCGGCAGCATCCCGGTCGGGTTGTGCGGGGCGTTGACGACGACGAGGCGGGTCGTCGGGCCGAGCGACGCCAGCAGCCGCGGCACGTCGAGCGACCAGCCGTCGGCCTCGTGCAGCTCGTGGAGCGTCACGTCCGCGCCGGTCGCCCGCGGCCGACCTCGTACAGGCTCTGGTAGCCGGGCCAGGTGACGACGGCGTGGTCGCCCGGGCCGAGCAGCGACGTTGACGAGGCAGAAGATCGCCTCCTCGGCGCCGGCGAACGTCGAGCACCTCGTCGGGCTCGATCGCCTCGTACAGGCCGGCGATCTCGCGGCGCAGCAGCGGATGGCCGGTCGACTCCGTGTAGCCGAGGGTCAGGCCGTCCCACAGCGCCGCGCGTCTCGTCGTCGGCCAGGGCGAGCAGCTCGGCCATCGGCACGCCCTGGACGTCCGAGGCGCACAGCAGGTGGTCGACCGCGAACTCCCAGCGGGCGAAGTAGCGCTCGAGCGCGAAGTCGGCGATGCGCATCGGCGCCATGATGGCGGCACGATGACCGCCATGCACGGCGCCGATCGCCATCGTCGGCGTCCCGACCGCGCTCGGTGGTCACCTCTCCGGGCATGGAGCTCGCACCGGCCGGGCTGCGGGCGCTCGGCGCTGCGTCGAGCGGCTGCGCGCCCGACCGGGGCTCGCCGGCGTCGCGATCGAGCGACCCCGGCGACCTCGCCGATCGAGCCCGGGTTCCGGCCCGATCCGGACCCGCGGGCGAAGAACCGGGCCGCGATCGGCGCGTTCCTGCCGCGCGACCGGACCTGGTCGCGACGCGTCGCTCGCCGGAGCGACCGGCGCCCGACTCCTGATCCTCGGTGGCGACTGCACGCCGCACGCCGGCGCGATGGCCGGCCTGCGCCGGGCCGTCCCGGAGCGCGCCTCGCGATCGCCTGGTTCGACGCCCACGGCGACTTCAACACGCCCGACACGACGCCCTCGGGCAACGTCTGGGGGATGCCGTTCGCGATGATCTGCGGCCGGGGCGACCCGGACCTCGTGGCCGCGTCCGACGGCCCGTCCGTCGACGAGGCGAACGCCGCACTGCTCGGCGGCCAGGTCCTCGACGAGACCGAGTCGCGGATGCTGGCCGCCGTCGCCGGTGGCCGCAGTTCGGCGCCGGCATGCTCGGCCGACGGCGGCCGGCATGGCCGCCCTCGACGCGTGGGCGCGGACCGTGGCGAGCGCGGGTCGACGGCATCTACATCGCGGTCGACATGGACTGCCTCGACGCGTCGGGCGGCTGGGCCGTGACGATGCCCGAGCCGGACGGGCTCTCGCTGGAGACGGCGATCGACGCGATCCGCGCGCTCGCGGCGGCCATGCCGGTCGTCGGCTTCGGCGCGACCGGGCATCACGCTCGCCAACGGCGATGTCGCGCGCGACCGATGCGATCGCCGGCTGGCCGAGGTCGCGTCGCGTCGACGGCGCGCGCCTGCGGCGAGCGCCCGGGCCTAGCCGCCCGACGGCGACCGAGCGATCGCGCCGATCGTGCGGGCCGCGTCCTCGTCCGAGGCCACGCTCGCCGACGAGCAGCCAGCGACGGGTTCGCCCCGGCGTCGACGACGATCGCCCAGCCCCGTCGTCGGCGCGATCAGCGTCGCCGTCGCGGTCGCCGAAGGCCGTCGTCGCCGAGGTCGGTGCCGGCCGGGACGCAGCCGTCGGGGTCGCCGCAGAAGGCGCCCTCGCGGAGCGTGAAGCTGGCGCCGCCCGGGCCCCGGTAGCCGATCTCCAGGCGGCCGCCGCCGGCGAGGCGATACCGGCCCGTCATCGACGAACCAGCCCGTCGGCAGGACCGGGCAGTACACGGTCCAGCTCGACCGCCGCGGCGACGACGGCGAAGAAGTCGCGGTTCTCGGCGCTGCCGCTGCAGGCCGAGGCGGGCCCGGGTCGGCCGACGTCGGTTCGTCGGTCGGCTCCTCGGTCGGCTCGTCGCTGGGCTCGTCGGTCGGTTCCTCGCTCGGGCTCGTCGGTCGGCTCGTCGGTCGCGTCGCTGGGTCCTCGGCGCTCGGCGTCGCCGGTCTCGGCGCTGTCGCTCGGTTCGGCGCGGGCGCCGCGTCGGCGCCGCCGACCGTCCGGCGGCGTCCCGGTCGCGGACGAGCCGCCGCAGGCGGCGACCATCGCCATCAGCACGAGCAGGAGGATCGAGAGGGCCGGCGTCGGACGGGACGATCGCGTCCCGGCGCGGTCGATCGGGTCGCGTCACCGCCGGAGGGTAGCACGCACCGGCTCGGGATCGGCGCCGGTCGGGCCGCGCCTGGGTCGAGCGCCGGGTCAGGCGCCGACCCGAACGAACGGACGGATCGACGCCGAACACCTCGCGGATCCGGTCCGGCGGCGAGGACCTCGTCGGGCGGCCCGTCGGCGACGATCGCGCCGTCGTCGAGCAGCACGAGCCGCGGGAAGAAGTGCGCCGCCAGCCCGAGGTCGTGGAGGACGGCGACGATCGTCGTGCCGTCGCGCTCGTTGAGGTCGACGAGCAGCTCCATCGTGCTGACCTGGTGGCGCAGGTCGAGGTGGACGGTCGGCTCGTCGAGGACGAGGATCGGCGCCGCCTGGGCGACGGCGAGGGCGATGAGCACGAGCTGGCGCTCGCCCAGCGACAGCTCGCGGGCGTCGCGGCCGAGCAGGTGGCCGACCCCGACGCGTTCGATCGCCGCGGCGACGGCGGCCCGGTCCGCGGCCGGGCGCCGCGGAACGGGTCCTCGTGCGGCAGCCGGCCGAGCCCGACGATCTCCTCGACCGTCGCCGAGAACGGCAGGCTCGGCTCCTGCGGGCACGACGGCGAGCCGGCGCGCGATCGCCATCCGGTCGAGCTCGGCCGACCGGCCGTCCGGTCGAGCTCGACCCGGCCGCGCGTCGGGCGCGAGCGAGCCCGGCCGCGACGCGCAGCAGCGTCGACTTGCCGGCGCCGTTCGGGCCGATCGAGGGCGAGCCGCTCGCCGGCGTCGATCGACGAGGTCGACGCTCGCGCAGGACCGGCGCGCGCCGGTAGGCCGCATCGACGCCGGCCATGCGGAGGACGTCGGTCACAGCTCGTACCCGGCGCGCGACGCGGCGCAGCACGACGAGGAAGAACGGCGCGCCGATGAGCGCGGTCACGACCCCGACCGGGATGTCGCCGAGGAGCCGCGCGGCGAGGTCGGCGTAGGCGAGCAGGGCGGCCCCGCCGAGCGCCGAGAGCGGCAGGACGAGGCGCGCCGACGGACCGACGAGCAGCCGGACGACGTGCGGCACGACGAGCCCGACGAAGCCGATGAGGCCGCTGATCGCGACCGCCGGCGGCGGTCACCAGCGACGCCAGCGCGAGCAGGATCCGCCGCTCGCGCCCGACGTCGATGCCGAGATGCGCGGCCGCCTCCTCGCCGAGCAGCAGCCCGTTGAGCGTCCGCGCCCGGAGCAGGATCAGCGACGCTCCCGATGACGCACGAGCGGCAAGGCGCCGGCCAGGTGCTCCCAGGACGCGTTCGAGAAGCCGCCGAGGAGGTAGCCGAAGATCTGGCGGAGCCCGGCGCCCGACAGGTACATCGCCATGGCCAGCCCGGCCGCGAGCAGCGAGCCGACCGCGTAGCCGGTCAGCAGCAGACCGGTCAGCGGCGCCAGGCCGCTCATGCGCGACAGCCGGTAGACGACCGTGACCGCGAGGAGCGCCCCGACGAACGCGAGGCCGTTGAGCAGCCCGAACCCGAGGAACACCGACCGGACCGGGATCAGCACCGCGATCGCCGCCCCGAGCGCCGCGCCCGACGCCGTGCCGAGCACGTACGGGTCGGCCAGCGGGTTGCGCAGCAGCCCCTGGAACGTCACGCCCGCGACGGCGAGCGCCATCCCGACGAGCATCGTCGTCAGGACCCGCGGCAGCCGCAGGTCCATGACGATGACCTCGGCCTGCTCGGTCCACGTCCGGGCTCCGTCGAGACCGAGCAGGCGATGGCCGAGGATGCCGAGCGTGTCCCCCGCGTCGATCGCCACCGTGCCCATCCCGACGCCGAGGACGAGCGCGCCGAGGAGGAGCACGACGATGACCACGCCGAGCACGACCGGGCGCCGCCGGACCGCTCCCATCCTCGCGACGCGAGAGCGGGGCGGCGCCAGCGGCTCCGATCGGACGGCCATGGGCTACGGCGCGACCGGGGCGAGCGACGGCAGGACGACGTCCGGGTGGACGGCGCCGGCCAGGACGCGCAGCCCTTCCGCGAGCCGCGGACCGGGCCGGGTCACGACGATGTCGTCGACCGTCTTGATGGCCCCGTCCTTGACCGCGGTCAGCACGCTCCAGCCCGGCCGCGCCGCCACGGCGTCGGCGGTCACGCCGTAGGCGCCGTCGCCGAGCACGATGATCTGCGGGTCGGCCGCGACGAGCGTCTCGGTCGACATGTCCCACTTCTCGGCGCTGCCCGGTGGTGACCGGCGCGCCGCCCGCGAGCTTGATCATCTCCTCGTAGACCGAGTCGTCGGCGATCCCGAACACGCGACGACGAGGTGGCCATCGGCGCAATGCCCGCCGGATCGGTGCTCTACTGGGCGGGCGGCCTATTGCATGGCGCCGGAGAGAACCGTTCGGATGATTGGCGCTATGGCGTCATCCTGACTTACTCGTGCGCCTGGCTCCGGCAAGAGGAGAACCAGTATCTGGAGGTGCCGCGAGAGCAGATCGCCCGTCTCGATCCCGAGCTGCGCAAGGTCGCTGGCTTCACCATGCACGGAGCGCTCGGCTATCGCGATCCACGCCTCTAGTCTCGGGTCGCGGAATCGGGAACGCGACACTATGGAGAGAATGATCCCCTATAGGCGCTCGATGATTTGATCCCGATAGGTCTTGATGAAGCGTTCGATGTCCTTCATGTCCTGGCTGTCTGCTTCCATCGAATTGAACAGAAGACGGGAGACGCCGGACTGGGCATAGGCGCGTGCAAGGCCGAGATCGAGGGATTTGCCGCCGCCCTCACGCCAGAAGGCAGGTGCTGCCGTGAGCTCGATTTCATCAGGATTGCGTCCAAGCTGTTTGGCCTTGGCGCGCAGGGTTTCTATCAGCGACGCGTATTCGTCTGGTCCGATCGCATAGGGGTAGTAGGCATCGCCCAGGCGCGCCGCCCGTTCTGCGGCGGGTGTCGTCGAGCCCCCGACCATGATCTTCGGGCCGCCGGGCTGCACGGGCTTCACATCGCAATCGACATTTCTGAATTCATAATATTTCCCCTCAAAGCTTGCCGGGGAATCGCGCCACAGCGCGCGCAGAGCGGGAATCATTTCATCCATGCGCCTGCCGCGTTCCTTATAGGAAACACCGACAGACTCAAATTCTTCGATCTGCCAGCCCAGACCCACGCCGAGGATCACTCGGCCCTTGGACAACCTGTCGAGCGTTGAAATGCGCTTAGCGACGATGATGGGGCTGTGCAGCGGCAAGAGCAGAAGACCTGTGACGAGCTTGAGTTTGTCCGAGACCGCCGCACAGTAGGACAGCCATTCCAGCGGTGAGGGAAATGTGATTCCGGGCGTGAAGCCGGGCAATCCCGTCTTGGAGTATGTGTAGAGCGGCTTGTGATCGGGCGCGATAATCGGATGTTCTGAGACCCACAGGGATTCAGCACCGGCCTTCTCGATCGTTTGCACGAACGCCTTGACCCAGTCGGGGTTGTCGATGAAGCCTCGGAAGAGATGTGCGGCGAGTCCAAATTTCATTTCTTGTTCTTCTTCCAGAGGAGGGTTCGCTAGGACGGCGAGCCGGAGGTTATGCCAATCCCTCGCCGGCCAGCCCCTGGCCTCGCCGTGAGCGGCTTGTAGAACACCTCCCCGAGGAGTAATCCAATGAGCGGTGGGAGAGAGCTCCGAGTCCAGGGCACCGTGGCGCCTGGGTTCGAGCCGGTTCGAGATCTGTACGCGCAAGAGATGAGGACGATGGCCGAGGAGTACACGCAGCTCTGCGTGTACTACAGGGGCGAGCGCGTAGTCGACCTGTGGGCGGCGCCGGCCGGCGACGCAGGGTTCTCGCCCGACTCGCTCGTGAATGTCTTCAGCAGCGGCAAGAGCCTCGAGTCGATTGCCATCGCTCATCTCGTGGGGCGCGGGCTGCTCGACTACGCGGCGCCGGTCGCCAGCTACTGGTCCGAGTTCGCCGCGAACGAGAAGGGCGAGCTCACCGTCGCCGACGTGCTGCGCCACGAAGGCGGGATGGCGGCCTTCCGCACCTCGCTCGATCCCGACGACCTGCTGCCCGTGAACCTGAAGCGAAACAAGGTGGGCGCCGTCATCGAGAGTCACTCCCTCCGCTTCCCGACGGGCGGCCTCGGGAAGCGCGAGTACCACGCGATTACCCGGGGTTGGATCCTGAACGAGGTGTTCCGGCGCGTCGATCCCGCAGGCCGGACGATCGGCGAGTTCTACGACGAGGAGATCCGACGTCCGCTCGAGGCCGACGTGGTCATCGGAGTTCAGGAAGCCGAGCTCGGGCGGATCGTGAAGGTGAAGCCGCTCGGCTTCCTCTTCCAGCTCTTCCAGAGCCTCATGCCCAGCGTCCTCGGGCGGAAGATCAAGCACCACTTCTTCCAGATCGTCGGGCGGATCCTGAGGGTGCTTCCGGGGTTGCGTCACGCCACCACGCGGGGCGCGCCGCCTCCGTATAAGGGGATGAAGGGGTTGGCCTTCTTCAACGAGCGCAGCGTCGCGATGGGCGAGACGCCGTCGGCGGGGGCGAAATGCTCGGCGCGCGGGCTCGCGAAGGTCGCGGCAATGATGGCGGCCCGTGGCCGGTGGGCGGAGCGGGAGGTCGTGAGCGAGGCGGCCTGGAAGGCCATGCACGGTGAGCCCGTCGAGGCGTTCATGGCCTTCGCCCCGACGAGCTTCACCCAGGGCGGCGTGAACCGCTTCACGGAGGTCGGCCCGAACGCGAAGGCGCTCGAGCGCGCCTTCAACACGGGGCGCGAAGGCTTCTACGGCTGGATGGGCCTCGGGGGCTCGATCTTCCAGTGGCATCCCGGGCACGAGATCGGCTTCGCGTTCGTGCCCACCGTGCTCCACGTGCTGGACATCCTGAACGAGCGGGGGAAAGTCTACCAGGCGGAGGTGCTGCGCTGCGTCGAGCGGCTCCGGGCGTGACGGCGCGCGGGCCCCGGGCAGGACTCGACCCCTGATAGCTCGAGGTCGTGCAGTCGCCGGGCGGGGCCGGCCGTCATCGAAGCCTTGCCCGTCGCCAAGGGCTAAGGATCCGGCGTGACTCCTCTTGCCAAAAGAGCGTGGCTTCTCGCGCTCATGCCCTGCGCTGCCCTGGCGCAGGCTCCGCCCGCAGCTCCTGCAGTCGATCCGCCGGCGCCTGACGACGAGGTGTTCATCGTGCAGGGCGATACGCAAACGTGGTCGTACTTCCCAGACGGCCCGGAGAATTGGTGGGCTACGAACCGCGCGATCTGCGCCATGCGCCCGAAGCCGACCCTGGTGATTGGAACCGGGGACATCGTGGAGTTTCATCTCGCCGCCGACGAGTGGAAGTCCGCGAAGCGGGCCTTCGACATCCTGCGCGACTGCGGGGTCCCGTTCTCGCCTGCTGCGGGCAACCACGACTGGGCATGGCCCACTTCGAGCCCAGGATGGGAATCCTTCGACAAGTGGATCCCTCAGTACGCCGAGGGCCGCACGTTCTCGCCCGACAAGCGCGCCTGGTGGCAGCCGATGGGGCGCTCGCATGTCCTCGGCGTGCTGAACGACGGCTCGTCGGACGCGCAGGCGGAATGGCTCGCGAACCAGCTCCGCGACCAGACCAACATCGTCCTGATGCAGCACGGGGCCATCGAGCCTGACGCTGCGTGGCGCATCTACCCCGGCCTCTCGATCAACCGCGCGCTCGAGCTTCTCGAGGATCGCGTCGTCGGCGTGATCGGCGGACATTGGCTCTCGGGTGACTATGTGCAGTTCAAGCCGCTCGAGCGCGGGGGCTTCGGTCTCTTTTCCAATTGGCAGAGCCGCTCGAACGCGAACGGCTCCGGCTGGTACGGCTGGATCACGGTGCTCACGCTGACCCGTACGCAGTGGTGTGTCGAAACGCTGAACGTTCTGACGCGAGCTCGGGACCGATTCGAAGACCCGAGCTGCTTGAAGCGGTGACGTTGGCGCGGGCGCTGGCGATGCTCGCCAGTCTACAGTGCTAAGCGTTCGTGATTGCGGAGATGCTCGCATGGATTTCGGCTTGCTGTACGAGCTCCAGTCGCCCAAGCCTCACACCGAGGACCACGAGGCGCGAACGTTTCACGAGGCGATGGAGCAGATCGTCTTCGCCGATCTCCACGGGTTCACGCACGTTTGGTTCGTCGAGCACCACATGCTCGAGGAGTGGTCCTACAGCTCTGCACCGGAGATCTTCCTCGCGGCGCTGAGCCAACGAACGAAGACCCTCCGGCTCGGGCATGGGATCGCGCTCCTTCCCTTCAACTTCAACAACCCGATCCGTGTCGCCGAGCGGGCGGCGGCCTTGGACATCCTCTCGAACGGGCGGGTCGAGCTCGGGACCGGTCGCTCGGTCACCGTCGCCGAGCTCGAGGGCTTCGGCGTCGATCCGGCCGAGACGCGCCCGATGTGGGAGGAGGCCGTGCGGATGATCCCGCGCATGTGGCGGGAAGAACGTTTCGAGCACCACGGCAAGTACTTCCGGGTCCCGCCTCGAAACATCATCCCGAAGCCGGTACAGAAGCCCCATCCGCCGCTGTGGCTGGCTGGGACGAGCCCCGAGACGTTCGAGCTCGCTGGGCGGCATGGTGTGGGCATGCTCGGATTCGTCGTCGGAACGCCCGACGGCACGCGCGACCGCATCCAGGCGTACCGAGAGGCGATCAAGACCTGCAAGCCCGCGGGCGACTTCGTGAACGATCGGGTCGCGATCCTCCTCAACGTCCATTGCCGCCCGACCGACGCGCAGGCGATCGAGGAGGCGAGAGCCCCCATGGCCTGGATGCAGCGGATGAACGCCGCACTCTTCCAACCGTTCCGCGAGAATCGCATCCCCGGCTACGAGCACTACTGGGACCTCGCCCACCCCGAAGGCGGCCAGACCTGGGAGCAGCGCAGCCGCGAAGTGCCGCCGCTCGAGAAGCTGGTCGAGTCGGCGGTCTACGGCATCGGCAGCCCCCACACCGTGCGCAACGTCATCGCCAAGTACCGAGACGCGGGGGCCGACCAGATCATCTGCTGGTTCCAGTTCGGCGGCCTCGCCCACGACAAGATCATGGCGAGCCTGGACTTGTTCTCCCGCGAGGTGATCCCGGCGTTCCGCTAGCGGAGTCGGGCTGTTGGCGTTTGCCTTCGGATAGCGCGCTCCATCTCCGCGCGCGGATCCAGGAGGGTTGGTGCGCCACGGCGCAGCTAAGTTTTGAGTCATGGCCAGATCGAGTCGACCACGAGGATCGCGCGTCCGGTAGCGGAGGTTTTCCGCTTCTTCGTCGAATCTTGACAAGAACGCGTGCGTGAGATCGCGTCGACGTTGGGGCCGCTCAGGCCGAAGGGATTTCTTGCCTTCGGCCAAACGAACGGCGATACGACCGTTGTCGTCAACCTGAGCCCCAACCCCGTCGGCCCCCTCGAACTCCTATCTCCCGTCTTCGCCCGGATCGGTAGGAAGATGTGGGAGAGGCGGCTGGCGCGGCTCAAGGTCGCATTGGAGTCTTCGCAATAGCTACCTAGGACGACTGTCGGGCCTGCCCTGAGGGTTGAGCCGGGCCACGTTCTGGGAAGTGTCCGACGATCGGCCGCCCCTGGCGCGACCGGCAAGCGTTGTGCGACGAGTTCGAATTTAATTTCTTGTCCTTCTTCCTCGCGCCTACGGGGCGCGCCGAAACGGCAGCGCCGTGAGGCCGCGCAGGAAGAAGCTCGTCGTGTACGGCAGTGCCGCCTCCGGAACCGCCAACTCGAGCTGCGGCGTCCTCTCCAGCAACGCGCGGAAGGCGTGCTTGGCCTCGAGGCGCGCGAGCGAGGCGCCGAGGCAGAAGTGGAGTCCGTGACCAAAGCCGACGTGCCCGGGATCGACGCGCGCGACGTCCAGCGCCTCCGGCGCAGCGCACAGCGCGGGATCTCGATTTGCTGAGGCGAGCACCACAGCGACCGCAGCTCCCTTGTCGAGCTCCACCCCGTGGACCGCCGCGGGCCCGGTCAGGATGCGCCGCGTCGATTGAACCGGCCCGTCGAAGCGCACGAATTCCTCGACGGCGCTCGACAGCAGCGCCGGATTCTCACGCAGCCGTCTCTGCTGATTGGGGTGGCGGGCGAGTGCGAGCATTCCATTGCCGATCAGGTTCGTCGTGGTCTCGTTCCCCGCGAGCAGCAGAAGCACGAGGAACTCCACGAGCTCCACCTCCGAGAGCGCGTCGCCCTCGTCGCGCGCCGCCGTCAGCGTCGCGATCAGATCGTCCCGGCCGTTGTCCCCCTCGAGACGCGCCCGGCGAATCGCTTCCACGAAGTAGGCGTACAGCTCGGCGGAGCTGCGTTCGAGACGCTCGACCTCGGTCGGCGGAGTGTGCGACCCGATGTTCTTCACCTCGTTGTCCGACCAGGCCTTGAAGCGCGCAATGTCCGCAGTCGGGATGCCGAGCAGCTTCGCGATCACCATCACCGGCAGCGGAACCGCGAGGTCGCGCATCACGTCGATCACGCCATTCTTCAGGGCGTCGTCCAAGAGCCGATCGACGATCGCGCGAATGTCGGCTTCCCATGCCGCGACGTTGCGCGCCGCGAACCTCCGCGTGACCAGCGCGCGCAGGCGCGTGTGATCGGGAGGATCGGAGCCGAGCACCGTAGCGCCGGTGGAGGTTTTGCGGCGCGGTCGCGGTCCCGCGGACTTCCGTTCGTCGGACGAGAAGAGCCCCCAGTTTCGCAGGATTGCGGACACGTCTTCGTAACGCGTGACGAGGTGCATGCCGAACGGCGCGAGAAACGGTGCGCGCTCGGCCTCGCGCATCCGGGCGTAGTACGGGTACGGGTCGGCCACCACCGCGGGTGCGAACGGGTCGTAGCCGTCTAGCGCGCTCGCCATGGGATTCCTCTCCGATCGACGCGGGCACTGGCGGCGCGGCGGGCGCCCGGATCCATCGAGCGACGGTACCACCCTCTCCGTCGGCGCACGACGGCGCGGTCGGATTCGGTCCGTGTCTCCGCATCGTTTGTCCGTCCGTAGCAGAAGAGGATGCGAGGGACGCCGCGTCGGATGCATCATCGGGCGACCCATGCTGGAGGAGATACGAGCCAATGGACAGCGACCCGAAGCCCGTATGTCTGGTGGTCGGCGCCGGGGCCGGCATCGGCGGCAACGTCGCTCGACGCTTTGCCAAGGGCGGTTTTCACGCCGTGCTCTGCCGGCGGAGCGACGCCGAGGGTCTCAGGCGGCTGGTGCAACTCATCCAGGACGAGGGTGGCTCGGCCACCGGCTACCTGTTGAACGCCGCCGACCCCGACAGCATCGAAGCGCGAGTCGCTTCCGTCGAGGCCGAGATCGGGCCGATCGAGGTCGTGGTGTACAACCTGGGCGGCACAGATCGGCGATCGGGGGCTGAAGGCGACGAGCTACAAGGCCTTCGAGCTGGGCTGGCGACTCTGCACGTTTGGCCTGTTTCGTCTCGCGTCGGCCGTGACACCGCTCATGGAAGCGCGCGGCAAAGGCACGATCCTCGTGACCTCCGCGACCGCGGCGATGCGCGGGAACGCGGGCCAGCACTCCCACGCATCGGCGATGGGCGGACGGCGCATGCTGTGCCAGACGCTCAACGCGGAATTCTCGCCCAAGGGAATTCACGTCGCCCACATCGTCATCGATGGCGCAGTGGACGCGCCCGATACCTTGGGGAAGATGCTCGGTCCGGAGAGATTCCAACAGCTGCGCGAGACACGCGGCGGCGTGCACGACGGGCTGATGCTTCCAGGCGAGATCGCGAACACGTATTTCCACATTGCCCAGCAGCATCGATCCTGCTGGACATTCGAACTCGACCTTCGCTCGTTCTCGGATCGCGCGTGGTGGAATCATTGAGCGCTCGCTTCCCGCCCGTCCACGAGCGCGCGACAGCCTGAGCAAGTGAGCCGAGGCGGCGACCATCGCCAACCTCGGCTCGGGGCTACGTCATTCAGGGAAATGACGGAGCCGACGCAACCTATCGCGTAGCTCGTCGGCGCGGCGGTGATCGCCGACACACTGCATTGAGGATGGGCGCAGAGTCTCGTCTGTGCGAGAAGATCGTCAGATAGACCTGAAACGCGGGGACGTTGCGTTTCAAAGGTGGGAAATCGCTCCAACGCTGTCTGCGTTTGCGTGCCGGTAGATTCGACACGAGATAATGGACGAGAGGTGAGCCGAACGCCCTCGAGTCCTTCCTTTGAATCCGAGCGCGAGCAGCCCCGCGGCCATCAGGCTCGCGATCGCAGGCTCGGGAACGGTGATCGAGAAGGAACCGCTCTCTGCGTCCTCAGTGATTGAGGCCACCCAAAAAGCTTGGTACACGGCGCCGGCGGCGTGGCCCACCCTGGGCCCACAGAATCGATTCAAGTCCTACGATCGCCACGGCCACCGCTGCTCCCGACCAACCGGCGAACGCGTGGCCGACGAAGGCAAGCGGGACGCCGAGTCCGATCGTGATCGCGAGAGCCTTCATGCGCATCGCACGTCTTCTCCCGGTGGATGGAACCAAGCTACTCGAGACGCACGCAGCCGCGTGACGAAGTGTCACGAAGATCGCGTGGCACCTCGGCGTACGGAGTGCCGATTGAGTGGCGACCCAAGCCGCCGCTGTGGCGCACCTGCGGCGAAGTTGTGAGTCACCCGGCTGCAACTACGCGCAGTTGCGTTGGCGCCCCGGGCAGGACTCGAACCTGCGACCCGCTGCTTAGAAGGCAGCCGCTCTGTCCCCTGAGCTACCGGGGCGTCGGCCCTATCTATAGCGGGCGTTCGCTGGGTCATGGGTCATGGGGCCGCGCGGGCCCGCGACGGCTTCCGGATCCACTCGAGTTCGAGCGCCGCCGGAGCTCTCAGCGGCCGCTGATGTCGGCCGAGCTCCTCGAGCGTCAGAACGCCCGCCGGAGCCGAGGCTATGCGTTCCTCCGATACGGGCGCATGTCCATGCCGAGCACGCAGCGCGCCTCGACGGCCGCAACGGTCTCCGGGCTCCAGTAGGCGGAGCCGGGCCGCGGAAATGTCAGCACGACGCGCGGCTCGAGCGACGACTGTGCGATCAAACGCTCGAGAACCAGCACACCGATCCACCCCGCTGCCGCGCCGGGCTAGCCTTGCAGCGTGCGCCGGCGCCGAGCTCTGCCGCGACGTGACCTGCCCTCGATGGACTCGCTGCGAGCGTTCGCAGCCGCTGCGCGCACAGGAAGCTTCAAGCGCGCGGCGCGCGAGCTGCACGTATCGCCCTCGGCCCTGAGTCGGCGGATCCAGGCGCTCGAGGACCATCTCGGCATTCCGCTCTTCTCGCGGCTGAACCCAGGCCTCGAGCTGACGGAGAGCGGCGAGCGGTATCGGCAGGCTGTCGAGCGTGCGCTGGCGCCGCTCGAGACTGCCCAGCAGGAGCTCGTCGAGCCGGATGTCCGCGTGCTGCGCGTCAGCTCGCTCGCATCGTTCACCGAGAGCTGGCTGGTGCCGCATCTGCCCGAGTTCGAGCGCGCGCACCCGGAGCTGCGGATCGAGATCGAGGCGACCCTTCGCTACGCCGACTTCCAACGCGATCGCGTCGACGCGGCGATCCGCTTCGGGACGGGGCCTTGGGAAGGGCTGCACAGTGACCCGCTGCTCGCGCTGGAGCTGTTCCCGGTATGCGCACCCGAGCTTGCCTCGGCTGACCCGCCGCTCCGGGTCCCGGCGGACCTTGCCGAGCACACCCTGATCCATCGAACTCACCTGCCCGACGCATGGTCGTGGTGGCTGCGCGAGGCAGGGCTCGCGGGGCTCGTGCCTCGGCGAGAGGTGACCTACGACCACATCGGGATCGCGCTCAGCGCTGCCGAGTCGGGCCAGGGCGTCGCACTCGGGTCGCCCCTGCACTGCGAGCGCCGCCTGCGCGAGGGCCGCCTGGTGCGGCCGTTTCCGCTCTCCGTGCGCTCGCCCGTCACCTATCACTTCGTGTGCCGGCCGGAGAGCCTCCGCGATCCGCCGATCGCGGGCGCTGCGCGACTGGCTGCGGCGGCGGCTGGAGTGACGGGCGGCGAAGGCCGCGTTGCGCGCCGTGCAAGCGCAAGTGCAGAGATTGCGTTTGCGGGAGATCGGGGCTCCCGTACGGTCGCTGCATGCGACAACTCACTTGCACTGGAGTCGACAGGATCGAATGGCGGGACGTCCCGGAGCCCCGCATCCAGGCCGACGGCCAAGCGTTGGTTCGCCCGCTCGCCGTCGCTCGCTGTGACATCGACCGCGCCCTCGTCTCGGGGACGATTCCCCAGCGAGGACCCTTCGCGCTCGGCCACGAGTGTGTGGGGGAGATCCTGCGAGCTCGGGGACGACGTGCGGGGCCTCGAGATCGGCCAGCGCGTAGTGGTCGCTTTCCAGCTCTCCTGCGGCCGCTGCCCCTCGTGCGCCAGGGGTCATACCGCGAACTGCGACGCCTACCCCGTGCTCTCCGACTACGGCATGCAGCCGCTCTCGGGCGTCGAGTACGGCGGGATGCTCTCGGAGCGGATCCTCGTGCCGTTCGCGAACGCGATGCTCCAGCCGCTCGCGCCGGGGCTCGATCCGGTCTCCCTGGCGAGCGTCTCCGACAACGTGCTCGACGGCTATCGCGCCGTGGCGCCGCACTTGCGCGCGCGGCCTGGCAGCGACGTCCTGATCGTGAGCCACGGAGGCCGAAGAGCATCCCGCTCTACGCGGTGCAGGCGGCGCTCGCGCTCGGCGCTGCGAGCGTCGACTTCGCGAGCGACGACGAGGAGGTCCCTTGCGCTCGCCGAGCGCCTCGGTGCGCGCCCCTTGCGCACCGACTTCGGCCAACGGCAGCGCCGCTACCCGATCGTCGTCGACGCGGGCACTCACGCCCGCCGGCCTCGACTACGCGCTCCGCTGCACCGAGCCCGAGGGGCTCTGTCAGAGCGTGAGCTTCTATCGGGCGCCCGTCCCGATGCGCTCGGCCGGCTCTACACGCTGGGCGTCCGCTTCCTGATCGGGCGGTGTCACGCGGCGGCGCTCCTGCCCGAGGTGCTGCGAACAGGTCGCGGCGGAAGACTGCAGCCGGGCGAAGTCACGACGCGCATCGTCGACTGGGAGGACGCGCCCAAGGCCTTCCCCGAGCCGGCGATCAAGCTGGTCGTGCGCAGGGACTGAAGGTCCGAGGAGGTCCCGTCTCGCGCGAGCCGCCGCCGGCTCGGGGCGGGTCGGCTACGCCGGCCGGGCGCACCGGGCCTAGCGCTTCAGGTTGCGCGCGAAGAGCGCGAAGAGGCGCTCCCAGTGCCGCTCGGCGGTGGGCTTGTGGTAGATGCCCTCGCGCTGCGGGAAGGCGAAGCCGTGCTCGGCGCCCGGGTACCACTCGATCCGGTGGTTGACTCGCGCCTTGCGCAGGATGCCCTCGAGCTCGTCGATCTGCGCCTTGGGCGCCCAGCGGTCGATCTCGGCGCAGGCGAAGTAGATCTCGCCCTTGATCTTCGGGGCGACCAGGTGCGCCGAGTCGGGCGCGTCGCTGATCAGCCGCGCGCCGTAGATCGAGGCGGTCGCCGGTGATTCGCTCGGGATAGGCCGCGGCGACGGCGACGACGAAGGGCCCGCTCATGCAGTAGCCGACCGCGCCGACCGGCCCGGGCCGCACGGCCTCCTGGGCGTCGACGTGAGGCGAGCAGCGCCGCGGTGTCCCGCACGACCAGCGTGTTCGAGAGATGATTCATCATCTCGAACATCCGCTTCATGCCCTCCTCGGTGCGCTCCATGCCGAAGTCGCGCGTGCGCCGGTAGTAGAGGTTCGGCAGCACCACGCAGTAGCCGACGGTCGCGATGCGCCGCGCCATGTCGTGGAGCTCTTCGCGCTTGCCGGGAGCGTCCATGTAGAAGAAAACCGGCGGAAACGGGACCGCCCTCCTCGGGATGCGTGACGAAGGTGTTCATCGCGCCGTCGTCGGTTCGGATGTCGATCTCGCGCTCGATCATGGCTTGTCCTCCGCTCGGCGCGGACTCTACGCCATCCCTCGGACAACCCGCCTCAACGTCCGACGGAGAAGAACGGATTGCGGGGCGCGAGGCGCGCCTCGAGCACGTCGTCGAGCGCCGGCTGATCCGCGCGACCACTCTCCAGGGCGGCGCGCGTGGCGGCTCGGTTGTTCCGATACACCGCCTCGGCGTCGCGAGCTGCGGGGTCGACCCAGACCGCGGCGATCAGCGCGAGCTCGTCCACGTCTCCGCGCCCGATCACGCCGTCAGCCACGGCGTCTGCGACCCCGCTGGCGACCCCCGCCTGGGCGGCGCCCCACGTCAGCCGCGCATGCCCGTCGTCGGCGATGGCGGCCTTGTTGACGA
This sequence comes from uncultured delta proteobacterium, assembly GCA_963716275.1. Lineage (GTDB taxonomy): Bacteria > Myxococcota_A > UBA9160 > UBA9160 > UBA6930 > VGRF01. Next base: position 145,008 of record CAVQTC010000005.1, on the reverse strand, counting down.
ATAGCGTGAGCGGCTTCGCAGGCAGGCCCGGGCGCACGACCGCGACGAACGGCGTGTGCCCCGCTGACGGCGTCGCGAGCGCTGTGGCCCACGCGGTACCGACCGGCCCCGAGCGCGGCCCGAGCACCGTATTCACGTGCGCGGCATCGGCGCCCTCGCCTACGAAGCTCTCCCCGATCTCCATCGCGCGCGTCACGGCAGCGGATCGCCCGGCAAGCGGCCGTAGCGGACCCGCTTGAGCAGCGGCGAGCTGTCGGTACCCGGGCGCGTGTCGTACGCGAGCAGGGCCACGTAGCGCGGCCGCGCGCCGCGGATCGGCGAGACGCGGTGGAGCGAGTTGCGGCCCTCGAAGAGCATCAGCGTGCCCGGAGTCATCGGGATCGCCCGGACGGCGTCGCGGGCGCCTCCCCCCAACACCTCGCGCACCCGGTCGTAGTTCTCATCGGCGGCGCTGCGCACGAGCGGCACGCACTCGAACGCGCCGCCCGCGTCGCTCGACTGGATCGCCAGCGAGACCACGAAGTCGGTCTGGTCGTAGTGCCAGTGCAGCTCGTCGCCGTCGCGCATCGACGCCAGGTTCAGCGCACCGAAGGGATCGGCGTAGCGGTAGAGGCAGGCGCGCCCGAGCAAGACCCGCACGAACTCCATGAGCACGTCGGACTCGTAGAGCGCCCGCAGCCTGCTCTCGGCCGGGAAGAGATCGTACGCGACGGCCGTGAGCGCAGTGCGCTGCAACGTGCGCCGCGGATGGTCGTCGGGGAGGTCTGGCGGCGGCGCCTCGAGGTAGGGGCTGCCCCGCACCTCGGAGAAGTAGCCGAGCAGAGCGAGCTGCTCGCACTCGCGCCGCAGGGGCTCGATCGCCTCGCCACGCAGGAAGCCAGGCAGCACGGCCATGCCTGTGCGCGCGCGCTCGGCGTGCGCCTCGCGGACCACCTCCCGGCCGCGCGGCGAGTCGAGGCCGAAGAGCGGAAAGCGCGTGAGATCGACGAGATCTTCGGGGCGCGGGCTCATCGAGACGATTCTACCGGCGGGCGCCGTTGCGCGCCCCGCGGGCGTGGATTGATGACAGAACGATGGGCGCGGCTCGCGTTGACATGCCGTTGCACCCTACCTAGGTTGGCTTCCCTCGGCGGTGGGCGTAGCTCAACTGGTTAGAGCGCGAGGCTGTGAACCTCGAGGTTGCGGGTTCGATCCCCGTCGCTCACCCCAAACTTCCTATCCAAGACTCACTCCAATCCAAGAGAGGCACCCCCAATGATCGGTTACGTCACTCTCGGCACGAACGATCTTCAGCGCGCGGCCAAGTTCTACGACACGCTGCTCGGCTCGCTCGGCGCGAAGCGCCAGATGGATTTCGGCACCTTCATCGCCTGGGGCACGGACGGCTCGCCCATGCTCGCCCTCACCGCTCCCTTCGACAAGAAGGCGGCGACGGTGGGCAACGGCGTGATGGTCGCCCTCCAGGTGGACAGCAAGGCGAAGGTGGACGCCGTCTACAAGAAGGCGCTCGAGCTCGGCGCCAAGGACGAAGGCCCGGCCGGCCCCCGCGGCGACGGCTTCTACGCCGGCTACTTCCGCGACCTCGACGGAAACAAGCTGAACGCCTTCTTCATGGGCTGAGCGCGGCTTGGACGTCGCCCCCCAATAGCCGGGCGGCCGCCATTGTAGTCTCCCGGGATGGGACCCGTCCTGGAGGCTGCGCTGTGAGCCGCCCGTCGTTGGAGGCACCCCCGCTGCGCGGCAACGTCGAGGGCGTGGAGTGGCCCCCGCTCCTCGCCGGCCCGCACGCCACGCTCGCGGCGCTGCTCCACGAGCTCGAGGGCACGCAGTGGCTCTCCTCCGACGAGCTCGCCGCGCGCCAGCGCACCCAGCTGGGCAGGCTGGCAGAGCACGCCGCGCTGCAGTCCCCGCCCTTCCTGCGTCGGCTGCGAGACGCGGAGCTCCGACCCGAGCAGCTGGCCGAGCCGGAAGGGCTCGCGCGTCTGCCGCTCCTCTCGCGGCGCACGCTCGAGCGCGGGGGCGACGCGCTCGTGTGTCGCGAGATCCCGCAATCCCACCTTCCGCTCAGCGACGGGCGCAGCTCCGGCTCGACGGGCGAGCCCGTCGTCGTGAAGCGCACCGCGATCAGCCGGCTCTTCTGGATGGCGATGACGCTGCGCGACCACCGCTGGCAGCGCCGCGATTTCACGGGCCGCCTGACTGCGATCCGCGCGAACATCCGCGAGTACGAGGAGGCGCCGAGCTGGGGAGCCCCCGTGAGCCTCCTGTTCGAGAGCGGGCCCTCCCAGGGCATTCCGATCAGCACGCCGATCCACGAGCAGATCGCGCTGCTCGAGAAGTTCCAGCCCGCCTGCCTGATCGTCTACCCGAGCAACCTGGCCGCGCTCACCGTCGCCTGCGAGGCGCGGCCGCTCGCGCTGCGGCTCGCGCACATCCGCACCATCGGCGAGACGCTCTCCCCCGAGCTCCGCGAGGCAGCGGCGCGCGTTTTCGGGACGTGCGTCGAGGACCTCTACTCGTCTCAGGAGGTCGGGAACATCGCGCTCGAGTGCCCCGAGACCGGCCTCTACCACACGACGGCGGAGAGCTTGATCGTCGAGGTGCTGCGCGAGGACGGCAGCCCCTGCTCGGACGGCGAGATCGGGCGCGTCGTGATCACCGATCTCCACAACTTCGCGACGCCGATCGTGCGCTACGACATCGGAGACTTCGCGGAGCTCGCCGGGCCTTGCCCGTGCGGGCGGGGCTTGCCGACGCTGCGGCGCATCCTCGGGCGCGAGCGCAACCTGGTGCGCAAGCCGGACGGCACGCGGCACTGGCCCCTGGTCGGATTCTCGCGCTTCCGACAGGTGGCGCCGATCTCCCAGGTCCAGCTGGTCCAGGAGTCGAGCCTGATGATCGAGGTGCGCCTGGTCTGCGAGCGACCCCTCGAGAGCGCCGAGGAGGAGCGCCTGCGCCGCGTGATCCTCGCCTCGCTGGGCTTTCCCTTTGCGCTCCGCTTCAGCTACTTCGAGGACCGCCTCCCGCTCGGGAAGAGCGGGAAGTTCGAGGAGTTCGTCTGCCAGATCGCGCCCTCCCCGTCCGAGGGGTGACCGCGCAGCCTGGCTGCCCACGCATGCGCACCACTGACGACCAGAGCCTGCCCGCCTGGGTCTACCGCGATGCGGAGTTCTTCGCGCTCGAGCGCGAGCGCGTGCTGCGGCCCTCCTGGCAGATCGTGTGCCACCAGCACGACATCCCGAGGCCGGGCGATTTCCACACCTTCGAGTTCCTGGGCGAGCTCCTGTTCGTGGTGCGCGGCGCCGACGGCGCGGTGCGCGGCTTCCACAACGTCTGCCGCCACCGCGGCGCGCGGCTCCTCGACGGGTCGAGCGGGCACTGCCGGCGGATCGTCTGCCCGTACCACGCCTGGAGCTACGACCTCGACGGCCGGCTGGCGGGAGTGACCGAGGGCGCCTTCGCGGGCCTCGACAAGAGCGCGCACGGGCTCGCGGCCGTGGAGACCGAGCTCTGTGCGGGCTTCGTGTTCCTGCGGCTCGAGCCAGGCGGCCCGAGCGTCGCGGAGATGCTCGCTCCGCACGCGGACGAGATCGCACTCCACCGCTTCGAGGCGCTAGAGCCCAGCGGGCGAGTGCGGCTGCGTCCGCGCGCGGCGAACTGGAAGATCGTGGGAGAGAATTACTCCGACGGCCTCCACATTCGCGTGGCGCATCCCGGGCTCACGCGGCTCTTCGGCTGCAGCTATCGAGTCGAGGCGGGGGAGTGGATCGATCGCCTCTCCGGCGAGCTCCAGGCCGAGCCTTCTGGGCGCTGGTCGGAGCGCGCCTACCAGAAGCTCCTGCCCGCGGTCCCGGGCCTTCCGCCTGAGCGCCAGCGCAGCTGGGTCTACTTCAAGCTCTGGCCCAACTTTGCGTTCGACGTCTACCCCGATCAGATCGACTTCATGCAGTGGATCCCCGTCTCGCCGACGGAGACGGTGATCCGCGAGATCGCCTACGCGCTGCCCGACGAGCGCCGCGAGATGCGCGCCGCGCGCTATCTCAACTGGCGCATCAACCGCCGAGTGAACCTCGAGGACAAGGCTCTCATCGAGCGCGTGCAGGCGGGCATCGGATCGAGCAGCTACCGCGCCGGCCCGGTCGGCGCGAGCGAGGTGTGCCTGCGCAGCTTCGCCGCGCGCCTGCGCGAGCGCATCCCCGAGTGCCGCGAGCTCGACCCTCCGCCGGCGGGCTGGAGTCGCGCCCGGTCGTGAGCGGGAGCCGCAAGCTCGGCCCCGCGCTCGCGACCGTGCTCGTGGCCGGCAACATGATCGGCTCGGGCGTGTTCCTGCTGCCCGCGACCCTCGCGCACCTGGGCGGCATCACGCTCCTCGGCTGGGGCTTCGCGACGCTCGGCGCCCTAGTGCTGGGCCTCGTGTTCGCGCGACTGACGCAGCGCCAGCCGCTCACCGGCGGACCGGCGAGCTATGTCTACGCGGCGTTCGGGCCGTTCGCCGGCTTCCAGGCGAGCCTCTGTTATTGGGCGAGCTGCCTGATCGGAAACGTCGCGATCGCCGCCGCGGCGGCGGGCTACTTGGCGGCCCTCGTCCCCGGCCTCGAATCCGGCGCACGCCTCGCCGCCGTGAGCGTCGCCCTGCTCTGGGCCGTCGCGGCGCTCAATTGGGTGAGCCCGCGCTTCGTGGCGCAGGTGGACGGCCTCCTGTTCGTCGCGGGGCTGGTTCCGCTCTTGTTGATCGGGAGCCTCGGCTGGCTCGCCTTCGACAGCCGGCCTCTACCGGGAGGCCTGGAATCCCACGGGCCAACCGTGGCTCGCGGTGGTGCCGAGCTCGCTGGTCCTCGTGTTCTGGGCGTTCACGGGTCTCGAGAGCGCCTCCGTGGCGGCCGCGGTGGTCGAGAAGCCCGAGCGCAACGTCCCGATCGCGACGCTCGCCGGGGTCGGGATCGCCGCCCTGGTCTACATCTCCGCCACGAGCGTGATCCTGGGCCTCGTGCCCGCGCGCGAGCTCGCTGCGTCGCCCGCGCCCTTCGCCCTGGCCGCAGAGCGCGCCTTCGGGATGGGCTTCGGACCGCTCATCGCCGGGGCCGCGATGCTGAAGTCGCTCGCGACCCTCGCCGGCTTCGTGCTCGTGACGGCGCAGGTGAGTCTCGCCGCCGCGGAGCGCGGTCAACTCCCCCGCGCCTTCGCTCGACTGCGGCGGGGCGACACGCCGGCGATCGGCCTGCTCACCGCCGCCCTCGTCGGCACGGCCGCCGCCGCGCTCAGTATCTCCCCGACCCTGGGCCAGCAGTTCGGGGTGCTGATCGAGGTCTCGACCCTGTTCGCGCTCCTCACCTACGCGGGCGCGTGCCTCGCCGCTCTGCGCGCGGGCCCGACGCTCGACCGCGTGCTCGGCGCGAGCGGGGCTGCCCTCTGCGCCGCGATGGTGGCCGGCTCGTCCCCTCGCCTGCTCGTCGTGACCGGCGCGGGCGTGCTCCTCTTCGCCCTCGCCTGGGGGGCCCGACCCAAGAATCGAAATCCCGGGGTCTGACCCCGAAATTTCGATTTGGGTCAGGCTCCTTGCTCAGGGCGTCACGATCGGGAAGTTCCCGTCCGGGCGCACGAGCACCGAGAAGAGCGAGACGAGGGCCGTCCGGCTCCCGTCCACGTCGAGCTCGTCCGAGAAGATGAAGTCCTTGAGCCCCGCCTCGCCGCTGCCGAGCCGCAGGAACATCGGGCGGGTGAGGCGCACGGTGGCCGCGGCCGCCGGATCGGCCTCGCGCTGCCAGTGGTGGAGGACGGCGTTCTCGAGCGTGAGGACGTGCGTCTCGCCCACGTCGCGTGAACACGAAGTTCACGGTCAGCGGGTCCTGCTCCGCCGCCTTCACGCCGTCGACGCGCGTCGCCATCGCGGCGAAGAAGAGGTCGAGCGGAATGCGCGCCAGGATGCCGGCCGCGCTGGAGGCGCCGACCGTGGGGCCGGAGATGCCGTGGCGCAGCTCGTCCGCGCCGCGCAGATAGACCGCGCGCCACACCCCGCTCTCCGCCTGATAGCCGAGCTGGTCGTAGGCCGAGGCCAGGAGCGCGTGCGCCTCGGCGTCCTCGGGCTCTGCGAAGACGAGATGGTCGAGGAGCGTCGCCGCCCAGCGATAGTCGGCGGCCTCGAGCGCGGCGCGCGCGCGGGCCTTCACGGCGGCCGCGCCTCCCATCGCCTCCACGTACTTTTTGGCCAGCGGGACGGGCGGCAGCGGATCGAGGTTCGCGGGGTTTCCGTCGTACCACCCGAAGTAGAACTGGTAGACGGCCTTCGCGTTGTGGCGGACCGTGCCGTAGTAGCCGCGGTTCGCGAAGACTCTCGCGAGCTGCGGCGGGAGCTCGATCTCCTCGGCGATCTCGCGCGGTCCGAGCCCTTGGTTTGCGAGCCGCAGCGTCTGGTCGTGGATGTACTGGTAGGTGTCGCGCTGGCCCTTGAGGAACGCGCGCACGCGCTCCTTCCCGAACGTGGGCCAGGTGTGGCTCCCGAACTCGACCTCGGCGTCCGGGAAGAGCCGGATCGCCTCGTCGATGTAGCCGCTCCACTTGCGCGCGTCGCGCACCTTCGCGCCGCGCAGCGTGTAGAGGTTGTGCATGGTGCGGTTCACGATCTCCGCGCCGCAGTAGGCCTTCCACGTCGGGCAGGTAGAAGGTGAGCTCCGCGGGCGCCTCGGACTCGGGCGCGTACTGGAACACGAAGGGCACGCCGTCGAGCTCGAGCTCCTGGGGCGTGTGATCCACGAGGTCGGTCGGCATCGCGAAGCTCGAGGTGCCGGAGGCGGGCTGCTTGCCGAGCCCGGTGTCGACGTAGCCGCGCGGGCCGTCGGGGAGCCCGAGGCCGAACTGGTAGGTCGCGCGCCGGCCCATCGCGACGCCGGCCAGCACGTTCTCGCTCGTCACTTCCTCGACGAAGCGCTTCGGGGCGACCACGCGCACGCCGGGGAGCGCGTCGTCCGGAACCACCGCGCGCGCCCCGGCGAAGTGGTCGACGTGGCTGTGGGTGAAGATCAACGTCGTCACCGGGTCGTTGCCCAGGTGCTTGCGCGCGAGCGCCACCGCCGCCGCGGCGGCCTCGACGCTCGTCAGGGGGTCCACCACGATCCAGCCGCTCTTGCCGCGGATCCACGTCATGTTCGAGACGTCGTAGCCGCGCACCTGATAGATGCCCTCGGCGACGCGGAACAGGCCGTGAATCCCGTTGAGCTTGGCCTGGCGCCAGAGGCTCGGGTTCACGCTGGCCGGCGCATCCCCGGAGACGAACGCGAAGGAGGCCTGGTCGAAGGCGCGGCCGCCGGGCAGCTCGATGCGCAGCCCGGGCTCGCTCTCGATCAGCCCCTGCTTCGCGTCGGCGAAGTCCTGCTCGTCGGCGAGCGGCAGCGCGGCGCCGAAGCGCGCGTTCGCGTCGGCGGTGGCCTGGCTCGGGGCGGTGAAGCCCGCTTCGTCGGCCCCGGGAGCGGGCGGCGGGGCGGCGGGCGTCGCGGGGCCGCAGCCCAGCGCGAGGGCGATGCCGAGGGCGGGAGCCGAGATTCGAGCGCGCATGGCGCCTCCGAGTAATCGGAGCGCATCTTGGCACGCGAAGGCCCCGGACGGCTCGGCTACGCTGCCGCGCCTCGCAAGGAGTGCCCGATGGCGACCACGCTCGACTCGCTCTTCTCGCTGCGCGGAAAGGTCGCGCTGGTGACCGGGGGATCGCGGGGGATCGGCGAGATGATCGCGGGCGGGCTCGTCGGCGCGGGCGCCAAGGTCTACCTCGCGGCGCGCAAGCGGGGCGAGTGCGAGGAGGCCGCGAAGCGGCTAGGCGCGAGCGCCATCCCGCTGGTCGCGGACCTGGGGAGCCAGGGCGGCTCGCGGGCGCTCGCCGACGCGATCGCCGAGCGCGAGCCGCGCCTGCACGTGCTCGTGAACAACGCCGGCGCCAACTGGGGCGCGCCCCTCGCGGAGTTCCCCGAATCGGGCTGGGACAAGGTGGTCGATCTGAATCTGAAGGCGGTGTTCGACCTGACGCGCTTCCTCCTCCCGCGACTCGAGGCAGCCGCCGCGCCCGGCGACCCCGCGCGCGTGATCAACGTCGGCTCGATCGACGGCCTCACGGTCCCGCTGCTCGAGACCTACGCCTACTCCGCGAGCAAGGCCGGCGTGCACCACATGAGCCGGGTGCTCGCGCGCAAGCTCGCGCCCAGCGTGACGGTCAACGCAATCGCGCCGGGGCCCTTCGAGAGCAAGATGATGCACGAGACCCTGCAGCGCTTCGGGGAGAGCATCAAGAAGAGCTGTCCCATGAACCGGATCGGGGAGCCGGAGGACATGGCGGGCATCGCGGTGTATCTCGCGTCGCGCGCCGGCGCCTTCGTAACGGGCGCGGTGATCCCGGTGGACGGCGGCATCTCGACCACCAAGTAAGGAGACCGACGTGGCGGCACCCAAGTCGACCGAGGCCGAGCTGCGGCGCGCAAAGCCCTTCATCCGCGCGATGAGCTGGCTCAACGTGAAGCTCTTCCGGATCTCGGGGGGCCGGCTCGGCGCGAAGTTTCCCGGCGGCGGCGCGCCGGTCGGGCTGCTCACCACGACGGGCCGCAAGTCCGGCGGCCCGCGCGTCGCGCCGCTCATCTATCTGGCCGACGGCGAGCGCATCGTGCTGATCGCTTCACAGGGCGGCCTGCCGCGCCACCCGGTCTGGTACACGAACCTCGAGGCCAACCCCGAGGTCTCCTTCGCGACCCCGCGCGGCGAGCGGAGCTACCGCGCGCGGCGCGCCAGCGCGGAGGAGAAGGCCGCGCTCTGGCCGCGCATGTGCGCGATCTACCCGCCTTACAACGATTATCAGGCGCGCACCGATCGCGAGATTCCCGTCGTGGTGTTAGAGCCGCGCTGATGGGCGTGCGCTCCGCGCTCGGGCTGACCAGCGCGCTCGGGCTCGGGTTGCTTGGCTGCGCGGGCGAGCCGCACGCGCCCCGGATTCCCGCCGCCGACTTCGTGCTGCGGGGCGGGAGCGTTTTCAGCGCGGGCGACAGCGACACGCTCTCCCAGGCGCTCGCGCTGACCGGCGACCGCATCGTGTTCGTGGGCAGCGACGCCGACGCGGCCGCCCACATCGGACGCAAGACCCGCGTCATCGAGCTCGCGGGGCGCTTCGTGATGCCGGGCATCGTGGATGGCCACGTCCACCCGCTCTCGGGTGGCGCGATGCTCGAGTCCTGCTCGCTCGCCTATCTCCCGCTCACGCGGACGGAGCTGAAGGAGCGCGTGGCCGCCTGCCTCGCGGCCGAGACGGACGCCGGCGCTGGCGACTGGCTCGAGGTGCGGCAATGGCAGGCGCAGGAGATCGTCCCGCCCGGGGCCAAGCTCACCAAGCGCACGCTCGACCAGATCGAGACCCCCCGGCCGATCCTGGTGCGAAGCGCCGATGGGCACATCGCCCTCGCGAGCTCGCGGGCACTCGAGCGCGCGGGGATCCTCGCCGAGACCCCCGACCCGCCCAATGGGAAGCTCGGGCGCGATGCGAGCGGCGCCCCGAACGGCCTCCTCTTCGATGGCGCCATCGAGCTGGTGGAGTCGATGATCCCGCCGCCGAGCCTCGCCCAGCAGGAGCATCAGCTCGGAGCGGCGACGCGCCACCTGGCCGCGGTGGGCGTCACGACCTTCCTCGCGGCGGCGGTGGGCGTCGAGCAGCTCCCCGTCTACACGGCGCTCGCCGAGCGCGGCGAGCTCCTGCAGCGCGCGCACCTCGCCCTGGTCGTGACGCCGGCGGTCGAGCACAGCCCCGAAGCGGTCGTGGCGCGCCTGCGCGGCGCGCGCGAGGGCAACCCCGCCCAGGGCGTGGCGATCGACACCGCGAAGATCTTCCTCGATGGCGTGATGGAGGCACCCGCTCAGACCTCGGCGCTGCTCGAGCCTTATCTCGGGACCGATGGGAAGCGCGGGGAGCTGTACGCGGAGCCAGGGGAGCTCGCGGCGCTCGTGACGGCGCTCGACGCCGACGGCTGGCGCGTCCACTTCCACGCGACCGGCGACCGGGCGGTTCGCGCGGCGCTCGACGCGCTCGCGGCAGCGCGGGAGAAGAACGGGGCGCGCGGCGTGCGCCACGCGATCGCGCACCTCGAGCTGGTCGATCCGGCCGACGTTCCGCGCTTCGCCGAGCTCGGCGGGGTCGCGCTCTTCTCGCCGCAGTGGGCGCTGCGCCAGGCCTTCACCATGCAGATGCTCGAGCCCTACCTAGGCCCGGAGCGGATGGCGCGGCTCTATCCGATCCACTCGCTCCTGGCCGCGGGCGCGCACGTCTCGTTCGGAAGCGATTGGCCGGTCGACCCCGTGGATCGCCTGTACGCGATCGAGACGGCCGTGACGCGCGAGCGCGCGAACGAGGTGCTCGGCCAGCCCGGGAAGCTGGCGCCCGACCAGGCGATCACGCTTGCCCAGGCCCTGCGCGCCTACACCGCGGGGAGCGCTTACCAGCTCGGTCGCGAGCAGGAGCTCGGGAGCCTGGCGCCGGGAAAGCTGGCGGACTTCGTCGTGCTGGACCGCAACCCCTTCGCCGGCCCGCCGAGCGCGATCTCCGACGCGAAGGTGGTGGCGACCTGGGTGGGCGGGAAGCCGACCTACCAGGCGCCCGACGCGCACCAGGCCGACTAGCGCCAGCGCCCCCTTTGATTTCACCCCCGGGCGGGGTCTGCCGATACGCGGGAGCGCGGAGGGGCCGGCCTGGTGGAATCGCACGGAGCTCTGGTGCTCATGGCGGATCTCGACTCCGCCACGCGCTCGGCCATACGCCGGGAGCTCGCCACGCTGGGCCTGCGGGTGGCCGAGGCGCGCAGCGGGAGCGAGGCGATCGCGCTGATCCAGGAACGCCGGCCTGGCCTCGCGCTGGTGGACCTGAGCGTGCCGGAGGGCGGCCCCGGTCTGTGCGCGAAGATCCGCTCGATTCCGGGCGGCGAGGAGCTCCCGATCGTGGTGATGGCGCCGGTCGAGGAGCTCGCCGCCGTGCACGAGGCCTTCGCCGCGGGCGCGAACGACCACCTCGCGAAGCCCGTCGACCTGCCCCTCCTGCGCCAGCGCGTGAGCTTCGTGCTGCGCCTGCAGCGCGTGAGCGAGGACCTGCGCCGCGCGCTCGCCGATCTGCACCGCAACCAGCACCTGCTGGCGGAGTCGCAGCGCCGCGCGGGCCTCGGCTATTGGGAATGGGACCCGGACGGCGACGTGCTCGCGCTCTCGGCGGAGGCGTGCGCGCTCCTCGCGGTGGCGCCCGGCGAAGTCACCTCGCGGGACACCTACCTCGAGCAGCTCGTGCACCCCGAGGACCGCCCGGCGCTCGAGAAGACGATGGACACGACGCTGACCGCGCGCGAGGGCTCGGACTTCGACGTGCGCATCATCGACGGCGCTTCGCGCAAGCGCTTCCTCCACCACTACGTGGAGCGCGTGGAAGACGTGCCCGGCGCCGGCGCGCGCGTGCTCGCGACCATCCAGGACGTGACCGAGCGGCGACACACCGAAGAGCGCATCCGCAAGCTCGCCTTCTACGACGCGCTCACCGGCCTCCCGAATCGGCGCCTGCTCGAGGAGCGCATCACCACTGCGCTCGCCCATCGGCGCGAGACGGGCGGCACGCTGGCGCTCTTGTTCGTCGACATCGATCGCTTCAAGCGCGTGAACGACTCGCTCGGCCACCTGCACGGCGACCGCCTGCTGAAGGAGGTGGCGCAGCGCCTCGTGCGCGGCATCCGCGCCACCGACAGCGTGCTGGACGGGCGGCGCATGCAGTCCTTCGTCTCGCGCTTCGCGGGCGACGAGTTCATCGTGGTGCTCTCTTCGATCCCGAACCCGCGCGACGCGGGCCGGATCGCGCGGCGGCTCTTGGATTCGCTGCGCGTGCCCATCGAGCTCGGCGGCAAGTCGATCTCGATCTCGGCGAGCGTCGGAATCGTGTGCGCGCCCGCGGACGGGGACACCGGTGAGGAGCTCCTGCGCAAGGCGGACGCGGCGATGTACGCGGCCAAGCAGCGCGGTCGCGACGCCTTCGAGTTCTACGACGCCGCCTCGAACGCCTCCGCCGAGCGGCGGCTGCACCTCGAGGCCGAGCTGCAGCAGGCACTCGCCGAGGGCGGGCTGCGCCTCCACTACCAGCCGCAGATCGACGCCGCGACCCAGCACGTGCGCGCCTACGAGGCCCTGATCCGCTGGCCGCTGGCGTCGGGGGAATGGGTGCCCGCGCTCGAGCTGATCGCCCTGGCCGAGGAGTGCGGCCTGATCGGCGCCGTGGGCGAGTGGGTGCTGAAGGAGGCCTGCGCCCAGCTCGCGCGCTGGCGCCAGCAGGGCCGCACGCACGCGCGGATGTGCGTGAACGTCTCGGTGAAGCAGCTCCACCCGGAGTTCATCGAGTTGGTGAAGCGCACCCTCGCCGCGAACGGGCTCCCGGCCAACGCCCTCGAGCTCGAAGTGACCGAGAGCGCCTTCATCGACCCCCAGGGCGAGGCCGGCCGCGTGCTCGAGCTGCTCGCGGCGCTCGGGGTCGAGATCGCGATCGACGACTTCGGAACCGGCTACTCGTCCTTCAGCTATCTCGGACGGCTGCCCGTGCACGCGCTCAAGATCGACGGCAGCCTGGTGGCGCAGATCGGCGGCAACGGCGCGATCGTGGGCGCGCTGATCGCCCTCGGCCGCCATCTCGGCCTGCGCGTGGTCGCGGAGGGCGTCGAGCGCGAGGACCAGGAGGTCTTCCTCGCGAGCTTCGGCGACGTCCTCTTGCAGGGCTACCGCTTCGGCAAGCCCGCCCCCGCCGAAGAGCTCTAGCTAACCGTGGACGCTGGTTGACGAAGTGTTGACGAGGTGTTGACCAAGTCGGAAGGTCAGCCAGGGGGCTCGAGATGGCGCACGCGGCGACCCTGTCGGCTTCCGATCTGAAGCGCTTCGGCGTGAGTGCGACGCGCGGCTTCCTGCCCGAGCCGGATCCGGAGCGCGAGCTGCCGGCGGCGCTCGGCGCCTGGCAGGAGCTCGCGGCCGAGCTGCCCAAGCAGCTCGCGGCGCAGCGCGTGCGAAGCGCCGTGCGCTCGCTGCCCGCGCTCTCGCTCGAGGCGCTGCGCACGCCCGGCGAGGAGCGCGCGGCGCTGCGCGCGCTCTCGTTCCTCGCGCACGCCTACGTCTGGGAGGGCGCGTCGCCCGCGGCGTCGCTCCCGGCCGTGCTCGCCCGGCCCTGGTGCGCGCTCGCCCAGCGCGCGGGTCGCCCGCCGGTGCTCTCCTACGCGTCCTACGCCCTCGACAACTGGCGGCGCTTCGACGCCCAGGGTCCCCTCGTGGCCGAGAATCTGGCCATCGTGCAGAACTTCCTGGGCGGCCAGGACGAGGACTGGTTCATCCTGCTGCACGTCGAGATCGAGGCGCTGGCCGCGTCCGCCGTGCGCGCCGCCGCGCCGGCGCTCGAGGCGGCCCACGCGGGCCGCGCCGCCGCGCTCAGCGCCCAGCTCGAGGCGGTCGCCAGCTTCGCTCGAGGCCATGCTCGGCACCCTGCGCCGCATGCCCGAGCGCTGCGACCCCTACGTCTACTTCACGCGCGTGCGGCCCTTCATCCACGGCTGGAAGAACCACCCGGCGCTTCCCAGCGGGCTCGTCTACGAGGGCGTCGAGGCCCTCGCGGGCCCGCAGCTCCTGCGCGGCGAGACGGGCGCCCAGAGCACGATCGTGCCGCTGCTCGACGCGCTCCTCGGCGTGGAGCACGCCCCCGACCCGCTGCGCGCTTACCTGGACGAGATGCGCGCGTACATGCCCCCCGGACATCGCGCGCTTCTGCAGGCCGTGGAGGCGAGCGAGTCGGTGCGGCCGGCCGTGCAGACGCTCCGCGGCGAGCACCCAGAGCTCGCCGAGGTGTACGACGCATGCCTCCACTGGCTCGAGGCCTTCCGCTCGCTCCATCTCGACTACGCGGCGCGCTACATCCACAGCCAGGCGGGCGGCGGCGCCAACCCGAGCGACGTCGGCACCGGCGGCACCCCGTTCCTCCGCTACCTGGGCAAGCACCGCGACGAGACGGCCGCGCAGCGCATGCGCTGATATCCTGCGGCCCCGCGACTTGGGAGGCCGCTCATGGATCTGCGCTTCACGCCCGAGCAGGAGAAGTTCCGCGCCGAGGTGCGCGCTTTCCTCCAGGCGAACCTCGCGCGTCCCTACGCCCAGGAGGCGCGCGACCCCAAGCACGACGCCGACTCGCTGGTCGAGCTGCGCCGCGCCTGGCAGAAGAAGCTCCACGCGGCCGGCTACCTCGGCATGGGCTTCCCGGCCGAGTGGGGCGGCCGCGGCGCCTCCGCCGTGGAGGAGGCGATCCTCCAGGAAGAGCTCTACCGCGCCGACGCCCCCCAGATCCCGAACTTCCTGGGCCTCTCGCTGCTCTGCCCCGCGCTGATCCACCACGGCAGCGAGGAGCAGCGCCGGCGCTTCATCCCGCGCGTGCTCGACTGCACGGAGATCTGGTGCCAGGGCTTCAGCGAGCCTGGCTCGGGCTCCGACCTCGCCTCGCTGCGCACGCGCGCCGTGCCCGACGGCGACGACTTCCGCATCACCGGCCAGAAGGTCTGGACGACCTTCGGCCCCTGGGCGGACTGGATCTTCGTCCTCGCGCGCACCGATCCCGACGATCGCTACGGCGGCATCAGCTTCTTCCTGATGCCCATCGACCAGCCCGGCGTCGACATGCGCGGGATCCGACAGATCACCGGCGAGACCGAGTTCGGCGAGGTGTTCTTCGACGGCGCGCTCGCCAAGCGCGAGCACGTCGTCGGCAAGATCGGCGAGGGCTGGCGCGTGGCGATGACGCTGCTCGGCTACGAGCGCGGCGGCTCGACGCTCGCCTACCCCGCCGAGTACGACCGCTATCTGGCCGGGCTCGCGAGCGGCCTGCGCGAGAACGGCATCCTCGAGCGCGCCGACGCGCGCGAGCGGCTCGGGCGGCTCGCGGTCGAGAACGAGGTGATGCGCAGCAACGGCCTGCGCAACCTCGCGAACATCGCGAGCGGCAAGGCGCCCGGCGCCGAGTCGTCGCTCGAGAAGATCTTCTGGAGTGAGTTCGCGAAGCGCCTGACCGACACCGCGCTCGATCTGCTCGGGCCGCAGGCGCAGCTCCAGGACACGCACCCCGCCGCGCGGCCCGACGTGAACTGGGCCTACGAGTTCCTGTGGACGCGCGCGGGCACGATCTACTCGGGCTCCTCCGAGATCCAGCGCAACATCCTCGCCAAGCGCGTGCTGCGCATGCCGGCGAAGTAGCGGGGGCCCGATGCAGTTCGAGCTCGACGAAGACCGCGCGCTGCTCGCGCGCCAGACCCGGGAGCTGCTCGAGAAGGAGGCGGACCTCGCCACCAATCGCCGCGTGATGGAGAGCGAGCCCGCCGGCTACGCGAAGCCCCTCTTCCGCAAGCTCGGCGAGCTCGGCTACCCGAGCCTGCTGCTCGCCGAGGAGGAGGGCGGGCTCGGCCCGATCGCGTTCGCGGCCGTGCTCCACGAGATGGGGCGCGTGGCGCTGCCGGGGCCGTTCCTGGAGCTCGGCGCTCGCGCTGCGCGTGCTCGCGGCGGCGCCCAGCGACGTGGCCCCGGGGCTGCGCGAGCGCGCGGTCGCCGGCGACGCGCTCGTGGTGCTCGCGCGCAGCGAGGGGCTCGCGAGCGCAGACCCTTCGGCCAGCGCCGTGACCGCCGCCGTGCGCGGCGGCCGCGTGCAGGGCACGAAGCGCTTCGTCCCCTTCGGCGCCGAGGCGGATGCGCTGCTCGTGGAGACGAGCAGCGGCCTCGCGCTCGCGCTGCGCCCCAAGGAAGGCTGGAACGCGCGAGCGCTGCCCACGCTCGATCACGCCCAGCGCTTCGCCGAGATCGCGCTCGACGCGCCCTGCGCGTGGCTGCTCGAGGGCGCAGGCGGCGCGCGCCCTGCTGGCCGAGAGCGAGCGCTTCGCCGCGCTCGGCGCGAGCGCGCTCCTGCTCGGGCTGATGGAGCGCGCCCTCGAGATCACGCTGGCCTACACCATGGAGCGTCAGGCCTTCGGCGCACCGATCGCGAGCTTCCAGGCGCTCCAGCACCGCGCGGCCGACATGCTGCTGGCGAGCGAGAGCGCGCGCAGCTCCGTCTACCGCGCGGCTTTCGCCGCCGAGCACGCGCCCGCCGAGGCCGACTACCTGATCGCGGTGGCCAAGGCCTGGGCCGGGCCCGCGGCGCGCCAGGTGTGCGGCGAGGCGATCCAGATGCACGGCGGCGTGGGCTTCACCTGGGAGTACGACCCGCACGTGTACCTGAAGCGCGTGAAGACGCTCGAGCAGTTCTACGGCTCGACGCGCGCCATGACCGAGCGCGTGCTGCGACTCAAGGGCTGGTAGTGGCCGGCCGGCTCGCGGAGCGCGTGGCCGTGGTGACCGGCGCGGGCTCCGGGATCGGCCGTGCCATCGCGCGAGCCTTCGCCCGCGAGGGCGCGCGAGTGGCGGTGCTCGACGTGCGCGAGGCGCCCGCGCGCGAGACCGTGGCGTCGCTCGGCGCGGGCGAGCACCGGGCCTTCGTTTGCGACGTCGCCGACGGCGCGGCCGTGGCGGCGACCTTCGCGGCGATCGACGCGGTCTACGGCCGCATCGACGTGCTCGTGAACAACGCCGGCGTCGACCGCACGCCGGGCGACGGCTTCGAGCGCCTGCTCGAGACCGGGATGCTCCTCCCGCACATGAGCGACGCGGCCTTCCAGCGCATGCTGGCGGTGAACGTGTTCGGCGTGTTCGTGTGCGCGCGCGAGGCCGCCACGCGCATGCTGCGCGAGAAGCGCGGCGGCGCGATCGTCAACATGTCGAGCATCGCCGCCCTCTCGGCGCAGGGTCAGCCGCACTACGCCGCGTCGAAGGCTGCGGTGCTGGGCTTCACCCGCGCGACGGCGCGCGAGCTCGGCCCGCACAACATCCGCGTGAACGCGATCTGTCCCGGCGTGATCGACACCCCGATGACGGCGGGCGTCCCCGAGGCGGCGCTCAAGCCCCTGCTGCGCGCGACCCCGCTGCGCCGCGTGGGCCAGCCCGAGGACATCGCGAACGCCGCCGTCTACCTCGCGAGCGACGAGGCCAGCTTCGTCACCGGCCAGTGGCTCTCGCCGAACGGCGGGCTCGTGATGTGCTGACGTGTCGCCCGCGGCCCCAGTGTGACCGGGCGCCGGGGAGCGATGACGTCGCCGCCGGGCACGCGGCTGCTCGTGGCGCTGCCGCGCGCCGCGGCGCCCGCCGCGCGCAGCCAGCACCAGAGTCGGCGCCAGTCGGGCGCCGCGCGCAGCTGCTCGAAGCGGATGCGGCAGGCGCGCTCGGGCTGCCAGGGCATCGCCTCCTCGAGGCGCGTGAGCGCGCGGCCGCGCTCGCCGAGCGCCACCTCCAGGCGCGCGAGCGCGACGCGCGTCTCGAAGTCGCTCGGGTCGAGCTCGAGGGCGCGCCGCAGCAGATCGGCGGCGGCGCGGCGCTGGCCGCGGCCCCGCAGATGGCGGCGACCCTCGAGCAGCGCGAGCTTCGCGTCGACGCAGCGCGAGCGCGACGCCTCGAGCTCCGCCACCGCCTGCCAGGTCTGGGGCAGGCGCGGCATGCGCCGGGCGGCCTCGCGGTAGACGCCGATCGCCTTCTCGTCGTAGCCCGCGCGCAGGAACTCCGCGGCAGCGAGCTGATAGGAGCGCCAGGCCTGCTCCGGCTCGTGCGCGTCGGCCAGCAGCGGCGCGATGCGCCGGTGCAGCTCGGGGTTCTTGGGCTCGACGTCGAGCACCCGCTGGTAGAAGCCGATCGCCTGGCGCACGCGGCCCCGGCGGCGGGCCATCGCCGCCGCGTCGAGCATGCGCGCGCGGTCGTACGAAGTGTCGCGAAAGAAGCTCATGGCTCGCCCTCCTCCGACCCAGACATCGGCGTCGCGGAGCGCGCGCTGCGTGATCCGGGGCACGCGCCCCGGCGGCGCAGCGCCCTCGGCGCGACCGATTTTGCGACGCAGAACACAAGACGCGGCAGCGGGGACGCTCGTTGACTTTGTTTCCTGGCCCGCGCTGCCCGTCGATGTTGTGCGGCCCGGCCAGGAAACAAAGTCAACGAGCGTCCCCTACTGCAGGTCGGCGGCGGCTCCGGCGCGCGGGCCGGCGCCGCCGCCCAGGTTCGCCATCGCGAAGTGCTTCCCGCGCAGCATCCACACGAAGGGCAGGAGCGAGCCGATGATCAGGATCACGACGTAGTAGGAGTCGCGGAAGGCGAGCACGGTGGCCTCACGCTCGATCAGGCGGCTCAGCATCTGGTGGGCTGCGTCGAGGGCGGCGGTGGGATCCAGGCCGCGCGCCTGCAGGCTCGCGACCATGCCCTGCATGCGCTGCCAGGTGACCGGCGAGAGCAGGGTCACGCTCTCCGACAGGTAGGCGTAGTGCACGTCGCTGCGGTGGTCGAGCAGCGTCGCGAGCATGGCCACGCCGAGCGAGCCACCGGTCTGGCGGCACAGGTTGTAGAGCGCGGCACCCTGCATCACGTCCTGCGGCGCCAGGTAGCGCATGGCGACCAGCGAGAGCGGCGCGAACAGGAGGCCCAGGCCGATGCCGCGCCCGACCTGCGGCCAGAACAAGTCCCACGAGCTCGAGTAGGCATCCCACTGGCTCATGCCGTAGAGCGCGGGCAGGAAAACGAGCATGCCCACCGCGATCAGCGGCCCCGGCCCGGTGCGCATCACGGCGCGCCCCGCGAACGGCATCAGGATCGCCGTGGTGAGCGACGAGGGCAGCACCGCGAGGCCGCTCTTCCAGGACGTCCAGCCGAGCAAGCCCTGCGTGAAGATCGGGAACAGGAAGATGCTCCCGTACAGGCCCACGCCGAAGGCGGCGCCGTAGATGCACCCGAAGCGGAGCGGCACGTTGCGCAGCACGCGCAGGTCCACGACCGGGTGAGGCGTGCGCAGCTCGTGCCAGACAAAGCCGACCAGTGCGACCAGGGCCCCGCTCGCGCAGATGCGGATGCTCGCATCGTGGAACCAGTCGAGATGGTTCCCGCGCTCGATCGTGTACTGGAGGGTCCCGATCCCGATGATCAGGAGGGCGATCCCGAGCCAGTCCACCGCCGCGATCTTGCGGGCGTGCTGGAAGGTCGGCAGGTAGTTGTAGAGCAGGAACGCGGCGAGGAGGCCGAGCGGGAGATTCACGTAGAAGATCCACGGCCACGAGAAGTTGTCCGTGAGCCAGCCGCCGAGCGTCGGCCCGAGGCTCGGCCCCATCGTCGCGCCGACGCCGAAGATCGCCTGGCCGGTGCCCTGCCGCTGGGGCGGGAAGATCTCCACCATCAGCGCCTGCCCCGACGAGAGCAGCGCGCCGCCGCCGATGCCCTGCATGCCGCGGAACACCACGAGCTCGGGGAGCGAGCTCGCGAGGCCGCACAGCACCGAGGAGCCCGTGAAGAGCAGGATCGAGGCCGTGAGGTAGCGACGGCGTCCGAAGCGGCTCGCGAGCCAGCTCGTCATCGGGATCACCGTGACGTTGGCGATGATGTAGATCGTGATGATCCAGCTCGCCTCGTCCACGGTCGCGCCCAGGTTCGACATCATGTCGGGCAGCGCGACGTTCACGATGCTCGTATCGATCAGCTCGAGCAGCACCGCGAGCATCACGCCCAAGATCAGGAGCAGGCTGCGCAGCGTGAGCTTGCCCGCCTGCGCCGCCGCCAGGGCCTCGTCGCCGCGCGAGCGCGCGCGGGCGCGAGATGCGTCAGCGGACGTGGACACGCGCGACCACCGAGAGGCCGACCGGAAGCGAGGTCGGATCGAGGCCTGCGCTGTCGCGGCCTTCGACGCGGTCGAGGGCGATCCGCACGGGCACGCGCTGGACCACCTTGGTGAAGTTGCCGGTGGCGTTGTCGGGCGGGAGCAGCGCGTACTTGGCGCCGGTGGCCGGCGAGAGCGACTCGATGTGGCCTTGCCAGATGCGGCCGGGGTAGGCGTCGACCTCGATCGTGACGCCGTCGCCCTGATGCATGCGCCCGATCTGGGTCTCCTTGAAGTTTGCGACGACCCAGCTGCCCGTGCCGGCGACCAGCGTGAGCAGCGGCTGGCCGGGCGCGACGGTGGCGCCGAGCTCGACGCTCTTGCGCCCGATGCGGCCCGCGAAGGGCGCCGAGACCGTCGTATAGCTGAGCGCGAGCTCGGCCTCGCGCAGCTCCGCCTGCGCCTGGTGCACGGGGGCGTCGTTGCCGAGCACCGCGCGCTCGGCGGCCTCGCGTCGCTGCGCCGCGCGCACCTCGGCGAAAGCGGCGTCCCGGTCGGCGACCGCCGAATCGAGGGAGGTCTTGCTGCCCGCGCCCTTCTCGAAGAGGCCGCGCGCGCGGGTGAGCTCCTGCTCGGCGTGGGAGAGGCGCGCCGCCGCGGCGCGCGCCTGGGCGGCCGCCGCCTCGGCCGCGGCCAGCGCGTGGGTGATCTGGTTGCGCGCCATGTCCGAGTTCGCGTGCGCGTGGGCGAGGCGCGCCTCGTAGTCGGCGCGGTCGATGAGCACGAGTGGGTCGCCCGCTTTCACTTCCTGGTTCTCGACCACCAGCACCTCGACCACCTGACCCCCGACGCGCGCCGAGAGGTAGACGAGATGCCCCTCCACGAAGGCATCGTCGGTGGACTCGGTTCCCCAGACGTGGTGCAGCCGCCACGCGCCGAGCGAGAGAGCGCTGAGCGCGATCAGGACGATCAGCAGCGTGCGCAGGATTGCGCCGCGTTTGGCGAGGAAGTCAGCCACGCGGGAATCTCCTGGGTCCACGCCGTCGCCGGTCGCGGCCCCGGGCGCGGCGCTCGTCGTTGCGCACGCCGCGCAGGAAGATGCCGACGAAGTGCTCGGCCACTTCGCGGTTGCTCTGGGGGAACTCGTCGCGGCGCCCGAATACCTCGCGCACGATCAGGTAGTTCACCACCATGCCGACGAACGAGCGCGCGGCGAGGGCGGGGTCCACCTCGCGGAAGGCGCCGGCGCGGATGCGCCGCTCGATGTAGCCCTGGAGGAAGTCTCCCAGGCGGCGGATGCGCTTCTCCTGGAAGGGGCGCGCGAGCTGGTGGCCTTCGAGCGCGGAGAAGAGCGCGAGGCGCAGGAAGGTCGGGTCGGCCTCGATCGAATCCAGCAGCGCGAGGGCGAGGCCGCCGAACACGCTGACGTCGTCGCCGGCCTGGGCGGCGCCCTCGAGCGGCGTCACCGGATCGGGCGCGTGCAGGCGCTCGTCGAGGATCGCGGTGTAGATCGCTTCCTTGCTCGGGAAGTAGCGGTAGAGCGCGGCCTCGGTGATGCCGACGCGCGTCGCGATGTCGCGCGTGGTGGTGCCCTCGAAGCCGCGCGTCGAGAAGCAACTCGCCGCGACCGCGAGGATGTCCGCGCGCCGCACCTCGGCGGGCTTGCGCGTGTGGCGGGCGGGCGTGGAGGGACGCCGGGACACCGGGCTTATGTTAGCAAACGTTTACTAGCTATGCCAGGACCGAACGCGGCGGCGTCTAGAAATCCTAATCTCGACGGGCAGTTCCGAGATAGACTGCGCCGCCACCAGGAGGTGCGCGGTGCAGCGGCGCTACACGGTCGTCGCCCTCTGCTTCGCCGCGACCTTCCTCTGTTACATCGACCGCGTGAACATCTCGGTGGCCGTCATCCCGATGGCGACCGAGCTCGGCTGGGACAAGACCACCCAGGGCAGTGTGATGTCCGCGTTCTTCGTGGGCTACCTGCTCACCCAGATCCTCGGAGGTCGGCTCGCCGACCGCTTCGGCGGGAAGACCGTGCTCGCCTTCGGCGTCGGGCTCTGGTCGCTGTTCACCGCGCTCACGCCGCTGGCGGCGCTGCGCAGCCTCCCGGTGCTGCTCGGCGCGCGCATCGGCATGGGCCTCGGCGAGGGCGTGAGCTTCCCGTCGATCTGGAGCCTGTACTCCCGTTGGGTCCCGACGCGCGAGCGCGGACGGGCCGTCGGCTTCAACTTCAGCGCGATCCCCCTCGGCACGGTCTTCGCGCTGCTCGCGACGCCTTGGCTCGTGGTGCACTACGGCTGGCCCTGGGCCTTCTACTCCTTCGGCGCCGTCGGCATCGTCTGGCTCGCGGTCTGGATGCGGACCGTCGCCGCGTCCCCCGAGCTGGATCGCCACATCTCCGCGGAGGAGCTGCGCGAGCTCACCGGCGAGCGCGGCGCCGCCGATGCGCCGCCCGCGCCGCCCATCCGCGCGTTCCTGGGCAGCACGGCCGTGTGGGCGATCGTGGTCTGCCACTTCTGCAACAACTGGGGCGGCTACGTGATGCTCTCGTGGCTCCCCACCTACCTGAACGAGCGACTCGGCGTCGAGCTCTCGTCGGTGGGCCTGTTCGCGATGGCGCCCTCCATCGTGTCGTTCCTCTTCCTGAACGTCTCCGGCGCGGTGACCGACGCGCTGATCCGGCGCGGCATGCCCGTCCAGACCGTGCGCAAGCTGATGCAGACGATCGGCTTCGGCGCGATCGCGACGGCCCTTCTGGTGGTGGCGCAGGTGCAGACGGCGCCGGTCGCGATCGCCGTGATGTGCGCGAGCTCCGCCCTCGGCGCCTTCGCGACCGGAGGCTTCGGCACGAACCACCTCGACCTGGCCCCGCGCCACGCGGGCGCGCTGATGGGGCTCTCGAACACCGCCGGCACGCTCCCGGGCGTGATCGGCGTGACGCTCTCGGGCTGGATCGTCCAGACCACCGGCCACTGGGAGCTCGTCTTCCAGCTCGCCGCGGCGATCAAGATCGCCGGCCTGCTCTTCTACCTCGTCTTCGCCCGCGCCGAGAAGCAATTCGACTGAAGATGGGGACGTTCGTTCACGAAATTCACGAGTGAGACGACTCCGGACGTTCCCGGAGCGTGCTGCGGCGTTCGGTAGCGTTGCATTCGTGAATCTCGTGAACGAACGTCCCTAGAAGGGGCCGCGATGAACCCCGCCGACGCGATCACCACCGACGAGCTGATCGATCCGGGCCGCTACGTGGAGCGGGGCTACCCGCACGAGGCATGGCGCACGCTGCGCCGGCACGCGCCGGTGAAGTGGTTCGCCTTCGAGGGCACGCGGCCGGGCTTCTGGGCGATCACGCGGCGCGCCGACATCGTGGCGATCTCGAAGGAGCCCGACCGCTTCCTGATCGAGCCGCGCACGGCGGTGTTCGCGGACAGCCCGCCGTCGACGGAGCGCACGCTCCAGATCCGGCATCTGCTCACGATGGACCCGCCCGAGCACGCGATCTACCGCAAGCTCACCAGCGCGTGGTTCACGCCGCGCGCGATCGAACAGCGCCGCCCCGAGATCGAGAAGCTCGCGCGCGAGCTGATCGATGCGCTGCCGCGCGAGGGCGAGGTGGACTTCGTCGGGGCGCTGGCCGCGCCGCTCACGCTCTCGGTGCTGGCCGACATGTTGGGCGTCCCGCGCGCCGACTGGCCGAAGCTCTTCGACTGGACGAACCGGCTGGTGGGCTCGAGCGATCCCGAGTTCCAGGGCGGCGAGCCCAAGCTCTCGGACGAGCGCGCCGCGCGCGAGCTCTTCGCCTACTTCGGCGAGCTCGTGCGCGAGCGGCGTTCGTCCCCGGGCAGCGACCTCACGAGCGTGCTGGCGAACGCGCGCCTGCCCGAGGGCGAGGTCCCGCCCACCGACCTCCTCTCGTACTGTCAGCTGCTGGTGGCCGCGGGCAACGAGACCACGCGCAACGCGGCGAGCGGCGGGCTCCTCGCGCTGATCGAGCACCCCGCGGAGCTCGCGAAGCTGCGCGCGAACCCCGCGCTCGTGAACAGCGCCGTCGAGGAGATCGTTCGCTTCACGACGCCGGTGATCCAGTTCTGCCGCACCCCCGTCGCGGACACCGAGCTCTACGGTCAGAAGATCCGCGCGGGCGAGTCGATGTGTCTCTTCTACGCGTCCGCCAACCGCGACGAGGACGTGTTCGACGCGCCCGATGCGTTCCACGTGGACCGCACGCCGAACCCGCACGTGGGCTTCGGCATCGGCGAGCACTTCTGCCTGGGCGCGAACCTGGCGCGGCTCGAGCTGCGCGTGATCTTCGCGGAGCTGCTCCCGCGCCTCGCACACGTGGAGCTCGCGCGCCCGCCCGACCGCATGCGCTCGAGCTTCATCGGCGGCGTGAAGCGCATGCCGATCCGCGTGAAGCTCCACTAGCCCTACACCGCCTGGTTCCCCGCGGGTCTACTCGTTCCGCGGAGCTTCCGTATCTTGCGCGCCTCATGGCAGTCGCGGCCTGGGAACGTGGCGAGCGCGTCTCGCCGGACGCGCTCGCGAGAGCGCTGGCCGCGAGCTGTCGCCCGCGCGCCGCGATCTACTGGGGCGACCTCGCGCTCTCGGCGCTCGCGGGGTGGGGCGGCGTCTTCTACGCCGGCACCCACGCGGGCTCTGCGCTCGCGGCGCTGGGCTTCGCGGTCGGCGTGCTCGGGCTCTACCGCGCGGTGCTCTTCATCCACGAGCTCGCCCACATCGGGCGCGGGGCGGTGCCCGGCTTCCTGGTCGCCTGGGATCTGGTCGCGGGCCTCCCGCTGCTCGCACCGAGCCTTTTGTACGTGGGCTCGCACGGCGACCACCACAAGAAGCACATCTACGGCACGGCGGCCGATCCGGAGTACGCGCCGATCGCTCACTGGCGCCCCGCGCGCCTGGTCGGGAGCTCGCTCGCGCTCCTGCTCGTGCCCGCGCTGCTCGTCGTGCGCTGGGGGTTGTTGGGGCCGCTCGGCTGGCTCGTTCCGCCGCTGCGCCGCTGGCTGATCACCCACCTCTCGACCCTGATCATCAATCCGGGCTACCAGCGCCGCGCGCCGAAGGGCCGCCTCGCCAAGCGCTGGTGGACCGAAGAGATCGCGGCCGCCGCCGTGGTGTGGTCCAGCGCGGCCGCGTTCGCGATGGGCCTCCTCTCCCTGCACTGGATCGCGCTCTGGTACGCGGTCGTGGCGGCGATCCTGATGCTGAACCACCTGCGCACGCTCGGCGCGCACCGCTACGCGAACGAGGGCGGCCGCATGAGCGAGGAACAGCAGATCGCCGACTCCTTGAGCCTCGTCGGCCCCGCTCTGGCTGCAGCCCTTTACCGCGCTCCTCGCGCCGGTGGGCCTGCGCTTCCACGCCCTCCACCACTGGCTGCCGACGCTCCCGTATCACAGCCTGGGCCGCGTCCACCGCGCGCTCGCCCGCCAGCTCCCGGAGGACGCCACCTACTCGCACACGGAGATGCCGGCGCTGGTCGCCGCGCTGGCTGCCCTGATCGCGCGCGTCTCCTAGTCCCCCCTAGCGGAGCACGCCCTCGCGCAGCAATCGGAAGATCACGGGCCAGGCGAAGAGCAGCGGCCGGCGGCGCTGGCGCTCGCTCAGCTCGATCGTGCGGCCGCTGTGGCGCTCGAGCTTCCAGACCGCGTAGCCGAGCCAGCCGTCGAAGGTGAAGGCGGTCTTCAGCAGGCCGAGGATCGCCAAAAGCTTCGCCAGCGGCCGCCGCCAACGCCAGGCGCGCCGCGCGCGCGCGAGCGCGCTCGGGTCCTGCTCGACGCGCACGAGGTCGCCGGCGGGCTCGACCGCGCGGAGCCGGCCTTCTTCCTGAAGGACCGCGAGCGCGAGCGACAGCACGCGGTCGTAGCGCGCGGGGTCGGCGGCGTAGAGCGCGTCGATCGTCGCGGGCTGCTCGCTGCGCAGCTCGGCGCGGTAGGTCTCGCGGAAGGCTCCGAACCAGAGCGCGTGCGGCTCGAGCTCGCGCGTCGGTCCCGCGCCCGGCGCCCAGGCGAGCGCGCGCTCGGCGAGGGTCAGCGCGCACTCGGCGGCCGCCGCCGCGAGCTCGGCCTCCACCTCGCCATCGCGCGCCCACGCGATGCGCGCGGGCTGGCAGAAGCGCGACCACACGCGGCAATCGAGGCTCGCGCTGCGCGCGCCGCGCGCGAAGTCGGCACGCGAGATCAGCGCGTACTTGGCGCGCGCCGCCGGCGCCGCGAGCTCGACGTAGTGGACGTTCGGGGGCAGCGCGGCCGCGGCCAGCGCGGCGAGCCGCGAGCGGTAGGCGGCCCGATAGCCGTCCACGAGCGCGTAGAAGTCGAGCACGCCCTCGGCGCTCTTCCGGCGCAGGCAGGAGCCATAGAAGACGACCGCGGCGAGCGCGCCGCCGTGGCGCGCCCGGATCGCCTCCACCAGCCGGCGGACGCCAGCGTCGGGCTCGCCGGAGAGCTCCGCTGCGAAGCTCGTCTCGAGCGCGGCGCGCGCCGAGCCCACGCTCAGGCTCGCGCGAAGCGCACGCCCGGGATCGCCGATACCTGATAGGTGCGGCTCGGCTCGGGGGCGAAGACCTCGCCGTCGAGCGTCACGCTCGCGTCGAGCGTGAGCGCGGCGCGGTGGACGTTCGCGCTGATGTAGCCCGCCGCGGCGGTCGCGAAGGCCGGCGGTCGACCCCACAGGATCGGCGGCACCGCGCGCGCGATGCGCTCGGCGCGGCCGGCGATCACGGTGGTGCGAATCGGCCCCGGGCCCGTTCCCCAGTAGGGGCGCATGCCGAAGATCAGCCGCTCGCACGTGGTCATCAGGACGATCACGTACTCCTCGCTGGGGAGCTGCTCGCCGTCGAGCGCGATCTGCATCTTGTCGGATTGCATGAGCTCGCCGCGCAGGCCCGAGAGGAAGCGGGTGAGCAGCGCGGAGGTGACCATCGCGACGCCGAAGCCCTCCTGGGCGCGACCCGTTGGAAAGTGGTGCGGCGTGAGCGTCACGGCGCGCGCCAGGAAGCCCGCGCCGAGGAACATCCCGTAGCGCGCGAGCGCACCCCGCCCCGGATCGACGCGCAGCACGGCGCGCTCGACGATGCGCTCGGAGAGGCGACCGGAGCGGGCGGCGGCGACGACCTCGCGGAGCCCGCGGCGCGGATTGCGCGTCGCGCGCAGGTCCGCCGCGGTCATGTTCGTGCGCCCGCCCCGGAGCGGCGCGAACACGGGGCGCCAGCGCGTGCGCCCCAGCACCTCCGAGAGCACGCGCTCGATGGTGCCGTCGCCGCCGTTCACGATCAGCAGCTCCACCTGCGCGCGCTCGAGCTCGCCGACCGCGTCCGGGAGCATCTCGGCCGAGGCGGTCTCGAAGTGGAGCACGTCGCTCGCGCCGCCCAGGTCGGCGAGCATGTGCTCGACGCGCTTGCGATTGCGCCCGGCGCGCAGGTTGTTGAGGAGCCCGATCCGCACTAGGAGCCCGACCCAAGGGGAAGGACGAAGCATTCGCCGCCGAGACGCGCCGCCCGCAAGGCGCGCGACCGAGACGTAGTGGTCCCTCCGGCGCAGGTCGCGCAACCCAGCGGGCGGCGATGGATCGGCGGCGAGGCGAGTTCTGCCATCTTGGGTCTGGCTCCTAGTCGCCCTGGCCGTAGAAGGTGTAGCTCGCGATCGCGGTGCCCCGCAGGCGCAGCCCCGAGCTCGCGCCCCGCACCGTGACGTCGAACGGTGACGCCATCCAGGCGGAGCGCAAGCGGATCGCGAGCGAGACCAGGAAGCGCACCGGGCCGGGGAGCTCGGCGAGCGGATCGTAGGCGACGAGCTCGCGGCCGGCCTCGAAGCGCCCGCGGGCGCGCTCGCCGGCGAGCTCGATGCGCGCCGGGACGCCCTTCCCGACGGGCGCCGCGGGCGAGCGCTCGAAGCTCTCGCTGAAGATGGCGCCGTCGCGCTCGGCGAGCGTCCAGCGCTCGCTGCGCCGCGCGCTCGCGACCTCGGCGACGTAGAGGCGCGTGCGCGAGGCGAGCGAGAAGGCCTCGAAGCGGCGCAGCGCGAGCTCGCTCTCGGCGCCCGCGATGGAGCGGTGGCTCATCGCCACCACCCCGGAGAGCTCGAGGGGGGCGGCGGTGCCCTCGAGGCGCACGCTCGCGTGCGCCGGCGCTGCGCTCGCCCAGAGCTCCTGATGCCAGGCGCCGCCCGCGAAGTCGTGCCGCGCGATGGGCTGGGCCCCGAGCGGGAAGCCGAGCTCCAGGTGGATGCGCCGCTTGTCGGCGCGCAGCGTCGCGCGCGGCGACGCGCGATCGAAGACGATGTCGTCGAGCGTGAGGCGCGTGCCCGCGCTCTGCCAGCCTCCACTCGCGCGCGCCTTGCGGAAGGGCGTGACCACGCCGTTCGGCGCGATCCAGCTTCCGACCGCGGCCGCGTTGCGCTCGCCCGGCCCGACGTCCGTGATGGTGAGCTCGAGCGCGAGCGTGTGGCCGCCCTCGAAGCGGCCGCACACGACCCACCACTCCGTCGGCGCCGCGCCCGCCGCGCTCGCCGCTGCGAGGCTCGCGCCGAGCAGCGCGGCCCTGAGAAGCCCGTGCGCGATCACGCCGCCGACTCCTCCGCTTCGTCTTCCCAGGGCCGGAGCTCCCGCCCCGCGGCGCGCAGCGCGAGCGCGTGCAGCAGCCGCACCACGTGGAAGCCGAGCGAGACGAGCGTCCAGATCGCGACGGCGAAGAACGCGAGGTCCGGGCGGCCCGCGAGCGTCCCGGCGCTGAGCAAGATCAGGTTGGGGTTGCGCCGCGCGGTGATCAGGCGGAAGCGCGAGTCGAGCGGCCGCCAGGAGTGCGTCTCGAACCCGCACGCGAGCATGAAGGCGCCCTCGAGCAGGCGCCCGGCGACGTAGCCGCCGATCACGATCAGCGCGGCGGGCGTCGTCCAGCCCGAGGCTGCGCCCGCGAGACCGATCGCCCAGGCGCCCCACCAGACCGGCGGGTGGAGGATGTCGAGCCCGTGATCGAGCACGTGGCCGATGCGCGAGCTCTGCAACGTCACGCGCGCGAGCTTCCCGTCCACGGTATCCAGGAAGGTCATCAGCCAGGCCGCGCACAGGCCGAGGCCGAAGGCGCCGCGCGCGAACGCGACGGTGGCGGCGGCGACGAGGGCCCAGCTCAACGAGCGTCACCAGGTTCGGCGAGATGCCCAGGCGCGCGCAGGCGCGCACCACCTGGAACGCGGGTCCTGGCCACGCGTACTTCGTGACGAGGTCGGTGACGCCCTTGTAGGAGGCGTCGAAGAGCGCACGCTCGATCGCGCGTGCGCTCGCCGGCGTGAGCGCGCACAGGAGGGGCGGGACGCGCTTGCGGAGCTGCGCGCTGTAGGCGGGAACCAGGTCGGTGGCGCGCGCGAGCGGGCGTTCGGGCGGACCGCCTGCGGCGAGCCACTTCCACGCCGCCGGCGCCTCGGCCGCGCCCGCACGCGCCGCCGCCGGCTGGAGCCCGCCCGCCGGCCCCTCGCAGGCGAGGCAGGCCGGCTCGCCGGGCGCGAGCAGCGCTTCGATCAGGCGCGCGTCGAACACGACGTCGCCGCGGAGCCAGACGTGCTGCGCCCCGAGCTCGACCGGCGGCGGGCCGCTCGCCGAGAGCTCCTCGATGCGCGGAAACGCCGGCCTGGCGCAGCGCGCGCGCCAGCCGCTCGGCGCCGCTCTCGCCGAACACGCGAGCCGTCCCGGCGACAGCGGGGACGAAGATCGCGACGTGCGTCTCTCCCCCCGGCATTCCGAGCCTCCCCCGCTCGGTATCATACGCATCCGCTTCGCATAGGAGAGGTCGCTGTTCCGTCTCGCCCATCTCTCCGACTTGCACGCGACGACGGTGCGGTTCACGGGAGCGCGCGAGCTCACGGCCAAGCGTGCGCTCGGCTGGCTCTCGTGGCGCCTGCGACGGCGCCATCGCTATCTGCCAGCCGTCGCCGAGCGCGTGATCGCGGACCTGCGCGCGCAGGCGCCCGACCACGTCGCGGTCACCGGCGATCTCACCCACATGGGGCTCGCCGCCGAAGTGCGCGAGGCCGTGGACTGGCTCGCGCGCGTGGGCTCGCCGGAGCAGGTGATGCTCGTCCCCGGGAACCACGACGCCTATGCCGCCGATCTCGCGCACGCCGGGATGGACGCGTGGACCCCCTATTTTGATTCGGACCCCGACCGAGCGGGTGCCGCGCCCTTCCCGAGCGTGCGCGTGCGGGGGCCCGTCGCGCTGGTCGGCGTGAGCTCCGCCTGCCGGACCGCCGTTCACCTCGCCACCGGGCGCCTGGGCGGCGCGCAGCGCGAGCGGCTGGCCGGGCTCCTGGCCGAGCTCGGCGCGCGCGGGCTCTTCCGGGTGCTCCTCGTCCATCACCCGCCCGACGAGACGGGGGTCTCGTGGCGACGGCGTCTCGAGGACGGCGCCGAGCTGCGCGCCGTCCTCGCCCGCGTGGGCGCAGAGCTCGTCCTGCACGGCCACGTACACCGGGCCTGCGCCGGGAGCGTGCCGGGACCGCGCGGCGGGATTCCCGTGCGCGGCGTACCGGCGGCCTCGGCGAGTGGACGCCACCCGGGCGGTTATCAGGTGTTCACGATCGCGCCGCGCGCGGGCGGCTTCGACGTCGCCTGCGAGCGGCGCGAGCTCGATCTCGGCAGCGGGCTCGTGCGCGCGCGCGGCGTCGAGACCCTCTAGTATCGTGGGCGCGATGTGGGATTCGAGCCGGCGCCAGCTGCTCGCGGGAGCGGCGTCTTCCGCGCTCGCGTGGGGCGCTCTGCGCCTGGGCCTCGCACGCGCGCCGGCGGCGCCGGGGCTCCCGACCTGGGCGCCGGGGCTTTTGGCGTTGACGCGCGACCTCGAGGGCGCGCGCGCTCTGGGAGAGCGCTGTCTCGCGCAGGGCCTCGCGCCGCGCGACGCGGTGGCGCTGGCGCAGCGGCTCCTCGCGGAGGCGCCGGCGTTCTCGCCGCGTGCGCTCCAGGCGCATCTGCGCGCCCTGCGCGGGCGCGACTTCGCGAGCGGGCGCACGGCGCTCCTCGACGGCTGGGTGCTGGCGCAGAGCGAGGTGGACCGCGTCGCGCTGGTAGCCCTCCTCCCGCGAGACGCGCGCGCGTGATCGAGGACTTTCGCGAGCACGAAGCAGGGCCCGAGCTCGAGGCGGACGTCTGCATCCTGGGAGGCGGCGCCGCCGGCATCTCGATCGCCCGCGAGCTCGCGGGCTCGCGCGCGAGCGTGGTCCTGCTCGAGAGCGGCGGGCGCGAGTTCGAGCCCGAGGTACAGGCGCTCTACGCCGGGAAGAACGTGGGCCTGCCCTACTTCGATCTCGCCACGACGCGGCTGCGCTACCTGGGCGGCACGACCAATCACTGGAGCGGGCGCTGCGCGCCGCTCGACCCGATGGACTTCAAGGCGCGCTCCTGGCTGCCCCTCTCGGGCTGGCCGCTCGCACCCGGCGCGCTCGACGCCTATTACGCCCGCGCCTGCGCGGTGATCGGCCTGGGCGAGCCGATCTTCGACGAGCGCCTGTTCCCGAAGCTCGCGCTCGACCCGATCGCCTTCGATCCCGCGAAGCAGGTGGTGCGCTGGTGGCGCTTCCACGCGCGCCGCTTCGGCCCGGAGTTCGAGCCCGAGCTGGCCGCGGCGAAGAACCTGCGCCTGCTGCTCCACGCCACGGCGCTCTCGATCGACGCGAATCCCGAGGGCACGCGCATCGAGCGCGTGCGCTTCGGGAGCCTCGCTGGGAAGCGCGCCGCCGTGCGCGCGCGGCTCTACGTGCTCGCCTGTGGAGGGCTCGAGAACCCGCGCCTGCTCTTGGCCTCGAACGGCGTGGAGACGGCGGGCCTCGGCAACCGCAACGACCTCGTGGGGCGCCACTTCATGGAGCACCCGCATGCGGACACCTGCGTGGCCATGCTCGAGGATCCGGCGCCGTTCCTGCGCACCCTGCGAAGACAGGACGACGGGGACAACGAGTTCACGCCCTCGCTCTGCCCGGGGGAGGCGCTCCAGGAGCGCGAGCAGATCCTGAACGGGAGCCTCGCGGTCTACTACGACCCGGCGGAGAGCTCGGGGATCGCGGCGGCTCAGGCGATCGGCGCGAGCGTGGGGAAGGGAGAGCTCCCCGACGAGCTCGGCACGAAGCTGCTCGCGATGGCCGGCGACCTCGACGACGCCGCGGTCGCCGCCTGGGAGCACTTCGTGCACGGGCGCCCCTTCGTGCTCACGCCGGGCAAGGTCTACTTCGGGATGCGCGGGGAGCAGGAGCCGAACCCGGCCAGCCGCGTGACGCTGATCGACGAGAAGGATGCGTTCGGCATGCCGCGCATCGCCTTGGACTGGCGCATGACCGCGCTCGACAAGCGCAGCGCGCTCGTCCACACGCGGGCGCTGGGCGAGGAGCTCGGCCGGCTGGGGCTCGGCCGGCTCAAGATCGACGACTGGCTCCTGGACGCGAGCCCCGAATTCCCGGCCGACCAGCTCGCCGGTGGCCACCACCACATGGGCACCACGCGCATGGCCGCCGACCCGAAGCGCGGCGTCGTCGATGCGGGACTGCCGCGTGCACGGGCTCGCCAACCTCTACGTCGCCGGCAGCTCCGTCTTCCCCACCTCGGGCTGGGCGAACCCGACGCTCACCCTCGTCGCCCTCGCCCTCCGCCTCGCCGACCACCTCCGCAGCGAGCTCGGGGGCGGACAGGGGACGCTGGTTACGAAGTCAGCCGCGGCAGGCGCCGCCGCGCTGACTTGTTAACACGTCCCGCGCCCCCGGCGGCGCGGACGAGCTGCTCGGCGAGGGCGAGATCTTCCGGCTTGTCGACGTCGATGCCGGCGAGGCCGTCGGGGACGCGGATCGCTGCGATGCTCGCCCGCGAGGCCTTCGAGACGATCTCGAGCACGTGCTCGAGCGAGAGGCGACCCGTGGCGAAGCGCGCGAGTGCAAAGGGTCCGAAGACCGCCGCCAAGCGCCAGGGCTCCTTGCGGTAGGACTCCGCCTGCCGCCAGTAGGCGGCCACGCGCGCGGAGCCGGGCGGCCGGAACAAGAAGAGATTCGCGCCGGTGAGGCGCTCGCCCGCGAGGCGGAGCCAGGTGCGCTTCGCGTGCGGCGCGTGGCGGCGCACGAGCTCCTCGCGCACCACGCCGACGACGGCGTCGGCCCCGGTCGCGAGAGCCGCGCGCGCGAACTCCTCGATCGTGGCGCTCGCGAGCAGCGGGTGGTCCGCGGTGGTGACGAGCACCGGCAGCGCACCGGCCTTGGCGACGAAGTCGCGCACGCTGTCCGCGGGCGAGCGGCCCGCCGCGTGATAGGCGACCTCGAAGCCCGCCAGCTGCGGGTGCGCGCGAAACGGGGCCGCGTCGTCGACGCTCACGCTCACGCGCGTGACGCGCGGCACGGCGCGCAGCGCGGCCAGCACGTGCGCGATCAGCGCGCGGCCGGCGAGCGGCGCGAGCGCGCGATGCGACACGCCCGCCGCGCGCGCCACCGCGTCGGCCCCGCCGCGGCGCCCCGCGAGGACGAGCGCCTCGACGGGCTGCGCCTCGCTGCCTGGATGCCTCGCCATGCCGGGTCGATATACCAGACGCGGCTCCCGCGCAGCGATATGATCGGCCGGCGTCACTGGCGCGGGGGCCAATGTCCGAGGCGGGGCTGTCGATCTGGATCGACGCGACCAGCCCCGAGAGCGCCCTGCGCGTGTTCGGGATGACGCTGCTCGAGCGTCAGCTCGCGGCCCTCGTCGACGAGGGCATGCAGGGCATCGCCATCGCGAGCGTCGCCGTGGAGCACACCCCCGGCGAGCCGCCGCGCGTGCGCCCCGCCCTCGCGCGTGCGCTCGCCGTTCGCTTCACGCCCGCCCAGGGCGCGCTCGGCGAGCGCGTCGCGCGAGCCGCGAGCGAGAGCACGGCAGCGCTCCTCGTGCTCAGCGCCGATAGCGTGCTCGACACGCGCCTCCTCGCCAGCCTCGCGCGCGAGAGCAGCAGCTGCGCCTCGCTCGCCGGCGAGGGCAGCCGGCGCACCGCGCTCCTCCGCCTCGCGGCCGGCGAGCGCATCGCCGCGGTCGGCGCCCCCAGCGTGCGCGAGCTGGCCGAAGCCCTGCTCGAGAGCGGCGCCGTGGCCGCGCTCCCGCCCGAGTCGATCGCCGCACACATCACCAAGCTGCGCCGCGACCTCGCCGTCTACGCCTTTCGCGTCGCGAATGCTGCGGAGGCGGCCGAGACCGAGCGCTTCCTCTTCTGGTCGAACTACAAGGGCTCGACGGACTTCCTCACGCGCTGGGTCTTCCCGCCCTTCGTCTGGGCAATGGTTCGCCCGCTCGCCCGTTGGAGAGTCCACCCCAACTGGGTGACCGCCCTCGATGTCGCGATCGGCTTCGGCGTGATCCCCGTGTTTGCCGCCGGCGCCTGGTGGCCCGCCTTCGCGCTCTCCTATCTGATGGCGCTCCTCGACTCCGTCGACGGCAAGCTCGCGCGCCTCACCTACACCTCCACCCGGATCGGCGACCTGATGGACCACGGCCTCGACCTGATCCACCCGCCGCTCTGGTACATCGCCTGGGCTTGGGGCCTGGCCGGGGGCCCGACCGGCACGCTCTTCTCGCTCTCGCTCGGGATGCTCGGGATCTACGCGGTCGATCGACTGCTCGCCCTGATCTTCAAGCTGCGCACCGGGCGCTCGATCCACGGCTACGAGCCGATCGACGTGGCGATGCGCACCTGGATCTCGCGCCGGAACGTGAACCTCCCCGTCTTCACGCTCGGCGTGGCCTTCGGCTTCGCCGAGGAGGCATTCCTCGCGATCGTCGCGTGGCAGATCGTCTGCCTGCTCTTCCACGCGCTGCGCATCGCCCAGGTGGGCCGGGTGGCGCGTCCGGGCGCCGCCGCGTCCTAGGAAGCGCGGGGGGCGCGCTTGCGCGGGGCGGGCTCGACGGCCAGCGCCGCGAGGCCTTTGCGGGCGTTGTCGAGGTCGGCCAAGGAGTCGATCTCGCCCCACCAGAGTCCGTCCATCAGACACGCCTTCACCTTGCCGCGCCGCGCCAGCTCGCCGATCGCCGTCGTGTAGTAGGCGCGCTGCGTGCCGAACTTTCGGACCAGGGCCTCGAAGGCGTCGCGCAGGAGGACCGCGCCCATCCCCGTGACGCGCGTCATGCCGATCGCCTCGCCGTGGCTCTCCTCGGGATCGAGCTCCTTCCCGATCGCCCGCACCGAGGCGCCGGCCAGCGTCACCTTCATGTCGTCGTCGTCGTAGCCCGGCTTGCGGTTCACGACGATCGTCACCGGCGCAGCCGGCGCGGCCAGCAGGCGCGCGACCACGCCGGCCTCGAAGAGCGTGTCGCCGTTCAGGACGATGCAGTCGCCCTCGAGGTCGGGGCTCGCGAGCCAGGCGGTGATCAGGTTGTCGGCCTGATCGAAGAAGGGGTTGTAGCGGACGCGTAGGCCCAGCCCGGGGAGCCCGAGGCGCGCCGCGAACTGCTCGACCTTCTCGATGCCGTAGCCCGCCATCACCACGGCCTCGTTCACGCCGTGGGCCGCGAGCGTGCGGAGCTGCACCTCGAGCACGGAGCGGTCGCCCTCGACGGGCACCAGGCACTTGGGGAGGTCGCGCGTCACCGGAAACAGGCGCCGCCCCTGCCCTGCGCTGAGAATGATCGCTCGCACGCCACCCCATTTCGGCCGAAGCACGCCGGCCCGGGCCCGCAGTGTGAAGGACCGACGCGAATCGACAAGTCGGTACTGTAGATAGAGATGGGCCCTGGGGGGTGGGACGGAATCGTGAGTCCGCAACGGGAGGGGAGCTCGGCGCCGGCGGGGGTGGAGAGCGGCTCGCTCGGCTGGAAGCTCTTCGCCTACCTCTCGCGCGAGTGCCTCCACCCGACGGGCCTCGCGCTCCTCGGGCTCTCCCTGGCCACGCTCACCAAGAGCCTCCTCGGGCTCGCGGATCTTCCTGCTCAACCGAGGGCTCTCGGCCGGCGACACGAGCGCGCTCCTCGCCTTCGAGCTGATCGTCCTGGTCGCCCGCATCCTGCCCTTCGCGGTGCTGGTCGGAGCGCTGGTGGCCCTCGGGCGGCTCTCCGCGGACCGCGAGCTCCTGGCCCTCGAGGCGTGCGGCATCTCTCCCCTGCGTCTCCTGGGGCCCGTCGTGGCCGTCGGCTGCATCGCGACCTTTCTCGGGCTCGGGCTCTCGCTCGCCGCGGTGCCGGCCACGCTCGGCGCGCGCGATCGCCTGCTCATCCAGAGCGCCGTGAAGCAGCCGGGCTCGGTGCTGCGTGCCGGCACGGTCCAGCGCTTCGGCCGCAGGCTCCTCTCGGCGCAGGAGACCTCGAGCCGCGGCGACGATCTGCGCGGCGTCCTCCTCCACGCGGAGGACCTCGAGGAGACCCTCTTCGCCGAGCGCGCTTCGCTGCGGGCGCCGAAGGTCGGCGTGATCGAGCTGACGCTGCGCGACGGCTTGATCGTCACCAACGCGGGCAAGCACTCGCAGCTCGTGCGCTTCCGCGTGTTCCGCACCGAGCTCGACGCCTCCAAGGCGGTGAGCAAGGACACCGACGAGAGCGCCTTCGCGTCGATGCCCACGCGGGATCTCTGGCAAGCCACGTCGGGCGAGAACGAACGCTCCGCCCGGAGCGAGCTCGCGCGCCGCTTCGCCACCCCCTTCGGCGCGGTGGCGCTCACCTGGCTCGCCGTCCCGCTCGTGCTGACGCTCGGCCGCGCCTCGCGCGGGAGCGGTGGCATCGCGGGCCTCGCCGTGACGGTCGCCTACTACGGGCTCACGCAGGCCACGGCCGGGCTGCTCGAGTTCCCGGACGTGCCCGTGACGCTCGCGGTCTGGGGACCGAATGCAGCGGCTGCGCTCACCGGAGGGGCGCTCCTGCTGCGCCGCTTCTCGATCGGCCGGGAGCAGAAGCCGCGGGGCACGCCGGCGGCGCGGAGCGAATCGGCGCGCCGGGCCCAGGCCGCGGGGCATCGCCACGCGCTCACCCGCTACATCGCGTTCCGCTACCTGCGCTCGTCCCTCCTCGCCTTGGGCGTGCTGCTCCTCGCCTATCTACTCGTCGACGTGCTCGAGCGCCTCGACTCCTTCGCCGAGCACGGCGCAACGCTCGCCGAGGTCGCCCATTTCTATGCCGCTCGGCTCCCGCTGCTCGCCTCGCGCGTGGTGCCGATGGCTCTCCTGGTTGGCGTCGCGCTGATCGTGAGCGGCATGGCCAAGGAGGGCGAGCTCATCGGGATGGAGGCCTCCGGGATCCGCCTCATGCGCGGGCTCGCGAGCCTGATGGCGATCGCGATGCTCGCGACGCCCGTCTACTTCCTCCTGATCGACCGCGTCGTCCCGAAGACCAACGCGCTCGCCGACGAGCTCAAGGAGCGCGAGATCAAGGACCAGGCGCCGGATGGCTGGACCGAGCTCTGGTCCCACACCCCGCGCTTCGCGGTTCACGCCGGCGCCTACAACTCGGACGCCGGGATGGTGCGCGACCTCTCGCTCTACGAGCTCGGCCCGACCGGGCTCCCGGTGACGCGCATCGACGCCCGCGTGGCGCGGCACCTGGGCCACGAGCAGTGGTCGCTCATCGACGCGACCCAGACCATCGTCGGCGCGCGCGGGCTCGAGACGACGACGGCTCCCGCGACGCTTCGAATACCTGCGATCGAATCCTCGTCTTCCGATCCCATGCATCTCGGAGTGGCGGGGCTGATTCGCCACATCAAGGAGTCCGATGAGGCCGGCTTCGATACGAGACCGTTCCGCGTCGATCTGCAGAATCGGCTCTCGACGCCCTTCCAATGCCTCCTGCTGCCGTGGATCGGGCTCTTGATCGCGCTCACCGCTCGGAAGCCCGCGCCGAGCCTGTTGGGCGCTCTGGCGGTCGGCGTGGGCTTCATCTTGGTGACGGGGATCTCAGTTGCGCTCGGCTACGGCGGCTGGCTCTCGCCAATCGTGGCCGGATGGGCCCCCTCCGGGGCGTTTGCCTTTATCGGCGTACTGATCTCGCGTCGATGACGAATCGAGGGCGATGCCGGCTACTCTGCGACCCGCGCGCCGCGGCACCCCTACCCGCGTCGGCCCTCGCCGGGAGACCTGTGATGTTCGGCCGTCGCTCGGACGGAACACGCGTCCGCAATCTGCCGAAGATCCGGCGCTTCATTCCGTTCGTGTCGCCTGGTCGGAACGCCTCGGCGTTCTACTACTCCCACGAGATCGAAGTCGACGCAGCCCTTCGCTTCCTAGAGGTACAGGAATCTGGAGCGGCCGGCTGGGCGCGAGATCACACTTTTCCAGCTTTATCTGCGCTCCATCGCCCTGGGCCTCCACGGCAACGAGGAGATCAACCGCTTCGTCGCCGGCGGTCGTATCTATCAGCGCCACGGCACCTGGCTCACGTTCACTGCGACGCGCGAGTTCAAGAAGGGCTCGCATCTGGTGACGGTGAAGCGGGAGTTCCCGCCTGGGGAGTCGCTGCCGGCGATGGTCGACCGGGTGCTCGACTCGCTGGGCTCTCGCCGGAAGGGCCAACAGAGCCAGAGCGACAAGGAGATGGACCTCGCGCTGCTCCTGCCGCCCTTCCTGATCCGGGCGGCAATGTGGCTGCTCCGGAAGGCTGATGCGTTGGGCGTGCTGCCCAGATCGATGATCGACCCCGACCCCATGTTCACGAGCCTGTTCATCGCCAACCTGGGGTCCCTGGGCATGGAGGCCGGCTTCCACCACCTCTGGGAGTACGGCACCTGCTCGGGCTTTGCCGTGATGGGCCGCATCCGGACGAGGCCGGATGGCAGCCGGTACATGGTCTGCAGCTACACGTGGGACGAACGGGTGGCCGATGGTCTCGCGACCAGCTTCGCGCTCGCCGAGTTCAAGGAGCGCGTCGAGAATCCGGAGAAGCTCCTCTGACCGACCTATTCGACAAGGTTCGGACCTACGATCGCGTGAAGACCCTGCGCGAGCACGACATCTACCCGTACTACCGGGTGGTGTCGTCGGCGCAGGACCCGGTCGTGATGATGAACGGCCGGCCCGTGGTGATGCTCGGGTCGAACAACTACCTGGGGCTCTCGAGCCACCCCGAGGTGAAGGAGGCCGCCGCCGAGGCCCTCGCGAGGTACGGCACCGGCTGCGCGGGCTCGCGCCTCCTGAACGGGACCCTGGACATCCACGTCGAGCTCGAGGACCGGCTCGCGCGCTTCATGCGGCGCGAGGCCGTGCTCACCTTCGCGACCGGTTACCAGGTGAATCTGGGCGTGCTCTCGTGTCTTCTGGGCCGCCACGACTGCGTGTTCCTGGACCAACTGGACCACGCCTGCATCATCGACGGGGCGCGGCTCGGCTTCGGGAAGATCCTGAAGTTCCGCCACAACGACATGCGGGACCTGGAGAAGAAGCTCGCCAGCGCGCCGCCGCGGACGGGAAAGCTGATCGTGGTGGACGGCGTCTACTCGATGGAGGGAGACCTCGCGGACCTCCCGCGCATCGTGGAGCTCGCGCAGCGCTTCGGCTCGCGGGTGATGGTGGACGAGGCCCACGGCTTGGGCGTGCTCGGGAGCCATGGCCGCGGCGCCTGCGAGCACTTCGGCGTCGAGAACGGCGTGGATCTGGTGATGGGCACCTTTTCGAAGTCGCTCGCCGCGGTGGGCGGCTTCGTGGCCGGAAGCCGGGTCGTCATCGACTACATCCGGCACAACGCGCGCTCGGCGATCTTCAGCGCGGCGCCCGCCCCCGCCGTGGTCGGCGCGGCCCTGAAGGCGCTCGAGATCCTCGAGCGCGAGCCGGAGCGCCGGAAGGTGCTCTGGGAGAACGTCGACTACATGAAGCGCCAGCTCCCGGCGTTGGGCTTCGACATCGGGAACCCGGACTCGCCGGTGATTCCGATCATGGTGGGCGACGACCCGATCGCCTACGAGATGGCCGTCCGGCTTCAGGACGAGGGCGTGTTCGCGAACCCGGTGGTGACACCCGCGGTGCCCCCGGGCAGCGCGATGATCCGCACCTCCTACATGGCGACGCACACGCGGGCGCACCTCGATCAGGCGCTCGACGCGCTGCGCAGCGTCGGCCGGCAGCTCGGGGTGATCCGATAGCCGCGAGCGGGGAGGCGCGCGCGCGCGTCGTCCTCGTGACTGGCGCCTCCTCGGGGATCGGCGCCGCAGCGGCAGGCCTGCTCGCGAAGCGCGGCTTCCGCGTCTACGGCACGAGCCGCAAGCCGCGCGACCCCGGGCCCGACGGCGTCCAGTGGCTCGCCCTCGACGTGCGCGACGAGGACTCGGTGGAGAGCGGCGTGCAGCGCCTGCTCGACGCCGAAGGCTCGCTCTGGGGAGCGGTCTGCAACGCCGGCATGGGCATCTTCGGAAGCGTCGAAGAGACGCCGATGGCGCGCGCGCGCGCGCAGTTCGAGACCAACGTGTTCGGGGTGCTGCACACGCTGCGCGCCGTGATCCCGCCGCTGCGCGAGGCGCGCGCGGGCCGCATCGCGATCGTGGGGTCCCTCGCGGGGCGCGCGCCGATCCCCTTCCAGGCCCACTACTCGGCGACCAAGGGCGCCCTGGACGCCCTCGCAGGCTCGCTCCACAACGAGCTGCGCGGCTTCGGCGTCCACGTCGCGCTGATCGAGCCGGGCGACCTCGCCACCAGCCTTCAACGACGCCACCGACTGGGGCGAGCCGCGCGAGCGCTCACCCTACGGCGCGGCGATCCGGAGCACCGAGCGCGTGATCCGCGAGCTCCTGCCGAAGGCGCCGCCGCCCGCGGTCGCGGCGCGCGCGATCCTGCACGCGCTCTCGGCGCGCCGGCCCCGCGTCCGCTACCCGGTGGGCGCCGACGCGCGGCTCGTGCCGCTCGGCCGCCGGCTACTTCCCGACGGCGCGGTGCTCGCGCTGATCCGCGATCACTTCAAGATCGCGCGCTAGCCGCTAGGAGCCCGACCCAAGATGGGAAGCGAAGCATTCGCCGCCGAGACGCGCCGCCAGCAAGGCGCGCGACCGAGGCGTAGCGTGTGTTACGCCGCAGGGAGCGCAACGCCGCTGGCGGCGATGGATCGGCGGCGAGGCGAGCTTGCCCATCTTGGGTCTGGCTCCTAGCCGTTGCCGCCCCAGGTGTAGTTGAGCTGCACGCCCCAGGTGAGCGGCGGGCCGAAGGTCGAGAGCGTGCTGCCCGTCGTCGCGTTCGGCGCCTTGTTCGTCACGTAGTCCACGTCGCCGATGTTCTCGACGAAGGCCTGGAAGCTGACGCCGTGCACCCAGGCTTCGGGGAGATCCCACATCAGGCGGAGGTTGCCGATCGAGTACCCCTCCTGGCGGCCGAACGCGTTGTTGAAGACGGTGTGGAACTGCTCGCTCGTGTAGGCGTACTCGGCGCGCGGTGTGACCGTGCCGAGGTTGCCGAGATCGAAGGCGTACTGCCCGGCGAGGCTGAGCTTCCACTCGGGCGCGCGCAGCAGGTTCTTGCCGGAGACGTCCTTCAGGCAGTCGAGGCCCGCGAGATTGCAGTTCGCGCCTTGATCCGGATTCATCGGGTCGGTGGCCAGGAACTCCTTGAACTTCGCCTTCAGGAAGGAGACCGAGAGATCGAAGCGCGCGGCCTCCACGGGGACCCACGTCGACTCCACCTCGATGCCGTAGGTCTCGGCGTCCGCGGCGTTGTCCACGATCGCCGCGTTGTTCACGAACAGGCGGGCCTGGTAGTCCGTGTAGTCGTTGTAGAAGGCCGAGATGTTCACGAGCAACGTGTTCTCGAGCCAGGTCGTCTTGCTCGCCGATCTCGTAGGCGTTCACGAACTCCGGGTCGTAGAGGTCGCCGCAGGTGCCGACGTTGTAGCCGCCGGCCTTGAAGCCCCGCGAGTAGCTCGCGTAGACCATCGTGTCCTCGCCCACGTCGGCGTCCACGCCGAGCTTGCCCGTGGGCTCGCTCCAGGTCTGGGTCGACTCGAGGTCGCGGCAGCCGGGAGCGCCGAGATTCAGCACCTGCGAGTGAACGTCGACCTTCTCGTCCTTCGTCCAGCGGAAGCCGCCCGTCACGCGCAGCCAGTCGGTGACGTGGAAGGTCTCCTGGGTGAACAGCGCCCAGGAGGTCAGGTCCTGGTCGAGAGAGAACTCCAGAAAGGGGACCGGCGACGTCGTGCCATCCAGCTTCGTCCCGAAGAGAGCCAGACAGTTCGAAGGCGTTGCCGTGGTGGGTCCGGTCGGCGTCGGAGCGCAGAACCCGAGGCCGGGGAACGTGGAGAACAGCCATTCGTATGTGATCTGCAGCGCCGGGAGCGTGTAGCGGTACACCTCGGACGTGTCGGCGTGGTAGTAGAAGAAGCCGCCGAGCCAATCGAGCCGGCTGTCGAAGGCGCTGCCGGTCACGTCGACTTCCTGCGACCACTCCGTATTGAACTGCTCGTAGTCGCCGGTCAGGAGCTGGATGTCGATGCCGTCGTTGTTGGACGGATTCAGGTCCTGGTCCAGATCGAGGTAGGACGAGATCCACTTGACCGCGATGTCGTCCGTCGCATTCCAGGTGACGGTCGTGTTGAAGTCCCAGGCGTCCCGGATGTACTCCTGGTCGCCCTCGTAGAAGACGTTGCGCGGGTCCTTGGTGTTGTTGCACGCACCATTCGGATTCAACCGATCTGCTCCCGGAGAGCAGATGCCGGGAGGCGAGATGCCGGGCAAACCCGCGAGGACCCCACCCGGGTTGTTGCCGCTGATGAAGAGAGGCGCCGCCGCGTGGTCGTCGGTCTTGATGAAGGGCGGGCCGCCGTAGTCGCTGGAGAGCCAGTTGAAGCGGAAGTCGAGCTCGAGGCTCTCGGTGGGCGTGAAGACGGCCGCGAGCTTGGCCTGCCGGTAGCGCGCGTCGTCTTCCTCGTTCCCGGTGAAGTGGTTGTCGGTGTAGCCCCCGCGCGAGTCGTAAGCGAAGGCGCCGCGCACGCTCAGCACCTCGGGAATCAACGGGAGGTCGCCGGCCACCTCAGCGCGCCAGCGGCTGTAGTCGCCGTAGAGGACGTGGCCCTCGAGGCGAGGGTCGTCCCCCGGCAGCTTCGTGATCACGTTCAGGCTGCCGCCGGTCGAGTTGCGGCCGTAGAGGGTGCCCTGGGGCCCGCGCAGCACCTCGACGCGCTCGGCGTCGAAGAAGAGCGCCGAGGAGGAGACCAGGCCGCCGCGGTAGACGCCGTCCTGGTGGAGCGCGACGCCGGGCTCGGCGTCGATCGTCGAGATGTCGACGCCGATGCCGCGCATGGTGATCTGCGCCATGTCGGCGATCTCGCCGTAGACCAGCGCCGGCGCCATGAACTGAACGTCGTTGAAGTCCTCGATGCCCTGCTGCTCGATCGCGTCGCTCGTGATCGCGGTGATCGCGACCGGCGTCTCCTGCAGGTTCGTCGCGCGCTTCTCGGCGGTGACGATGATCTCCTCGACCCCGCCGCGCTGAGGCTCGGCCGCGGGCTGCGCGGCCGGCGTCGGTTGC
The DNA here is from genome assembly GCA_963716275.1 of uncultured delta proteobacterium. GTDB lineage: Bacteria > Myxococcota_A > UBA9160 > UBA9160 > UBA6930 > VGRF01. Next base: position 101,880 of record CAVQTC010000005.1, on the reverse strand, counting down.
GGTTGGCTCGCCTCCTGCGCGAGGGTGGGCGCCGCGAGGGCGAAGGCGAGGGCCGAGGCGAAGAGAGCTCGTCGCATGCGTGTGGATCTCCTGGGCGTGCGGGCGGCCGGCATTCTGTGCCAAGCTTGCGCTGCGCTCAACGGATCTTTTGCGCAAATTGCTGGCGAAAGCTCGGCGCGAGGCAAAGGACCCGAACAAGTAGCGAGGACCGGATGCGCGGGCGCCAATGGATCATGCTGGCTCCGTCCCGCTCCGCGGAGCGCACCGTGGCGCAGGCGCGCGACGCCGAAGCGCGGGGGCTCGAGGGCGTCTTCTCGATCCAGCTCGCCTCGAACCCGTGGGTTCCCCTCGGCGCGGTCGCGGCGACGACGCAGCGCATCCGTCTCGCCACCGGGATCGCGCTCGCCTTCACGCGCTCGCCTCTCGAGACGGCGCTCGCCGCGCTCGACCTCGACCAGCTCTCGGGCGGCCGCTTCACGCTCGGGCTCGGCACCGGCGTGGGCTGGATGCACGAGGAGCAGTACGGATCGGCTTATGCGCGACCCGTCGCGCGCATGGCCGAGGCGGCGCGCATCATCAAGCTCTTGCTGACGGGCGAGGCGCGCAAGGCCGGGCGCTTCGAGGGCCAGTTCTGGCGGCTCGACTTCTCGCGGCTCGCGCTCCCGCGCCCGCTGCGCCCGAACCTCCCGCTCTGGATTGCCGCGCTGCGCGAGCCGCTCGTGCGCGTGGCGGGCGAGCTCGCCGACGGCCTGATCGGTCACCCCTCGTGGTCGGTGCGCCACGCGCTCGAGCAGGTGCGCGGGCCCTACGCCGAAGCGCTGCGCAAGAGCGGGCGCGAGCGCGCCCAGGTCGAGGTGAACCTCTGGCAGGTCGTGGCGCCGAATCCCGATGCCCAGGAGTCGGTGCGCGACGCGAAGAGCCACGTGGCACTCTACGGCTCGATCGCGCAGTACGAGAGCTACTTCGCGGCGCACGGCTTCGGCGCCGAGGCGCGCGCGCTCCAGGCGGCGGTCGCCGCGGGCCGACGCGACGCAGTCGAGCTCGTGCCGGACGAGATGGCGCGCACCTTCGTCGTGTGCGGCACGCCGGCCGACGTCGCGCGCCAGCTCGAGCCGCTGCGCGAGATCGCCGACTCGCTCTGCCTCCAGCCGCCGCCCGTCCCCGGCGACGCCCGCCGCGCCTACGACGCCCGCATCGCGGAGATTCTGAGGGGACGTTCGTTGACGAAGTTTACGAGAACGACCGCTCGGAGTCGTGCGCAATCGTCTCACTCGTAAACTTCGTAAACGAACGTCCCCATCCTAGTACCCGCGCGGCAGCCCCAGCACGTGCTCCGCGATGAAGTTCAGCACCATCTCGTTCGAGATGGGGGCGATGCGGGCGAGGCGGGACTCGCGCCAGTAGCGCTCGACGTGGAACTCGCGCGCGTAGCCGAAGCCGCCGAAGGTCTGGAGCGCGCGGTCGCAGGCGCGGAAGGCGGCCTCGCTGGCGCGCAGCTTCGCCATGTTCGCGAGGGGCCCCGCGGGTAGGCCGGCATCGTAGGTCCAGGCGGCCTTCTGCCAGAGCAGGTCGGCGGCCTCGAGCTCCGAGAGCGAGTCGGCGAGCGGGTGGGCGATCGCCTGGTTCTTCCCGATCGGGCGATCGAAGACGATGCGCCCCTTCGCGTAGCGCGCCGCCACGTCGAGGGCGCGCCGGCCGATTCCCACCGCCTCGGCGGCGATCACGATGCGCTCGGGGTTGAGACCGTCGAGCAGGCAGTAGAAGCCGCGGCCCACCTCGCCGACGACGTCGCTCGCCGAGACGGGCAGATCCTCGATGTAGACCTCGTTCGAGTTGACAGCGTTGCGGCCGAGCTTCGGGATCTCGCGGATCTGGACGTGCTTCGGATTCAGGTCGGCGAGGAAGAGCGTCATCCCGTCGAGGGGCCGCTTGCACTCCTCGCGCGGCGTGGTGCGCGCGAGCAGCAGGATCTTCTGCGCCTGCTTCGCCTTGGAGTTCCACACTTTCTTGCCGCTCACCAGGAAGCCGTCGCCGTGCGGGCGCGCGAAGGTGCGGATGCGGCTCGTGTCGGTGCCCGCATCGTCCTCGGTCACGCCGAACGAGACGTGCAGCTCCCCGCTCGCGGTGGCGGGCAGCGTGCGGCGCTTCAGCTCCTCGGAGCCGTGATGGATGACGGGCCCCATGCCGAAGATCGAGAGGTGGAGAGCCGACGCGGCATTCTGCGCGCCCGCGCTGGCCGCGACCGCGTTGAGGAGCGTGCCGGCGTGGAGCGTGCCGAGCCCCGCTCCGCCGTAGGCCTCGGGGACGAGGATGCCGATCCAACCCTGCTCGGCGAAGGCGCGGTAGAACTCCCAGGGAAACTCGTGCTTCTCGTCGTGCGCGCTCCAGTACTCGTCGTCGAAGCGCTCGCTGAGCAGCGTCGCCTGCTGGCGGATCGACTCGAGCTCGGGGCCGAGCGCAAAGTCCATCGCGCGGCTCAGCGCCGCCGCGCGAGCTCGGCGAGCTCCTCGGGCGGGCGCGCCGACGCGGTCCAGCCCCCGTCGACCACGATCGTCGTACCGGTCACGAAGGAGGACTCGTCGCTCGCGAGCCAGAGTGCAGCGTGGGCGATGTCGAGGGGCATGCCCGCGCGCCGGATCGGCTGCACGCGCGCGAGCTGCTCCGCCACGACGCCGGGATCGAGGGGCTCGGGGAGCCCCGGGTTCGCCCAGATCAGCGGCGTCAGCACGCCGCCCGGGCAGATCGCGTTGGCGCGGATGCCCTGCTCGGCGTACTCGACGGCCGCGACGCGCGTGAGCTGCACCACGCCGCCTTTCGCGGCCCCGTACGCGCCTTGATACTTCATGCCGAGGTGCGCCGAGACCGAGGCCGTGCTGATGATCGAGCCCCCGCCGGCCGCGATCAGGTGCGGCACCGCGTGCTTGATGCCGAGCCAGACCGCCTTGAGATCGACGGCGAGGATGCGATCGAAGAGCGCCTCGGGCGTCTCGTGGATCAAGCCCTCGCTGCCCCCGATGCCGGCGTTGTTGAACATCACGTCGAGCCGGCCGAAGCGCGCGACCGCGGCGTCCACCAGGCGCTTCACGTCGGCACTCGAGCTCACGTCGACGCCGAGCGCGATGCAGCGCTCGCCGAGCGACTTCGCGAGCGACTCGGCGCGCTCGCCTTGCAGGTCGCCGATCGCGACGCGCGCGCCCTCCGCGACGAAGAGCCGCGCCGACGCCTCGCCCATCCCGGAGGCGCCCCCCGTGATCACTGCCACTTTGCCGTCCAGCCGTCCCATCGCTTCTCCTCCGAGCGCACGGAGCGTAGATCACGCCGCGCGCACTAACCCAGGAACTCCAAGAGCGCCGCCGCCGTCCCGCCCGGATCCTCTTCCGGGAAGAAGTGGCCGCCTTCGACACCGCGCGCGCGCAGATTCGGGAAGTGGCGCGGGAACGAGTCGAACGCCGGGTCGCCGCTCGGGAAGCCGCGCGCATCGAGCCGCGCAGCCGCCGCCGCGACCAGATAGTTCCCGTACAGCCAGAGCGTCGGGCCCGGGTACTGCTTGTGGCGATCCTCGACGCCGTAGTCGAGGTACTCGCCCCCGGCCCTGCCGGCCTCCCAGGCCCGCGCCATCTCTGCGTGGGAGACGGGCTCGTAGCGCTCGCCGTGGGGCGCACTCGGGTCCGCGATCACGCGGTGAAACTGCATCGAGCGGTAGTAGGCGAGCGTCGCCGCGAGCTCGCCGGGGCGCTCGTAGGGCGCTGCGTACTCCTCGAGGTCGGCGGGCTTCGCCCACGGCCGCGGCGCCGTGAGGCCGGGGGACGCGAACTCGATCGGGCACTCCGGCGGCGGCGGAAGGGGCCGCTCGCTCCGGCCTCCGATGATCGAGGCGATGAAGTCGCGCGAGCGCTCGCCAAAGAAGCGCTCGGCCCGGCCGGGCACCATCATCCAGTAGAAGTAGGTCACGAAGATCGGCCAGCCCGTGCAGATCGTGTCGAGCAGCGCGAGCTTCGCGACCCGGTCGGGATGGTCGAGCGCGAGCTTCACGGCGATGATGCCGCCCCAGTCGTGCGCGGCGACCGCCGCGCGCTCGAGCCCGAGCGCATCCATCAGGCCGACGACGTCGCGCGCGAGCTCGGCGCGCGTGTAGCCGGCGGGAGGCGCCTCGCTGCGCCCGTGGCCGCGCGTGTCCGGCGCGATCACGCGAAAGTGCTCTGCGAGCCGCGCGCCCACGCCTCGCCACTCGTGGCTGGTCTCGGGCCAGCCGTGGAGCAGGATCAACGGCGGGCCGCTGCCCCCTTCGAGGAGGTGCGTGCGAAGGCCATTCGCCCGGACGAAGCGGTTGCGGAGCGCCACCGGCACCTCGGAGACGTCCCACAGTTTGCGTAGACTCCTTTGAGAATTCAATCGCAATCTTGAACGGGTGACCGTCGCAGTGGTAGAATCCGCGCATACGGGGAGGCCGACATGACCGATCAGGAACGCCGCAATCTCCAGGCCGTCGCGCGCTGGGAGGAGACCTACAACCACGCCGTCGAGAAGATGGTGGACGAGGTCTATGCCCCCGACTGCGAGGTCGTGGACATGCTGCGCGGCGTGACCCTGCGCGGGCGCGAGGAGCTGCGCAAGTTCGAGCTGCGCATGGTGGAGATCGCCCCAACGCGCCGGCTGCGCGTGCTGAAGGCGGTCGCGAGCGGCGACACCGTGGCGCTCGAGTGCGAGGGCATCTTCCCGGGCGCGACCTTCCCGGCCTGCGTGTTCCTCACCTTCGACGAGCGCGGCCAGGTGGTGCAGGACCACAGCTACGCGGCCGATCCGACCGGGAGATCGAACCAGATCCATGGCGAGAGCAAGCGCTGAGGCGAGCGCTGATCGCCCCGTGAGCGAGCGCGTCGCGGTCGTCGGCGCGGGCATGGCGGGCCTCTCGTGCGCGCTCGCGTTCTCCGAGCGCGGGTTCGACGTCACGCTCTACGAGCGCGACGCAGCGCCGCGCGGCGGCTCCGAGTCGGTGCGCGCGATCTCGGAGCGAAGGCGTGGCGTGCCTCAGGCGGTCCATCCCCACTTCTTCATGGGGCGCCTACGCGAGTCTCTGCGGGCGCGCCATCCGGATCTGCTCGCTCGCCTGGCTGCGGCAGGCGCCGGCGAGGGGCGCTTCGTCGAATCCCTGCACCCGCTCGCGCGCCGCCGCTACCAGGAGAGTCCCGGCGACGCGGCGCTCACGTCGATCGCTGCGCGGCGCACCACCTTCGAGAGGGTGCTGCGCGACTACGTGGAAGAGCGGCGCCTCGCCCGCATCGAGAGCAGCTGCGAGGTGACCGAGCTCGTGGGCCGCGCTGCGAACGCCGAGGCGCCCGCTCGCGTCGAGGGCGTGCGCGTGCGACGCGCAGATGGTCGCGACGTGCAGGTCGACGCCGAGATCGTGGTCGACGCCTCGGGCCGCGCGGGAAGCCTCGCGGGCGACCTAGCGGCGCTCGGAGTTCCGCTCGGGGTCGAGCAGCACGACGCCGGCATCGTCTACTTCACGCGCCACTACGAGCTTCTGCCCGGGCGCCAGCTGCCGAGCTCTCACGGCCTGCCGGGCCAGATCTTCGCCGACTTCGTGATCGGAGCGCTCCCGGCGGACTCGGGCACCTTCACCGTCACGTTCCAGGTCTACCGCGACGATCCGGAGCTCGCGCGCGTCGTGAAGGACCCCGTGAAGTTCCAGGCGCTCTGCATGCGTCTCCCGGTGCTCGCGCGTTGGGTGTCCCCCGAGCAGGCGCGGCCGATCAGCGACATCTTCGGTTTCGGTGCGATGGACGCGTACTGGCGGAGCACGCTCGCCGGCGGCCGGCCTGGGGTGTTGGGGTTCTTCTTCGCGGGCGACACGGCGGTTCGCACCAATCCGCGTTATGGGCGTGGCTGCACGTGGGCGTTCGTCTCGGCCGACCAGCTCGCGGCGGTGCTCGCCGCCACGCCGGACCCCCTCGAACGCGCGCTCCGCTACGAGCGCGCGCTCCGCTCCGAGCTCCGCCGGGACTGGGAGACGACACTCGCCATCGACCGCGCGACGCGCCGCCGCTTCGAAGTGGCCGCCGGACGGCGCGCGGCGAGCGTCGCCGACCGCGCGCGCGAGGCGTTCTCGAATCTGCTCGACGAGGCCCAGCTCGCCGATCCCGCGGTGTTCCGCGCGATCTGGACCGGCTACCACGGCCTCGCCGGGATGTCCGCGTGGACGCGCGACCCGCGCGCCTGGCTGGGGCTCGCACGCTTCGCACTGACGCGGCCGCGCCAGCGCCGGGCGCTCGAGGAGCGGAGCGTGCGGCCCACGCGGGCGGAGATGCTCGCCGCGTGAGAACCTCCCGCCCGAAACGAGGATCGCGCGCGCCATGACCGACGCCAAGGGAGTCGACGAGCTCGATCGCGCCATCATCGATCGGCTCAAGCAGGATGCGCGCGCGACGAATCGCTCGATCGCCGAGGCGCTCGACGTGACTGAGCAGACCATCGCCGCCCGCATCCGGCGGCTGGAGGACGCCAAGCTCCTCCGGGTGATGGCCGTGCTCGACATGCAGGCCGCGGGCTACGGACTCTTCGTGATCGCCGGCATCCAGGTCTCGGGCCGGCCGCCCGCCGAGGTCGCGGCGGAGATCGCCACGCTGCCCACCGTCACCGGCCTCGCCTCGTGCCTCGGGGGCTTCGAGCTGGTCGCGACGCTCTACGCGCGCGACGAGGCGGATCTGTTCGAGCAGCTCGAGCGCCGAATCGGGTCGATCCGAGGCGTCGAAGACATCGAGTCCTTCCTGGTGCTCGAGCAGGTCCTGCACCGCGTCGACTGGGCGAGCATGGAGGTGCTCGGGCCGATCGCGGTCAAGCCGGTCAGCGGGAGCGGCCTCGACCAGCTCGATCGTGCGATCGTGGCCGAGCTCCAGGAGAACGGCCGCACCAGCCTGCGCGAGGTGGGCCGCCGCCTCGACCGCTCCGAGGGGACGATCCGCGCGCGGCTGCGGCGCATGGAGGCGGAGGGCATCTGTCGCCTCCAGGCCGTGACGGACATCTCGGTGGGACCCGGCCTGAACTCCGTCTGGGTGGCGATCAAGGCGCGGCGCGGGTGGATCCGGCGCGTCGCCGAGGCGATCGCAAAGGCGCCCGAGGCGGGCTTCGTGGGCATCACGCTGGGCCGCTTCGACGTGATTGCGCTCGTGGTCGCGGCGGATCGCGACGAGCTCTCGCGCCTGGTCTTCGAGAACGTCGCGCTGATCGGAGGCGTGCAGCGCGTGGAAGCGTGGGGCGGGCTCCAGAGCTTCAAGAACGACTTCCGCATCGCGAAGCTCTCGGCATCGCGAGCGCTGCCGGCCGCGATCACGGCTGCGCGCTCGCCGCGCGCGCGCAAGGGCAACCGCCGCGGTACTGGCTGAGGCGCACGCCGGCGCGGCATCCTCTCGCGCGGGAGAACTCGGATGGCCTACGAGATTCGGCGCTTCCCCTACCCCGGCACCATCGACGCGGACGGCCACGTGCTCGAGCCGCCGGACCTGTGGGAGCAACTACCTCGAGGCGCGCTTCCGCGAGCGGGCGCATGCGCATCCAGACCGACGCGCAGGGCTACGAGTACCTCGAGATCGACGGCAAGCCCTCGAAGCGGACGGTCAAGGGCTCGCTCGGTCTGCTCGGAGCGATGGGCGAGGAGGACATGATGCCCCGCCCGGACCGCCGCTATGCCGAGAGCTTCCCGTACGGCGCCTCGGACCCGAAGCAGCGCGTCGATCTCCTCGACCAGGAGAACCTCGAGAAGGCGCTCCTCTACCCCACGATCGGCCTGCTCTGGGAGTGCGAGGTCACCGACCCGGAGCTCTCGCTCGCCTACGCGCGCGCGTACAACCGCTGGATCGCCGACTTCTGCCGCGACACGAAGGGGCGCCTGGTGCCGATCGCGCAGCTCACGCTGCTCGATCCCGAGGGCTCCGCGCAGGAGCTCGAGCGCGCGGTCGCGCGACGGCTGCCGCGGCGCCTGGGTGAATCCGTTCAACCACCGGCGCATCGTGCACGGGAGCCCCGAGCACGACCCGATCTTCGCGGCGTGCAGCCGGCTCGGCGTGCCGCTCGCGATCCATCCCACCTTCACACCGCTCGAGATGGCGCCCGGCAACTTCGATTGGCCGGGCCAGACGCGCGGCATCGGCGACCTGATCCGCTTGCGCGCGCTCTCCCAGGAGGCCTTCTTCTCCTTCTTCACGCTCGGCACGCTGGACCGCTTCCCGGAGCTGCGCGTGGGCGTGCTCGAGGTGGGCAGCGGCTGGATGGGCGCCTTCCTCGACCGCTTCGAGGCGCTTTTCCGGGCGATGAATCGCCGCGGCGCCGCCTCGCGCCCGACCGCCAGCGACTACTTCCGCCGCCAGTGCTTCATCTCGGGCGATCCCGACGAGACCGCGGCGCCCTACACGATCGACCACGTCGGCGCGGACTGCTTCATGTGGGCCACCGACTACCCGCACCCGGACCACCCGCACACCTGGGTGCCGGACCTCGAGCGCTACGTCTCGACCCTCAGCCCCACGACGCGCGCCAAGCTGCTCGGCGACAACGTGCGGCGGATCTACCAGCTTGCGTGACGCGACCGAGCGCGATCTCCAGGCCGCCTTCGCGGCCGACGGCGTCGTCTGCCTGCGCGGCGCGCTCGACGCGCGCGCCCTCGCGCTGGCCGAGCGCGCCTATGCGTGGAGCCTCGCGCACCCGAGCCCCAGCGCTTCGCGGTACGAAGGAGGCGGCCTCTTCTATCAGGATCTCGCCAACCGGGAGGCGCAGCCCGCCTACCGCGACCTCGTGCACGACTCCCCGGCCGCCGATCTCGCGGCGCTTCTTTGGAGCGCGGCCGACGTGTGGTTCATGTACGAGCAGGTCTTCCTGAAGGAAGGCGGCGACACGCGGCGCACGCCTTGGCATCAGGACTCCTCCTATCTGCCGGTGGACGGCGCGCAGCTCGCCGTGCTGTGGATCTCCTTCGACGCGGTCCCGCGCGCGAACGCCCTCGAGTTCGTGCGGGGATCGCATCGGGGGCCGCTCTACGACGGCTCGCGCTTCGACCCGCAGGACGACACGGCCCCGCTCTACGGGGACGGCTCGCTGCCGCGCCTGCCGAACATCGAGGCCGAGCGGGAGAAATGGGACATCGTCGGCTTCGCCGTCGAGCCCGGCGACGTGGTCGCGTTCCACCCCGGCCTCCTCCACGGCGGCGCCGCGACGCGCGCCGGTCAGCGGCGCCGCACCGTGTCGCTGCGCTTCTTCGGGGCCGACGCGCGCTACGTGCCGCGCACCGCGCTCACCAGCGTCTCGATCCCGGAGGCGCGCGCCACGAGCGTGTTCCAGCTCCTCCCGGGCCGGCTCGCGCCCGGCGAGCCGTTCCGGCATCCCGAGTTCCCGCGCGTGCGGCCGCGAGGCGCCCCTCAGACCACGTGATACACGCGCGCCGCGTTGTCGTGCAGCAGCTTGCCGATCACCGCGGTCGGCAGCTTCCCGAGCACCTCGCTCGCGTACTCGCGCGGATGCTTCGCAATCGTGGCGGGCCCCGGCGACATCGACGTCGGGTGCGGGAAATCCGTCTCGTACATGAGGTTGTCCGGGTACAGCTCGATGGCCCGACCGATCATTGTGCGCTCGAACCAGAAACACGCGTAGACCTGGCGTCGGAAGAACTCGCTCGGCAGCAGCTTGTACTCGGGGTGCTCGCGCGCGACGCCGGCGTTGTGCCATTGCCAGTCGAGGCTCTCGAGCAGGGTCGGGACCCAGCCGGCGCCGCTCTCGACGGAGACGAAGTTCAGCCGTGGGAAGCGATGGCACACGCCCCCGCAGAGGATCTCGCTGATGCCGATCGCGTTGCCGATGAAGGTCAGCGCAGAGACCTGCGCAAACTTCGCCTTCTGGCCCATCGGTGTCCCCGCCTTGGGGAACTCGGCCTCCTTGAGACCGAGGGGAGCCTGGCCCCCGATGTGGAAGCTGATCGGCAGCCCGATCTCCTGGGCCGTCGCCCAGATCGGGTCCCAGTGCCGAGCGGAGAGCTCGGGCTGGTCGAAGTCCTGGGGCTGGCTCGGGAACAGGATCGAGCGATGACCGAGATCTGCACAGCGGCGGATCTCCCGCTCCGACGCCTCGAGATCCCAATACGGCAGAGCCAGAACCGGCAAGAGGCGCCGCCGATCGGCGCTCGCCCACTCGGCGGTGAAGTCGTTGTAGGCCCGCACGCAGGCCAGCTTGAGCTCGGCGTCGTCGATGCGCAGGAAGACCTGCGAGCCGAAGCCGCCGACGTTCGGATAGAGCACGTGCGCGTAGATGCCTTCGCCGTCCATCTGGCGCAGCCGCGCCTTGGCGTCGTACATGCTCGGCAGGATCTCCGCGTAGGTCGGCGGGTACTCGTCGGGCGGATAGCCGTCGTAGCCCGCGATCGAGACGACGCCGGGCGGGAGGCCGGGCTTTCCGTCGATCACCCAGATGTCCTTGCCGTCGATGCGCTCGATGTGCGGCGCGCGCTCATGCCACTTGCGCGGCAGGCGGGAGCTCCACAGGTCCGCCGGCTCGGTGAGATGCGTGTCGACGTCGATGACGCGGTGCTGGTCGAAGAGATCCATCTGAGTTCTCCGGTGGGTATTCAGAACGGCCGTGCGAGGCGCGTCAGCAGAGGCGGCTCCAGGGCTCCCGGCGTGCGGATCTCGAGGCCGTCCGCACTCGGGGTCAGCTGGAACTCTAGCGAGACGTCGACGCGATCCGCCCCCGCTCCCGAAGCGGCCAGGCGCTCGGCCGCGCGCACCAGGACTTCCTCGAGCAGCGCCTTCCCCCAGTCGGCCAGAGCCACCTCGCGTTCCAATGGCGTGCCTCCTCACTTCACGCTGTCGAGCGCGTCCGAGTCGTCCATGGCCGCCGCGATCCGGGCGATCATCTCGCGCGACATCGCTTCGGGCTGCATGTCCGGCATCGTGGGCGGATGGCACAGCGTCGGGGTCCACATGAGGAGCGCCGCCGCGAGCTGCTGGCGCACCTGGGTCTGCGCGGTGTCGAGGCCGGTCGCCAGGCCACACGCCGCGCGCATGCGGGCGAGGTAGCGCTCGAGGAGCTCGCGCTCCCACGCCCGGCGGTCGGCGATCGCGAGCGTCGTCGCGAGCGCGTAAGCGAAATCGCGCGCCCAGTGCCCCTTGCACACGAGCGCCCAGTCGCAGAGCCCCATGCGACCCGCCTCGGTGACGTACCAGTTCCCAAGGTGGACGTCGGAGTGGAGGAGCGTGCGCGGCCCCGCCGTGTGGAGCGCGAGCCCCGCGACCGCGGCGGGCCAGATCTCGTCGGCCCGCTTCGCCAGCGCCGCGGGAATCACGTGCCGCGCCTCGACCATCGCTCGCTCGTGGCCGGCGCGGATGCCGTTCTTCTCGCCGACGCGGAAGAAGGCCTCGTAGGTCGTCACCCAGCGCAGCTCCCCCTCGAAGCGCGGGCTCGCGTGGAAGCGGCCGTGGAGCGCGGCCAGCGCGTCCACGATCTGCTCGGCCTGCTCCCGGGAGATCTTCGTCGTGTAGTCGCAGAAGCGCGCGCCGCGCGTGGCCGTGAGATCCTCGAAGAGATGGATCGAGCGCCCGGACTCGCGGTCCCAGGCCGAGTGGAGATGGACGGGCGCCTCGAGCGCGAGCTCTCCGCGCAGCTCGCGGAAGAAGCGCGCCTCGCCGGCGGCGGCCTGGCCCGAGGAGAGGCGCGTCAGCAGGTCGGGGGTGGTCTTCGCAAACAGGTGCGTCGGGAGGCCCGCGCGCACCCCCGCCGCGTCGTAGGCCACCTCGATCCGGCGCCGCACGCTCGAGCCCTGATGACCTCCCCGCACGGCGACCGAGACGACGTGGGCATCGGGTCGGTCGCGGCAGAGGATCCCAGTGAGCCACTCCGGGGAGATCGCCTCCGCGCACCAGGGCACGTCGGCCACCGCGCGCGCCAGCGGGCGCGTGAGCCCATCCCACACCACGTGCGCGCCGATGCGCGCGCGGGTGCGCAGCGGTCCGAGCTCGCCCGCCACCGAGGTCTACTTCTCCTCCATCAGCGAGGAGAACTGGACGGGTTGCGCCGGGAAGGCCTCGCCTTCGGCGAGGATCTGGGACATGCCGCCATCGATCACGTGCACCTGGCCCGTGATGAAGCGTGAGCGATCGCTCGCCAGGAACGCCACGAGATCGGCCACCTCCTCGGGCTTGCCCACGCGCCGCAGCGGGTGCATGTGCGCCAGGATGCCCTCGGTGAAGGTCGGGTCCGCGTGCGTCGGGCCGAGGATCGGCGTGTCGATCACACCGGGGCAGATGGCGTTCACGCGCACGCGGTGGGGAGCGAGCTCGGCGGCGCCCGCCTTCGCGAGCCCCACGACGCCGTGCTTGCTCGCGAAGTAGGAGGGCATGCCGCGGCTGCCGCGCAGGCCCGCGACGGACGCGGTGAGCACGATCGAGCCGCCGCCCGCGGCGATCAGCGCGGGCGCGACCGCCCGCAGCCCCAGGTAGACGCCCGTGAGGTTCACCGCGATCACGCGGTGCCACGCGTCGAGGTCGCCGTTCACGATCGTGGACACCGCCGCGATGCCCGCGTTCAGGAAGGCGACGTCGAGGCGCCCGTAGCGGCGGCTCGTCTCGCTCACCATGCGCTCGTTCTGGGCGGGGTCGGTGACGTCGATGCGGAGCGCGAAGGCCTCGCCGCCTGCGCTCGCGATCTCCTTCGCCGTCGCCTCGGCGCCTTCGCCGTTCAGATCCGCGACGCACACGCGCGCGCCCTCGCGAGCGAACGTGCGCGCCGTGGCGCGGCCGATGCCCGATGCGCCGCCGGTGACGAGCGCAGTCTTCCCCTCGAGCAACATGGGCGTCCTCCCCGCGAAGGCTCGCGGCTCGTCAGCGCGGACCGCGGATCAGCCGCCCCGGCCGCGCGCCGGTGTCCTCGTCGCCGCGGCGCGTGACCACGCCCGCGACGATCGTGGCCGCGTAGCCGCGCGCATCCTGCATCATCCGCTGTCCGCCGGCCGGAAGGTCGCGCACGACGTAGGGCGGCGGCAAGTGAAGCGCGTCGAGGTCCACCACGTTCAGGTCGGCCCGCAGACCCGGCGCGACCCGGCCGCGGTCGCGAGAGGCCGTAGAGCGCCGCGGTCTCCGAGGTCTGCTTCTTGACCGCATGCTCGAGCGCGAGGCGCGGGCCGCGGCTGCGACCCTTCACCCAGTGCGTGAGCATGTAGGTGGGCGTGGAGGCGTCGCAGATGAGCCCGCAGTGGGCGCCGCCGTCGGCCAGCCCGAGGATCACGTCGGGGTGCGTGAGCATCTCGTAGAGCGCGTCGTGGTTGCCGCGGATGAAGTTCAGCGTCGGGAGCAGCAGCATCGCGCGCCCGTCCTGCTCGAGCATCAGGTCGTAGATGCGGGCGGCCGGGTCGACGCTCTCGCGCCGTGCCTGCGCGGCAACCGATCGCTCGGGCGGCGGCTCGTAGTCGACCGGGTCGCCGAGCGGGAAGATCTGCTCGATCCCGCGCTGGAAGATCAGATGGAGGTTGTCCATCAGCGCGCGCGAGCTCGGCGGCTCGTCCGCCTCGGCGAGGATTGCCGCGCGCAGCTCGGGCCGGCGCAGCTCCCGGATACGCTCGGCCAGCGGCAGCTTCGCCACCTTGAGATAGCTCGGACGGCGCTGGAACAGGTGGTTCGACTGGAAGCCGGTGAGGACGCCGCCGGGCCGACCCGCGGACTGCGGGCGCAGCTTGGCTCCGCGCGCGTTGGCTTGCTCGGTCCAGCGCAGGGCCTTCCGGAAGGCGTCCGGGTCCTCCTGGAACTCGACGAGCAGGTACGTGATCGGCATGCCCGTCTCGCGCGAGAGCTGCTCCATCCAGTCGAGCTCGGCTCGCAGCGTCGCCTCGTGGCTGCCCAGGGCGAAGCCGCCCTGGCCGACGGAGCCGCCCGGCACGAGCTCGAAGATGCCCCCCGCGCGCGCCACCGCGCGGCCGATGCCGAGGAGCTCGTCGTTCGCCGCGAAGGTTCCGGGCACGGGCGACCCACTCAAGGACTGGTGGCCGAGGATGCGCGACGTCGAGAACGCGAGCGCGCCGGCGCGGATGCCCTCCGCCGCGAGGCGCGCCATCTCCCCGATGTCGGCGGCGGTGGCCGCCTCGTGGTTCACGCCTCGCTCGCCCATCACGTAGGCACGCAGCGGCCCGTGCGGCACCTGGGTGCCCACGTCCATCGAGAAGCGGCCCTCGGCCAGGCGATCCAGGTATTGCGGGAAGGTCTCCCAGCGCCAGTCGAGCCCCTCCCAGAGCGCCGTGCCCGGGATGTCCTCGACCCCGTCCATCAGCTCGATGAGCTCGCGCTTGGCGGCCTCGCCCGGCCGCACGGGCGCGAAGCCGACGCCACAGTTGCCCATCACGACCGTGGTGACGCCGTGCGAGAAGGAGGGCGCGAGCGCGCCATCCCAGGTCGCCTGGCCGTCGTAGTGGGTGTGCACGTCCACGAAGCCGGGGGTCACGAGGCGCCCAGCCGCGTCGATCGCCTCGCGCGCGAGGCCGAGCTTCGGCCCCACGTCGGTGATGCGGCCGTCCTTTACGCCCACATCGCCGTGGAAGGCGGGGCGACCGGTGCCGTCGACGATGCGACCGTTGCGGATCACGAGATCGAGCATGGGGACCTCCGATGGTTCGCGATCGAGGCCGCCCGCGCCGCTGGAGGGACAACCAGCGGCGCGGGCGAACCTCAGGCGGCCCGGCCGAGCGAGGCCGCGCCGATCTTCCCGTTGCGCAGGAGCTGACCCGGCGTGGCCCCCGTGCACTTGCCTTCCTCGAAGGTCACTTCGCCGTTCACCAGCGTGTAGCGGTAGCCCTCGGCGCGCTGGATGCGGCGCCACTCGTTCGCCGGGAAGTCGTAGGCGATCTCGTAGTCCCACTCCGGCGTGCGCTTCAGGTTGGCGAGGTCGTAGACCACGATGTCCGCCGGCGCGCCCTCGCGCAGGAAGCCGCGATCGACGAAGCCCGCCGCCTGCGCGGGCAGATAGCTCAGGTGGTAGTGCGCCTCCTCGAGCGTGAGCTGCTTGGTGTCGCGCACGAGCCAGGTGAGGAAGTCCGTCGTGAAGGAGCCGCCCGTGAAGAACTTCGTGTGCGCGCCGCCATCCGAGACGCCGGCGATCACGTACGGGTCGCGCATCACCTCGCCCACCATGTCCGGGTTCGAGCTCGTCGCGTCGCCGCCTCGGAACTCGACGCGCAGATCGCCCGCCACCGCGATGTCGAGCATCGCGTCCACCACGTGCTTGCCTTGCTCGGCCGCGATGTCCTTCACCATGCGGCCGACGTACTTCTCGAGCTCCGGGTGTCCGGGGACCTTCGTGATCGTGAGATTGCCCGGGCGCGTCTGCTCGCCGATCGACGCGAGCATGGGCTCCTCGTTGCGCAACTGCTCGCGCAGCGCCGGATCCGAGAACTTGCGCTGCTTCTCCTCGAGCGTGCCCTGCGTCGCCTGGTTCCAGGCCGGGCTGTAGTCGTAGAGGTTCCAGAGCTCCAGCGTGAACGCGAACCAGGTGCGCACGTTCGCGCCCTGGCCGTAGATGCGCAGGCCGCGCTCGTTGCAATCGTGCACCCAGGCGAGCTCGCTCTTGTGGAACTGCGGGCGGTCGTCGATCGCGGCGATCGCATTGTGCAGGATCGGGTCGCTGCGCGCGCTCCGCGAGCGCCTCCAGGAAGTGGCGATCGCGGCTCTTGATGGCGTCGCCCGAGCGCACCGGGTCGCCGCCCTCGGCCTGCGTGATCTGGATGAAGCCCTCGTCGCGCCGGCGCAGCACGTCGGCGAGCACCAGGATGTCCTCGTCCGCCATGCAGTCGGTCGGCATCGGCGTCCCGTCGTAGTCCGCCTGGAGCGAGTGCTTGCCGAGGCGCTGGATCGAGAAGCCGCAGGCGCCTGCGTCCATCGCCTCGTCGAGCAAGCGCTGCATCTCGCGCTGCTCGGCCTTCGTCGCGGGGCGGCTCTTCGCAGCCTCGAGGCCCATCACGTAGACCATGAGCGGCGAGACCGGCACGTAGCTCACCACGTTCACGCCCTTGGGCAGCCGCTCGAGGGTGTCGAGCCATTCCGGGAAGGTCTCCCAGCTCCACGGCATGCCCGCCTTCATCGACTCGTAGGGGATCTGTTCCGTGCGAGTCATCATGAGCAGGGATCGCTCGCGATCCGCGGGCTTCACCGGCGCGAAGCCGAAGCCGCAGTTGCCGAGCACCACCGACGTGACGCCGTGCCAGCCCGAGATCGTGCAGTACGGGATCCCAATGGATCTGCGCGTCGTAGTGGGTGTGCAGATCGACGAAGCCAGGCGCGACGATCAGCCCGGTCGCGTCGATCTCGCGCGCGCCCTCGCCTGCGGCGATGCGGCCGATCTTCGCGACGCGACCGCGGCGAATGCCGACGTCCGCACGAACGCGCGGGAGACGCGTTCCGTCGATTACGGTCCCACCACGGATCACGGTGTCGAACTGGGGCATGCGGGGTCTCCTGTCTCGTTGGACGAGGGTGGATGGAATCAATACGCGCAGAATAATACAGTATTTTTTACGCGAACTACAGTGTAGAATTGGCGAGAAAGTGATTTTACGGCCCCACCGGACCCCCCGCGGGTCAAGGAGCGCGCTGGTGACCCACCCCGACCTCCCCGTCCACGGCGTCTGCCCCCCGCGCTTCGCGGCCGTGCGCGACGCCTTTGCACGAAACCTCGCCTCGGACGACGTGGGCGCGTCGTTCGCAGTCACGATCGACGGCGATCTCGCCATCGACCTTTGGGGCGGCTTCGCCGACGCAGCGCGCACACGGCCCTGGGAGCGCGACACGATCGTGAACGTCTTCTCGTCCACGAAGACGATGTCCTTTCTGTGCGCCCTCGTGCTCGCGGACCGCGGGGTGCTGGACCTGCGCGCTCCGGTCGCGCGCTACTGGCCCGAGTTCGCGGCGAACGGAAAGGAGCGCGTCGAGATCCGCCATCTCCTGAGCCATTCGGCGGGCGTCCCCGCGCAGGAGGCCCCTCTCACCGAGGAGCTTCTGTACGACTGGGACCGCCTGTGCGGGATGCTCGCAGCGCAGGCGCCGTGGTGGGAGCCGGGCACCGCGAGCGGCTACCACGCGCTGATCCAGGGGCACCTGATCGGCGAGGTGGTGCGGCGCGCGACCGGCGAGTCGCTCGGCAGCTTCTTCCGCAAGGAGATCGCAGAGCCCCTCGGCGCGGACTTCCACATCGGCCTCGATCCGGTGCACTTCCCGCGCGTCGCCGAGCTGATTCCCTATGCGCCCGATCCAAACGCACCCGTCCCGCCCCCGGACTCGATCGCGGCGCGTACCTTCGCGCGCGGCATGGTCGACCCGGCGTGGACCCGGCACGCCGGCTGGCGACGCGCCGAGATTCCCGCCGCGAACGGGCACGGCAACGCGCGCGCAATGGCGCTGGCGCATGCGCCGCTGGCGTGCGGCGGCTCGGCGCGCGGGAAGCGCCTGTTCTCGCCGGCGACCTGCGAGTCGGTGCTCGAGGTGCAGACCGACGGGGTGGATCTCGTGATCGGCGTGCCGATCCGCTTCGGGCTCGGCTACGCGCGCATGAGCGAGATGTTCCCGTTCTCGCCCAACCCGCGCTCGTGCTTCTGGGGCGGCTGGGGCGGCTCGCTCGTCGTGGCCGACCTCGATGCCCGCGTCTCGATCGGCTTCGCCATGAACCAGATGCGCGGCGATGCGATCGTCGGCGACCGGCGCACGCACGCGCTCACGAAGGCGCTTTACGCCGCGCTCTAGGAGGCGACGTGGCCGGTGAAGCGAGGATGGAGGAAGCCTGCATCTCGGACGAGATGATCGCCGAGATGCGCAAGAAGATCGGCGCGCAGCTGCGCATCGACCACTCGGTCTTCAACGAGGAGGCGACGCGGCTTGCGATCCTCAAGTTCGCCGGCGGGATCGGCGACGCGAACCCGCTCTGGTGCGACCCGAACTACGCCGAGCGCACCTGTTTCGGGCGACAGGCTGCTCCGCCGAGCTTCGTGATCGGCTGCTTCTCGGGCCTCCAGTTCGGCTGGCCCGGGCTCGGCTCCTTCCACTCCGAGAGCGACCTCGAGCTCCACCTGCCCGTCCTGCGCGGCGACGTAATCCGCGCGAGCTGCCTCTACGAGGGCTTCGACGGCCCCAAGCCCAGCAACTTCGCGCCGCTCATCGTGATCGACCGCTTTCTCAACCGCTACGAGAACCAGCGCGGCGAGCTGGTCGCGACGATCCGCTGGGCGGTCATCAACTTCGAGCGCGGCGCAGCCAAGCAGCGCCGCTCGGCAACGAAGGGGAGCTCGCTGCCGCAGCGCTGGAGCCCGGACGAAGCCGCCTCGATCGATGCGGAGGTGCTCGCCCAAGCGCCGCGCGGTGCCGAGCCGCGCTGGTTCGAGGACGTGCAGGAGGGCGACGAGCTCTCGCCGCTCACGAAGGGTCCCATCGGCCTCACCGACGAGATCGCGTTCGTCGCGGGCGGCGGCGCGCCGATCCCCCGCCTGACGGCGCATCGCAGCGCCCTCCTCGCGTACGAGAAGCATCCGGCGTGGGCGTTTCGCGACCCGACGACCATGGCGCTCGAGCCGATCTACTCGGTCCACTACAACCGCAACGCTGCGAACGCGATGGCCGTGCCCGAGGCCTACGACGTCGGCTTCCAGCGCCAGTGCTGGCACCTCCAATTGCTCACCAACTGGATCGGCGACGACGGCTGGATCCGGCGGGCGAGCGCGCAGTACCGCAAGTTCGTCTACCACGCGGACGTGGTGCGACTCGGTGGCAGCGTGCGTCGCAAGTTCGTGAGCGACGACGGCGAGGCCTGCGTCGAGGTCTCGACCTGGGCGCGCAACCAACGCGGCGAGGACGTGATGCCAGGCGACGCGACGCTCGCGCTGCCCTCGCGCGAGCGCGCCGGCGTGTCTCCCGCGGCGCGGCGCGTGCGCGCGGCTTGAAAGCGACCGCGATCTCGTAGCCGTTGGACCTTCGCCTTCGGGGCGGCCCAGGAAGCGTTCACGCACCTCGCGAAGCAGCGACACTTCGGAAAGCTCGTTCGTCGAGCTGACGGCGTAGGGCTCAGCGGATCGCGACGGCGTTGCCGGGCGAGCCGACTCCGCCCGGTAGCTTGAGCGGCACGGCGACGAAGAAGAAGGTCCAGCGGCCGTCGGCACGGCAGCGTTCGGCGAGCGGCTCGAAGTCGAAGAGCTCGCCGAGCGCCATCCCCAGCGTGGGAAGCAGCCGCCGATGCAGCGAGCCCACCGCGGGGTCGCCGGGCACCACCTCGATCGCCGGGTTGTCGCAGCAGAGCGCCGCGGGATGGGAGTCCCACAGGAAGCGCGCCATGGCCTCACCAGCGTGCAGGCCGGCAAAGCTGGGGGCCCGCGCATGGTCGGCCCGCCGCCGCGCGTCGAGCCGGCGGTAGGCGCGCGTCCAGCCGGTCCGGATGCAGAGGATGTCGCCGATCTCGAGACCCACGTCCTGGGCTCGAGCGACCGCCTCGAGATCGGCGGCCGTGATCGCGATCGGCGCGAAGGCGTCGTAGCCGCGACCGCGCGCGTCCTGCCAGCCCGCCACGTCGAGGAGCACGCCACGGCCGGCGATGCCGTGGGATGCGTACTGCTCGATGCCGAGGCCGTTCGGCCCTTCGGTCGGATCCTGTGTGCGCCCGCCCCAGTAGCCGTGCTCACGGCAGCGCACGTGATTGAGCGCGTCCCACTGCGTCGAGCCCTGCAAGTGGAAGGAGTCGACGCGATCGTCCATCTCGTTGCGGTTGAGCGCGACGACCGAGTGCTGGTATGGCGCGCGGCCGAAGAGCGGAGGATCCGGAAGGTTCAGCGGCAGGTCGAGCGAGATTCGCTCGCCCGTCGAGATGCAGCGCGCCGCGGCGACGACACGCTCCGGCGTGATCAAGTTGACGGTGCCGAGCGCATCGTCCGGGCCGAACACATTCCACGCGTGACGGAGGCCGATTCCCGGCAGCTCCGGCAGCTCATCGAAGCTCGGTAGGCGAAACTCAGCCATTCGCGTTCACGCTAGCGGCGCGCCGGGAGGCGGCGAATGCGTGGACGGGCCACATGTCCTGGTCTTCGCCCCAGCCGGTCTCGCCGCCCAGGTTCCAACGCACCAGGCTGTTGATGTCGATGAAGGTGTGGCGGTTGATGATCAGGCGGCTCACCGGCTCGCCCACCGCAACGAGCCGACGACCCTCCAGGTCCCAGGCCTCGATTCGTACGCTCCGAACCCAGCCCTGGGCGGGATCCCGGACCACGTGGCGCTCGCCGCGCGCGAGGCCCACGGTTCGGCCGTCGCGACGCAGGAAGCCGTAGGCGATGGCTTCGCGTTCGTTCACCGAGCTCGTAACGGCCAGGAAGGCGTGGTCTTCCGTCGCGGCGCCAGTCACGTAGGCCGCCTTGCGCGGGCGGTCTTCCGGCCTGCGCCCCCACGTGCGATCGCGCATCGCGAGACAATCGATCGCGATCCGCTCGCCGTGCAGCGCGAGCTCACCGGTCACCCGGCCGAGCTGGTCGAAATGGCGCGCGGAGCCAAACGTCGAGCCCACGGTCGCGAGCGGCTCGGGCGGCATCACGCCCGCGAAGCGCAGCCTGGCCTGGAGTCGCTCTCCATCGGAGTAGCCGAGCTCATAGCAGCGCGTTGGGTCGGTCACGCGCATCGACACGCCGGTCGGCAGCTGGATGTCTCGCAGATCGGCGCCGCGCGGGAACGGCAGCGCCGAGTAGTTGGCCGAGTAGAGCGCCTCCCAAGGGAGCCAGGCGCCCGCGTCCCAGAGCCACGCGCCCCCGGCGACGGTCCCGATGTTGGGGCGCACCATCGTGTAGAGCCAACCGCCCAGCCGGCGCTCCGGGTGATGGAAGGAGAACCAGGCCGTCTCCGTCTCCCACCAGTCTCCGCTCAGCGTCTGAAAGTGAAACGCATCGTCCTCGGGCGAGAAGACGGGAGAGCGCGTGTCCGTTTGCTCTTGCGGCATGCCGTGCCTCAGTAGCCGAGCAGCCGTGCCGCCCGGTCGAGCACCACCGGAATCGACCACGCCGTGCGCGCAAGGCGCAGGTCGCGATTTCGGCCCGTACGGTAGAGGCCGGTGGCGCTCATCCAGAACGCCGCGGTCCGCATCGCGTAAAGCAGCTCGTAGTAACGACACGCGGCTTCGTCGATCGAGAGCCCGGTTCCGGCCTCGTAGCGTCGGACGAAGGCCTCACGCTCGACGAGGTTCGAGAGCAGGTCGGTTCCCTCGCGATTCAGATCCGATAGCACGTAGGCCACGTCGTACATGGGATCGCCGATCGCGGCCGTCTCCCAGTCGAGCAGGGCCGTGATGCGATCGTCGCGGACGAGGAAGTTCCCCGTGCGGTAGGCGCCGTGCACGAGGGATAGTCGCGACGTCTCCGGTGCGTTCGCGTCGAGCCAGCAAAGCAGGTCGATCAACACGGGATCGGGCTCGATCTCTGATGCCTCGATGAGCGAGCGCCACTTGGCGATCTCGCGGCGCGCAAAGTCGCGGCCGGGCTGCGGAACGCCCAGGAACGAGAGCCCGGCGCCGCGCCAGTCGAGGGTGTGGAGGCCCACGAGCACGTCGGTGAAGTCGTTCGGAAGGACGCAGCGGGCTGCGGCGGTGGTGTAGAAGGTGCGCCCCTCGCGACTCCAGGGACTTGGACAGACCCCTTCGACCCACTCCATCACGAGGAAGGGGGCGCCGAGGTGGGACGCATCCTCCTCGAGGAAATGGGGCCGCGGCGTCGGGACCGCCGTTCGCTCGAGGCAGCACAAGACGCGGTATTGGGTGGCGAGGGTCGAGAGCTCGCGCAGGAGCGCAGTGCCTGGATCGCGGCGCAGACAAAGGCGCTCCCTGCGCTCGCGTGTGCCGTCGCGCCACCCGGCCTCGAGCAGCCACGTCTCGTGCGACCAGCCCACCGAGATGCGCTCGGCCGAGCGCAGCTCGAGCGACGGCGCCGTGAAGCGCGCCGCGATGTAGTCGCGGATCCTCTTCTCCAGCGAGGCGACGTCGCCCACGCTCACTTCGCGTACTCGAGCTGTCGGTCGAGCCGCGCGCGCAAGCTGCGCCGCACGCGCGCGAGCCCCGTCTCGAACCGGTCGCCGCCGAGCTCGCCTCGCGCGGCATGCAGCGCTTCCACGAGGCGGCCGAGCGCGGCCGCGGATCCGCCCTGCGCACGCGCCAGCGCCGCGCGCAGCGCGGGCGAGCTCGCTCCCGCGAGCAGCGCCTCGAGATCGGCGACGAGGGCCAGAGCCTCCTCCTGGTCCGCCTGCGCGCGAGAGGCCTGCAGCCGCAGCTCGCGTGCAGTCTTCTCGACGACGACCGCGGCCATGAAGGCCTGGGTCCTTGCGAAGGGCTCGCTCACGGCAGGCCCGATCTCGGCGCGCAGCGTCTCGGCAACGCGCTCCAACACATCGCACGCGCGGCTCGTCCAATCCCCAACGACCCGCACGTACGGTCCTGCGGAGCTCTCCTCGCGATCTGCCATCAGTCCAACACCTGGTCGATCGCGAGCTTTGCGATCCGCTCCGCGTCGTACCTCAGAATCTCCTCGAGCACGCGTTGATTGTCCGCTCCGAGCGTCGGAGCGACGCGCGGGGGCCGCGCCGGCGTGCGGGAGAGGCGAATCCGGCACGCCTCGACCACGGCGCGGCCTTCGTTCGGATGCTCGATCTCGACGAAGTGCCCGAGGTGCTGGAGCTGCGGATCGGCGCTCAGGTCGGCGCTGTCCTGGAGCCGGTGCGCTGGAACCCCGCGCTCTTGCAGCGCCGCTTCGAGCTTCTCGCCCGCCCACGCTGCGGTGGCCCGGGAGATCTCGGCGTCGAGGGTCGCCGTTCTCGCGCGGCGCTGCTCGACGTTCAGCAACGCCGCCTCGCCGGGCAGGCCGAGCACGGCGCAGAGCGCACGCCACTCGGCGTCGGACGCGATCGCGAGCGCGATCCAGCGATCCTCGCCCGCAACAGGGTAGACGCCGTGCGGACAGCAGTCGGGATCCTCGTTGCCGCGACGCGTCGCAACCCTTCCAGTCGCCGACGTCTCGGCGATGAGCGGGGCGAGCAGGTGGAGCCCAGTCTCGACCTGCGCGAGATCGATGTGCTGCCCTTCTCCCGTTCGGCGGCGGTGATCGAGCGCCGCGAGCAGCACCGCGCCCGTGAAGCGCGGAGCGATGTAGTCCGTGTAGGCGGCGTACGGTCCGACCGGCGCTCGATCCGGCCAGCCGGTCAGCTCGAGGAACCCGGCGAGCGCGGCGCCGAGGTTGCCGTAGCCAGCGAGCGAGGAGAGCGGCCCGGTCTGACCGAGCAGCGAAGAGCTCACCAGGATCACGTCTGGCTTCGCGGCCCGGAGCACGTCGTATCCGAGTCCCATGCGCGCGAGCGCACCAGGCACGAACGACTCGACCACGACATCGGCCCATCGCACGAGATCGAGCGCCACGTCCTTCGCTCCGGGCTTCGTGAGATCGAGCCCGAGCTGGAGCTTACCGGCATTCATGTTGTGGAAGAGCGTCGAGCGCTCGCCGCCGAAGCGGCCGCCGAGGAAGGGGCGCACGCTGCGGTTGGGGCACAGCTTCCGCGCCGACTCGACGCGCACGACGGTCGCCCCGAAGTCCGCGAGCGTTCGGCCCGCCGTAGGGCCCGCGATCGCCCAGGAGAAGTCGAGCACCTTGAGGTCTGCCAGCGCTGGCTTCGAACACGCCTCCTTCGAGGACGCGGCTGGCGGCTGCCCAGCGCGTGGAGGCGATGCGAGCCACTCGCGCCGCACCTCGGCATCGTGCTCGCCGATTCGCGGAGCGCCGCGGCGCGAGCGCAGCGGCGTCCGCGAGAGGCGCGCGAAGGGACCCGGTAGGGTGACTGGAACGCCCGCCTGCTCGGTCCTCCAGAAGCTTGCGCGCTTCTCGAAGTGTTCGCTCGCCAGCAGATCCGCGAGCGTCGCTGCGGGAGCGAGAAGGAGCTTGCGCTCGAGTGCGAGCCTCGAGAGCTCCTGCTTCGAGCGCTTGCTCGTCGACGCGGCCACCCGTGCCTGAGCCTCCAGGAGCTCGTCGGGTGTCGCCTCGCCGCGGAACATTCTCGCGCCGAAGCCGACCCAGTCGGTGTCGCGCAGCTCGGCGCTGCACTCTCCGCTCTCGGCCATCCACGCCATGAGCCGCGCGGTGGCGGCGCCGAACGCGGGGCCGAAGGCGTGCATGATGGAGACGTAGCCGTCCTTCGCGGGATAGGTGAAGCGCATCCGGAACGGCCCGAGGCGCAGCCCACCCCCTGCCCTTCCGCCCGCGACGTCGCCCACGGCAACGCTCAGCGCCTCGCCCTGCGTCGCCGACAGCAGCGCCTGCTGCGCGGAGACGACGACGTGCTGCCCCCGCCCGGAGCGCACGCGCTCCGTGTGCGCGATCAGTGCGCCAAAGGCCGCCTCCGCCGCCGCGTGATGGAACGCCTGCGGGCTGCTCACCCGCACGGGCGGCCGGTCCTCGTCGCCTTGCAGCAGAAGATTCCCCGCAGCCGCCTGCACGACGAGGTCGCTCGCCGCCCACTGCGCCTTCGGGCCGTCGAGCCCGAATGCAGTGATCGAAACGACGATGAGCGCGGGATTCTCGCGCGAGAGCTCCTGGTACCCAAGACCCAGCCGCGAGCGCTCGACCGGGTCGCTCGACTCGATTGCGAAGTCCGCTCGGCGCACGAGCTCGCGCGCCGTCGTCCGGTCTACCTCGCGCTCGAGGTCGAGGGTGATGCCGCGCTTGTTGCGTGCATACGCCGCCCAGGTCAGCGATCGCTCTGGATCCCGCCTGGCGTCGAGGAAGGGGCCGAGTCGCCGCGCACCACTCCCGCCCGGCGGTTCGACCTGAACCACGTCGGCGCCGAGGTCGGCGAGCAGTTGTCCGCAGAGCAGACCGCGCTCGTCGCTGAAATCGAGGACGCGCAGGTCCGTGAGCGGAGGAGACCCTCCGGTCATTGCGGCACACGCGAATCTGCGAGGCCCCGAGCCTTCATCGGGCTGAGCCCTTCGTTCGACTCCCGCGAGTACACATCACGGCGAGGCCTCTCGCTCGCGGCGTCCGGCTGGCCCCGGCTCAGGGGGCCGGGAAGCGCACGGTCCTGAGCGCGGGCGAGCCTTCCCGACGCTGCGTGTCCGTGCCGGAATCGGCGGTGAACGTCAGCCCCTTCATCTCACCGTCGGCGCGCCACTTCCGGATCAGCTCATGGAACTCGATCGGCCCGCCGCCGTACTGCTCGCCCTGTCGCGCTCCTCGCGGTACTTCGCGCGCAGGGCGTCGGGATCGAAGCCGAGAGAGTCAACAGAGCGGGCGGAGGGAGTGGACGCGGCCATGCGGGGGCTCCTCAAGTTGGCATTCAAATCATATTATACGTTTTCTTATTTTGACTCTCCTGCGCAAAATTAAGTAAAATCGACCCTCGATCGTAGCTATCGGCAACCCCGCGGGCGAGGAGCCTAGATGGGACAAGCGGCAGCCCTACTCCGCCTCGTCGGCAGAACCGCAAGGATCGGACTCGTGCTCGGCTGGGAGCGTCTCGCCCCGCCGAAGGCGCGGCGCCTCGGCGACGTGCCCGCGCGCGACACGGCGGTCACGCCCGAATGGTTGACCGCCGTTCTGTGCCGCGACTGTCCGGGCGCCGAGGTGGTGGGGGTCGAGCTCGGAACCGGGAGCTCGGGTTCCACCGTGCGCCGTCAATTTCTGATCGCGTACAACGCCGAAGGAGAGCGCCGCGTGAAAGCGGACGAACGCATGCGCGGCGGCCTGCCTGCGAGCGTGTTCTCGAAGATGACCCCGACGCTCACCGCCCGGCTCGCCTACGGCAGCGGCGCGATGGCCGACGAGGCGTGCTTCTTCAACGACCTCCGCCCGCGGCTGGGTCGCGACTTCGAGGCGCCGTGGGGCTACCACGCTTGCTACGACTTCACGACGGGGCGCTCGATCCAGCTGATCGAGGACCTCGTCGCGACGCGCGGCGCGACCTTCGGCACGCCGCAGCGCGTGATCTCGCGCGCGCAGGCCCAGGAGATCGTCACGATCCTCGCGACCCTGCACGCGACGTTTGCGGGCGACGCGCGCCTCGCCACGCACACGCCGCTGCGCACGGTCGCAGCCTGGTACCGCGCGGCCGAGCCGTTTCGGCTCGACAAGTACCACGCGCTAGCGATGGAGAAGGCCGTCGCAGTCATCCCGCCGAGATTGCACGCGCGCCGCGCCGAGACGTGGCCCGCGTTCATGCGCTCCGTCGGCCGACACGCACAGCTGCCACAGACCCTTCTCCACTCCGACGTGCACCTCGGGAACTGGTACGTCACCGCCGCCAGCCGAATGGGACTCGGAGACTGGGGTTGCGTGATGCGGGGCAACTGGTCGCGCGACCTCGCCTATGCGATCTCCGGGACGCTCACCGTCGAGAATCGACGCGCGTGGGAGCGCGATCTGCTCGCGCTCTATCTCGAGCGAGTGCGCGCGGCCGGCGGCCCGGCGCTGGCGTTCGACGAGGCGTTCCTGCTCTATCGCCAGCAGCTCTTCCAGGGTCTCTTGATGTGGACGCCTACGCTCTGCCACTCGCCGCTGCTTCCGAACATGCAGCCCGAAGAAGTCTCGCTGGAGATGATCCAGCGGACCGCGACCGCGATCGACGATCTCGACGCGCTCGACTGCGTCTGATCACCGCGGCACTCCGTTGGGTCCACGCGCCGCTGCGGCGGCCGGCTTCTCGACGTTCAGCGCCGGCGCCGCTCCGCGCGTGGGCCCGATCTCGTGCTCCGGCCCCGGCAGATCGCGCTCACGCCGCCGCATCGCCGCCTCGAGCGCGGGCGCGAGGCGCCGCATCTTCTCGGCCTCGCGGCCTTCGTGGCGGTCCTGGAACTCGGGCAGGATCTCGCGCGCGAACAGCTCGAGGCTCTCGCAAATGTGCTCGTGCCTCGTGGCGCCCTGCTGCGCGACGAGGATCACCTGGTCGACGCCCGCGGCCTCGTACGCGCGCATGTAGGCGCGCACCTGCTCGACCGAGCCGACCGCCCCGCGCAGCCCCTGCAGCGAGCCGGGCGAGAGGCCGGCAGCGCGCTCGTAGGCGGCCTCTTCCGGCGTCGGCGACGGCTCGGCGAGGTTGCGCCCCTCCGCCTTCACGAAGCGGCGCGCAAAGCCCATCGCGTCGCGCTTCTGCGCGAACTCGGCGTTCACGCTGGTCCGCGCGGGCCGATGCGTGCCGAAGGCCGAGTAGTGCAGGAGCGAGTAGGCGAAGAAGTGGACGCCGTCGATGCCGCGGTCGATCGCGATCTCTTCGCTGCGGTGGCAGTGGAAGCCCACCGTCACCGCGAGATTCGGGTTCACGAAGTAGCCGACCGGCACCGCCTCGAGCTCGATCGCCTTGTGGTACGCCTCGACGTGAGCGCGCGCCTCCTGCGGGCTCGTGAACGCGAAGTGCAGCGCGCCGAGTCCGTGTCGCGCGGCGTCCACGACCTTCTCACGCCGGCTGCACGCCACCCACAGCGGGGGGTGCGGTTTCTGCTTCGGCTTCGGCAGCACGTTGCGCGGCGGCATCGAGAACGCCGGTCCCTGATGACCCGCGTAAGGCTCCTGCACGAACATCTTCGGGATCTCGCGGATCACCTCCGCCCAGATGGCCGCCTTGCTCGGCACGTCGATGCCGAAGCCGTGCAGCTCGGCGTTCGTGGTCGTCTCGCCCGTCCCGAGCTCGAGCCGCCCCCCAGAGAGGATGTCGAGCATCGCCGCGCGCTCGACCACGCGCGCCGGGTGGTTATACCCAGGAAGGATCGGCACGATGCCGTGGCCGAGGCGGATGCGCTGCGTGCGCTGGCTCGCCGCGGCGAGGAAGATCTCGGGCGCCGAAGAGTGGGAGTACTCCTCGAGGAAGTGGTGCTCCACCTCCCACACGAACTCGATGCCGAGCCGGTCGGCGAGCTCGGTCTGGGCGAGCGCCTCGCGGATCACACGCTCCTCGTCGCCCGCCTGCCACGGCTTCGGCACCTGAAACTCGAAGAAGATCCCGAATCGCATTTCCTCGACCTCCAGCCTTTCTTGTGCGCCGTCCAGCCGTGCGCCGATCCGAGCCGACTTCAGAAGCGCTGCCCTGGGACCTGCTCGGCAAGCCGTGCACGCCATTGAAGTGCCGTCCCGCTCAAAATACACTTTGCACCGTTATACTACAACTAAAGAACGCAAACTTTAAGAGCGGCTCGGCTGGACCCAGAGAAGGGGCGTTTTGAACCGGGCTCGAGCTCCGCTGACATCTCGGGCGACTTGGAAGCCAGGCGCCGAGTCTTAGGGTAGCTGCGGGCCCCCGCGGTCTCCCGGCTGAAAATCAGTCCGCCTCGATCACCGCGATGTAGCCGTCCGGGAGCTCGCGCTTTCCGCCGATGAAGTCGCCGTTGATGTCCGTGACCCAGAGCTTGCCGTCCACGAACGCGAGACCCACGGGCGAGGGCATGCCCGCAGCGACGACGGCCAGCTCGCCGGTCGGCGTGACGCGGTAGACGACGCCGTCGGGATCGAGGGCGCGCGTGGCGGGGACCGGCACCTCACCCGCGCCGGAGTCCGCCACGAAGAGCTGCCCGCCGTAGGCGCCGAAGCCGCGCGGCGCGAGCGCCATCCCGACGGGAGAGTGGAAGCCGCGGGCGAAGGGCTTGGGGTCGATGGCTCCAGAGGGTGAGACGCGCAGGATCATGCCGCCCTTGGGCCGATTGCCCGACGCGGGCTCGCCTGCTTTGTTCGGCACCGAGACCGCCACGAGCATGTGCGCGCCGTCAAGGCTGAAGCCGATGCCGGCGGGCGCTCCGTACGCGCTGAAGTCGGCGAACGGCGTGCATGCACCATTCGCGGTCAACTGATACACGAAGTAGTTGAGCAGGAGCGCAGCGAAGAAGCGGTCCGCGAAGGGTGTGCCCGGAGGCCCGAAGCGAGCGTCCGCGCCGAGGCCCGGCACGCCGTTCCCGATCGTGCCGGCCTTGGGGAGCGTGCAGATTGTGGTGGCGCGATAGCTCTCGGCGGGGTCGAGGCGCTGAATGATGTGGCTCTGGAACGCTCCCTCCCAGCCGGTGCGCGCCTGGGAGAACACCAGGAGCTGGCCGGCGTACTTGCCGAAGCCCGGCGGGGCGAAGGCGGCGGCGATCATCGGGACGGTGTGATCCGCGCCGACGACGACGGAGACCTTCCCGCGTGGGTCGACCGCGACGATCCGACTGCCCGTGTCCCGCTCGCCCGCCGGGCCTTCCTCCTCGCCGCCGTCGTCCGTGAGCCAGACCTCTCCCTTGCGCGGAATCATGAAGAGCGGGTCGTAGAGCTCGCCCGGAGGAACGAGCACGGTCGCGCGGAAGCCCGGCGCCGCCTCGATCTTCGGCGCGGCCAACAGGCGTCCGATCACCCGGTCGAGCTCATCACCGCCAAGCGCCTGGGAGGCGCTGGAGAGGAAAGCGAATGCGGTGAGTAGGCGGAGAGCCGGTGTCATCCTGCTCGAGCCGGCGAGGCGCCGGCTATGCGTGGGGAAGCGGCGAAAAGTGCGCGCTCACGATCTTCCATCGGCCGCCCTGCCTGGTGGCGACGAGCGTCGTCCTCCCGTGCAGCACGATCGGCTTGCCGTCCTTGCCTGCCCCGGAGAAGGTGTCGTAGGCGTTGGCGACTCCAAAGTCATTGCCGAAGGTTCGACACGAGAGCTGCCGGAACGCGAAGTCGCCGGCTGCGATCCCTTCGAGGCCGGCGGCGAGAAAGCGGACGAATGCCTCCTTGCCGTCGAAGCGGTAGGGGACGTGGTCGAAGACCTGCAGATCGTCCGACAACATGTCTGCGGCCGCCGCGAGATCGCGCTTGTTGAAGGCCTCGGCGAAGGCTTGCACGAAGGTCTCGAGTTCGTTTGCGCTCATCGGGTCCTCCCAGTTGTTGTGGGGTAACGAGCTAGGCGCCGTTCAGCTACGAACCAGCCGCCCGGGCCGCAATCCGGTGTCCTTGCCCTCGCGTCGGGTGGGCTCGCCATTCACGACCGTGTAGTCGTAGCCCTCGGAGCTCTGCAGATAGCGCTGCCCCCCAGCCGGAAGGTCGGCGACGAGGCGAGGAACGCCGATGCGGAGCCGGTCGAAGTCGATCACGTTCAGGTCGGCGCGCTTGCCAACGGCGAGCGTGCCGCGATCGTGCAAGCCGTAGAGGCGCGCGGTGTCGTTCGCATGCTTCTTGACGAGGAGCTCGATCGGGAACTGCTTCCCGCGCCAGCGATCCCGCGCCCAGTGGGTCAGCAGGTAGGTCGAGGAGGAGGCGTCGCAGATGAGCTTGGCGTGGGCCCCGCCGTCGCCGAGCCCCGGCACGGCGTTCGCGTTCTCGAGCATGAACTCGATCGCGCGGTGGTCGTTCGACTTGAAGTTCGCGAGGAGACCGATGAGGACGGCTTGGCCGTCGTCCTCGAGGAGCATGTCGTACATCAAGCCGAGCGGCTCGACGCCGCGGGCGCGAGCCATGCCTCCGATCGAGCGCGAGAGCTCCGGCTCGTAGTCGACGGGCTCGCGCATCGGATAGATGAACTCGAGGCTCGCCTGGAGGTTCTGATGGAAGTTGTCGTGGACCGCGCTCGAGCGCGGCTCGTCACGCTCCGCAAGGATCGCGCGCCTCAACTCGGGCTTACGCATCTCCGCCACGCGTCGCTCGAGAGGCAGCGCCGCGAGCTTCTTGTAGGTCGGGCGCGCAGTGAAGGCGTGATAGGTCTGCAGCGAGGTGAGGACCCCGCCGGGGCGAACCGGAAACTGCCCGTGCAGCGGGAGACCGTCGCGGACCGCGGCGTCCTGCATTTCGAGCAGCTCGCGGTAGCTCTCGGGCTCGCTGTACACCTGGGCGACCGTGAACGTCACGGGCCGGCCCGACGCCTGCGCGAAGCGCCGCATCCAGCCGAACTCTTGCTGGGGCGTAAAGCGGTCCTTCGGAATTCCGGGCACTTCGCCGATCGTGCCGGACGGGATCACCTCGAAGACGCCGCGGCCCGCCTTCCGCATCTCGCGCGCGATCGCCATCAGCTCTTCCTCGGCGGCCTGCGTGCCCGGCACGGGCCGCCCGTCGATCGCCTGATGGCCCATGATGCGCGACGAGGTGAAGCCTACAGCTCCGGCGTCGATCGCCTCGCGCACGAGCCGCGCGATGGTGGCCACCTCGCGATCGGTCGCAGGTTCGTCGTTGGCCCCTCGCTCGCCCATCACGTAGAAGCGAAGCGCTCCATGCGGAACCTGCGCGGCGACGTCGATCGCATACTTCCGCCGGGCGAGCGCATCGAGGTACTCGGGGAACGACTCCCATTGCCACTCGATCCCTTCGGTGAGAGCCGTGCCCGGGATGTCCTCGACCCCCTCCATGAGTTGGATCAGCCAGGGCTCCGTTCCGGGCCTCACGGGCGCAAAGCCGACACCACAACACCCCATCACCACGGTGGTGACGCCATGATCGGACGATGGCTTGAGCTCGTCGTCCCAGGTCACCTGGCCGTCGTAGTGGGTGTGGATGTCGACGAAGCCGGGCACGACGAGCCGTCCCGCGGCATCGATGGTCTCGCGCGCGACGCCGCTCAGCCCGCGACCGACCTCGTGGATCCGGCCTTGGTGGATCGCGATGTCGCCGTCGAACGGGGGCGCGCCGGTTCCGTCGACGATGTGAGCGTTCCGAATCAGGATGTCAAACATGATCCAGCTCCCATGGGGCGCTCGATCTCAGGAGCGCCATGCCTCTTAGTAGCTACTGGCCGCCGAACCTCGCCGAGACGCGGAAGCCGAAGGTTCGCGGCGCGGCCATCTGCCCGCCCACCATCACGAGGGCCGAGGGCGTGTTGAAGGACACGCGGTTCTCGGCGTAGAGCTCCTCGGTGAAGTTGTCGATGAAGAACATCGCCTCGTAGCGGCCATCGGCTGATTCCCAGCTCAGGCGCGCATTGCCGAGCCAGAAATCGGGCTGCACCGTCGTTTTCCGCGAAGGGAGCCTCGCCGTTGAAGATGTCGTTGTAGTAGGTGGAGGTGTAGGTGCCCTCGACCCGCGCCGTGAAGCTGCCGACGTCGCCGGCGTCGAAGGTGTATTGCGCGCCCAGATTCGCCTTCCACTCGGGAGCGCGAATCAGCTCGTTCCCCTTGATGGGGATGCCCGGTCCGACTGGCGGCGCCTGAACGATGCCCGCGACGTCCTGGAAGAATCCCTTGCCGTACTCGGAGTGCTCCCAGGAGACCGACCCGTCGAGCTGGACGCCCGAGAGCAAGTCTGGGCGAACGAGGTACTCGAGCTCGAGACCGTAGGCCGTCGCGCGTGCCCGCGTTGCGGATGAACGACTGATTCGGGACGTACAGCGTGAACTGGATGTCGTCGTAGTCGTACCAATAGAACGCGGCGTTGGTCCGCGCCTGGCCATTCCAGAACGTCGACTTCACGCCCGTCTCGTAAGCCGAGAGGTGCTCCGGGTCGTACGCCTCGCCGCACTCGCCCGGGTTCCAGCCACCACCCTTGTAGCCGCGCGAATACTTGGCGTAGAGCATCGTCGTCCTCGAGCACGTCGTAGTCGACGCCTGCGGTGCCCGTGTAGGCATCCCACGTGATGTCGTCCTTCTGCTCGTCGCAGAGCGTCGGCGTCACGCCGTCCGGGGCGACCGGGCTCGCGAGACCGACGTTGATCAAGGTCGCGATCAGGTTCGAGTGCAGCGAGCGCGTCACGTCCTTCTCGTCGAACGTGTAGCGGAACCCGCCCGTGGCGCGGAGGCGGTCCGTCAGGTGGTACGTGAGCTGGAGTGAAGCCCGCGGCCGACCAGCTGAGCTGCTCCGTATCGAAGCCGAGAAACGCCTGCTCCGGGCACGTCGCCAGGACTCACCGGACCCACCCGCGCCGACGGGATTCTCTGATCGAGACCCTTTGGTGATCTGCGTGAGCGGGTCGCTCGGGAACTGTTGCCAGACGTCGTACGGGAAGGCGCTCTGGGGGACGAGGCGCGAAGGGAAACGCGCCCGTCGCTCGTCGTGCAGCCCAGCGTGGCATTGAGGAACGCGAGCCCGGCGGTGGTGCCGCACGCCGCAAGGAACGAGTCGCCCGTGGTCGGAAGCCAGACCGACGTGTTGAAGTGCGAGTCGTCGCGGAAGTAGTAGACGCCGCCGAGCCAGTCGAGCTTCTCGTCGAACGCGGTCCCGCTGAAGTTGAACTCCTGAGTGAACTGCCTCGTCACGTGGGTCAGCGGAAAGAAGACGACGCCCGGCGTTCCGGCGCCCAGGCTGTCCTGGGTGAAGGTCAGCTTCCCGTAGCGATACGCCGTGATCGACTTGAACGCGAACGGGCCCACATCCCAGTCCATGGTCGCGCTGAAGTTGTACTGGTCGATGTCGTAGCTGGACTCGACTGCGTTCGAGTGCTTCAGCTTCTTCTCCGGATCTGGAGGGACCGGGCCAGCCGGCACGAGCCCGTAGAAGTCCGCGATGCTGCCGCCCGCGAGGGACGCGATATCGGCCGGCGACATGAGCCCTGGGGCGTCGATGAAGAACTGTGCCGGCATGGAGAAGATGCCGAGGGGCGCCGTCCCGTACGGCCCCCCGGTGATGTTCGTCAGCGGATCGGTCCCCGGGAGCCCCGTCGGAGTCGCCGAGAGCACCGTGTAGGCGGCCGAGGTCTCGTGGCTCGCGTATCCGCCTCGCACCGTCAGGCTGAAGTCCTCGCTGGGCGTGAACAGCAGAGCCACGCGCACCGCGGCGGTGGAGAGGTCGTACTCGTCCTCGTCGAGGACGATGTTGTGCCGGTAGCCGTCGTGCTTCTCGTATCGAACGGAGATCCGGCCTGCGAGCTTGTCCTCGATGATTCCGCCCGTCGCGCCGGCGTCGATCTGGAGCTCGTTGTACTTCCCGTAGGCCACGGCGAGATTCGCCTCGGGCTCGAAGCTCGGCGCCTTGCTGATGTAGTTGACGACGCCGCCGTCGGAGTTGCGGCCGTAGAGCGTCCCCTGCGGCCCGCGCAGCACCTCGATCCGCTCGAGATCGAAGCCCGGGACCTGCTGGCTGAGCAGCGATCCGGTGTAGACGCCGTCCTCGTAGGACGCGACGGATGACTCGGCAGAGACCGTCACGTCGCCGCCGATGCCGCGCAACGTGATGAAGTTGTAGCTGGACTGCTGCCCGTAGGTCATCGAGGGCACGGACCACTGGAGCCGGTCGGGGCTGTAGAGCCGGCCCGTCCTCGATCACTCGCTCGTCAGTGCAGTGATCGCGATGGGCGTCGCTTGGACGGTCGACACTCGCTTCTCGGCGGTCACCACGATCTCCTCGATCGCCGGCCTGGAGGCTGCCGTGGCCTGGGCGCTCTCAGGTGCGGGCTGCTGAGCCAGAAGCGGTGACGCGAGCAGGCAGAGACTCGTGGCGAGGCAGGCGAGAAACTTGACCATCCGGGGCGCACCTCCTGGGGCGGCGCGCATTATTCTTGGTTGCCGCAGGGATTACAAGAAAATATTGCGCATACTGCTGATAAAATGCCCGTATGGGTCTTATAACGCGTTTCAGCGGGCCCAGGCGAGAGCGGCGAGCGCGCGGCCGGCGCGGCTATCCTGCCGCGCGATTCCCGAGCGAGGCGGCTGGAACCATGGCGGATGCGAATCGTGTCGACGCCGTGGATCGCTCGATCATCGCCTGCTTGAAACAGGACGCGCGTGCGACGAGCCGCTCGATTGCCGACGCCCTGGGCATCACAGAGCAGACGGTCGCGGCGCGCATTCACAGGCTCGAGCAGGCGAACTTGTTGCGCGTGATCGCGGTCCTCGACATGGAGGCCGCCGGCTTCACACGCTTCGTGATCGCAGGGATCCAGGTCTCGGGGCGCGCGCCCGCAGAAGTCGCTACCGAGCTCGTCGAGCTCCCCTGCGTCTCCAGCCTCGCCAGTTGCCTGGGCGGGTACGAGCTCGTTGCCGTCCTGTACGCGCGCGGCGAGGATGATCTGTACGAGCAACTCGAGCGACAGATCGGAGCGATTCGGGGCGTGGAGGAGATCGAGTCCTTCCTGGTGCTCGAGCAGCTCCTCTATCGCGTCGACTGGGCGCAACTCGACTCCCTCTCCCCGGTGACCGCCATCCGCCTCGAACGGGGGGATCGCCTCGACGGAGCGATTCTCGATCAGCTGCGCGAGGACGGGCGCACGAGCCTGCGCGAAGTGTCGCGGCGCCTCGGCCGCTCGGAGGGCACCATCCGCACGCGACTGCGGCAGATGGAGAACGAGGGCGTCTGCAGACTCCAGGCGGTGACCGACATCTCCATCCAGCCAGGGTCGAGCTGGGCTTGGATCGCAATCAAGACCCGGCGCGGCTGGATGCGCCGGGTCTGCGAAGCGATCGTCAGGAAGCCCGAGATCGCCTTCCTCGGCATCACGCTGGGCCGCTTCGACGTGCTTGCTTTGGTGATCGCCGAAGATCGCGAGGCTATCGCCCGCCTCGTGTTCGACGATGTGGCGCTCATGGGGGGAGTCCAGCGCGTGGAGGCCTGGAACGGCCTGCATTCCTACAAGAACGACCTCCGCGTGGCGAGGCTGTCGGCGGTGAGAACGGTCGGCGCGAGCGCGTACTCGCCTCCGAGTCAGCGGCGCACGCTGCGCCGCAAGACGCTCTGAGGCGCGCGCCGTCGATGCCCGCCGCGTCCCTCGTCGACGACCTCGATCGCGAGATCATCGAGTGCCTTCGGCGCCACCCGGGCGCGACGAATCGGTCGCTGGCCAAGGCCGCGCGAGTCACCGAGCAGACGGTTGCTGCGCGCATCCGCCGCCTCGAACGCGAGAACTTGCTGCGAGTGCTCGCGGTCCTCGACGTGCGGATCGTCGGGTACACGCTCTTCGCGATCGTCGGCATCCAGGTGTCGGGACGGCGCCCTGCGGACGTCGCCGAAGAGATCGCCGCGCTCCCCTCGGTGACTGGCATCACTTCGTGCCTCGGGGGCTTCGAGGTGGTGGCGTCGATGTACGCTCGCGACCAGCAGGACCTCTCCGAGCAGCTCGAGAAGGGCGTGGGCGCGATCGCCGGCGTCGAGGAGTTGGAGTCCTTTCTCGTCCTGAAGCGAGTCCGCCATCGCACCGATTGGGCGACCCTCGATCGACTCGCTCCGCGCCGTCTCCCCGCCGACGCGACCAACGAGCTCGACGACATCGACCGCGAGATCCTCGAGACGTTCCAGCAGAATGCTCGCACGAGCTTTCGCGAGATCGGTAGGCGGCTGCGCTGCTCCGAGGGCACGATCCGAGCGCGCACGAGGCGTCTCGAGGACGCGGCACTGCTCCGCATCCAGGCGGTCACCGACGTCTCGATCGGCCCGGGTGGATACGCGGCCTGGATCGCCGTCAAAGCGCGACGAGGCGCGGCGCACAGGGTCGCCGAGGCGATCGCCAGGGAGCCGGCGGCGGGCTTCGTCGGCATCACCTTGGGCCGCTTCGACGTAATCGCTCTGGTCAGCACGCCGGGCCGTGATGAGCTGGCGCGGCTCGTGTTCGAGAAGCTGGCCCTGCACGCTGGGGTTCAGCGGCTGGAGGCCTGGGAGGCGCTGCGCTCCTACAAGCACGACTTCCGGGTCGTCGATCTCTCCGCCCAGGCGGATGCCATCCCCCTCGAGCTTCGCAGGTCCCGGAGGAGGCGGTCCGCCTGAGGCGAGCGCCAATCGTCCCGCGCGACGCCGCAGGGCGCGCGTACTACGCTTGCGGCCGGAGGTGCCCTCCGGATGGCCTATGCGGGGACGCGCACGACCTTTGACGCCGACAGCCACATCATGGAGCTGCCGGATTTTCTGACCGAGTTCGCGGACCCGGCGCTGCGCGAGCGTCTCCCGCGCATCTCGTTCGCCTCGGGCGGGCGCTCGGCCTCGGGCCTCGAGGACGCCGCCCGGCGCAAAGGGCATACCCCCGAGCGCGTGGCGGAGATGGTCGCGCTCGGCGACCAGCTGATCAGCGGGCCGAAGGGCTACGCGGCGCTCGGCGCCTTCAACGGAGAGGAGCGCAGCCGCGCGCTCGACCTGCTCGGCTTCCAGCGCCAGCTCGTGTTCTCGACCTTCTCGGTGGGGCCGGCCTTCTACGGCAACGAGCCGCTCGACGTGCGCTACGGCGCTGCGCGCGCACACAACCGCGCGATGGCGGCATTCTGCGGCGAGGACGCGCGGCTGATGGGCGTCGCGGCGCTGCCGCTCGACGACACGAAGCTCGCGCTCGCCGAGCTCGAGCACGCGCTCGGCCTCGGACTCGAGGCAGCCTGGGTGCCGCACCGACCCTGCGGCGGTCGCTCTCCGGGCCACGACGAGCTCGATGCGGTGTGGGCGGCCCTCGCCGATGCGCGCATGCCCTTCGTGCTCCACGTGGGCGGCGATCCGCTCCAGGTGGAGCCAGCCTGGATGAACACCGGCCGCCCCGTCCCCACCGACTGGCTCGGTGGCGGCGAGAACGTGCGCGGGAAGGACATGACCTCCCTGCATCACGCGGCGGAGACCTTCCTGGGCGCGCTCGTGCTCGACGGCGTGCTCGAGCGCCACCCGCGCCTGCGCGGCGGGGCGATCGAGCTCGGCGCGGGCTGGGTGCCGTCGCTGGTCGCGCGCCTCGACTGGGTCGCCGAGGTCTGGAAGAAGTCGGAGCCGGATCTGCGCGCGCTCCAGCGCAAGCCCTCCCAGCAGGTCGCCGAGCAGCTCGCCTTCACGCCCTATCCCTATGAGGACGTGGGCACGCTGATCCGACAATCCGACGATCGGCTCTACCTGTTCTCGAGCGACTACCCCCACTTCGAAGGCGGGCGCAATCCGCTCGGACGCTTCGAGGCGTCACTGGGCGACGCGAGCGAGGCGACGCGCGCGCGCTTCTACAGCGAGAACTTCGAGAAGCTGTTCGGCGCTTGACCCGCAGAATCGAAATTTCGGGGTCAGACCCCGAAATTTCGATTCCTGCTCAGAGCACCACGACGGTCCGGCCGCTCGTGCGGCGCTGCTCGTGATCGGCGAGGGCGGCGCCCACCTCGTGAAGCGCGATGCGGCGTCCGACCACCGGCCGAATCTTCTTCTCGCGCAGGAGCCGGAGAAGATCGGCGTGGACCTCGTCGCCGACGGCGCGCGGGAAGGGGTTAAGCCCCATGCGCCGGACGGGCGAGGGCACCGCGTCCATGTAAGCCAGCATCACGCCCAGGATCGAGAAGTTGCCCGTGCAGGCCGGCCGCAGCGGCCGCCCGGTGAAGCCGTTCTTGTCGTCGTCCGCGAAGCCCGCGCAGAGGTAGCGGCCCTCGCGCGCCACACAGCGCCAGGACTTCTCCACGAACGAGCCGCCTGCGAGGTCGCACACCACGTGCGCGCCGACGTCGCCCGTGTGGTCGAGCACGCGCGTCGCGAAGTCCTCGCGCGTGTGGTCGAGGGCGAGCTCCGCGCCGAGCTCCGCACAGAGCCGCGCCTTGTCCGGGCCGCCGGCCGTGGCGATCACGCGCGCGCCGGCGGCGACGCCGAGCTGGATCGCTGCGGTGCCGAGCGCGCTCGCGCCGGAGTGCACGAGCAGCCACTCCCCCGCCTGGAGGCGCGCGCGCCGGAAGAGCGCCAGGTGCGTGGTGTGATAGGGAAGGAGGAGCGCCACGGCCTCCGCGTCGTCGAGCTCGCTCGGGGCCTCGAAGACCGACGCGAGCGGCGAGAGCGCATACTCCGCGAGGCCGCCCTGAGCCTGCTGGGCGATCGCGATCACGCGCCGCCCGAGCCAGCGCTCGCCCCCGGCGCCGGCCGCATCCACCACGCCGCACACGTCCATGCCGAGTGTGAAGGGCGGCTTGATCGGGATCGTGGTCGTGCGCCCGCGGCAGCGGTCGATGTCGTTGAAATTGAGCGACGCCGCGGCGACTTTCACGCGCAGCTGGCCGGGGCCGGGCTGCGGAATGGGGAGGTCCTCGACCTCGCAGACCTCGGCCGGCGGCCCGTTGCGATTCACGCGGAGCGCGCGCATCGGCTCAACCTCTCGGGAAGGCGACGCCGGCGCCGCCGTCGAGGATCACGGTCTGGCCGGTGACCCAGCTCGACGCGTCCGAGGCGAGATAGAGCGCGGCGGCCGCGACGTCCTCGGTCTCGCCGAGACGCTGCATCGGGTAGCCCTTCGCGACGGACTCGCCGCGCCCACCCTCCCAGAGAGCGCGCGCGAACTCGGTCTTGATCAGCGCTGGCGCGACCGCATTCACGCGGGCCGTCGGCGCGAGCTCGGCGGCGAGCTGTTGGGTCAAGTAGACGAGCGCGGCCTTGGTCACGCCGTACACGCCGAGGATCGCGCTCGTGTGGAAGGCGCCCGCCGAGACCACGTTGATGACGGAGCAGCCGCCGGGCCCCTTCTGCATCGACTTCTTCCAGACGGACTGCGTCCAGGCGAGCGGGGCCGTGAGGTTCGTGGCCAGCGACTTCTCCCAGCGCGGGAGGTCGACGTCGATGGTGGGGCCGGCATAGGGGTTCGTCGCCGCGTTGTTCACGAGCACGTCGATCTTGCCGAAGGCGGCGAGCGTGGCGTCGATGCAGGCCTCGCGTTGGGCCGCGTCGCCCACGTGCCCGGCCACCCACTTCGCGCCGTTCCCGATCTCGCGCGCGGCCGCCTCACAGGACTCCGCCTTGCGCGAGGTGATCATCACGCGCGCGCCAGCGGCCGCCATCGCCTTCGCGCAGCCGAGCCCGATGCCGCGCGAGCCGCCCGTGATCAGCGCCACTTTTCCGTCGAGGCGAAAGGTCATCCGCTGCTTCCTCCGGGCGGCGAGCATCGCACGTCTCAGAGCGCCCGCATCATGAACACGCTGAACGGGTCGTCGACGTAGTCCGCGAACGGAGCACAGCGCCGGAAGCCGGCGCTCTCGTACAGGCGAAGCGCCGGGGTGAAGGCCTCCGACGATCCCGTCTCGAGCCAGAGGCTCTCGAGCCTTTGGGCTCGAGCCTCGCGAATGAGATGCTCGAGCAATGCCCTTCCCACGCCGCGACCCAGGTAGGGGTCCGCCACGCGCATCGACTTGATCTCGCCGCGCTGCGCGTCCAGGCGCTTCAGGGCGCCGCACCCGGCGATCTCGCTCCCGGCCCACGCCGACCAGAACGTCACGTTGGGCTCCCGGAGCTGGTCGACGCCCAGTGCGTGGACGCTCTCGGGCGGAGAGCTCGCGCGCATGCCGTCCAGATGCCGCGCGATCAGCGCGCGCGTGGGCTCCCCCGACAAGTCGTCGAGGCGAAACGTCAGGCTCAGTGTCACGGCCCCAGCCTCCGGACGTCTCTAGCGCGGAACGAGGCGCAGGAACGACCGCGGCGGGAACCCGGCGAGGACTCGAATCACCGACGGGCAGGCGGTATCGCTCGGCGATCCGCGCGCGCTCGGGCCCCTCCACGGGCTCCGCTCGATACGGCGCGCGCTTACCGGCCCGCTCGACCTCGACGTCTGGGTGCGCAAGCGCGCGGTGGTACCAGCCGCGTGGCCAGTGATTGGCCGAGACGTAGAGCTGGCCATCGACCTCGACGCCGGCGATGACGGTGACGTGCGGCCCCGCCGCGTCGGTGGTCGTGAGGGCGATCCAGCTCTCTCCAGGCTGGAGGCCGCGCTCGGCCTGGCGCTTGCCCATGAACAGAACCAGCGACTCGAAGGCCACGACGAGCCCGACGTAGGCGGCGACCGCGAGCGCGAGACGCTTGACCCAGCGGTTCCTCATGCGGGCGGCGCCTCAGAGCTCGATCACGTAGCCGTCGGGGTCGGCGACGTACGCGAAGGGAACGCCCGGAGCGTGCTCTCCGCGGCGGAGCAGCTTCCCGCCCGCGCGCTCGACCTCGCCGATGGCCGCATCGAGGGTTGCGCCCTCCGCGAGCCGGAACCCGAAGTGGGCGATGCCTCCGTGGACACCGGCCTCGCGCGCCTCGTCCGGGTCGGCATTCAGCGTGATCAGATCGCCGCTGCCGGGCGTGTTGAGGAAGACCATGCTCGGACCGTCCCGGAACTGCTCCTGCATCCCGAACACGCCCTGATAGAAGCGCAGCGAGCGGTCGAGGTCCCGCACGACGAGATGGATGTGAGTCAGGCCCTGGGTTCGAATCATCGCAGCGCCTCCACTCTCTCGGGAGCCTACTCCACTGCGGCGCGGGGTAGACTCGACCGTCGAGGTTCCGCCATGGTCCGAGCGGCCTGCCACTGTACTTCCGTGCGGATGGAGCTGGCGCGCTCCCCCGACTGGGTTCTCGACTGCAACTGCACGCTCTGCCGGCGCTACGGCGGGCTCTGGACGTACCCCGAGCCCGGAGATGCGCGCATCGTGCAAGGAGCGGAGGCAACCGACACCTACGTCTGGGGGGACCGGATGCTCGCCTTCCATCGCTGCCGGGGGTGCGGCTGCGTCACCCACTCGGCGGCGCTCGATGAGACGTCGCCGCGCATCTACGCCATCAATGCGCGCTTGATCCCCACGCTCGACCCGGCACGCGTGCGCGTGCGCCAGGTCGACAACGGCCACACCGGCGTCTTCTGGACGCGCTCGGCGGAGCCGCCCCTCCCGAGCCGCCACCCGAAGATGGACCCGCCCGGCCCCGACGACTGGCGTTAGCCGCAGCTCGAGGCCCTCGAGCCGGCCGTCCGCGCGCCACTTCTCCAGCATCGCGTTGAAGGCGTTGGCGCCCGGCGCGTAGGCCTCGGAGCTCAGCGACCCGGGCGTGTCGATCTCGCCCTCGTTGTTGTAGTAGCCCGGCGTGCACGCCTCGGAGAACGCCGCGGTTGAGGCGCGCGAGGCTGCGCACCGTCGAGACCCACGTCGGCCTCGGCCGCGGCGGTCGGCTGCACGCGCTTCGCGCCGCGCGCCGTCACCTCGCGAACGATGTAGGCGACGTGCCGCGCCTGATCGTCGAACATCGAGGTCATGTTCACCGAGAGGCCGTTCTGCCCGATCCCGATGAAGAACCAGTTCGGGAAGCCGTGGCTCGCGTAGCCGTGCAGCGTGCGCAGACCCTTCGCCCAGTAGTCGCCAGAGCGACTTGCCGTCGCGCCCGTAGATCTCGATGCCCATGCGCCGCTTCGGCGCGCTCGTGATCTCGAAGCCGGTGGCGAAGATGATGCAGTCGACCGGGTACTCGACGCCGTTCGCCACCACGCCGCGCTTCGTGATGCGCTCGACCCCGCCGCTCGCGCTCGTGTCGACGAGCTCGACGTTCGGGCGGTTGAAGGTCGGCAGGTACTCGTCGTTGAAGGTCGGCCGCTTGCAGAACTGCCGGTACCAGGGCTTCAGCGCGTCGGCGGCGCGCGGGTTCTTCACCGTCGCGTCCACGCGCGCGCGGATCTCGTTCATCTTCTGGAAGTCGGCGATCTCGGCGCGCCGCTCCGCCTCCTCCATCGCCACCTGCCCGGTCTGCTCGCTGAGTGGGGTCATGGACTGCAGATTGCGGAAGATGTCGGTCCAGCCGTCGGTCACGAGGTCCTCCTCGAAGGGCTGACCCGTCACGACGTCGTTGAAGTTCTCGCGCCGCGCGCGCTGCCAGCCGGGCTTCAGCGTCTGCGCCCACTCGCGATCCGTCGGCTTGTTGCCGCGCACGTCCACCGACGACGGCGTGCGCTGGAAGACGTAGAGCTGCTTCGCGTGCGCGCCGACGTGCGGCACGCACTGGATCGCCGTCGCGCCGGTGCCGATGATGGCCACGCGCTTGTCGGCGAGCTTCGTGCAGGTCCGCCGCTGTGGTCGCCGCCCGTGTAGTCGTAGTCCCAGCGGCTGGTGTGGAAGGTGTGGCCCTCGAACTCCTCGATGCCGGGGATGCCCGGCAGCTTCGGCCGGTTCGCGGGGCCGGTCGCCATCACGACGAAGCGCGCGCTGCATCGCGTCGCCGCGGTCCGTCGAGACGATCCAGCGC
Source organism: uncultured delta proteobacterium (assembly GCA_963716275.1). Taxonomy (GTDB): domain Bacteria; phylum Myxococcota_A; class UBA9160; order UBA9160; family UBA6930; genus VGRF01. Next base: position 59,072 of record CAVQTC010000005.1, on the reverse strand, counting down.
GCGCTCGGCCTCGTCCCAACGCAGCTCCGTCACGCGCGTCTGGAAGCAGGCGATGTCGTAGAGCCCGAAGTGCTTGGCGATGCGCTGCGAGTGCTCGTAGATCTCGGGCGCGAAGGAGTACTTCTCCTTCGGCATGTAGCCGAGCTCCTCGAGCAGCGGCAGGTAGCAGTACGACTCGATGTCGCACTGCGCGCCCGGGTAGCGGTTCCAGTACCAGGTGCCGCCGAAGTCGCCGCCCGCCTCGATGATGCGGAGGTCGTCGGATGCCGGCCTCGCGGAAGCGCGCGCCGGCGAGCAGCCCGCTGAAGCCGCCGCCGATGATGGCGACGTCGATCTCGTCCGTGAGCGGAGCGCGCGCGAAGCCGGGCTCGACGTACGGGTCGTTCGACGAAGTGCGCGAACTCGCCCGAGACCTCGAAGTACTGGCTCGTCGCCGTCGCGGGCGCAGGCGCTTGTCGCGCTCCTGCCGGTACTTGTCGCGCAGCGCGTCCGGATCGAAGCCCAGCGTCTCCCGTTCGTCCCGTGTCACGGCGGCCATCGAAGCCCTCCCGAGCTGTTCTCAATTATGCGCAACCAATCCGGCACTTTCAATACGCAAACTTACATTGCAGACCGGGGATCAGCTCGGGCGAGGCCGGTAAGGCGAGGCCCGGCCGAGCCGGCCCAGCGCGTTCATCTGGCCGTGGTAACGGAAGAGCGCGCCGACCCCCTGGATCTCGAGGGCAGTGTTGAGGGCCTCCTTGTGGTGGAGCTGGCCCTCGGGCGGCACCGCGCAGACGTCGGCCGCGACTGCGTCGACGACGCGGTCGAGGTCGGCCTCGGGCACGGCCAGCGTCACCAGGCCCATGCGCTCGGCTTCGGCGCCGTCCACGATGCGACCGGTGAGGAGCAGGTAGCGGGCGGCGCGCACGCCGAGGATCACCTGCCAGAGCGGCATGCTGCTCACGCCGCCCATCTTCACGGCGGGGTGGCCGAGCTTGGCGTCGAGCGCGGCGACCGAGATGTCACAGAGCAGCTGCAGATAGCAGCCGCCCGCGAGCGCGTGGCCGTGCACGCGCGCGATCGTCGGCTTCGGGAAGTTCCAGATGCGCTGGTAGCGGGCCTCGATGTCGCGCAGCCGGAGCAGCGCGCTGGGCACGGTCCAGCCTTCCTCGGGCGCGCTCGTGTAGTAGCTGCCCGCGAGGTCGTAGCCCGCGCAGAACGAGGGGCCGGCTCCCGAGAGCACGGCGACGCGCACGGCGGGGTCCGCCTCCGCGGCGTCGAAGGCCGCCGCGAGGTCGTCGAGCAGCTGGTGATCGAGCGCGTTGCGCTTGTTGGGGCGGTTCATCTGGATGCGCGCGACCTGTCCGTCCACGCGATAGGCGACGGTCTCGAGCGCGCTCACGAGGCGCCCCCGGGTGAGAAGCGCAGCCTCATCCGCTCGAGGCCCACGATGAAGTTCCCGGGCCGCACGGGCAGCTCGCCCTCGGCCAGCTCGAGATCCGGGAGACGGCGCAAGAGCTCCTCGAGGAGCACGCGCAGCTCGAGCCGCGCGAGGCTCGCGCCGAGGCAGTGGTGGGTGCCGTAGCCGCCGAAGGCGACGTGGCGATTGGGCTCGCGCGCCACGTCGAACTCGTCGGGCTCTGGGAAGGCTGCGGGGTCGCGGTTCGCCGAGGGGTAGAGCAGCAGCAGGCGGTCGCCCGCGCGGATCTGCTGGCCGCGCAGCAGGGTGTCCTGCGTAGCGGTGCGATTCATGTTCTGGATCGGGCTCACCCAGCGCAGCATCTCCTCGACGGCGCTCGGGACGAGGCCCGGGTTCTCGAGCAGGCGCCGCTTCTGCGCGGGGCGGCGCAGGAGCTCGAGCAGGCCGCCCGTCATCACGTGGCGCGTGGTCTCGTCGCCGCCGATCAGGATCAGCAGACTCTCCTGCAGGATCTCCTCGTCCGTCATGCGATCGCCGTCGACCTCGCCGTGGGCGAGGATGCTCATCAGATCGTCGCGCGGCCGCGCGCGCCGATCCGCGATCACCCGGGCGGCGTAGGTCATGTACTCGGTCGCGATCACGCGCTGGTGCGCGCGCCGCGCCTCCTCGTCGGCGATGTGCTGCGCCTCGCCGCCGCCCAGCATCTCGTCCGACCAGACCAGGAGCCGCTCGCGATCCTCGCGGCTCCACGCCGAGCATGTCGCCGATCACGACCATCGGGATCCAGCGCGCGATGTCGCGCACGAAGTCGCACTCGCCGCGCGGGGCGACCGCGTCGATCAGCTCGCCCGTCAGCTTGCGCAGCATCGGCTCGTGGGCCTCGACGCGGCGAGGCGTGAAGCCGCGGTTCACGAGGTTGCGGCGGCGCTTGTGGAGCGGATCGTCGAGGTTGATCATCGACGGGATCCAGGAGCCGCGCTCGGGCCGCGAGCTCTGGCCCGAGCAGAAGAGCTCCGGCTGGCGCGAGACCGCGAGCACGTCGTCGTAGCGGGCGACGCCCCAGATGCCTCCGTCGGAGCTCGCGTCCCAGTAGACCGGGGCGTGCTCGCGCAGCCAGCGGAAGTGCGGGTGCGGGTCGAGATAGAAGAAGCGATCGAGCAGCCGGACGCTCGGATTCGTCGGATGGTCGGGCAAGGCGCCTCCCTGGGGAGGCGCAGCATATCGCTGGCGAGCACGCCCCCGCCGCTAGCGGACCTTCTCCCAGCGACGGGCGCCGGCGGGCAGCGCGGCCGTGGGATCCGAGGCCAAGGCGGCGAGCGCGCCGCGTGCGGCGTCCGCGTCCTCGAGGGGCACGACCCAGGCATCGCCGTGGTGCTCGGCCACGTCGACGCCCGTGCGCGCCTCGACGGCCGCGAGGGCGCCCGCGAGATCGTCGCCAGCGAAGGGCACGCGCTCCACCTCCCCGCGGCGGCCGCTCGGCAGGTAGATGGCGCCGGTCGAGAAGTCGATGGCGAAGGCGACCATGCCCGGGATGATGAAGAGCAAGAGCCCGATGCCATCCATCACCGCCACGCCGGGGTCGATGCGGCCCGAGCGCTGTCCGCGGCGCTCCGGATAGATCAGCGTCCCGCACGCGCTCGACTCGACGCCGAGTGCGACGAGCAGCGCGAGCGCGAGCTCGCGGCGAAGGCTGCGCATGGCTCTCCCTCCTTCGCGTCGTGCATCGGCAGGACGGGGGGGCGACTTGGCGGCTCAGCGCTGGTCGGGGAGCCGGTAGTGCTCGACGGCCAAGGCCGCGCGAATCGCCTTCTTGTCGATCTTGCCAGTCGAGGTGAGGGGAATCGCGTCCCGGAACAGCACGTCGTCCGGGAGCTGCCACTTGGCGAAGCGGCCCTCGCAGTGGGCGAGCACCTGGGCGGCGCTGAGTGCGCTCCCGGTTGCGCGCACCACGAGCGCCACGGGCCGCTCGTCCCACTTCGGGTGCGCCACCCCCACCACCGCGGCCTGGGCCACGCCGGCGAGGCCGACGATGTGGTTCTCGAGATCCACCGAGCTGATCCACTCGCCCCCGGACTTGATCAGGTCCTTCGAGCGGTCCGTGATGATCAGGTACTCCTCGGGATCGATCATGCCGACGTCGCCCGTCACGAGCCAGCCGTCGTGGAACTTCGTGGGCTGCGGGTTCTTGTAGTACGCCGAGCAGATCCAGGGGCCGCGCACCACCACCTCGCCCACCGACTTGCCGTCGTGGGGGAGCGGGTTCCACTGCTCGTCCATGATCGCGACGTCGATGCCGGGGATCACCTGGCCGGCCTTCGCCTGATTGGCGAGATGCTCCTCGGCGAGGGCTCTGCGCTGGCCGCGCTTCGCGACGCGGCGCGAGACGGTGACGAGCGGGTTGGTCTCGGTCATGCCCCAGCCCTGGATCATCTCGACGCCCAGCGTGTCCCAATACCAGCGGATCAAGGAGACCGGCGGCGCCGACCCGCCGCAAGTGACGCGCGTCAGAGCGCGCAGGTCGTACTGGCCGGGGCACTGCTCGAGCAGCGCCCGGACGCCCTGCCAGATGGTGGGGACGCCCAGCGAGATCGTGATCTCCTCGCCCGCCATCAGCTCGACCAGGCTCTTCGGATCCATGAAGCGGTGGGGCAGCACGACCTTTGCGCCGAGCGTGAGCGTGCTGAAGGGCGCCCCCCAGCCCATCGCGTGGAACATCGGCACGATCTGGAGCAGCGCGTCCTGGGACGAGAGATTCATCGAGTCCGTCATGCACTGCGCCAGCGTGTGCAAGTACGTGGAGCGGTGCGTGTACAGCACGCCCTTGGGATCGCCGGTCGTGCCGCTCGTGTAGCAAAGGCCCATCGGCGCGTTCTCGTCGAGCTCGGGCCACTCGATCTCGCGCGACTGCGAGGCGATGAACTGCTCGTAGTCCACCGCGCCCGGCAGGCTCGACTGCCAGGGCCCGGCGCCCGGCTCGGCGGCGACGATCACGCGCCGCACGCTGGGAAGCTTGCCGGCGAGCTGCTCGAGGGTCGCGAGCAGGCTCTGGTCGACCACGATCACCGCGTCCTCGGCGTGGTTGATGATGTACTGGAGCTCGCCCACCGCGAGACGGAGGTTCAGCGTGTGGAGCACGCAGCCCATGCTCGGGAGGGCCTGATACATCTCCAGGTGGCGGTGGTTGTTCCAGAGCAGGCTCGCCACGCGCTCGCCGCCGCGAACGCCATCGGCCGCGAGGGCGTTGGCGAGCTGGGCGGCGCGGGCGCGCGTCTGCGCGAGGGTCTGGCGGTGCAAGCCGTTGGGGAATTTGGTGACGACCTGCTCGTTGGGCGCGACGCGGGCCCCGCGCTCCAGGATGCGCGAGAGGATCAAGGGCGTGCGCTGCATCGTCATCGGAGCGGGTCTCCCTTCGCAATGCGCTGCGGGGCCCCGGAGCCGAGCAGGCGCGCCATCTCCTCGTGATAAGCGGTCGGCTTGCACTCGCGCTCGCTGAAGCGATTCGCGATGTAGCCCATCGACTCGCGCGTGGCGGAGAGCTCGTTGAAGACGAACACGTCCTGCTCGACCACCTGCTTGAGGAAGCCCCAGGCGGTCTCGACGTACTTGCGGTAGGCGGCGTCGCCGTCCTTGTACTGGAGCTCCCAGCACACGAAGCGCGAGCTGTGGGGCCCGGTCGGAATGGGCTGGAAGAGCTGCAGGTGCTCGGGCAGGTTGTTGAACACCGCGTTCGGGAAGAGCGCGTAGTGGCAGGTGACGGTGCCTTGGTGGTCGCCCGTCGCCTGGAGCTGCGCGAGCGTGGACGGGTCGAGCGGCACGATCATCAGGCTGTGGCGGCCGAGCGCTGCGTAAGAAGTCTCGCGGCTCGCGCGCACCACCTCGCCGGGCACCTTGTGGAGCTCGGCGATGTGGTAGGCCTCATTGAAGCCGTCGACGATCGCCTTGTAGTTGCAAGGCACGTCGTAGACCGCTCTCTCGAAGACGAACATCTCCTCCATGCGGTAAGCGGCGAGCTCGGTCTGCATCTCGCCCAGCCATGCGGAGAGCGGCGGGGCCTCGTCGGCCGTCAGGAAGATCCAGATCCAGCCCGCCCACTCCTCGACGGCGACCGCCGGTGCGCGCAGGCCCGCGAGCTGGGAGGCCGCGAAATCGCGGCGATCGGGGACGCCGGCCAGGCGACCGTCCGTGTCGTAGGTCCAGCCGTGCCAGGGGCACACGAACTTGCTGGCGCCGCGGCCGCACGCCCGCGCGATGCGCGCGCCGCGGTGCTGGCAGACGTTGTGGAAGGCCCGCGCGCTCCCGCCGGGCTGGCGCACGACCACGACCGTCTCGCCGTGGCCCTCGTAGAGCAGGTGGTCGCCGGCCCGCGGGATCTCGTCGCTGCGCCCGGCGATCAGCCAGCTCCGCCGCAGCACGCGCTCGCGCTCGAGCTCGTAGCGCGCCGGGTCGCGGTAGACCTCGGCGGAGAGCGTCGCGGGCGGGATGCCGGAGAGCTGCGGCACCTCGCCCCCGTGGCGTCGCGGGCCCGATCCTCGCGCGGGGCGGTGAACCATGGCGCCGCAGTATGCCCGAGCCTCTGGCGGGCGCGCTCACCGGCCCCCTACCCTGCGCGGCCGATGGGACGCGTGAGCGGCAAGGTCGCGATCGTGACGGGAGCGGCGTCGGGCCTGGGCCGGGCCACCGCGCGAGCGCTCGCGCGCGAGGGCGCGCGGGTGGTGTGCGCCGACGTGAACGAGCCCGGCGCGAAGGAGCTCGCGGCCGAGCTCGGCGCGAGCGCGCGCGCGGCGCGCCTCGACGTGCGCAGCGAGGACGACTGGCAGCGCGTGATCGCGGACGCCCAGCGCGAGCTCGGGCCGCTCTCGGTGCTCGTGAACAACGCCGGCATCGTGGTGGCGCGCTCGATCGAGGACACGACGCTCGAGGAGCTGCGCCGCGTGCTCGCGGTGAACGTCGAGGGCGTGTTCCTCGGCTGCAAGTTCGCGCTGCTCGCGATGAAGGAGCGCGGCGGCTCGATCGTGAACCTCTCCTCCACGGCGGGCCTGGTCGGCACGCCGCCCTTCGCGGCCTACAGCGCGAGCAAGGGCGCCGTGCGGCTCCTCACCAAGACCGTCGCCGCGCACTGCCTCCAGCTCGGCTACCCGGTGCGCTGCAACTCCATCCACCCGGGCGGCATGGACACGCCCATGGTGCGGGGCCTCCCGGGCGCCCTCGACGGCGCTGGCCCCACCACCCAGGCGCTGATGGCGAAGCTCGCCGGCGGCCCGGGCGGCCAGCCCGAGGACGTCGCCAACCTCGCGCTCTTCCTCGCGAGCGACGAATCCCGCCACCTGAACGGCAGCGAGATCGCCATCGACGCGGGGCTGACCGCCGTCTGAGCCGCCGCCGCCGAGGACCCCAGGCCGTCCGGAGGCGTCCGCTTCCGGTCCCTCGTATTTCGTGAACGAACTCCCCAATTTAAACGTGATAAAGTGGAGGCGGGAGGGACCGCCACCATGGACCGAGAGTCGCTGCTCGAGGTGCTGCGCCGCATGGTCCACTACGCGACCACGGGCACGACGGCGATCCACCCGGACGGCGCGCGGCGCAACCCGATCGCCACCTACACCGACCCGGAGCAGTTCGCGCTCGAGAAGGAGCGCATCTTCCGCCACTACCCGCAGCTCGTCTGCTTCAGCTCGGACCTCGCGAGACCCGGCGACTTCCGCACGCACGACGACCTCGGCATCCCGATCGCGATCGTGCGCGGCAAGGACGCGCGCGTGCGCGCGTTCGTGAACCAGTGCGCGCACCGCTCGGCGCGCCTGGTCGAGGGCTGCGGCAGCTTGAAGCGCGGCTTCGTGTGCCCGTATCACGCCTGGTCCTACGACTTCGAGGGCAAGCTCACGGGTCTCTTCAAGGCCGAGAGCTTCGGGCGCGTCGACCGCTCGCAGTACAACCTGGTCGAGCTGCCCTGCGAGGAGAAGTACGGCTTCGTCTACGTGTCGCCCGATCCGAACGTGCCGCTCTCCGTCGAACAGCACCTGGGCGAGCTCGGCCGAGAGCTCGGAACCTGGGGACTCGGGAGAGCCACGCACATCCAGAGCGGGGACTGGCAGCTCGAGTCGAACTGGAAGCTCGCCCTCGACACGTTCTGCGAGGGATATCACTTCGGGCCGCTGCATCCGGATACGGTCGGCCAGTTCTCGCTCACCAACTGCATGACCTACGACCGCTACGGGAAGCACGGCGAGCACCATCGCGTGGGCTTCCCCAACAAGCAGGTCCGAGAGCTCCCCAACAAGCCGGAGTCCGAGTGGGGCGACCCGCTCCAGTACTTTGCCTTCGTGTACTACATCTTCCCCAACATCTCGCTCTTGATCTCGCCCGACGAGGTCGAGCTGTTCCGGCTCTTCCCGGGCGCGAGCGTGGGCGAGCACGTGACGCGCTACTCGCTCTACCTGCGCCAGCCCGCCGACAGCGAGGCGCGCCGCGCCTACGGTCGCGAGCACTTCCAGTTCATCTACTCGGTCGTCGACAAAGAGGACTACTGGGTCAGCCAGAACGTGCAGCGCAACTTCAACGCGGGCATGCGCACGCACACCACCTTTGGCGCCAACGAGCCCTCGCTGATCAACATGCACCGCACCTTCCGGCGCATGGCCGGGCTGCCGCTCGTGGACGAGCCCGCGGAGACCGAGGAATAGGCGACCGAACGCAGGTTTACGACGTTCGGCCAGTCGGCCGTCACAGATCAGCGCAATGTGCTGCCACCGATCGGCCGCCGCGGCCACTCTACTCTTGTCGCTGCGGAGGCGTCATGCGCATCCAGTTCGCGTTGGTCTCGCTGCTGGCGGTCGGGCTGGGATCGGAAGCCCAGGCTCATCTGATCTTCAACCCGAGCTTCGAGACGTTCACGGGGACCTTCGCCGGCGATGGCTGCAGCCAGCTCACGCCGGCGTCGACCTCGCTCACGCTGTTCGCACCGGTGGGAGGCGAGATCGCCGTCTGCCACGCGCCCAATTCGTACCAGATCACGCCCTCCGAAGGCTCCAACTTCCTCGACATCGCCGGCTACGGGAACACGCTCGGCAAGGGGATCTCCCAGCAGCTCTCCTCACTGACGATCGGCCAGCAGTACACCTTCAGCGCCGATCTGGGCGTCTCGAACATCGCGAGCTGCGTGCCCGGTGCGACCTGCGGCGGGCCGATCTCCGTGCTCGTGACGATCGGAGGCGTGAGTCACACCCTGACACACGACTCTGCCGGCTCGGGCGTGCAATGGGCCACGTATGGATTCATCTTCACTGCCGACAGCGTGGCACCTACGATCACCATCGTGGGATCGGCATTGCCCCCGGGTGGAGCGTTCATCGGGCTCGACAACCTGATGCTCGACGAGATGTTCGACGCGCCGGAGCCCGCGCTCACGGGGCTGCTCGCGCTCGCAGTCGTCGTGCCGCTCACCCGATCCCGCCGCCGCACACCTCGAGGTGCGCGCCGGTCGTGAAGCTCGAGGCGTCGCTCGCGAAGTAGAGCGCGGCGCCGACGATCTCGTTGGGCTGGCCGCCGCGCTTCAGGAAGATGTCGGTCTGCGCGCGCTTCTCGAAGGCGTCGAGATCCCAGGCCTTCGAGATGTCCGTCAGGAACGGCCCGGGCAGGATGCAGTTCACGCGCACGCGCGGACCGAAGTGGTGGGCGAAGCCCGTGGTCATCGCGTTCACGCCCGCCTTCGCGGCGGCGTAGGTGATGATGCTCCCGCGCGGGTGGAGCGAGCCGCGTGCTCGAGACGAAGATGATCGAGCCGCGGCCGGCCTCGACCATCTTGCGTGCCGATCAGCGCCGTCAGCCGGAAGGGGCCCTTCAGATTGACGTCGAGCACCTTGTCGTAGAGCGCCTCGCTCACGTTCACGACGTGGTCGTAGAGCGGCGACATGCCGGCGTTGTTCACGAGCACGTCGACGTGGCCGAACTGCTCGTAAGCGACCGCGGCGAGCCGCTCGTTCTGCGCCCAGTCTCCCACGTGGCACGCGACCGGGAGCGCGCGCCGCCCGGTTTCTTTGCGCACCTCCTCCGCGAGCCGCTCGCAGCTCTCGAGCTTGCGGCTCGCGATCACCACGTCCGCGCCAGCGCGCGCGAAGGCCAGCACCATCTCGCGCCCGAGCCCGCGGCTCCCGCCGGTGACGACCGCCACCTTTCCGCTCAAGTCGAAGAGCTCGCCGACGCCGCTCATGGGTCGCTCCTGCAGGGAAGTGCGGCAGGTTACCTCGGCTCGGGCTCGCGCGCGCTCCCGGGGCGAGATGGGACAAACATTCCAATTCGTTCACGCGGGCAAATACCCCGGGAACCCCTAGGGTTGGGAGCGGTTTCTGTGGGGAGACGCTCGGAGGTGGTCATGTCGCGCGCTCGAGTTGTTGCTGGCGCCGCGCTCTTGTTGGGGATGTTGGCGCTCGGAGCGCGCGCCCGCGCGGACGCCATCTCCGTCTCGGGCAGCTGCTCCGTGCGCTTCTTCGCCTCCTCCACGATGCACGACTTCGAGGGCGAGGCGCCCTGCGCGGCTTTCGCCGTCGAGCCCCCGGCCGCGATGGCGCCTACCGCGCGCGCGTCGATGTGGCGGTGGCGCAGATGAAGACGGGCATCTCGGCGCGCGACAACCGCATGCGCCTGATGTTCGACGCCGAGCACCACCCGCGCATCGTCGCCCAGTTCGAGCACGTCGCACCCGACGCGCTGCGAGCCGCCGCGCACACCGCAGCCTCGGCGGACTCGCTCGCCTTCACGCTGCGCATCGGCGAGCGCGAGCGGCGCCTCGTGCCGCTGGTCTCGCGCTGGCAGGAGGAGCCCGGCAAGCACGCGAGCTTCCGAGCGGCCTTCGACGTCTCGCTCGCCGACTTCGGCCTCGAGGCGCCGACGGTGATGGGCTTCATCCGCGTCGAGGATCGCGTGCGCGTCGAGGTCGACGTGAAGCTGGATGCGGCGCCCGCTGCCGGCGTCGCAACGACGGCGCGCTCCTAGTCGCGCGCGTGTCGGACATGGGGGCGAACGCCCATGCGGGATACTCGACTGCCCAGCGCGGACTCGCGGTCGGCCTCGGGATCGCGTGCCACGGCGCCTTCGCGCTGGCGGTGGCCGCGATGATCGCGAGCCTCCACGAGGGACTGCGCTTCGGGGCCGGCGGGCTCGGAGGCATCCCGGCCTGGGCCGCCGACGCGGCGCTGGGGTTGCAGTTTCCGTTGCTGCACTCCGCGTTGCTCACGCGCCGTGGGCAGCGGCTGCTCGGAGGCACGCCGCTCGGTCGCGATCTCGCGACGACCAGCTTCGTGCTCCTCGCGTCGCTCCAGGTCGCGCTCACGTTCGCGGTGTGGTCGCCGCTCGATCCGTCGCCCTTTCGACTCGAGGGAGCCTGGCGCCTGGTGAGCGAGCTCGCCTTCGGCGGCTCCTGGGCGCTCGTGATGTGGGCGATGCGCGACGCGGGCCTCGATCTCCAGCTCGGCTTTCTGGGCTGGGGAGCCGTGGCGCGCGGTCGGCGCCCCCGCTACCGCCCCTTTTCCACGCGGGGCCTCTTCGCCTTCACGCGCCAGCCCATCTATCTGGCGTTCGCACTCACGCTCTGGACGGGACCCGTCGTCTCGCAAGACCGCTTGCTCCTCGCGACGCTCTGGACCGCGTACTGCTGGCTCGGTCCGCGCCTGAAGGAGCGCCGCTACATCGCCCGCGACCCCAACGGCTACCGTCGCTACCAGGCGAGCGTCCCCTACTGGCTGCCGCGCCTGGGGCCCAAGGAGATCGAGAGCCGATGAAGATCCTCTCCGCAGCCTGCGCGCTGCCGGCTCACTACTACGACCAGGACGAGCTGCTCGGCGCCCTCGCTCGGCTGTGGAAGGGGCGCTTCCACAATCCCCACCGCTTGGAGGAGATTCACCGCAACGTTCTCGTCGGTGGGCGTCATCTGGCGCTCCCGATCGAGGAGTACGAGAAGCTTCGTGGCTTCGGGGACGCCAACGACGCGTGGATTCGCGAGGGCCTCGCTCCTCGCGGAGCGCGCGACGGGCGAGGCGCTGGCGCAAGCCGATCTCACGCCCGCCCAGGTGGACCACGTCTTCTCGACCACGGTGACCGGCATCGCCGCCCCTTCGCTGGACGCCCGGCTCGCCAACCGCATCGGCCTGCGCGCCGACGTGAAGCGCACGCCCCTCTTCGGGCTGGGCTGTGTCGGGGGCGCCGCGGGGCTCGCACGCGCAGCCGACTACCTGCGCGCGTTCCCGGACCAGACCGCGCTGCTCTTCTCGGTGGAGCTCTGCAGTCTCACGCTCCAGCGCGAGGACGTGTCGGTCGCGAACGTGATCGCGAGCGGGCTGTTCGGCGACGGTGCCGCCGCGGTCGTCCTGCGCGGCGCCCGAGCGCCGGGCACTGGACCGCGTATCCTCGCCACCCGCTCGGTGCTCTACCCGGACACCGAGCGCGTGATGGGCTGGGAGGTCGGCGACGGCGGCTTCCGCGTGCTCCTCTCCGCCGACGTGCCGAACCTCGCCGCGGGGATCCGGCCCGACGTGGACAAGTTCCTCGCGGAGCAGGGCGTCGCGCTCGCCGAGATCGAGCGCTTCATCTGCCATCCCGGCGGGCCCAAGGTGCTGACCGCGGTCGAGCGCGCGCTTTCGCTGCCGCCGAGCGCGCTGGCGGCCTCGTGGGAGCACCTCGCGCGCGTCGGGAATCTCTCGAGCGCATCGGTGCTCTTCCTGCTCGCCGACGCGCTCGCCGAGCGCCCGCCGGCGGGCACGCTCGGCCTCCTGCTCGCGATGGGCCCGGGCTTCTGCTCGGAGCTGGTGCTGCTGCGATGGTGAGCGCGTACCTCGCGCTCCTCGCCGCGGTGGGCCTCGAGCGGATGTTCGAGCTGCGCCTCTCGCGCCGCAACGCGCGCGCGGCCCTGGCGCAGGGCGGCATCGAGGTCGGCGCTTCCCACTTCCCGTGGATGGCGGCGCTCCACGTGGGCCTGCTGGCCGGCGCGGCCCTCGAAGTCGTGGTGCTCGATCGGCCCTTCGTCCCGGCGCTGGGCATCCCGATGGCGCTCCTCGCCGGGCTCGCCCAGGCGCTTCGCTACTGGGCGATCGCCACGCTCGGGCCGCGCTGGAACGTGCGCGTGATCGTCGTGCCGGGTCTGCCCGTCGTGGTGGACGGCCCTTACCGCTGGCTTCGCCATCCGAACTATCTGGCCGTCGTGCTCGAGGGCATCGCACTGCCGCTGATCCACGGCGCCTATCTGACGGCGCTGGTCTTCAGCGTGGCGAACGCCGCGCTCTTGCGCGTGCGCATCCGCGTGGAGGAGCGCGCGCTCGCGGAGCACTGCGGCTACGCGGCGCGGCTCGGCGACCGCCCGCGGCTCGCGCCCCACCTGCGGAGCGCGCGATGAGCGAGACGCTCGCCGAGCTGCAGCGCCTGGTGCGGGATCGCCTCCACAACGATTGGGAGCTGACGCCCGAGACCGCGCTCGTCGCCGATCTCGGCCTCGACTCGATCGAGCAGCTCGATCTCGTGGTCGAGATCGAGAACCACTTCTCCGTGTGCCTCGAGCCCGAGGAAGACCGCGAGGTCACCACGATCGGCGAGCTCGTGGCGTGGATCGAGCGGGCGCGGGCCAGCGGACCGCCGTATGCCTGACACGTTGATCTCGCGCCTCGAGCGCGCGGCGCGGAGCGACGGCTGCATCCGCTTCCTGGATGCGCGCGAGCGCGAGCTCGCGCTTCCCCACGCCGAGCTCTTCGCGCGCGCGCAGCGCGCCGCCGGCGGGCTGGTCGCGCGGGGCGTGGCGCCGGGCGACCGCGTCGCCGTGATCGCCGCGACCGGGCCGGAGTTCTTCGACGGCTTCTTCGGCGCGCTCGCGGCCGGCGCCATCCCGGTCCCGCTCTATCCGCCGGTGCGCCTCGGCCGGCTGGCCGAATACCACGAGCGGACGGCGGCGATGCTCGGGGCGGCGCGCGTGCGGCTCGTGCTCTCCGACGCGCGCACGCGGCGCGTGCTCGGCCGCACCATCGAGCGCGCGCGCCCCGCCCTCGGCTGCGCGCGCCTCGAGGAGCTCCCGGCGGCGCCGCTCGCCGTGAGCGCCCCCGACCCCGACGCGCTCGCCTTCATCCAGTTCTCGTCGGGCACGACGCAGACTCCGCGGCCGGTCGCCCTCACGCATCGCCAGGTGCTCGCGAACGTGGACGCGATCGGCGGCGCGATCCTCGCCGCCTACCCCGAAAGTGCGGGCTTCCGTCATTCGGCGGTGAGCTGGCTCCCGCTCTATCACGACATGGGACTGGTGGGCGGCGTGTTCACCACGCTCTTCCACGAGCGCGACCTCGTGCTGATCCCTCCGGAGCAGTTCATTGCGCGGCCGGCGCTCTGGCTGCGCGCCATCTCGCGCCGACGCGCGACGATCAGCCCGGCGCCGAACTTCGCCTACGCGCTCTGCGCCGCGCGCATCGAAGACGCGGAGCTCGCCGGCGTCGATCTCTCCTCGTGGCGCGTCGCCATGAACGGCGCCGAGCCGGTGACGCCCGCGGTGCTCGCGCGCTTCCTCGCGCGCTTCGCGCCCTACGGCCTCGCGCCCGAGGCGCTGACGCCCGTCTACGGGCTCGCCGAGGCGGCGCTGGCCGTCACGTTCAGCGCGCTGCGCGAGCGCTTCCGGGTGCGCCACTTCGACGCGCGCGCCCTCGCCGAGCGCGGCGAGGCGCGCGCGCTGGATGCGGGACAGCCGATCGTGGCCCTCGGCCCGCCCCTCCCGGGCTTCGCCGTGGAGATCGTCGACGCGCACGGCGACGCGCTTCCCGAGGGCCGGCTCGGCCGGGTGCGCGTGCGCGGCCCCTCCTTGATGCAGGGCTACGACGGCCTGCCCGAAGAGACGAAGCGCGTGCTGGTCGACGGCTGGCTCGACACCGGGGACACAGGCTTCCTGCTCGAGGGCGAGCTTCACCTGTTCGGGCGCAGCAAGGACGTGATCATCTTGCGCGGCCGCAATCACGCGCCCCACGAGATCGAGCACGCGATCGAGGGGCTCGCTGGCGTGCGCGCGGGCTGCAGCGCGGCGGTCGGCGCGCTCGCCGAGGACGGCAGTGGCGAGCAGCTCTGGCTGTTCGTCGAGCGCACGCACGACGGACCCGGCGACGCCGCGCTCGCTGAAGCCCTGACGCGGCGCGTGCTCGAGCGCACCGGGCTGCGACCGAGCCGCGTGCGCGTGCTGGCGCCGGGGACGCTGCCGCGCACCTCGAGCGGCAAGATCCGGCGCGCCGAGGCCCTTCGCCTCGAGCTCGCCGGCGCGCTCGCCGCGCCGCCGCCCGCCTCGCTCCCGCGCCTCGCCCTCGAGCTGCTGCGCTCCCGGCGCGCGTTCCAGCGTGTCCGACGTTGACGTCCTCGTCGTCGGCGCCGGGCCGGCGGGGCTCGCCACCGCGATCGCGCTCGCGCGACGCGGGGTCTCCGCCCGCGTGATCGAGCGGCGCGCCGGACCGCTCGACAAGGCGTGCGGCGAAGGAATCATGCCGCCCGGTGTGCGCGCGCTCGCGGCCCTGGGCGTGGGAGCGGAGGAGCTAGGCGGGGCGCCCTTCCGCGGTGTGCGCTTCCTCGAGGGCGCGCACGAGCTCGCCGGCGATTTCGCGAGCGGCGCTGGCCTCGGCGTGCGCCGCACGCGCCTCTCCGCCGCGCTGCGCGCCGCCGCCGCGCGCGCGGGGGTGGCGGTGGAGAGCGAGTGCGAGCTCCTCGACTTCGCGGAGCGCGAGGGGCGCGTGTGCGCGCGCACCTCGCGCGGCGAGCTCCGCGCGCGCTTCCTGGTGGGGGCCGACGGCCTCGGGAGCCGCGTGCGCGCGCGCGCCGGTCTCGCGCTGCCCGTGCGCTCGCGCCGCTTCGGTCTGCGCCGCCACTTTCGGCTCGCGCCGTGGAGCGCCTACGTGGAGGTCTACCTTCCGCGACGGCGCGGAGGCCTACGTGACCCCGGTGGCGCCCGACGAAGTGGGCATCGCCGTGCTCCACGAAGCCGATGGGCGCGACTACGCCTCCCTGCTCGTGGAGCAGTTCCCGCAGCTCGCGGCCAAGCTGGCCGGCGCCGAGCCGGCGAGCGCGGTGCGCGGCGCGGGCCCGTTCTGGCAGGCCGCGCGGCGGCGCTTCGCGGGCCGCGTCGCGCTCGTGGGCGATGCGGCGGGCTACACCGATGCGGTCACCGGCGAGGGCATCACGCTCGCGCTGCGCTGCGCCGACGCGCTCGCCGAGACGATCGCCGCGGAGGCGCCGCTCAGCGCGTACGAGAGCGCCTGGCGGCGCCTCTCGCGCGCGCATCGCGCGTTCGCACGGCTCCTGCGCCTCGCGACCGAGCGCCCGCGGCTGCGGCGCGCAGCCTTCGCCGCCCTCGCGCGGTCGCCAGGACTCTTCGAAGCGCTGCTGCGCCGTGCTGCGGGCGAGGGCTGAGGCTCGATGCTGCAGCTCTTCTATGCCTGCCTGCGCCGTCCGCTCGTCGTGCTGCTCATCGCGGCGGCGTTCACGCTCGCGCTCGCGGCGGGCGCCCTGCGCGTGGGCGTCGATACCGGCTACCGCGCGCTCCTGGGCGCCGACCATCCCATGGTGCGCGAGCTCGAGACCGTGGCCGCGCGCTTCGGCGGCGGCGTGCCGTTCGCGATCGTCTTCCGCTGCGAGGCCCCGGCGCCGTGCCGGAGCGTGTTCGACGCGAGCGCGCTCGCGATGGCGCACGACGTGGCGGTCGCGCTCGCTGCGCTTCCCGGCGTGCGCCACGTGGAGGGGCCGGCCACGAGCCCGCTGCTCGCGCCGGAGCTCTTCGATCTGCCCCGCGCCCGCCAGCTCGCGCCGGACGGAAAGCCCGCCGCCGGACCTGCGCGAGCTCGCCCCACGCGCGCTGCGCGATCCCGCCTGGGTGGGCCAGATCATCTCGGCCGACGGGCGCGCCGGCGCCGTGCTCGTGCAGCTCACCGATACGTCCGGCGCCACGGCCGAGCGCGCCGTGGACGGGGCGCGCGCGCTGCTCGCGCGCTTCGAGGCGCAGGGCTTCCGGTTCGCGCTCGTGGGCGGGCCGGTGGAGTTCGTGGTCGCGGGGCGCGAGCTCGATCAGCAGGTGCAGCGTCTGGTGCCCGGCATCGTCGCGCTGGTCGGCGTGATCCTGCTGCTCGCCTTCCGCTCCGTCGCGCCGGCGCTGCTCGCGCTCGCGACCGCGGGCCTCGCGCTGCTCTGGGCGATCGGCCTCCAGGGCTGGCTCGGCTGGCCGCGCACGAGCTTCTTCCAGGTGCTGCCCACCGCTCATGCTGACGATCGGCGTCTGCTACGGCATCCACGTCATCTCGACCTACGCCGAGCACCTCGCGAGCGAGGAGGAGCAGGGGGACCGCGCGGCGCGCGCCGCCGTGCTCGGGCGCACGCTCGCCGAGGTCGGGCGGCCGAGCTTGTTCACGGCGCTCTCGACGGCCGCGGGCTTCGCCTCGTTCTACAACAGCGGGCTCCAGAGCCTGGTCCGCTTCGGCTGGATCTCCGCCTTCGGCGTGCTGGCCGCGTTCAGCGCGACCTTCGTGCTGCTCCCGATCGTGCTGGTGCGCCTGCCGGCGCGCTGGATCTCGGTGCCGCGCTCCCAGGCGACCTGGCGGCGCTGGGTGCACGGGATCGCCGATCGCGTGGGTCGCGGCCGCGCCGCGATCCTGCTCGGGGCGCTCGCCTCGGTGGTCTTGAGCTTCGTGGGCATGCGCGAGCTCTCGATCGACGCGCGCTTCGAGCAGCTCTACGGCGAGGGCAGCCAGGTGGTGCGCTGGGCGCGCGAGGCCCGCGTGCTGCGCGGCGGCGACACGCTCGAGGTGGCGGTGTTCCTCCCGCCGGGCATGAAGCCCGACTCGCTCCCGGCGCTGGCCTCGCTCGCGCGCATCGAGCGGCTCGGGTCGCTGCGCGGCCTCAGCCATCCGCTCTCGATCCTCGAGCCCATGCGCGACCTGAACGAGCTCGTGCATCACGAGCCCCTCGCGCTCGAGGGGCAAGGCGCGCTGCCAGAGCGGCCGGCCCAGCTCTTGCGGCTGATGCGCGGCGAGCAGCGCGACCTCGTCGGCTTCTTCGTCTCGCCGGCGACGGGCGGCGAGCCCGCCGCGCTGCGCGTCTCCTTCCAGGGCGAGAAGCTCCCGCAGGACGAGCTGCGCGCGCTGGTGGAGCGCGTGCGCAGCGAGGTCGCCGCCGCGCTCCCTCCCGGCGCCCACGCGATCGTGACGGGCCCGCTCGCCGTGGTGAGCGACATGATCGACGAGATCCGCGACACCCAGATCGGGAGCTTCGGCGCCGCCCTCGCCCTCGTCGCCGCGCTCACCTGGGTCTGCCTGCGCTCGATCCCGCTCACCCTGCTGGCGATGATCCCGACCACGTGGCCCGTGCTGCTCACGCTGGGCGCGATGGGCTTCCTCGGCATCCCCCTCGATATCGGCACGGCGATGGTCGCCTCCGTGCTGCTCGGGCTCGGCGTGGACGAGGCGCTGCACCTGCTGACGGGCTACCAGCGCTTCCGAGGCCAAGGGCTCGCGCGGGAGCAGGCCATGGACGCCTCGTTGCGCGAGGTCGGCCGCGCGCTGTTCACCTCGGCGGGCGCCCTCGCCGCCGGGTTCCTGGTGCTGGTGTTCGTGCCCTGGAAGAGCCTCGCGAGCTTCGGCTTCGTGACCGGCGTCGCGATCGGCGCGTCGCTGCTCGCGGACCTGCTGCTGCTGCCGGCGATCCTCGGCAGCCGCAGCGCGAAGGCCTGACTGGTGGGACATCGAAAGCTCGGGGGTCTGACCCCGAGCTTTCGATTCGAGTTCAATCCGCGAGTGCCGGCATCAAGTGGCGCGATAGCGTCCCCATGCCCGAGAGCACGGTCTCGTGGGGCAGGGCCGCGAACTGGAAGAGGCCCATGAGCCGCGTCGCGCCGATGTCGCGATAGGCCTCGATCTTTTTGCGGCAGCTCGCGACGTCGCCGATGATCACCGAGGGCACCGGCAGGAGCGTCTCGTAGGCCTCCTCGTTCGAGATCGTCTCGCCGGCGGCCATGCGGCGCAGCACGCGCACCACCGGGTGATCCTTCTCGAGCGGGACGTCGGTTCCCCCGACGGCGCCCTGGGCGAGCGAGCGCTGATAGGCCGGGTCGTTGGGCAGGAAGTTCCCGCGGATCTGCATGTACCAGATCTCGGGCGCCGCGTGGAAGACGCGCGGGGCCGCCGTCACGTACCAGAGCGCGCCGAGCGACGCGCCGCTCGCGATCGCCTGCTTCTCGGACTCGGCGACGTGCACGAAGGTGAAGACGCCGGCGTCGCGGTTCACGAACGTGCCCGCGGGCTCGGTCATCTCGCCGAGGCCGGTGCGGTACTCGCGCAAGAGCGCGGCCATCTGATCGAGCTCGGTGAGCAGCGTCGTGCCCAGCGCGCCCACGCCGAGGCGCCCGGCCAGGCGGAAGGACTCGGGGCTGCTGGCGGTCTGCCAGAGCCGCGGGTGCGGCTTCTGCAGGGGCTTCGGGATGATGTTGCGCTTCGGGATCTTGAGCAGGTCGCTCGACCACTCGAACTCGTCCTGTGTCCACATCTTCGGGATCATGCGCATCGCTTCGATGAGCTGCTGGCGCGAGGTGTCGGGGTTCACCTGGAAGGTGTCCCACTCGCCGGCGCCGGTTCGCGCGAGCCCGAGCTCGGCGCGGCCGCCACTGATGTGGTCGAGCATGGCCGCGCGCTCGGCCGCGCGGATGGGATGGTTGATGTTGAAGGGCGCGAGCACGCCCGCGTGGCCGAGGTGGATGCGCTGCGTCCGGGTCGCGATCCAGCTGAGCAGCATCTCGGGCGCGCTCGAGTAGCTGAACTCGACCGCCCCGTGGTGCTCCACCTGCCACCAGATTTCGAAGCCGGCGCGGTCGGCGAAGACGGCCTGCTCGAGCGTCTCCCGGAAGACCGTCGTCTCGTGATCGGGGCGCAGCGGCGCCGCCTTCTGCGTCTCGCAGAACACGTCGAACTTCATGGGGGGTGATTCCAGGCGCAGCGTGCGCGTCAGTGCTTCCAGCTCACCGTGAAGCCGTACAGGCGCGGCGGGAAGAGGTTGCCCTGCTCCGGGAAGAGCTCGGAGCTCGCCCCGACCGAGAGATTCATGATGTGGTCGTTGTCCTCGACGTTCGTCATGTAGAGCTGGAAGCTGAACTGCCCGTAGTCCGTCGGCGGCGCATCCCAGGTGAGGCGAACGTTCCACTGGTCCCACGGCTCCGACCGATCGCGGTCGAGCCCGAACGGCCGGAAGAAGACCTCGCTCTGGTAGTGCCAGTCCGCGCGGGGCGTGAGCGAGCCGCCAAAGAGGCCAAAGGTGTACTGCGTGCCAATGTTCACCGACCACTCCGGCGTGCGGTTCAGGCGGTGGCCCTGCTGGTCCAGGGGACAGGCAACGGTGGGTGTGGAAACGCAGCCCGGATGCTGCTGGCCGCCGAGGCCAGGGGGCACCGGATCGGCGCTGATGTACTTGTCGTACTCGGCGTGGTTCCACGCCAGCGTGGTGTCGAACTGGAGCCCGTCGAACGGGACGGTCACGAGCTCGAGCTCGATGCCGCCCACCGTGGCGTCCGCGGCGTTCTCCATGTGCGCTGAGGCGCCGGTCAGGATGAACACCTGGAGATCCTTGTAGTCGTTGTAGTAGGCGGCCAGGTTCGCCTGGAGGCGATCGTTGAACCAGCGCGTCTTCGCGCCGATCTCGTACGCCCAGATGTCCTCCGGGTCGTAGACGTTGTCCTCCGCCGGGTTGCCTCCGAGAGAGCCTCCGCCCTTGTAGCCCTTGGAGACCGACGCGTAGAACATCAGCGACTCGTTCGGCCGCCACTCCCCGACCAGGCGACCCGTGACA
Organism: uncultured delta proteobacterium; assembly: GCA_963716275.1. GTDB lineage: Bacteria > Myxococcota_A > UBA9160 > UBA9160 > UBA6930 > VGRF01. The sequence continues at coordinate 38,851 of CAVQTC010000005.1, read as the reverse complement.
CGCTGCCACTCGTCTTCTTGAGGGTCGGCCACGGCCGTGCCGAAGGGCCCGGGCGGACAGGGACACGGTGGGAAGCCCAAGGCAGTGAACGAGAAGAGGCTGTCCTTCGTCTTCGAGTCGCTCGTGTAGCGGAGCCCCAGACGGGCCGTGAAGTGCTCCCAGTCGTAGGAGCCCTCCGCGAAGCCAGCGTACGATTTCGACAGAAAATCGCCGGAGCTGTCGTACGCGGAACGGGAAGATGGCGGGGTTCACGTCATTGAACAGGAAGTCGATCGAGGCGTCCTCGCGGAAGGCGAAGAAGCCGACGATCCAGTTGAAGGGCGAGTCTCCGGCCGAGGCGAGCTCGACCTCGCCGGTCCACTGGTGGCTCGGCTCGGTCCACTTCGTGAAGCTCCACGCCTGCTCGCTGAAGTCGTTGTCGGCGATCTGGGTCCACTCCTGCTCCTGGTAGGAGACGAAGGCGGTGAACCGCATCGGCAGGGCGGCGAGCTCCAGGTCCTGGTCCAGGCGCAGCGTGAAGAGCTTCGACTCCATGTCGAGCTCGGTGTTCACGTCCTGGCGGATGTGCCGCTTGTTGCTCGGTCGGCGGGAGCGGGCTGCGTCGCGAAGGTGTTCGGGTCGTTGCGATACTGGCCCGCGGCGCCGTCGTCCCAGAAGTACTGCACGGTGAACAGCAGATCCGTGCCCTCGGTGGGCTCCATCAGGATGTGCGTGCGGATGGCCCAGACGTCCTGCTCGTCGATGTCGTTGCACTTGCCGGGGCAGAAGGAGTCGTCGGCGACGTTCTCCAGGAACCCGTCGTGGCTCTCGCGGACGCCCGCAACGCGGAAGCTGATCCAGTCCGAGAGCGGTCCGCCGCCCGCGGCGCGCGCGCGGATCGTGCTGTAGTTGCCGTAGGTGAAGTCGGCGAGGCCGTCCCACTCGTCGGTGGGCTTCTTCGAGACCACGTTGATCGAGCCGCCGGTCGCGTTGCGGCCGTAGAGGGTGCCCTGCGGGCCGCGCAGCACCTCGACGCGCTCGGTGTCGAAGAACGTCGCGGCGGCGGCGGTGGGGCGGCCCATGTAGACGCCGTCGAAGTGGAAGGCGACGCCGGGGTCGCCGCCGTCCGTCACGTTCTCGTTCCCGACGCCGCGGATCGCGATCTGCGTGATCGGCGAGTTGCCGCCGCCCTCGGTGTAGAAGAAGCCCGGCACGTGCAGGTGCAGGTCTGCGGGGTCGGCGATGCCCTTCTCCTTCATGGTGTCCGCGTCGAACGCGGAGATCGAGACGGGCGTGTCCTGGACCGTGCTCTCGCGGCGCTCCGCGGTCACCACGATCTGCTCGATCGGCTCCGTGCTCTTGGGCGGCTCGGCGGACGCGGTCGGCGCCGGCGCGTTCTGGGCGGCGAGCGGGCCCGCTCCGAGCCAAGGCGAAAGCGAGGAAGCCAGCGCGAGCGCGAGTGACGCGTGCGGATTTCATGAGCCCTCCGACCCCGCGCGGGTGTACGCGGGATTCCGAACGCGCGTTTTGTAACGCAGAGCCCGCCTGGGTCGCAACGGGCACGCCAGCGATTGACGCCGGGTCCTCCGCCCCGCCAAGATGGGGGGGTGCCGAAGATCGTCGACCACGAGGCGAGCCGCGGCGAGTTCGCCGACGCGGTCTGGCGGGCGGTGATCGAGCTCGGCATCGAGAACGCGACCGTGCGCCGGGTCGCGGAGTACGCGGGCTGGTCCACGGGCCGCCTCTCGCACTACTTCGCCTCCAAGGACGCCCTGCTCGAGCACGCGATCGGCCACGCGGGGCAGCAGATGCAGCGGCGCTTCGACCGGCGTCTGGCGCGGGCCCGCGGCCTCGCGGCGCTGCGCGGAGTGCTCGGGGAGGTGGCGCCGATCAACCGCGAGCGGCGCGAGGAGTGGATCTTCTGGATCGCCTTCTGGGGGCGTGCAACGCGTCACCCGGCGCTCGCGGCGGCCCAGGAGCTCCGGCACCGCGCCTTCCGGCGCGTCCTGGTGGGCTGCCTCGCGCAGGCGCGCGCCCTGGGCGAGATCGACCCGCGCCTCGACCTCGAGCGCGAAGCGGGGGCGCTGGCGGCGCTCTCGTGGGGGATCGGTGTGCTCGCGACCTTCGAGCCGCGCGCGCTCACCCGCGCCGACATCGACCGCGAGCTCGACGCGCGCGTCGCACGCCTGCGCCGGCCCCTCAAGCGGAGAGCTGGAAGCCCTCGTAGCCCTTCGCGACGACGTCCTGGCACTTCGCGGCGTAGCGCGGGAAGCCGAGGTAGGGCATGAAGACGCGCGGCTTCCCGGGGATGTTGGCGCCCAGGTACCACGAATCGCAGGTCGTGTAGATCGTCCGGCTGGCGCGGTCGTTCACGTGCTCCACCCAGGCGTCCTCGGCCTTCCGCGTCGCCTCGATGCGGCCGAGCCGGCGGCTGCGCAGGTGCGCGATGCAATCGGCGATCCAGTCCGCGTGCTGCTCGACCCCGCTGATCATGTTGGCGAGCACCGAGGGGCTGCCGGGCCCGGTGATCGTGAAGAAGTTCGGGAAGCCCTCGGTCGCGAGCCCGAGGTAGCTGCGCGGGCCCTCGGCCCACTTCTCGCGCAGCTCCCGCCCTCCGCGGCCGCGGATGTCGATGCGGAAGAGCGCCCCCGTCATCGCGTCGAAGCCCGTCGCGAGGACGAGCACGTCGAGCGGGTAGAGACGGCCGCCCGTGCGCACCCCCTCCGGCGCAATCTCCTCGATCGGGGCGTTGCGGATATTCACGAGCTTCACGTTGGGGCGGTTGTAGGTCTCGAAGTAGTGGGTGTCGGCGCACGGGCGCTTGCAACCGATGTGCGTGCGCGGCGAGAGCAGCTCGGCGACCTCGGGGTCCTTCACCGTCTCCCGGATCTTGGAGCGGATGAACTCGCAGACGGATTGGTTGGCCTCGGGATTGGTGAAGACGTCCACGTAGGAGCCGACGATCCCGAGCCCGCCCGCCTCCCAGCGCGACTCGAACATCGCCCGGCGCTCCTCGGGGGTGGCATCGACCCAGGAGTTCTCGTTCGGATCGAAGTCGAGGCCGAAGTCGCCGCCCAGGAAGGGCTTGCGGAAGGCCGGGTAGTCGGCCTTCACGCGCGCCACGGTCTCCGGCTCGAGAGGCCCGTTGCGCGCCGGGATCGAGTAGTTGGGCGTGCGCTGGAACACGGTCAAGTGCGCGGAGCGCTCGGCCAGGATCGGGATCGACTGGACCGCGGAAGAGCCCGTGCCGATGATGCCCACGCGCTTGCCCGTGAGGTCGGGCTCGACCTCGGGCCACTTGCCGGTGTGGAGGACCGGCCCGCGGAAGGAGTCGAGGCCCGGGAAGCGCGGCGTGTTGGGGGCGGAGAGGCAGCCCGTCGCCATCACCAGGAACTGCGCGTCCACGCGCTCGCCGCCCGAGAGGCGGAGCCCCCAGCGCCCCGCGCCCTCGTCGAAGTGCGCCGCCTCGACGCGCGTCTCGAGCTGGATGTCGCGGCGCAGCTCGAAGCGGTCGGCGACGTAGTTCGCGTAGCGCAGGATCTCCGGCTGCTCGGCGTAGCGCTGGCTCCAGCTCCACTCCTGCTCGAGCTCGCGCGAGAACGAGTAGGAGTAGGCGAGGCTCTCGACGTCGCAGCGGCAGCCCGGGTAGCGGTTCCAGAACCAGGTGCCGCCCACGCCGCTGCCCGCCTCGTAGACCCGCACGCGCGAGCCCCAGGCCGCGCAGCCGATGCAGCGCGTAGAGGCCCCCGAAGCCAGCGCCGACCACCGCCACGTCCAGACTGCGCGCGCTCATGCGAGGTGCCCCCTGGCGCGGCAACATAGATCGCCGCGGGAGGGATCGCCGATGGCACGCTTGGCAGGAAAAGTCGCTTTGATCACCGGGGCGGCGAGTGGAATCGGGCGCGCGTGCGCGCGAGCGCTCGCGCGCGAGGGCGCCCGCGTCGTGGTCGCCGATCTCGACGAGCGCGGCGGCGCCGAGACGGTCCGCGAGGTCGAGGCGGCGAAGGGACAGGCACACTTCCTCGCCCTCGACGTGACCGACGAGGGAGCCTGGAGCAAGGCGATCGGCGAGGTGCGCGCGCGCCACGGCGCGCTCCACGTGCTCGTGAACAACGCCGGCATCTGCATCACCGCGCCGCTCGCCGAGCTCTCCTACGCGTCCTGGCGGCGCCAGCTCGCGGTGAATCTCGACGGCGTCTTCCTGGGCACGAAGACCGCGCTGCCCCTGATCACGGCCTCCGGCGGTGGATCGATCATCAACATCTCGTCGGTGGCGGGCCTCCAGGGCGTGGTGGGCCTCACGGGCTACTGCGCCACCAAGGGCGGCGTGCGGCTCTTCACCAAGGCCGTGGCGCTCGAGTGCGCGCAGGCGAAGAACGGCGTGCGCGTGAACTCGATCCACCCCGGCGGCATCGAGACTCCGCTCTGGGCCAAGATGGCGAACGACGGCGAGACGCCCCCGGCGGACGACCCGGGCATCCCCGAGCGCATGGAGGCAGCGCGCGCGGCCTCCACGCGGGCGACGCCGCTCGGCTTCTCCGGCATGCCGGAGGACATCGCCGCTGGCGTCGGTCTACCTGGCGTCGGACGACGCGCGCTTCGTCACGGGCACGGAGCTCGTGATCGACGGCGGCGTGATGGCGGGCTGAACGGAGGAGCCCGTGGACGCGTTCCGCCTCGAGCATCTCTACCACACGATCGTGAACTGCAAGGACATCGACGAATCGGTCCGCTTCTACGAGCGGCTCGGCTTCGCAATCCTCTCCGATCGGCGCGACGCCGTGTGGCCGAAGGGAGGCGGCGTCTCGTTCGGGCTGGGCGACACGCGCGGCCGCGGCGTCCTGATGGCGCTGCCGAGCGATCCCGACGGCCCGATGCTGGACCTGATCGAGTGGCAGGAGCCGCGCGCGGAGTTCCCGGAGCCTGCGCCCAGCCGCGTGCCGCGCGTGATCGCGTTCCGCACGCGCAACGTCCCGGCCGCGCACGCGGCGCTCGCTGCCCAGGGCGTGCGCTTCACGACCGAGAAGCCCACCTCGATCCCGGCCGCCGGGATCATCGCGTGCGCCTGTTGTTACGACCCGAACGGGCACATCATCGAGCTGATCGAGCTCGAGCCCGGCCTGCGCCACTCGCGCATCCGCGAGGTCTTCACCCCTCAGAGCAAGCCGTCGAGGTAGCGCCCCAGATCTTCCGGCTTGATCTCCAGGTCTTCGACGACGTCGCTGAACTCTCCGAGCGGGCCGTCGTCGCCCGTCAGCAGGATGTCGATCGCATTCTGATCGAGCGTCACGGACTCGTGGCCGAAGCCGACGGTCACGGTGTTGGGGCCGCCGCTCGTGGTCACGTCGAAGGTGAAAGGGAGCGAGCCCGATGAAGCCGTCCTCCGTCGTGCGACTCCGGGAAGTCGTCCTCCTCGGCACCGAGCACGGCGTCGAGCAGCGCCGAGCCGCTGTCGAAGGCGTCGTCCTTCTTCGCCTCGCCGCGACCGATGTCGTTGACCGGATCGAGCTCCGGGACTCACCGTCTCGCGCCCTCTCGTCGATCTCGAGCTCGCCCTTGCCGGACCCCTCGAGTCGTCTTCGAGACGCTCGGAGGGATCGACCGCCTTCGCCGGCGGCGCCGGCGCGCTCTCGGCGTCGCTGCTCCTGGCCCGCCGCCGCGTCGATCGCGCGCGCGACCTCGTCGTCGACCGCCGAGTCGAGCGCGAGCGTCGGCGCGCTGGCGCTCGATTCCCAGCCCTGCCAGGGGTCGGCGAAGGGCGTCACGTGGACCTCGCCGTCGAGCGCGGTGAAGCCCGCGCGCAGCGAGAGCTCCTCGAAGCCGTCGCCGGTCACGCCGACCACTCCGCGGAACACGCTCGCGTGGTCCGCGCCGGCCTCGCTCGCCACCAGGAAGCGCGTCCCCTTCACGCTCACCACGATCTCCGGGGTCCGCACGCGGAACTCGTCGCCGGCCACGCGCTTCACGACGTCGAACAGCGACTCGCCGCGATCGAGCTCGACCTCCTGCACGGGTCCGGCCGCAGAGCGCCCTGCGCCCACGCGCAGCAGCGACTGCTCGTAGAGGCGGACTCTGCGGCCATCGCCGAGATCGAGCTCCGCGCGCGCGCTCGCGCCAGTGCGCACCCGGTCGCCGGCGCCGAGCGCGTCTCCCGCGCGCGCCGTGCGCCAGGTGCTCTCGGCGCCGTGCGAGAGCTCGACCGTGCCGAACACGGAGACGACTTTGCCGCCCGCGAGCGCGGGGCCCGCGGCCAGGGTGGCGAGTGCTGCGGCGAGCAGCATGCGATGAAGCGTTCGATGGGTCATGGGGTCTCCTTCGCGAGCTCTCATCCGCCGAACCGGAAGCGCAGGTAGGTGCCGACGAGCTGGCGCTGCCAGTCGTACAGGTCGACGTTCGAGAAGTGGCGCGTCTCGCGGAAGCGCGCCTCGAGCGAGAGGTTGCGCGTGAGCGGCCGCGCGAGAGCGACGCCCGCTTCGACCAGGCCGTCGTGCCGGCGCTCGGGATTCGGGTCGCCGACGCCGTTGTCCGAGAGGAAGTCCACGAGGTTCACGGCGTCGAAGCGCTCGAGGGCGAGGCCGAGGCGCAGCTCGAGGCCCACGCGCAGCGGCAGCGGCGCCTGGAGCGCGAGGTCGAGCGAGCCCGCGTGGGAGTCGAAGGCAGGGCCGAAGCCCAGCACGTCCTGCTCGCCGTCCGTCAGCATGCGCGCGTAGCCGAGCTGCGCCGTGAAGAGCGCCGGCGCCCAGAGCGCGACGGTGCGCGCGTGCTCGAGCGCGCCGCCGAATCGCCAGGCGTCGCGCTCGAGGGAGGGCAGCGCGGGCGTGTCCTCGTAGGCGCGGCGCTCGGCCAGGATGCGCACGCGCCAGGCGGCCTGGCCGCTCGACTCCCAGGCGAAGGCCGAGCTCATGAGCGCGGTCTGCAGATAGGGCGCGCCGTCCAGGCGGTGGCTGCCGCCGATCAGGTCCACGCGCAGCGAGCGCGAGGCGTCGAAGACGTGGCCGGCGGAGAGCCAGACGTTGTGGGACTGGAGGTCGAGGTCGTGCAGATCCTGGTGGCGGCTCTCGCCGAAGCGGTAGCCGAGCGTGAGCGCGCTCTCGTCGCTGCGGTAGAGGCGCGCCGAGAGGCCCGCGTCGTAGACCAGCCGGGCATCCGCCTGGTCGTCTGCGATCAGCGCCTGGTCGGCGTCGTGCTCGAGCGTCGCGTTGGTGTCGTACTCGAGGCCGCTGCCGCCGCTCAGCGTGAAGCGCTCGAGCGCGCGGCGCGCGAGCGAGGGCTTGCCCTGCTCGGCGACGCGGCGCGCGGGGTCGGCGAGGCGGGGATCGAGCTCCTGGGCGCGGCGCAGCTCGCGCGCGGCGGCCTCGCGCTCGCCGAGCCGAGCGTGGGTGAGGCCCAGATAGAGATGGGCGAGCGCATCGCCATCGCGCAGGGCGATCGCCTCCTGGAGCGCGAGCTTGGCCGGAGTCAGCTCTCCGAGCTCGTAGAGCGCGCGGCCCGAGAGCTGCGCCAGGCTCGCGCGCGCCTCCGGGTGACGGGTCGCGAAGTCGCGCAGAGTCGCGAGCGCGCCCGCGGCGTCCCCGCGCTCGAGCTGGGTGCGGGCGAGAGCGCGCGCGAGCGCGGCGTCGTCGGGGTGCTCCGCGACGGCGGCGCTCAAGGTGGCGAGCGCGTCCTCGGGGACGTCGCCGCTCGCGGCGGACGCGAGGCATGCGAGCGCGAGCCCGAGCCCGAGGGCGAGCACCTTCATGCGGGGCCCACGCCGCTGGCCTCGAGGATCTCCAGCATCTCGTCGCCCTCCTCGTCGAGGACGCGCAGGAAGAGATCCAGGAGGTCGGGATCGAAGTGGGTGCCGCGCGACTTGCGCAGGAGCTCGCGCACTCTCTCCTGCGGGTAGGCGGGCTTGTACGGGCGCGCGCTGGAGAGCGCGTCCCACACGTCGACGATGGCGACGATGCGCGCCGGGAGGGGGATCTCGGCGCCGCGCAAGCCGTCCGGGTAGCCCATGCCATCCCACCTTTCGTGGTGGCTTCGCACACAGGCGAGCGTGGTCTGCGCCAGCCCGGAGATCGGCCGCACGATGCGGTGCCCCACCTCCGCGTGGCGCTCCATGTCCCGTCTCTCATCGGGTGTAAAACGCCCCGGCTTGAGCAATACGTGATCGGGGACACCGATCTTCCCGACGTCGTGGAGGAGCGCACCGAGCCGGATCGCCTCGATCTCCTCCGCGGTGAGGCCGAGGCGCTTCGCCATCGACACGCAGAAGAGCGCCAAGCGCCGGCAGTGAAGCTCGGTATATCCGTCGCGGGCCTCGACTGCGCTCGCGATCGCCTCGACCGAGGCCCCGAGGGTGCCGCGCAGCTCCTCGGTGAGGCGCAGGGAGCGAACGGAGAGCGCGAGCTGCGAGGCGACGGTGGCGATCGTACGCAGCTCGGTGTCACCGAAGCGCCGCTCCTTGCGGCCTTCGACCACGAGCACGCCCACCGGCAAGCGACCGGCAACGAGCGCGACGTAGACGGCGCGCCCGCGCACCCCGGGGCGGCCCGGGATCTCGCCGTCGAAGACGCGCAGCGTGCCCTGGCGGAGGACCTCGGCGGCGGTGCTCGAGTCGACGGCGGCGAGCTGGCCGTGCGGGCGCCAATCGACGCGCGTCCCGTCGAGCTCGCCTGCCGTGTCGGCGCGCAGCAGGGCCACGGCGTGGGCGCCTGCGATGCGGCCGAGCAGCACGAGGCCCGTCTCGAGGCCCGACTCGCTCTCCGTGCGCGTGGCGGACTCGCCGACCTCGTAGAGCGCCGCGAGCGAGAGCTCGCGCTCCTCGAGGCGGAGGCCCAAGCGGCGGCGCACGCGCTCGACGCCCGCCACGTAGTGGATGGCGAGCTGGGCGACGGGCAGCGCGGGCGAGAGCAGCGCGCCCATCTGGACCAGGCCACCAAAGCTCGCGAGCGCGCTCGCCAAGCCGAGGGCGGCAAAGCCGCCCGCGCGCAGGCCGGGGCGCGACTCGGCGAGCGCCCCTCCGGCGAGCGCGAGCGCGAGACAGGCGGCGAAGAGCGCGAGCTTGGGTGCAGCCGCGAGCGTGCGCTCGCCGCGCGAGGCGGCGGCGAGCGTGCGGTACTCGACGGCCTGGACCCAGACGCCGGGGCGCGCGGGGCCGAGCGGCGTGGTCCACAGATCCTGGAACTCGGCCGCGGTGGCTCCGACCAAGATCACGCGGCCGTCGACCTCGCGCGGATCGAAGCGGCGCTCGAGCACGTCGGCGATGGAGAGCACGGGGATTCTCGGGGCTCGCCCGGCGGAAGTCGATGCGGTGGGGTCCGTGCAGGGCTCTGGGGCGCGCGAAGCCGGCGAGCTCGAGGGCGAGCCCGGGCAGCGAGGGCACGCGCTCGGCGCCGAGGTCGTTCTCGCCTTGGGTGCGGCGCACGACGCCATCGCTCTCGACGGGCACCACGACGTGGCCGGCGCGGGCGCCCGCGCTCATCAGGACCTCGATGGGCCGGCTCACCACCTCGAGCTCGCCGACCCCGGGCAGCTCCTGGCGCTGGCGCAGCGCCGCGAGCGCGACGCGTCCGCTCGCGCGGATCGCGTCGGCGAAGGCAGCGTCGCCGGCCGGCTCGCGCGCGGTCGAGAAGTCCACGTCGAAGGCGATCGCTGCGGCACCGGCCGCCATCAGCGCGTTTGCCGCCTCGGCGTAGCGCTCGCGCGGCCACGGCCAGCCCGGAAACGCGCGCAGGCTGCGCGGATCGATCGCGACCACGCTCACGTCGGGCCGCCCGCGCGGGAGCGCGGGTGGGGAGCCCTGCGCCGCGCGCAGCATGGCGTCTTCGAGTGGCCGGTCGACCGCACGCGCGAACGGCGTGAGCGAGATCAGCAGCGCCGCGAGCGCGATGCATACCCCGCCCCCGACAGCGCGCAGCCCTCTGCGCATGGCTTCCCCCCGCCCTGCGCATCGGCCGGCTTCGCGGCGCGGTTGACCGGGCGAGCGCCCTGCCTAGGAAGGGTTCAGCGCGGGCGTGCAGGAGCTCGCGAGCCACGCGATCAGCGTCCGCGCGAGCGCGACCCGCACTTCCGAGAATGCATGGTCGGCGTCGAGCGACACCGTGCGGAGTCGCGCGGCGCCCGCCGCGCGCAGCGCCGCCACCAGCGGATCGTGATGCTGCGCGGGCGGTGTGACGTCGTCGCGCGCGGCCGCGACGAGCAGCACGGGCTTCGCGGCCAGCGCGGCCGCATGCGTCTCGAGGGAGAAGCGCGCGGGGTTCGCCTCGAGCTCGGCCACGATCGCAGCACCCGAGCCGCGGATCCTCCCCGCGCCCCACTCCCCGAAGCGGGCTGCCGCCGCTTGCTCGGCGCGCGAATCCGCAGCGAGCGCCCGTGCAGTCCTGCCCAGGTCTGCGCCGGCGAGCGACGCCACGCACTTCACGGCGGGGAGCTCGGCGGCCGAGATCAGCGCGAGCCCGCCGCCCATGCTGTGGCCGACCAGGACGATGCGCGCCGGGTCGACGCGGTAGCGTGCGGCGAAGTCCGGCTTGCCCAATGCCGAGACCGCCGCGGACACATCCTCGAGGGCGTGGCTGAAGGAAAACTCGCCGCCGCTCCCCCAGCTCCCTCGGTAGTGGAAGAAGAACGCATTCCAGCCCGCGCGTCGCAGCACCTGCGCCAGATCGAGGTTTCGCTCGTTGCCCGGGAAGCCGTGGAGCAGGATGGCGCTGGGGTGCGGCCCGGGCCCGGCGGCGAGATAGGCGATCGCGTTGAGCCGCTCGCCTCCACTCTCGAACGCGAGATCGGGGCTCTCGGCGGGCGGCGTCCCTCGCGGCGCGTCCATGGCGACGGGATCGAAGGGCGCGGCGCGGAGCGCAGGCGGTCGCGAGCATCGCGAGCACCGCCAAGGCCGTGTGCGCGCGGGCTCTCGGCCGCCGTCTGCTCTGCGTCACGAGCGGGCCTGGCTAGTCGGGCTTGCGCTCGGGGATGCCGGCGTAGGCGAGCGCCTTCCGCTTGGCGCCGTCCAGGTCGTAGTACTTGCGGGTCACGATGCGCTGCGCGTAGAGGCCGCCGCCGGCCTGGATGTTGGTGACCGCCTTCCAGCCGCCGTAGGCGTCGGCGGTGAGGTCGCGGATCGCGTGGAACAGGCGCGTGCGGTACTCGCCGTCGACGCCGGGCATCGGTGCGCCATGTACTTGCGGATCAGGTGGCCGATCTTCGCGGTTCTCGAGGTCGGCGACCGACGGCGCGGTGAGCACCGAGCCGCCCGCGATGTCGTGCAGGTGGCGCACCATCAGGTTGTAGTTCGCGGCGCCGTGGTACTTGCCGGCGTTCGTGTAGAGCTCGTCCGGGAAGGCGGCGCCCTCGGGCGTCGATCTTGCAGTTCGCGATGGCCGCCTCGAGCGCCGCGCGCATCAGCGTCGCGTGGATGATCATCTCGGAGATCTTCTCCTTGATGTGGGCTCACGCCGGCGAGGCCGTTCGCCTCGGCGATCAGCTGCGCGAAGCCGACCAGCTGATCGGCCCCTCGGCCATGAACGCCGAGAGGCCGCCCAGCCGCTCCCACAGGCCGAGCGAGTGCGCGAACACCGCCGCGTGTCGCGTCTCGCCGTCGAGGAAGATGCGCTCGTTGGGCACGAACACGTCGTCGAAGATCACGAAGCCCTCGGGCATGTGGTGCTGGCTCGAGATCGGGAAGGCGCGCGGGTCGTCGTGGCGCGGCGCGTAGGTGGTGTTGACGATCTTCACGCCGGGCGAGTTGACCGGCACCATCGCAGGCGATCGCGTAGTCCTCCTCGCCCGCCTTCATCGCCTTGGTCGGGATCGTCATCAGGTCGTGCGCCGAGCGAGGCGCCCGTGATGTGCAGCTTGGCGCCGCGGATGCACGACGCCGTCGGCGTTGCGGTCCACGACGCGCACGTAGGCGATCGGGATCGTCCTGCTTGCCGGGCGGCCGGCTGCGGTCGCCCTTCGCGTCGGTGATGCACTCGGTGATGCGGATGTCGTCGCTGCTGGGCGTCGTCCACGTAGGCGCCGATGCGCTCGACGTACCTGGGGCAGTCGCTGATCTTGCGCGGCCGCGGTCATCAGCGTCATGATCGACTGGTAGGTGACGTGCGCCACCAGGTCCGCCTTGTGGAGCACCGGGATGCGCGCCTTCAGCTCCTGCGCGGAGCCCGGCACGGTCATGAGCGGGCTCGTCGCGCCCGGCTCCGGGGAGTAGAAGCGGTCGTAGGTGGCGGCGACCTCGTGGACCGTGGGCCCGAGCACCGGATCGCCTTCGACGTCGTCGATGCGCTTGCCTTCGAAGTAGGTCGCGCGCCCGTCGCGCAGCGAAGCTCGATACTCGGCGCCGGTCTTCATGGGGCCCCCCGCTCAGGTCGGGAGATTATGCAGTAGGCGCGCTGCGCGGCACACCGGGCGTGAACTCGACCGGCAGGCGAAGCGCAGTCCGGAACGCGCCACCCGAGACGCGCGCCGGGCTCGCGCCCGCCGCGAGCCGCAGCCCGGGCAGCCGCTCGAGCGCCACCGCGAGCGCGGTCTCGAGCTCGAGCAGCGCGAGGTGCATGCCCAGGCAGGTGTGCGGACCCTGGGCGAACGCGAGGTGGGGCTTCATGGGGCGGAACACGTCGAAGCGGTCGGGGTCCTCCCAGCGCGACTCGTCGCGGTTGGCCGAGGCGACGATCAACGCCACGGTCGCGCCCGCGGGCAGCGGGGAGCCGCACAGCTCGGTGTCGCGCGTGGCGGTGCGCGCGAAGCCGACCAGCGGGGGCTCCCAGCGCAGGCCCTCGTGCACGGCCGCGGCGATGCGGCGCGGCTCCGCCGCCACGGCGGCGAGCTGCTCGGGAGCGTTCAAGAGCCCGCACAGCAGGTTGCTGAGCGCCCGCGCAGTGGTCTCGAAGGCAGCGGGCGAGAGCAGGCGCAGGAACGGCAGGATCTCGTCCACCGAGAGCCTCGCCCCCGCGAGCTCGACGTTCGCGAGCAGCGCGACCAGATCGTCGCCGCCGCGCCCGCGCGCCGCCTCGATGCGCGGCGTGAAGTACTCGCCGAGCGCGTGAGCCGCCCCGCGCGCGACGCCCGCCTCGAGAGAGCCCGACAGGATCTCGACCGCCCAGCCCATGTAGCGCGCGCGGTCGGCGTCGGGCACGCCGAGCATGCCCGAGATCATCTCGAGCGGGAGCGGAAAGGCGAGCTCGCGCATCAGGTCGGCGTGGCCCCGCGCGACGAAGCGGTCCACCAGCGCGTGGGCGTAGGGCACGAGCAGGCGCTCGCGCCAGCGCTCGAGCGCGCGGCGCGAGAAGGCCTGCTGGACCAGGCCGCGGTAGCGCGTGTGCTCGGGCGGATCCATCTGGAGGATGCTGTGGCCGAAAATCGGCCCCACTACGGCGGCGTAGCCGCGCGACGAGAAGCGCTCGGGCTCGCGGAACACGCGCGAGACGGCCTCGAAGGAGAGCGCCAATACGCCCGGCTCGTTCGGGATCGGCAACGGCTGCACGGGGCCTCGGCGGCGCAGCGCCGCGAAGAAGGCGTGCGGGTCGGCGTCGTCGGCGCGTGCGGGGCCGGTCGGGCCGGCGATGCCGATCTTCGCGAACTCACAGAACAACGGGTCCAGGACGTCGGCGTCGAGCATCGCGCGCCCCGTCGCTTGGCGGCTTGTGCGCCGCCGAGCATACGCCAACCTCGCACCCCAGCGGGGGTCGCCATGGCGGCGTTCGAGCTGGTCTACGAGACGATCCAGTTCTCTCCCTTCTTCGGCATCGACGATCCCGATCTGCCCGGGCAGATCCGGGCCGCGGCCCGGGCGGGCTTCCCCTGGATGGGGATCGACCACCGCGGGACGCTGAAGCACTTCACGGAGAAGCGCGGGCGGCTCTCCGACGTCGCGGAGCTGCTCGGCGAGAACCGGATCGCCTGCTTCTCGGTCCAAGACCTCGACGTGAGCGCGGACGAGCGGGCGACGCTCGCGCTCGCGGAGCGCTGCGCCGAGGCCGCGGCGGCGCTGCACCCCCGCTACGTGCACACGACGATCAGCGCGCCGCTCGGCGACGCGACCCTTGCCCTCTACCGCCGCGCGCTCGAGCTCGTGCGGCCGAGCGGCGTGCGCTTCGCGCTGGAGTTCCTGCCCTGGTGCGAGCTCGACGACATCCGCAAGACGCGCGCGTTCCTCGCGCGGCTCGGGCTCTCCGACGTCGGGGTGCTCGTGGACACCTGGCACTGGACGCACGGGCCCTCCACGCTCGGCGACCTCGAAGAGCTCCCGCTCGCGGAGATCGCCTACGTGCAGTTCGACGACCATCCGGCGCTGGCGAGCGACGACCTCCTGCAAGAGACGATCTCGCGCCGCGCGCTACCCGGCGACGGCATCTTCGAGCTGCGCTCCTTCGCGGACGCGATGAAGCGCAAGGGCTACCAGGCGCCCGTGAGCGTCGAGATCCTGAGCGAAGCCATGCGCAGCTGGCCGAAGGACGCGTTCGCGAAGCGCGTCTACGAATCCGCCATTCGCTACTGGCGCTGAGGGCACGATGCGTCGCCTCTTGCTCGGCCTCGCGCTCCTCCTCGCTGCTGCGCTCGCGCTCCCGCCGCTCTGGTTCCGCATCTTCCCGGCCGAGGTTCCCCCGCTGGCTCCAGCCGAGCGGATGGTGCGGCTCGCGAGCGGGCTCTCGATGCACGCGATCGAGCGCGGCATGGGGCCCCCGGTCGTGCTGGTCCACGGCCACCCAGGGCAGGCGGCAGACTTCCGCGAGCTGATCCCGCGCCTCGCAGCGCGCGGCCGCCACGTGATCGCCGTGGACCGGATGGGCTGGGGGCACTCGGACGCGCGCCCGAGCCCGGACGACTTCACGCTGGCCGGCAACGCCCAGGATCTGCTCCAGCTCCTCGCCGCCCTCGACCTCGAGGACACCACCGTCGTGGGCTTCTCGTACGGCGGCGGGACGGTGCTCACGGCGGCTCACCGGGATCCGTCCCGCATGGGCCGCGTCGTCTTGATCGGGAGCGTCGGGCCCGGCGTCGAGCTGCGCGCGCCTGCGCCCGTCGTCGGCGCTCTCTTCTGGGGCGCGCTGCGCTGGGTCCACGCCGTGCCGCCGCTCGAGCGCGAGATCCAGCGACTCGGGAGCGCGGCCGCCTTCAGCCGCCAGCCGGAGCCGGATTGGTGGCTGCCGGCGCTCGCCGCCAACCTCGCCCAGGAGAAATCGATCGCGGCGTTCCGCAACGAGGGCGAGAAGCTGCGCGATCCATCGAGCTCCCAGGGGCTCTCGCTCCCGATCCTCGTGATCTACGGCGATCAGGATCTGCTGGTGCCGATCGAGGTGGGCCGCGAGCTCGCAGCGCGCGCCGAGCGGGCCGAGCTGCTCGAGGTTCCGGGCGGGAGCCACATGCTCCCGGTGACGCACGCCGAGCTCCTCGCCGAGCGCATCGCCGCGTTCAGCGCGCCCGCCGCCCCGCCCTCGCCGTCTCCTGCGCCCGGCGGCGACGAGCCGCCGGGGATCGCGGATCCTCGGGACGGGCTCCTGCCCGAGCGGGACTCCGCCCTCGCTCTCGCGAGCTAGGGAACCTCTGAAAATTGGGCTCCTCAGCTCCGCAGAGGAAGAAGGGCTCTGGAGGGAAGGCCGCGGCGGGCTGTCTGGCGTTACCGCACGCCGCCCCGGGCCGTGCGCCGCTACGTCCCCGGGCTCCCCGGCAGCTCGCTGAGGTCGAAGGACTCGTCGATCGCCAAGCACGTCCCGATGCCCGAGTGTCCGAACCACTTCCAGGCGCACTGCGTGAACAACCAGGGAGCGCTCTATCTCGATGGGGAGCTGAAGTCCCTCAGCTCCGCGCTCGCCGGCGAGTGGCCTCCGCCGCCGCCCATGCGCGTTCCGAGAGGTGCACCTGTGAGCAGAGGTTCCTTAGTTCCCGCGCTCGGCCGCGAGCTCGCCGAAGAAATCGCCGGGCAGCCAGCGCGGCGCCTCATCGGCGTTCGCAGCCTTCGCTACCAGGCGGAAGACGAACTGAGCGAACTGCGCGCTGCCCTGCCAGTCGAGGGGCTGCGCCAGGTCGTCCTTCGGCGTGTGGTAGAGCGTCCGGAACCAGCCCTCGAAGTGCGCTTTGCCGTCGATCGCCGGATTGCGGCTCGTGAGGCCGTAGCCCGGAAAGATTGCGGGGATCCCGCGCTTCACGAACGAGTACTGGTCGGAGCGGATGAAGTAGACCTGCTCGGGGCTCGCGTCCGGAGAGACGAGGAAGCCGCTCTCGGCGGCGGCGGCGTGGGCGAGGGAGCCGAGCGTCGTGTGCTCCTCGCCGTACAGCACGACGTCGCGCGGCGGATAGTCGAGCAGCGCGCCGTCGAGCGTCACGTCGCCGACCAGGCGCTTGGCGCCGACGGTCGGGAAGTGTGCGTAATAGTCGGAGCCGAGCAGACCGAGCTCCTCCCCCGTGACGCCGAGGAAGAGGACCGAGCGACGCGGCGCCGGCTGTAGCTTCGTCGCGGCGCGCGCGATCTCGAGCAGCGCCGCCACGCCAGCGGCGTTGTCGACCGCGCCGTTGTAGATCGCGTCGCCGTCCTGCGGCTCGCCGATCCCCATGTGGTCGAGGTGCGCGCTCACCACGATCACCTCGTCGCGCAGTCGAGCGTCGCTGCCCGCGAGGAGCGCGGCGACGTTGTCGCTGCGCAGCTCCCCGTGCTCGGCTTCGACGTGCATCGCCGGTCGCACCGGGAGCGCGAAGCCACGCGGCGCGCCCGCGTCCGCCTCGTCGAGCACCGCCGCGAGCGGGCGCGGCGCGCCGGCGAAGAGCTGCTCGGCGCCCGCCGTGCTGAGCACGGCGCGCGCGCCGAGCGCCGCGAAGGTCTGGTTCGGCTGGCCGTCGGGGCCCACCCAGTCGAGCGATCCCTTCTCGTTGCGGACCTGGATCAGCACCTGGGCCCAGGGAAAGCGGTCCTCGTCGGTGCGCGTGCGCACCGCGAGGATGCCGATCGCGCCGTGCGCGATGGCATTCTCGAGCTTCTGCTCGCGCCCGCTGTAGTGGGCGCGCAGCGTCGCCGGGAAGCCCTTCGGCGCGCCGCTCAGGTAGACAGCCCACTTCCCGCGCACGTCGAGGCCCGCGTAGTCGTCGTGTCCGAGCGTCGGCGCCGTGATGCCGAAGCCGACGAAGACGGCGGAGGCGTCGACGTCGCCGCGCGTGGTCGCCATGGGATCGGAGGCGAGGTAGTCCCGCTCGTAGACGAGCGTGCGCTCCGCCCCCACGCCGCGCAGCACGAGCTGGGAGCGGCTCGGGACGACGCGCGAGCGGCGGAAGGGCACGCTCTGCGTCCAGCCTCCGTCGGTGCCGGCGGGCGCGAGGCCCGCGGCCTCGAGCGCGGCGCGTGCGTAGCCCACGGCGAGCGCGTGGCCGCGCGTCCCGGTCGCGCGCCCCTCGAGGAGATCGCTCGCCAGGAACTCCACGTGCGCGCGCAGCGCGTCCGCGCGGATCCCATCCGCCGGATCGGAGCGCGCCGGGCTCCCGAGGGCGAGGGCTGCGGCGAGTCCGAGCGCGCCGCGCGCGAGCCCGCTCCTCACCGCGGCGACTCGCTCGCCGCGTCCAGCGCGTGCGCGACGAACTCGCCCACCTGCCGCACGGCCTGTTCAGGCTCCGGACAGGTGCCGTAGAGACCTTGGAAGCCGTGGATCATGCCGGGCCAGATGGAGAGCGTGACCGCCACGCCGTCGCGCCCCGCGCGCGCGGCGAGGCGCACGGCGTCGTCGCGCACGGTGTCCAGCTGGCCGGTCTGCAGGAGGAGCGGCGGGAGCCCGTGCAGGTCCGCGTGGATGGGCGAGACGTGGGGCGCGCGCGGGTCCCCGCCCGGGCCCAGGTAGTCGCGCCAGCGCGCGCGCATCCAGATCGGATTCACGAACACGTCCTCGCCGACGGGCTCGCGCGCCGACTGGCCGGAGACCTCGGCATCGAGCCAGCCGCACAGCACGGCGCCGCAGGCGGGCATGCGCTCGCCGAGATCGCGCAGCCGAAGCAGCGTCGTCACCACGAAGCCGCCGCCGCAGGAGTCTCCCAGGAAGGCCACGCGCGCGGGATCGACGCCGCTCGCGAGGAGCCCGCGATAGGCGGCGACGCAGTCGTCTAGCGCCGCCGGGTAGCGGTGCTCGGGCGCGAGGCGGTAGTCGACGATCAGGGCGCGCGCGCCGGTCTCGCGCACGAACCAGGCGGCGTAGAACGTGTACTCGGGCGCGCGGCACGAGACGAGCGCGCCCCCGTGGAGGAAGAAGAGCACGCGGCCCGTGTCCGGCTCGCCCTTGCGGCTCACCCACACGCCCTCCACGCCGCCGTAGCGCGCGGGCTCGGTGGCGATGTCGGGGCCCGGATCGTGGCCGTGGGCGGGTGCGAACTTGCGCCGCACGTCCTCGAAGCTGTCGCTCGGGTGCGCGAGGCCTTTCGGGAAGTGCGCGAGCGCGCGCGTGAACTCGGCGCTCGGCGCGGCGCGCGTCACCGCACGCCGTCCCAGAGCGCGCGCGTCTCCCCACCGGGATCGTGGAGCACGCCCACGCGCTCGCCGAACTCCATCACCGAGCGCTGCGGAGGCGCGTAGCGCGGCCACGGGCCGGTCTCGGGGCAGGCCGGATCGCCGTGCTTCGCGAACGCGATCCAGGCGCCGTGCATGCGCTCGGCCAGCGCGCTCGGGAGCGGGCCCGGCCCGAGCATGGCGTCGATGCCCGGCCGATCGAGCGTGTTGAACGCGAAGGGAATCTCGAGCGCGTGCGTCGCGCCGAGCCGACCTCCGAAGGCGCGCGACTTCCAGGTGAAGAGGTAGCTCCAGCTCTGGCCGCCGCTCGCGGTGTGGGCCTCGGCCAGGCGCACCGCCGGGATGCGGAACACGTGATCGGTGCTCATGGCGAGCGAGAGGTCGCGCGGGGACGCTGCCGGCGCCTCGGCGCGGTAGACGGCGATCGCGGCGCGCGGGTCGGAGAAGTAGCGCGCGGCGATGCGCACGAGGCGCTCGTCGTCCACCTCGGGCAGACCGAACAGCGTCATCTCGTCGGCGTTGGTGCCGACGAGCACGCGCACGTCGCGCGAGAGGCCGCCGCGCAGCGCCTCGAGCGGAGGCTCGGGCAGCACGCTCCCCTCCACCACGGGAAGGAACGGCATGCCGCCGATGCCCGCAGAGTCCGCGAGCACCCGCTCGACCGAGAGCTTCTCGACCGCAGCCTGAGCGGCGAGAATGCGCTCGGGAGACGCGGCCAGGATGTCGGTGATGCTGCCGGCGCCGAGCGCCTTCGCGAAGTGCCGCGCGACCTCCGAGCCGAGCGCCGCCGGGAGCGCGTGCTGCGCTGCGCCGCTCTGCGGAATGGCGCCGCGGAAGAGGCCCTTCGCTCGCGGACAGCCGAGCAGGATGCCGACGCTCATGCCCCCTGCCGATTCGCCAGCGATCGTCACGCGCGCCGGGTCGCCGCCGAAGGCCGCGATGTTGTCGTGCACCCAGCGCAGCGCCGCGATCTGGTCGAGCAGGCCCGCGACGCCGCTGGCCGCGTAGTCGGAGCCGCCGATCTCGGCGAGGTGGGCGAAGCCCAGCGCCCCGAGCCGGTAGTTGATGCTCACCACCACGAGATCGCCGCGCGTCGCGAACGAGCTCCCGTCGTACCACGGGATCGCGGCCTGGCCGGTGCGGAAGCCGCCTCCGTGAATCCAGACGAGCACGGGCCGCGCCGCGCCGTCGCACGCGGGCGTGCAGACGTTCAGCGTGAGACAGGCGCCCTCGTCCCAGCGCACGCTCGGCGCGCCGACCAGACCCTCGCCCGGGAGCTGGGGCGCGGCGGGACCGAAGCGCGTCGCATCGCGGACGCCGGACCAGCGCTCGGTCGGCTCCGGCGGTCGGAAGCGCCGCTCTCCGGTCGGGGGCGCGGCGTAAGGGATGCCGGCGAACAAGAGCGCGCCGTTCTTCTCTCGGCCGCGCAGGTCTCCGCACTGGGTCTTCGCGATGAGCTGTGCCATGCCAGCGAGGGTGCCCCGCTCCCCTCCCGCTCGCCAACGGGGGGAGCGGGCGCGCTAGCCTGGCCGAGCATGCCCCCCTCCCTCGAGGATCGCCTCGCGCTCCAGGAGCTCGCCTTTCGCTACGCGCGCGGCGTCGATCGGCGCGACTACGGCGCCTTCGTCGCGCTCTTCACCGAGGACGGGGTGCTGTGCGGGCCGGGCTACTCGATGCGCGGGCCGCTCGAGATCGAGCGCGGCATCCGCCGGATCGAGCAGTACGAGGCGACGCAGCACTGCGTCCACAACCAGCTGGTCGAGGTGGCCGGAGACCGCGCCCAGGGCGAGACCTACTGCGTGGCCCGCCACCTCTACTCGCGCGCGGGCGTGCGGCGCAAGCTCGACATGGGCGTGCGTTATCAGGACGAGTTCGTGCGGCGCGCCGGCGCCTGGCGCATCGCGCGCCGGGAGCTCGTGCTGGACTGGACGCAGGATCTGCCCCTCGAGCAGGAGTGAGCATGCCGCTTCGCAGCGCGATCGGAATCTACGGGCTCGAGAACGTCGTGGGGGGCGATCTGCGCAAGCTGATCGACGTCGTGCGCCGCGCCGACGGCTCGGGCATCGGCCAGGTCGTGATGACGGACCACGTCGTGATGGGAACGCGCACGGATCGCTACCCCTACGGCCCCTTCCCGAGCCCGCCGGACCATCCTTGGTTCGAGCCGATGGTGACGCTCGCCGGCTTCGCGAGCGCGACGGCGCACATTCGGCTCTCGATGAGCGTGCTGATCGCGCCGCTGCGGCCCGCGGTGCTGCTCGCCAAGCAGGCGGCCACGCTCGACGTGCTCTCCGGCGGCCGGCTCGATCTCGGCGTGGGGATCGGCTGGCAGCGCGAGGAGTACGAGGCCTCGGGCATCCCCTTCGAGAGCCGCGGTGTGCGGCTGGCCGAGCAGATGCGCGCCTGCCGCGATCTCTGGACGCACGCGCCGGCGAGCTATCAGGGCGAGACGGTGAGCGTGGCGGGGCTCTACTCGCGGCCGTTCCCGCTGCAGGCGGGCGGCATCCCGCTCTGGTTCGGGATCGCGCCCACCGAGGTCAACTGCAAGCGCATCGCCGAGCTGGGCGTGGGCTGGATCCCCATCTCCCAGGACCCCGCGGACATCGCCGAGGGCGTGCGCGCGCTGCGCGCCGCCTTTGCGCGCGCCGGGCGCGACCCGAAGGAGCTCGAGGTGCGCGTGCACGTTCCGCCGCGCCCGAACAGCGCGGGCCGCCTCGACCTCGAGGCCACGCTCGCCGTGGGCCTCGAGCCCGCCCTGGCCGCCGGCGCGACCGTGATCGAGATCCTGCCCTTCCTGTTCTGCACCTCCGAGCGCGAGCTGGCGCCCTGCCTCGAGCGCGTGGCGAAGATCGCGAGCTAAAGCGGCCCCCGAGATGGGGACGTTCGCTCACGAAGTTTACGAAACCCACAACTCCGCTCTCCGAACCGTCGAGAACCGAGGTCTCTTAAGTTCGTCGAGCGAACGTCCCCGCGCTAGAGCCGCGCGGCCGCCTTCACCTCCAGATAGCGGTTCACGAGCGCGATCGGGAGCGCGTCGGGCTCGCAGTCGACGAGCAGCGCGCCGCGCGCGGCCAGGCGCTGGAGGGCGCGCCGGCGCTCGGCGCGGTAGGCGTGGATCGAGGCGACCCGCAGCGCGTCGTCGAGGCCGCGCACGGGCGCGCGCAGCGCCGCGGCCATCGCGGACTCGGCCAGGCTCGCGAGCACGACGAGGTGCGAGCGCGCGAGCAGGCGCAGCGCGGGCTCGAGCTCGGCGCCGTCCTCGTCGCGCACGTTGGTGATCAGCACGATCAGCGCGCGCTTCGGGAGGCGCGTCGCGAGCTCCCGCGCGGCCTCCAGGTAGTCGGGCGCGGCGGGGCTGGTCTCGAGATCGTAGAGCGCGCCGAGCAGCGCGTGCAGCTGGCGCGCGCCCTTGCGCGGCGCGAGCCAGCGCTTCGCGCCGCTGAAGGTCATCAGCCCGGCGGCGTCCCCCTGGCGCACGACCACCTGGGCGGCCAGCAGCACCGCGTCGAGCGCGGCGTCGAAGTGCGAGCGCTCGCCGTCCTTCGCGCGCAGGCGGTGGCTGCAGTCGAGCAGGAACACCACGCGCTGGTCGCGCTCGTCCTGGTACTCGCGCGAGATCACACGCCCGACGCGCGCGGTCGCCTTCCAGTCGATCTGGCGCAGCGCATCGCCCGGGCGGTACTCGCGCAGCTGGTGGAACTCGACGCCGTCGCCGCGCCGCGGGCGCTTCTTCACGCCGAGGGCCGCGGTGCGGCTCTCGGCGGCGAGCACGCGGTAGCGCGCGAGCGCGCGCACGTTGGGCTGGACGCGCACGCGCTCGGGCTCGCCGCCGCGCACGTGGCGCTCGAGCAGCCCGAGCGGCGACGCGACCCGCAGCTCGATCGGCCCGAACTCGGCCGGCCCGCGCTGCTCCGGGCGCAGGCGATAGGCGAGCTCCACGCGCGCACCGGGCGCCAGCGCGTGCGCCGCCGGCAGGCCGCGCACGGCGACGCCGCGCGGGTGGTGGTCCACGAGGCGCAGCGCGAGGGCGCGCCGGCTCCGGTTCTCGACGGCGATGCGCACGGTCGCCCACACGCCGCGCGAGAGCGCGGGCGCGACGCTGCGCGCGAGGCTGAGGGGCTCGCGTGAGCGCCGCGCCGCTCGCGTCGAGCGCGAGAAGCGCGAGGAATCCGACCCCCAGCGCGAGCCAGGCCCCGCCGAAGGCCGGCGCAAAGCAGACGCCGATGCCGGCCGCGACCCAAGCGCCCAAGGCCCAGAGCGCGCGCGGCGTCGGCGTCACGTGCGCGGGGCCTCCACGTCGGCGAGCACGCCCGCCACCACGTCGTCGGCGCTGCGCCCCTCGAGCTCGGCCTCCGCGGACATCAGGATGCGGTGGCGCAGCACGGCGGGGGCGAGGCTCTTCACGTCGTCGGGAACGACGAAGCTGCGCTCGCGCAGGAGCGCGAGGGCCCGGGCCGCGCGGATCAGCGCGATCGCGCCGCGCGGGCCCGCACCGATCGCGATGCCCGAGCGCTCGCGCGTCGCGCGGGCGATGCGCACGGCGTACTCGCGCACGCGCTCGTCCACCGTCAGCGCCGCCGCCGCGTTCTGGACGCGCTGCACGTCCTCGGGGCTCGCGACCACGCGCACGGCCTCGATCGGCAGCACGTCGCCCACGCGGCCCTCCGTCACGTGGCGCGTGAGCTCGATCTCCTCCGCCTCGCTCGGGTAGCCGATGCGGATCTTCATCAGGAAGCGGTCGAGCTGGGCCTCGGGCAGGGGATAGGTCCCCTCCATCTCGATCGGATTCTGCGTGGCGAGCGCCATGAACGGGACGGGCACCGGGAGCGAGTCGCCCTCGATCGTCACCTGCCGCTCCTGCATCACCTCGAGCAGCGCCGCCTGGGTCTTCGCCGGTGCGCGGTTGATCTCGTCGGCCAGCAACAAGTTCGTGAAGACGGGTCCTTTGCGGAGCTTCATCGCGCCGGTCTGCGCCTCGTAGAGCACGTGACCCACCACGTCGGCGGGCATCAGGTCGGGGGTGAACTGCACGCGGCTCGTGATCCCGCCGAAGCTCTTGGCCAAGGCGCGCGCGACCAGCGTCTTCCCGAGGCCGGGGACGCCCTCGAGCAGCGCGTGGCCGCCGGCGATCAGCGTCGCCAGCACCTGATCGACGACCTCGCGCTGGCCGATCACGGCCTTGGCGAGCTCGGCGCGGATCGCAGCCGCCACGCCGGCCGCCTCGCGGACTCGATCTTCCACCCTGCCTCCTTCCAAACGCGCTCGGCTCAGAGCGTCGCTCGCACTCGTTCCAGGACCGAGATGGCCGCCACGAACTCCCGCGCCCGGCGCGCGGACCCCTGGAGCGCCGAGCCCACCGCCGCCGCGTCGAGGCCGCACGCTCGCGCGATGCGCTCGGCGCGCTCGGCCTCCGGGAGCCGCGACCAGGCGGGATGCCGCGTGCGCACGTGCTCGAGCACCGCAGCGCGCGTCGCGAGCAGCAGCGCGCGCGCGCGATCGCCGCGCCAGTGGAAGCGGCCCACCGCCTCCAGGTGCTCGAGCCAGCGCCGGCGCGCGAGGGGCGCCGGCAGCGCGAGCGGGCCGAAGCGCGCGCCCGCGCGCCACAGCCAGAGCGCGAGCAGCGCCGCGAGCCCCACGAGCAGCGGCCAGCCGCGCTGCCAGAGCAGCTCGAGGAAGCCCGGCCACTCCTCGCCGTAATAGATCCAGACTCGCCCGTCCGGCGCAGCGTGCAGGCGCAGCATGCGCACCAGGAACTCCGCGTTGTCGGCCTCGGCGAGCCAATCGTTGCGCATGAAGAGATCGTCGGTGACGGCGACGAGCGTGCCCTCGCCCCGGTGCAGGTCGACCAGGTGCGCGCCGCTCGGGCCCTCCACGGCCCACTCGGCGAGCCCGCGCGCGTCCTCCCAGTAGAAGCGGTCGTCGAACTCGACGATCAGGGGCTCGTCGCGCCCGTCGAACCACGCGAAGCCGTCCTCGGTCGTCTCGCTCCCGTCCGCGCGCAGCAGCGTCTCGGCTGGCGTGGGCGGGAGCAACGGCCGGTCGAAGGGCGGCGGCTGGCCGGGCGCCGCAGGCTTCTCGCTCGGCTCCTGGCGCAGGTGCTGGCGCAGGTCGAAGCGGTCGAGCAAGAGGTCCGGGCGCCGCCGCGCGTCGTCCCAGATCGTGTAGGTGACCACGACCAGGTTGCCCCCGCGCTTCACCCAGGCGAGCAGCGCGTCCGAGCGCGCCGCGCTGATCGACCAGCGCGGCGTGGGGAGGATCACGGTGGCGGGCGGCTCGGGCAGCGCGTCCAGGCGGCTCGGGTCGTCGAGGCACTCGACGCGATTGCCCATGCGCTCGAGCAGGCGGGAGAGCGCCAGGTAGGGGTTGCGCCGCGCCTCCGCCGAAGGCGGCACGGCGACCTCGACCGGGCGCCGCTCGAAGCAGGCGAAGAAGCCCGCCACGAGCAGCGCCGCCACCGCCAGCGTGAGCAGCACGCGCGCGCGCGTCGTCATCGCGACGCGTCCCCCAGCTCGGCGTCGAAGCCGCGACAGAGCGCATCGAACTCCTCGGCGGCGGGCGGTCGATGCGCGTAGCGCGCCATCAGCCAGCTCTGCGTGAGCGCGCCGAACAGGCGGGCGGTGGGCTCCGCTTGGGAGGCGCGTACCAGCGCGAGGCACTCCGACTCGGTGGCGCTCGCCGCCACGTCGAGGGCGCCGCGCTGCGAGAGGCGCACGAGCGCGCCGCGGTAGAGCAGGCTCAGCGCGGCGATCCACTCGCCCTTCTCGAACGAGGCGCGCGCCGCGCCGATCAGGTCCGCTGGCAGCGAGCTCGGCCGCAGATCGAGGCCCATGGGCCTCGCCTCGAGCGGCGCCTCCTCTGCGGGGCTCTCCTGCTTCGCGCGCGCGCGCAGCGCGATCAGCATCGCGACCACGGCGAGCGCGGCGAGCACGTAGAGCGCGACGCGCCCCGCCGCGGCGAGCACGCTTGCCAGCCAAGCCAAGACGCCGAAGTCTGGCGCCTCGCCGGTCTGCGAGCCGAGCTCGCGCGGCAGGTAGCGGAGCTCGGTCCGCGTGCCGCCGAAGTCGGGGTTGCGCAGCACCGCCTCGGCGCAAGCGCGCGCGCTCGACGGATCCTCGGCGTCGCAGATGCGCGCCTCGGCGCGCACGCCGCCTAGCAGCAGCGCGAGGGCGAGGCCGGCGGCGAGCGCAGGCCGCCCCCGAGGAGCCGCGGGCGCGACCCGCTCCGCGAGGCCGCGGAAGGCGATCTCGAGATCCCAGCCCTCGAGGAACACGCGCCGGTTGATGTAGAGCGCGAAGCCCCCCGCCACGAGCAGCGGCTCGACGAGGCTCGACGCCAGCGCATACAGGATGGGCAGCAGGAGCGGGGTCCCCGCCTGCGAGGCCAGCCAGGCCAGCGGCTGTTGCGGGATCTCGGGCGGCGTGGCGATCTGCGCGACCAGGACGAGCCCCACGATCACCGCGCCCGTGATGTGCGCGCCGACCGTGAGCAGACCCGCCGCGGCGCTCAGATCGTGTCGGGTGAACAGGGCGCTGCGCCGTCGGCGCGCCGCCCCGCGCAGATGCTCGAGCTGGAGCACGGGCAGGAGCAGCGTGCGCGCGGGCGAGAGGCGCTGCGTGAAGAGGGAGGTCCCGAGTCCCGCGCCGAGCAGGCGCGGAAGCGCACGCGCCGTCTCGCGCAGGCCGACGTCCTCGCCGAACAGGCGTCCCGCGAGCACGTGCAGGGGAATGCGCGCGAGCACCGCGCGCAGCCACCAGAGCGCGAGCAGCGTCACGTAGGGGTGCTCGCGCAGGGCCAGGATGACCGCCGCGATCACCGGCACGGCGAAGGCGAGCCAGCTCTGGAGCAGCGGCCGCCACCAGGCGCGCACCATGCGGAAGCCCAGGTCCAGGGCCTCGAGCCCCGTGCGCGGGCGGAGCACGGCCTGAACGCGCGCGAGCCCGGTCATGCGCTCTCGGGCCCCCGGCCCGCGAGCGCGAGCCACGCCGCCACCAGCGTCCAGAGCCCCGCACCGACCGAGAATTTCACGGTGGCGGGGATGGCCGAAGCGCCCGACCAGTTGCCCTCGAGCACCGCCGCAACCACGAGCATCGCCGTCGAGCCGTACAGGATGGGGACGACGCGCCGGCCCGCCTCGCGCAGGGCCGCGCCGCGGGTGCGCTGCCCGGGCGCGAGCAGCGAAAGCCCGATGCGCATGCCCGCGACGCCGGCCAGCGCGATCGCCGGGAGCTCGAAGGCGCCGTGTCCGATCACGAAGGAGAAGAAGGGGAGCTCGCGGCCCAGCACGGTGAGGTGGCCCGCCAGCGAGCCGATCGTGACCGCGTTGAAGAGCAGCATGGCGAGCGTGCCGATGCCGAAGAAGATCCCGCTCGCGAAGGCCCGAAAGCTGGCCGCGACGTTGTTGCCCACGTAGAACAGAAAGGCCACCACCCCGTCCACCGCCTCGCGCGGCTCCCCGTAGTGCTCGCCGCTCGGGTCGTACATCTGGTCGTAACCGATCACCTGTTGGGGAGTCATCACGGAGTAGATGAGGTCGGGCTGGCGCAGCACGAGCCCGAAGCAGGCGAGCATGGGCCCGAAGAAGACGACCGCGACCACGAGCAGCAGGAGCGCCTCCCGGCGCACGGCGCGCGGGAAATCGCGCGTGAAGAGGCGGAGCAGGTTGCGCGGGGCCAGCGCGGCGCCATACAGGTGCTGATGACCGCGCAGCGCGAGCCCATTCAGACGGTCGACCAGGCCCGCGGCGAAGCGCCGGTCGCGCGCGAGCAAGAGGTCCTGGCAGAGCAGCCGGTACTCGCGCGGGAAGTCTGCCACCGGCTCGCCGCGATCGAGCTGGGCGAGCTGCGCCTCGAAGCGCTGCCAGCGCTCGCTGCGCGTGAGCTCGAAGAGCGCCTGCTTCACGCGGCGGGCTCCCCGCCGCGCAGCCACGCGGCGATGCGCAGCAGGCGCGCGGCCGGCGGCTCGCCGGTTGCCGCGAGGGGCGTCGCCAGCCCCGCGAGCTCGTCGCAGCGCGCGGCGCTGAGGCCCCCCGCGCGCTCGCCGAAGGCGAGCAGCGCCGACTGCTCGTCCGTGGTGAGGGCGATCGGCGGCGCGAGCGGCGGCGCGTCGCTGGCTGCGACCGCCGAGCTCGTGCGGGGCACCGCGTCTGCGTAGATCACGAGCGTGCCCGCGGCGTGGTCGCCGATCCTGCGGAAGTCGTCGCTCGCGACCATCGTGGCGAGGCCGAACAGGTAGGTCCCGGGCAGCGCGTCCACCCAGAGCAGCAGGTTGCGCAGCAGCGAGGCGGCCCAGCGAATGCGCGTCCCGTCCTCGTGCACGACCCGGATGCCCACGACCCGCTTGCCCGGCGTCCTCCCGTCGGCGAGCACCTCGAAGAGGACCGGATACATCCACTCGCCGAGGAAGATCACGAACACCATCGCCGACCAGCGCTCGGGGCCCAGGCTGGCCACGATGCCCAGCGTGGCGGCCACGTAGGCGATGCTGCGCAGGCTCCAGTCGACGCTGAAGGCGAGCGCTCGCGCGACCGGCCCCGCCACGCGCAGCGCGAGTCGCACGCCCTCGGGCGTCTCGACCGCGTGCTGCGTGTCGATCATGGGGACCAGTTAGCCGCGGGCCGGCCCACCCACCATCTGCCGATAGGCCGAGACGAGCATCAGGGAGGAGACCACGGAGGCGGGAATCACGCCGACCAGGAAGGCGATGACGCCCGCGAAGATCACCGCGTAGGAGAGCAGGGCGAGGCCGACGATCTTCCAGACGAGCGGCTGCGTCATGTCCCACGCCTTGCGCAGCGCCTCCCCGGCAGGCATGCGGCGATCGACGACGAGAAAGGCCGCAAACTGGATGCGCGAGGTGATCCCGACACCGACCGCGAAGTTCACCAGATACCCGATGCCGATCAGGAACCCCGAGTCGAGAGCGCTCCCCATCATGCTCACGGATTGACCCAGGAAGGACACGACCAGGATGACCAACGTGACGATCAGCATGCTCCCGAGCGCCTCGCCGTAGCGCGAGAAGCCGGAGAACACGTCGGAGAGCTGTGCCTCCCGATCGTGCATGGCGAGGAAGAAGCGAATCCCTCCCCAGGCCAGGACCGGAACCACGAGGAAGAACCCGATCACGGTGAGCGTCGCGAGGAGGATCGAGACCCCCAAGAGAATCCCGCCCACCAGCCAGAGCGGGAAGTTCGCCCAGGTGGTCGCCCAGGCCTCGCTCAGGCAGCGCCCGATGTCGAAATCGCCGGTCCCGACCGGCGCGGCGGTGTCGAGCTCGGCTCGCGGGGGAGAATAGAGGTTGTCGCTCATCGCCCACCTCCTGATAAACGCCGACCGGCCTATGAGCCCGCGCTCCGATTCTGACATACTCCCGGCCCCGCGCAGGAGGCAAACGATGGCGATCGACTTCTCGTTTCCCGAGGACGTGAGGCTCGTGGTCGGGCGCGTGCGCGACTTCTGCGACCAGGTCGTGCGGCCGGCCGAGCGCGAGATCGAGGCGCACGAAGGCGATCGCAACGTGCTCGTGAAGCAGGTGGTCGCGATGCGCAAGGCCGCGCGCGAGTGGGGGCTCTGGCTCCCGCACATGCCCGAGGAGTACGGGGGCATGGGCCTCGGCCACGTGGCGATGGCGGCGGTGTCGGCGGAGGCGGCCAAGACCGGCTTCGGCCCCTTCGCGCTGAACGCGCAAGCGCCCGACGAGGGCAACATGCACACCCTCCACCACTGGGCGACCCCCGCGCAGAAGCAGAAGTACTTGAAGCCGCTCTGCGATGGCTACGCGCGCTCCTGCTTCGCCATGACCGAGCCCGACGTCGCCGGGAGCGATCCCACACTGATCCAGACGCGCGCGCGCCTCGAGGGCGACGCGTGGGTGGTGAACGGGCACAAGTGGTTCATCAGCGGCGCGCGCGGCGCGAAGTTCGCGATCCTGATCGCGCGCAGCGAAGACGAGCCGGATCCGCCCCAGGCCGGCAACTCCGCGTTCCTGGTCGATCTGCCGCAGCCCGGCTGGGAGATCGTGCGCGACGTCGAGACCATGAGCGGCGGCCACAACCACTGCGAGATCCGGATCGAGAACATGCGGCTGCCGAAGGACGCGCTGCTCGGCGGGCGCGGCCAGGGCCACATCCTCGGGCAGTTCCGGCTCGGGCCGGCGCGCCTCGCGCACTGCATGCGCTGGATCGGCCAGGCCGAGGTCGCCCTCAACATGATGATCGACCGCGCGCTGAAGCGATACGCCCACGGGTCGCTCCTCGCCGAGAAGCAGGGCATCCAGTGGCTGATCGCCGACAGCACGATGGAGCTCTACCAATGCAAGCTGATGGTGCTCCACGCGGCCTACCGCATCGACGCGAAGCTCGACTTCAAGAGCGAGGTGTCGATGGCGAAGCACTTCGTCGCGAACTCGCTGAACCGCATCATCGACCGCGCGATCCAGGTGCACGGCGCGCTCGGCTACTCGAACGACACGCCGCTCGCCAGCATGGCCAAGCAGGCGCGCTGGGCGCGCTTCGCCGACGGCGCCGACGAGGTGCACCAGTGGCGCATCGCCCAGCGCGCGATCGAGGCCTACTCCAAGACGGGCAGCGTCGCCGCCGCCGCCGGCGACCTCCCGCTCTAGTCGAGAATCGAAATCTCGGGGTCAGACCCCGATTTTTCGATTCTTCCTACGCGCCCAGCGCGCGCGCCAGGAAGGGCAGGCTCACGTCCATCCGGTAGTCGACGTCGGAGTGGTCGTCGTCGAACTCCTCGTAACGGTGGGCGATGCGATGGCGCGCGAGCTCGCGCGCCAGGATGCGACAGCCGAAGTGGATGTGGAACTGATCCCGCCAGCCGCAGTCGATGTAGATGCCGTGCAGCGAGCGCAGCTCCCGGGCGAAGCGCGCCACGAGATGGATCGGATCGTGGGCGCGCCAGCGCCGCCAGTTCTCCTCGATCAGCTCGCCCGTCTCGGCGTTGCAGGGCAGCCGGAAGCCCAGCGGCGCCGCCGGATCGGGGTCGTAGGTCGCGGCCATGCACAGGTTCATGATCGCCATCGACTCGCCGTGCGAGAGCTTCGGCTTCTTCCAGACCGCGGCGAGGAAGCGCTTCACGCGCCC
This sequence comes from uncultured delta proteobacterium, assembly GCA_963716275.1. Lineage (GTDB taxonomy): Bacteria > Myxococcota_A > UBA9160 > UBA9160 > UBA6930 > VGRF01. Next base: position 8,324 of record CAVQTC010000005.1, on the reverse strand, counting down.
GTCGTCGTGACCGCGGTCGAGCCCGCGCGCGCCGGCGCGCTTCGCCGCGTCGTAGGCGCCCGGGCGCTGGGCGGGCCGCCGATGCTTGGCGAGCTCGTTCAGCGTGTTCGGCCAGTCGCAGTGGTAGACGAAGTCGAAGTACGCGTCGCCCGAATGGTCGGCGATCGCTCCCCACGTGCCCGCGTACTTCATGCCGTGCACGATGGCGCCGTAGCCGCCCGAGGACTTGCCGAAGCAGGCGCGCCCGTCGCGCGACGCGACGGTGCGGAACTCGCGGTCCACGAAGGGCACGATCTCGCGCACCAGGTAGTCCGCGTAGCGCCCGATCGCCGACGAGTTCACGTACTGGTTCCCGCCCAGCGCGGTGAAGCAGTCCGGCAGCGCGAGGATTGCGGGGCCCATCTTGCGCTCGTGAATCAAGCGCGCGAGCCGCTCGCCCAGGTTCTCGCTGAAGGGCCGCCAGTTGAGGTGCGAAAGGCCCGAGCCCGTGAACCCCACCAGGTCGTAGAGCACCGGGAAGCGGCGCGAGCCGCTGCCGTCGTACTCGGCGGGAGCCACACCGCGAGCTTTCGCACGTGAGGATCGCCCAGGGGGTTGCCCTTCAGGACTCTCGAGACGTGCTCGAGGACGACCACCCTGCCCTCTCTCCGGATCCGCTGCTTTCGGGCCATCCGCCTCCCCTTTCGTGAACCCCGGGAACCGACGTCACCGATCTTGCGCTACCTCGGCGCACATGACGAATTCACTCTCGCGCGCCGAGTTCCGGGCGCGCTACGGGCCCTGGGCGCTCGTCGCCGGCGCCTCCGAAGGCATGGGGGCCGCCTGGGCGCGCGAGATCGCTGCGCGCGGCTGCGACGTCGTGCTGGTCGCGCGGCGCGAGCCGCTGCTCCGCGCGCTCGCCGCCGAGCTCGAGGCCTCGCAGTCGGTCGCTGCGCGCATCGTCGTCGCCGACCTCGCCGCGCCCCGCATCGTCGCGAAGCTCCGCACGACGACCGACGCGCTCGACGTGGGCCTCGTCGTCTACAACGCGGCCGATCCGACCCCCGGCCGGCTCACGGAGCTGCCGGTGGAAGCGCTCACCGGCGCGCTCGATCTCAACTGCCGCGGCCTCGTGCTGCTCGCGCACCACTACGGCGCGCGACTCCTCGCGCGCGGCCGCGGCGGCCTGATCGTCATGTCCTCGCTGTCCGCGCTGGGCGGCGCCGCGGCGCTCGCGACCTACGCCGCGAGCAAGGGCTTCGGCTGGCTCTTCGCCGAGAGCCTCTGGAAGGAGTGGGGCCCGCGCGGCGTCGACGTGCTCGCCGGGGTGGCCGGCCTCACGAATACGCCCCACTCGGCCGCGAGCGGTGTGGACATGAGCCGGATGCCCGCGATGGATCCGCGCGACGTGGTGCGCGAGCTGCTCGACGCGCTCGGGCGAGAGCCGTGCTGGGTGGCGGGAGAAGGCAACCGCCAAGGACTCGCGGCGCTGGAGAGCCTCCCGCGCCGGCAGCGCATCGAGGGGCTCTCGGCCTCGACCGCGCTCCTCTACGGATTCGAGGGCTGACGGCGCGGTCAATCCTCGAGCGCCTCGCGCGCCGCCGCAGCGATCTCCCCGTCCGGCGAGCCGGCCAGGCGCTCGAGGGCCGCGCGGGCCTGACGATCCTCGCTCCAGGAGAGCTGCTCGATCGCCGCCAATACCACGCTGCGCTCGGAGTCCTGGCTCGCTGCGATCAGCGCGTCGACGGCGCGGCTCTCGTCGCTGTCGCCGAGCGCGACCACGGCGGCCTCGCGCACCGCGGGCGAGGGATCCTCGTGCGAGACCCGGATCAGCTCCGCGAGGTCGCCCTCGTCGGCAGAGAGATCGAGCACGTCGCGCACGCGCGCCTCTTCGGCGGGGTCGCGCCCGGAGAGGTCGGTGGCCTGCGGCCGCGGAGCCTCAGGGGTCGCCTCGGCGGCCGCGGAAGGCGTCGGCGCGCGCCGCGGAAGGCGCCGGCGGCGCGGCCGCAGCCGGCGCAGCCTCGGGAGCGCTCGCCGCCGGCTCGGCGGTCGGCGCGGGCGCACCGCAGCGCGAGGGGCCGCAGCCCAGACAGACGAGGAGCGCGCCCAGCGCCGCGCGCTCCGTAAAGCTCATGCCGCCACGTCCTGTGCGCGCACGAGGCGGCCAGGCAGCGCGCCAGTCGGCTGGTCGTTCTCGGCGACGACCTCCCCCGCGACGACGGTCGCGCGGTAGCCGCGCGCGCCCTGGAGGAAGCGGCCCCCGCCGGCGGGCAGGTCGTACGCCATGCGCGGAGGCTCGAGCCGCAGGTTCTCGAGGTCGATCAGGTTCAAGTCGGCGCGCTGGCCGACTGCGACGCGGCCGCGGTCGCCGAAGCCGTAGAGCTCCGCCGTGTCGCGCGTCATGCGCTTCACCGCGAGCTCGAGCGGCAGCCGCGGGCCGCGCACGCGATCGCGCACCCAGTGGGTGAGCATGAAGGTCTGGATGCTCGCGTCGCAGATCAGGCCGCAGTGGGCGCCACCGTCGCCCAGGCCCAGCGCCGCGCGCGGATGGAGGATCATCTCGCGGATCGGCTCGCAGGAGAGCTCGGCGTAGTTCAGCACCGGCATCATCACGAGCGCGCGCCCCTCGCTCTCGAGGAGCTGGTCGTAGAGCACGTCCTCGGGATCGCGGCCGGCGCGCTTGGCGATCGCCTCGATCGAGTCCTCGTAGGCGGGCTCGTAGTTCGGCGGGTCGCCGATCGGGAATGCGCGCCCGTACTGCGTCGCGAGCATGCTCGGCTGGGCGGGCCGCTCGGCGAGGATGCGGCGCTTGCGCTCCGGGTCGCGCAGCCGGCGCACGCGCTCCTCGAACGGCAACGCGAGCAGCTCCGCGAAGCTCGGCCGGTCCGCGAACGGATGGATCTTGGTCTGATGGCCGATCAGGAGACCGAAGGGCCGCCCCGCCACCTGGGGATAGATCTGCGCGCCCTCCTCCAGCGCGGCGAGCGAGAGCGCGAGCTGCTCGCGCCAAAGCCCCGGCGCCGCGTTCACCTGGAGCAGCGTGAACGTGATCGGGCGCCGGATCTCCTTCGAGAGCCGGCGCATCCAGTCGATCTCGCGCTGCGGCGCAGCGATGTCCTCGCCGGCTGCGCCCGCGCCCGCGAGCTCGAAGATGCCGCGGCCGAGCTCGCCGAGCGCGCGGCCGATTCCGAAGAGCTCGTCCTCGGCGGCGAAGGTTCCCGGCACGGGCTCCCCGGTGATGGCGCGGTGGGCGATCGTCCGCGAGGTCGAGAAGCCGAATGCGCCCGCGGCGATCGCCTCCTTCACGATCGCGGCCATCGCCGCGATGTCCTCGGGCGTCGCGGGCTGATTGTGCGCGCCGCGCTCGCCCATCACGTACGTGCGCACCGCGCCGTGGGGGACCTGCGTGCCCACGTCGAGCGCGAAGCGGCGGCGCGCGAGCGCGTCCAGGTACTCGGGGAAGGTCTCCCACTCCCACTGGATGCCCTCGTGCAGGGCGGTGCCCGGGATGTCCTCGACGCCCTCCATCAGGCCGATCAGGAAGTCGTGCTGATCCGGGCGCACCGGCGCGAAGCCGACGCCGCAGTTGCCCATCACGAGCGTGGTCACGCCGTGCTGGCTCGAGGGCGCGAGCAGCGGATCCCAGGTCGCCTGCCCGTCGTAGTGCGTGTGCACGTCCACGAAGCCGGGCGTGACGAGGAGGCCGTCGGCGTCGAGCGTGCGGTGCGCCGTCCCGCTCACGCGCCCGATCTCGACGATGCGGCCGCCGCGCACCGCCACGTCGGCCCGCCGTGCGGGCGCCCCCGTGCCATCCACCAGATTCCCGCCGCGGATCAGGAGGTCGAGCAAGGGGACGTTCCTCTTCTGGCGACAACTCGGGCGAAGTAGCCAGGAAACCTCGTCGTCGCCAGTAAGTTGGAACGTCCCCGAACCCCGCGGCGAGTAGAAAAGCTCTTCCATGTCGTGCACTTCCACGCGACCGAACCTAGATGCATCGCTCCCCCGGGGGGAGCTGCCTCGCATCTCTTCCCTTAAGTCCGCGTTTCCGCCGGGGATCCTGGAGCCGACCCCGCGTGCGGCGCTACCTTGATCTGTCCTTCAACCCCCAGCTCGAGAGACGCCCATGAACCGCATTCGCGCCGCGCGACAAGCGCGCGGATGGACCCAGGTGGACCTCGCCGACCGCGCGCGCGTGTCGCCGCGGACGATTCATGCCATCGAGAAGGGCGAAGAGTGTCGGCAGGCGACCAAGCGGCGCCTGCTGATCGCCCTCAGCGTGCCGTGGGACGAGCGCGGCGAGTACTTCCCGCGCATGCGCAGCGTGCGCCCCGCTGCGAGCGACGCGGTCGCCGAGCGCGAGACGGCCTGAGCGCGGCGCAGCTCGCGCCGCGCCCTCAGCTGCGCAGCACGCGGCCGGCGAGCGCGCCGGTGTGCTCGCCGTCGTGCATGAAGACCGCGCCGTTCACGATCGTCGCGTCGTAGCCCGAGCCGCGCTGGACGTAGCGGCCGGCGCCGTTCGGGAAGTCGTTCACGTACTCGGGCAGCGGCAGCCGAGTGCCGTCGAGAAGTCGATCACGTTCACGTCGGCGAACGCGCCCGGGCGCGAGCACGCCGCGGTCGTCGATCCCGAAGAGCTCGGCCGTGTCCGAGGTGAGGCGGCGGATCGCCTCGCTCGATCGAGCAGGAGGCCGCGGTCGCGCACCCAGTACGTGAGGAAGAACGTGGGCTGGCTCGCGTCCATGATCTGCCCGACGTGCGCGCCGGCGTCGGCGAGGCCCATCACCGATCGTCGGGTCGAGCAGCATCTCCTCCACCGCGCCGAGGTCGTGGTTGAGGAACGGGCCAGTTGCAGGACCGCGCGGCCGTCGGTCGTCGAGCAGAGCTCGACGAACGCCTCGGCCGGGCTGACGTGCCGCCGCGTCCGCGCGCGCGCGGCGAGCGAGTCGTCGGGCTCGCGGTCGTAGCGCGGCGGCTCGCCGTCGAGGACGAAGAGCCCCTCGAAGTCCATCGGGCTCGTCGGCCTCGGCGGCGGACGTTCGGCCAGCTCGGCGCGGCGCTCGCGCAGCAGCGACGAGCTTCTCGGCGAGCGGGAGGCCCGCGAGCGCCCGCCACGCCGGCGCGCGGTCGAACGGCGTGCGGCCGCCGAGCCAGAAGCAGCAGCGCCGATGCCGCGCGCCGTGGTCTGCGGCCGGAGCCGCGCGCCGTCGCGCGTTCTCCTCGGCGCGAGAGTCCATCGACGCGTCGGTAGAGGTCGGCCGCGGAAGCTCTGCGGCTGAGGCCGAACGTCGCCGGAGCGGCCGGTGCGCCGGCTGATCTCGCCGAGCAGCGCCACCTCGGCGCGCGTGTTCGCGAGCTCCTCGCCGTCGCGCTCGCCGAGCGCGCGCCGCCGCCTCGAAGACGCCGCGGCCGCGCTCGCCCGAGCACGTCGCCGATCGCGAGCAGCTCCTCGCCGTCGGCGTAGGTGCCGGGCACGGGGCGGCCGTCGGGCACGCGGTGCAGCAAGGTGCGCGAGGTCGAGAAGCCGAGCGCGCCGGCGGCGATCGCCTCGTCGACCAGCGCGCACATGCGCGTCGACGTCCGTCGGCGCTCGGCGGGCGCCTCGTCGAGGCTGCGCTCGCCCATCGCGTGGTAGCGCACCGCGCAGTGGCCGACCATGCCGCCGACGTTGATGCCCTTCGGCATGCCGCTCGAGCGCGTCGAGGTACTCGCCGTAGCGTCTCCCAGTCCCACGGCAGGCCGTCGAGGATGCGTCGCGCGGGGATGTCCTCGACCGACTCCATCATCTCGGCGAGGTAGCGCGCGGTCGCTCGGGCTTGCACGGGCGCGAAGGTGACGCCGCAGTTGCCGAGCACGACCGACGTGACGCCGTGCCAGCACGACGACGTCGCCGAGCGGGTCCCAGGCGAGCTGCGCGTCGAGGTGCGTGTGGATGTCGACGAAGCCCGGCGTCACGAGCTGCCCGTCGGCGTCGATCTCGCGGCTGCGCCGCGGCGCCGCGACGCTCGCCGACCGCGACGATGCGGTCGCCGTCGATCGCCGACGTCGGCCGCGCCGCGCGGGCGCGCCCGTGCCGTCGACGACCGTGCCGTTGCGGATGACGAGATCGTGCGTCATGGGAACCTCGGGTGATGGACCCGAGGATGGCACGCTCCGAGGTCTCTAGCCCGATTTGTCCGCCGTCCGAGCGCGCCCTAGGGTGGCAGCGGGAGATCGCAGCATGCGCCGGGTCCTCTGGTTGGGTGGGCTGGCTCTGGCCGCCGCCGCGGGTGCGCTCGATCTCTCGGCATCGGAGTCCGGCGTGCGCGAGGCGCTGCGCATCGCCACGGGCCGCGCCGTCTCCACGACGGCGAAGCCGGGAGGCTTCCTCGACGACGCGCGCATCCACATCAAGCTGCCGAAGCCGTTCCGCAAGGTCGCGAGCGCCCTGCAGACGGTTCGGCATGGGCGCGCAGGTTGACGAGCTCGAGGTCGGCCTGAACCGGGCCGCCGAGAGCGCCGTCGGCACGGCGAAGCCCGTCTTCCTGGACGCCATCAAGCGCATGAGCGTCGAGGACGCCGTGGGCATCGTGCGCGGCGGCGATACCGCAGCGACGGACTACTTTCGCGAGGCGACGGCAGAGACGCTACGCGAACGCTTCCGGCCGATCGTCGCCGACTCGCTCAGCAAGGTGGGCGCCAAGCAGCAGTACGACGCGCTGCTCGCGCAGCTACCGCCAGCTCCCGTTCGCGAGCGACCCGCGCCTCGACCTGAACGAGTACGCAACCGGCAAGGCGCTGGATGGGCTCTTCCTCGTGGTCGCGGAGGAAGAGAAGAAGATCCGCCACGACCCGCTGAAGCGGACCACTGCTCTCCTGCGCCAGGTGTTCGGGCAGTAGGCTTCTGCCGCTCTGCCGGAGGGCGCAGCCACCGGCATTGGTATCCTGCCTCTCCCGCGCCGGTAGCTCAGCTGGATAGAGCACCAGGCTTCGAACCTGGGGGTCGGGGGTTCGAGCCCCTCCCGGCGCGCCATGCAACCGAGGCGAGATCGCGAGGGATTTCGTCGGACGTCGGCGGCCGTGCAGGGCGGCGTCGCGCTCGTCTTCACCACCGGAAGCGCCAACGTCGCAGACCTGCGCCAACGCGTGCGGCGCATGGCGAGATGCACAATCAGCGCGGCGCCAGCGGCGGCATGATGACGCCGGCCGCGACCGCTACGGTCGAAGGACATCGAGGGCGGCGCCAGGCTCGTCCTTCGGCCGAAGAGCCCGGCGCAGCTCGAAGGGCTGCGAGCACGCGCGGATGCGGTACGCCAGGGGCGAGATCGACCAGGCGACGTTCCAGCGGATGCTGACGGAGCTGAAGGGCTGACGAGGGCGAGGACCATGCGGGAACCTCAGGTCGATACGGCAGCGTCGGAGCGCAACGGCAACCTCCCGCGAAACAACTGCCCGCGCACGCCGCCGTCCGGGTGCCCGAGAGGCCCAACCCGACGATCCGAGGTCGTGTCGCTGCCGTGCGGGGCACCGTCCTGGAGATCGACGTCGAAGGAGCCGTGCCTCTGGTGTCGACCGCGGTCGAGTGCCGTCTGCTCGGACCGGGCTTCGGTACCGCCGTCAGTTCAAGCGCATCTCGGAGCCGCTCGCGTGCGCGCCATCGGCGTGGATTCGACTCGCCGACTCGAGCGCGCGCCAAGGTGCCGAGCGACGGCCTGCCGCTCACCGTCCCGGTGGGCCGAGGGTTGCTCGGCCGGGTCGTTGATCTGCACGGCCACCCGCTCGACGGCGGAACGCCGATCGTCGCCGACACGGCGCGCAGGCCTTTGCGGCGCGCTCCGCCCTCGCCCGGAGAGCGCCGTCCTCCTGACCGAGTCTACCAAACGGGGATCAAGGTCATCGATCTGTTTCGCCCGTTCCTCCGAGGGCGGTTGCGCCGCCGTGTTCGGGGGCGCGGGCGTCGGACAAGGTAGCCACGACCTCCGCACTCGCAAGGAGTATAAAGTCTGCATCTCCCTCTCCGGAAATAGAACCCCAGGCTGAAGAATTTCACGGCGTCCAGATCATGCCGCCACACCACCTGGGAGTACTGATTATTCTCCTTCTGAAACTGGTCGACGTTCTGGAGGATACCGGAGTGAAGCCGGCGGGGAGCAGCGCAGCACATCCGGATTCGCCGTGAGGTTGGGGATCGTCGGGATCTGGTACTTCGCCACCGAATTGAGAAAAATCCAGCTGAAGTCTATTGCGATTGTCGTGCTGGTAATCGCCCCGCAGATAGGTATTGTTCTTTTCGCTCTGATTGTGGTTGTTCGTATCGCCCAGCGTCGGCGGGTTCCAGGCCTCGGTTCGTCGTGATGAAGCTATTAAAG
>CAVQTC010000004.1:0-150587 GCA_963716275.1 uncultured delta proteobacterium | reverse complement strand
AAGACGACGTCGGACGACGTGCAGAAGACCAACCTGCTGATCTTCCTGACGCCGCACATCATCCGCGGGAGCTCGGAGCTGACGGCCCAGTCGATCCGCAAGCGCGAGGAGTTCTGGCAGAGCTCCGAGGACAGCCTCCAGCTCTCGAAGGCGGAGCGGAAGGAGGCCGACCAGCTGCGCGAGGAGGCGACGGCGCAGGGCCTGCCGGTGCCCGACTACAGCGGCGCCAACCCCGTGCGGCGCGGGCTGCTCGACCATCGCGAGCGCTACCCGGTCGCGAAGCTCGCCGAGCTCGAGGCCCAGGCGAAGCAGGAGAACGCGGCGACGCTGGCCGGCGCCGAGGAGGCGCAAGATCGCTACGGCATCCTCGCGGCCACTTTCGGCGACGAGGGGGCCGCGGCCGCGACGCTGCAGCAGCTGATCGACGCCGGCCACGACGGCGAGCTGGTCGCCGAGGAGCGCTCGGGCACGGTGCTCTACGAGATCCAGCTCGGGCCCTTCGACACGCTCGCCGAGGCGGAGGAGTCCGCCGACGAGATCGCCAAGCAGTTCGGCCTCGCCCCGCGCGTGACGGTAGTCGAGGAGGCCGCTCCCGAGACGTCCCCCGCCCCGGAGACGGCGCCCGAGGGCGCGCCGCAATGAGCGCGGCCCCCGCGACCTCCGAGCGCCTCGCGCTGCGCGAGATGCTGCTGCGCACCACGCGCGTCTCGCTCCAGCAGCTCGAGGAGGCCGCGCGCCGCCAGCAGGAGCGCGGCGGGCGGCTCACCGAGGCGGTGGTGGAGCTCGGCTTCCTGAAGGAGGAGGAGCTGCTCGAGGCGCTCGGCGCCCAGCTCGCCATGCCCGTGCACGCCGATCTCTCGCCGGGCGAGGTCGACCTCGAGCTCGCCGAGCGCGTGCCGATCCAGTTCGCGAAGACCCACGGGCTCGTCCCCCTCTCGCGCAGCGAGACGGGCGTGCGCGTGGCGATCTCCGACCCCTTCGACACCAGCTCCCTGGACGACTTGCGCCTGCTCTTCGACGGCGCCGAGATCGAGACGGAGCTGGCGGCGCGCGGCAAGGTGCTGGCCGCCATCAACCAGGTCTACGACCGCGCCGGCTCCATCGACTCGATCGTCGACGAGGCCCACGGCGACTTCGCCGCGATCGCGAGCGAGATCAGCGCCGAGCCCCAGGACCTGCTCGACGCCAACGACAACGCGCCGATCGTGCGGCTGGTGGACTCGCTGCTGCAGCAGGCGGTGAAGGAGCGCGCGAGCGACATCCACATCGAGCCCTCGGAGCGCGACATCCGCGTGCGCTTCCGTTGCGACAACGTGCTGTACGAGCCCGTGAGCCCGCTGCCCCGCGCGCTGCTGCCCTCGATCGTCTCGCGCATCAAGATTCTTGGCGGCGTCGACATCGCCGAGAAGCGCATCCCCCAGGACGGCCGCATCCGGCTCAAGATCGCGGGGCGCGATTACGACGTGCGGCTCTCGACCGTGCCGGTGACCTACGGCGAGCGCATCGTGCTGCGCCTCTTGCCGCGCACCTCGGAGATGCTGGACCTGACGCGCCTGGGCTTCAGCGAGCGCCAGCTCGCCGCCTGGGAGCGCCTGATCAAGCGGCCCAACGGCATCATCCTGGTGACCGGCCCCACCGGCAGCGGCAAGACCACGACGCTGTACGGCGCGCTCGCCCAGCTCAACAAGGCCGACTCCGCGATCATCACGATCGACGATCCCGTCGAGATCCAGCTCAACGGCGTCGGCCAGATCGAGGTCAACAACAAGGTCGGGCTCACCTTCGCCAACGCGCTGCGCTCGGTGCTGCGCCAGAACCCGAACATCATCCTGGTCGGCGAGATCCGCGACCTGGAGACGGCCGAGATCGCGATCCAGGCCTCGCTCACCGGCCACCTGGTGTTCTCGACGCTCCACACCAACGACGCGCCCAGCGCGATCACGCGCCTCGTCGACATGGGCGTCGAGCCCTACCTGGTGGCGTCGTCGCTGTGCGCGGTGCTCGCCCAGCGCCTGGTGCGCGTGCTCTGCACGCACTGCCGCGAGCCGTACGCGCCCAGCGACGAGTCCCTCGCCGAGATCGGCATCCGCGCCAGCAAGCCCGTGCGCGTGTTCCGCGCCAAGGGCTGCGGCCACTGTCACGGCACCGGCTATCAGGGCCGCGTCGGCATCTTCGAGCTGATGCTCGTGGACGACGCGGTGCGCGAGCGCATCACCCAGACGAGCGACGCCAAGACGATCAAGAAGGTTGCCGTCGAGCGCGGCATGCAGCCGCTGCGCGTCGACGGCGCGCGCAAGGTGCTCGAGGGCACCACCTCGATCGAGGAGATCCTGCGCGCCACCGAGGAAGAGGGCGTGCTCGCGCAGATCTGACAGAGAGAGCGATGCCTGTCTACGCATACCGAGGCATGAGCGCCGAGGGCCGCGCGCTGCGCGGCTTCGTCGACGCGGAGAGCGACAAGACGGCGCGGGCCAAGCTGCGCCGCGACGGCGTTTTCCTGACCGAGCTCAGCGAGAGCGCGGCGGGCGCAGAGCCCCGCGAGCGCGGCGCGCCCCGCGAGCCCGCGCGGGTGCGCCGGCGCGTGCCGGCCACCGAGCTCGCCATCGCGACGCGCCAGCTCGCGACGCTGCTCGCTGCCGCGGTGCCGCTGGTCGAGTCCCTGGGCGCGCTCACCGAGCAGGTGGAGAATGCGCGCCTCAAGGCGGCGCTCGGGGGCGTGCGCGACCGCGTGAACGAGGGCGCGAGCCTGGCCGACGCGCTGGCCGCCGCGGGCCCCTTCCCCGACCTCTACGTGAACCTCGTGCGCGCGGGCGAGGCGAGCGGCGCGCTCGACACCGTGCTGGTGCGCCTCGCCGACTACCTCGAGAATCAGGTGCGCACGCGCAACAAGGTGCTCGGCATCGTGATCTACCCCGTCGTGGTGCTCGGGGTCGCCCTCGCCGTCGGCGTGGTGCTCGTGACCTACGTGCTGCCGCAGATCTCGGCGCTGCTCGAGGACCTCGGCGCCGAGCTGCCCTGGATCACGCGCGTCATCATCGGCGGCTCGCAACTCGTGAGCAGCTATTGGTGGCTGATCGGCCTCGTGGTGGCCGCCGGCGTGATCACGCTGCGCACGATCTCGCGCACCGAGCGCGGCAGCTACGCACTCGACGAGCTCGCGCTGCGCATCCCGGTGCTGGGCCGGCTGCTGCGCACCGTGGCGATCTCGCGCTGGGCGCGCACGCTCACCACGCTCCTCGCGGGCGGCATCCCGATCGTGCGCGCCCTCGAGACGGCGGGGCGCGTGGCGGGCAATCAAGTGATCGCGAAGGCCGTCGAGCAGGCCAAGGACTCGATCCGCGAGGGCGCGAGCATCGCCGGTCCGCTGCGCGCGAGCGGGCAGTTCCCGCCGCTGGTCACGCACATGGTCGCGGTGGGCGAGCGCTCGGGCGAGCTCGAGGCGATGCTGGCGAAGGTGGCCGACACCTACGACGAGCAGGTCGAGACGAGCGTGACGCGGCTCACCGCCCTGCTCCAGCCGATCCTCGTGCTGGTGATGGTCGGCATCGTGGCCGTGATCATCCTCGCCGTTCTGCTGCCCTTGATGGATCTCACCAGTCAGATGCAGGCGCACTGAGCGCGCCCGGGGGACTCATGCACGCTTCCGCTCGCCGCGTGACGTAGCCAGTTGACAAGGGGACGCTGGTCAACTTGTCGGCGGGGGCTTTTGCGACTCGACCTACGCCTCATCAAGTTGACCAGCGTCCCCTTGTCACTGCCCCGCCGCGGCTTCACGCTGATCGAGATCATGGCCGTGGTGGTGATCATCGGCCTCTTGATGGGGATCATCGGCCAGTCGATCCTGGGCAACATCCGCAAGACGCGGATCAGCACCACCAACGCGCAGATCCAGGCCCTGGAGAGCGCGCTCACCACCTACCAGATGGACAACGGGCGCTTCCCGTCCAGCGAGCAGGGCCTGCGCGCGCTGATCGAGAAGCCGAGCGGCGCCCCCGAGCCCTACGCCTGGCGCGCGGGCGGCTACCTCGCGAAGAAGGAGCTGCCGCGCGACGCCTGGAACGGCGAGTTCCAGTACGTCGCCCCGGGCGAGCGCAACCCCGAGAGCTTCGACCTCTGGTCCTTGGGCGCCGACGGCAAGGCCGGCGGCGAGGCGGACGACGCGGACATCGGCAATTGGCCGGTGGAGAACCGACCGCAGTGAGCGGTTCCGGCGCGCCGCGCCGCGCCGGCCGCCGCGCCGGCTTCACGCTGATCGAGCTGATGGCGGTGGTCGCCATCCTCGTGCTGATCGGCGGGATCGTCCTGCCGCGCCTGTCGATGGCCGCGAGCCAAGCCGCCCTCGACGAGGGCCGCGGGCTGGCGGCGACGCTCGACTACGCGCGCGAGCGCGCGATCGCCGAGCGCCGCGCGCATCGCGTGGTCTTCGACTTCGAAGGACAGCGCTACTGGATCGAGGCGCGCCGCGCCCCGCCGCGCGCCGAGGCGCGCCTGGCCTGGGGCGATCTCGACGAGCTGCCGCTCGTCGCCGAGCGCGCCGAGGGGCTCGACTACGAGGCCCTCCCCACGGCGCTGGGCCGGCCGCGCTTGCTGCGCGAGCACGTGCGCTTCGAGGCGCTCGAGAGCGACGCGGGCGACGTCCACGAGGGGCTCGCGGCGATCGCCTTCGCCCCGGACGGCGGGACCGCGGCCGCGCGCCTCGCGCTGCTCGCAGGCGACGACACGCGCGTCTGGATCCGCGTGGGCGCCTTCGCAGACGTGACGCGGGTGAGCTTCGATGCGCCGCCCTAGTCCCGCCTTCACCCTGATCGAGGTGATGGCCGCGGTCGTGATCTTCGCATTGGTCGTCGCCTTCCTCTCCTCGACCGCGACCCAGTGGAGCCGCCTCGAGGGCGACTCCCGGCGGCGCGCCCAGGCCTCGCTGCTGGCCGACTCGCGGCTGGCCGAGCTCGAGGCCGAAGCGGCGCGCGGCGCAGCGCCGGCGCTCGGCAAGCGCGAGAAGACCGAGGGCATCTTCCGCGAGACGAGCGAGGTGCGGCCGCTGCAGCTCGCAGCGCTGGGCCTCGGCGAGGCGGCGGACGCGAAGGGCGACGCGCAGAGCGCGGGTGGCCTGCTCGCGGCCGCGGGGGAAGCGACGCCTCCGCTGCTCGAGCTCTTGGTCGCGGTGGCCTGGGACGAAGGCGCGAGCGAGGCCAGCGTCGAGCGCACGACCTTCGTCGTGAATCCCGCCGCCCTCGCCGCGCTCGCGAGCGCGGCGCCCGCGGACCAGGCCAAGCCGTGAGCGCGCGGCGGCGAGGCGAGGGCTTCACGCTGCTCGAGGTGCTGGCCGTGGTCCTCATCTTGAGCGTCGTCTTCGTCGGCATGGGCCGCATCTACCGCGATCTGGTGGCGCCGACGGCGACGGCGCCGGACCAGACGCGCGTCCTCCGGCGTGGACTCCTGCTCGTGGACCGCATCGCCGGCGATCTCCAGGGCACCGTGCTCTTGAAGAAGCCCGAGGAGACCGACCCGATCGCGCATCCCTGGCTCTTCCTCGCCGAGGGCACGCGCAGCCGGGACGCCTCCGACCGGCTGAAGTTCGCCTCGCGCAGCGTCCATCCCAGCGGAAGCCACGCGGGCGACCTCGCGGTGGTCGCCTACTGGGTCGAGCGCGGTCCCGAGGACGGCCTGCGCCTGTATCGCTGGAGCTCCGCCCTCCTCCCCGAGCAGCTCGAGAAGGACTTCCCACGGAGCAGCGACCCGGGCGCCGAGCTGCTCGCGGAGGACGTGCAGGAGTTCGCAGTGCGCTTCACGGACGCGGAGGGCGAGGCGCAGGCGCACTGGGACTCGTCCACGCTCGCGCAGTCGAGCCAGATCCCGGTGAGCGCCGAGGTGGAGGTGGCGCTCGTCGACCCGAGCGCCGAGGACGGCGAGCGCTCCTTCTCGCGCACCGTCGTCCTGCCCGTACGCCCGCTCGATCTCGCCAAGGCAGAGAGCGGCGAGAAGGGCGAGGAGGACGACGGGGAGGACGAGGAGGACGCGGGCTGCGTGACCGTGGGCCAGTGCGTGGCGCGCAACGCCGCCGCCTACTCCGCCTTCCTCGCCACCCAGGCCGACCCGAGCGCCTTCCAGGCGGCCGTGGACTCGATCGCCGACCAGTGCTGGGAGGACGCCGGGCCGGCGCTCGGCATGGACCTCGGAGGGTGCGAATGAGGCGAGGGGCGGCGCGGGGCGCGTCGTGGCGACGGCGACGACGAGCTCTTCGTGGCTCCGGCAGCACGACGTGGTGCGCCGACAGCACGACGGGTGCGCCAGGGGCAGGACGTGGTGCGCGGGCACCAGAACGTGGTGCGCCGACAGCAGGGCGTGGCGCTGATCGCCGTGCTCGTGTTCGTCGCGCTCGCGACGAGCGCGCTCGTCCTCTTCATGCGCCGCGCGAGCCTCGACACGCTGGCGATCGGCCAGCACGAGAACGCCGCCCGGGCCGATGCGCTGGCGCGCGGCGGCGTCCAGCTCGCGATCGCCCTGCTGATCGACGACCGCCTGCGCGAGCAGGTGAGCGATTTTCGCGCGGAGACCCTGCGCGACGGCTGGGCGGTGGCGCGCACCGTCCCTTTGGCGGTGTCCGGGGGCGGCAGCCTGCGGCTCACCATCGAGGACGCCGGCTCGCGCCTGAACCTGAACGCGCTCTTCGAGAAGGGCGCGCCGCGCTCGGAGCTGACGGAGCCTCTGCTGGTGGCGCTCCTGAAGAAGGCGCTGGATGAGCTGCCCCATTCGGTCGACAAGAAGGACCTGGATGCCGAGGAGCTGGCGCACAACTTGATGGACTACGTGGACAGCGACGACCAGCTCCAGAAAGGGGGCAGCGAGGACGAGGCCTATCAGGCCCGGCGTCCCCCCGCCCGCCCCGCCAACCGCCCGCTGCTCTCGGTCGACGAGCTGGCGAGCGTCGAGGGCTTCAGCGCGCCGCTGGTCGACGCGCTGCGCCCCTACGTGGCGGTGCTGCCGCTGCGGGGCGACGGCATCAACCCCAACACCGCCCCGCCCTGGGTGCTCGGCCTGATCTACTCGGGTCAGCCGGGCGCCTACGAGCGCATCGGCGAGGAGGAGATCCGGCGCATCCTCGAGATCCGCGAGGGCGGCAGCATGCTGTGCGCCGACGAGGCGAACAACGCGGGCTGCACGCCGCTGCGCGAGGCGCTGCCCAACGAAGTCTTCCCGCCGCCCACCTACGCGAGCGACGTGTTCTTCGTGCGCGCCGAGGCGGACTTCGGCAGCGCCACGCGCACGGCCCAGGCGGTGGTGGATCGCAGCGAGCTCGCCAAGCCCGCGCTGCTCGCGTACTCGGTCTACTAGAGCTAGGAGAGTCGTTCGATGGCACGGCGAGTGCTCGGCCTCGACATCGGCAGCCACGCGGTGAAGGCGGTCGAGCTGCGCCAGACGCTGCGCGCCCTCGAGATCGTGCAGCTGCAGAGCTTTGCCCTCGACGCCCCCGCCCCGGCCCTCGCCACGGAGCTCCGCCACCTGTTCAGCGCCCACGATCTCCCGAGCCAGAACGTGGTGGTGGCCGTCGCGGGCGATCGGCACTCGACGCGGCGGCTCGTGTTCCCGTTCCGCGACCGCCGCAAGATCGCCGCCGCCGTGCCCTTCGAGCTGGCGGGGCAGGTGCCCTTCGACCTCGACGAGTTCGTGACGGACTGGGACGTGGTCGGGGAGGCGCGCGCCCAGGCGGAGGTCGCGACCTCGCTCGCGCCGCGCACCGAGGTCTCGCTCCTGCTGGAGACTCTTCGAGAGGCCGGCATCTCGCCCCGCGTGATCGAGGCCGAGGGGCTCGTGCTCTCGAACCTGGCTGCGCTGGTCGAGCTGCCGGGCACCTGCGTGCTGGCCGACGTGGGGCACCGCAAGACCTCCCTCTGCCTGTGCCGGGACGGGCGCGTGGTGGCAACGCGCACCGTGCCGGTCGCCGGGCACGCGCTCACCCTCGCGATCGCCCAGCAGAACGGGCTCGGCGAGGTCGAGGCCGAGCGCGAGAAGATCGAGCACGGCGTGATCGGGAACCCGCGCGCGACCGGCGCGGCCGCGGTGCTGGACCGCTTGGCGCGCGAGCTCGTGCGCACGCTGGGCGCCTTCGAGCCGCTCCACGCAGGCGGCCCCGGCGTGGACCGCATCCATCTCCTCGGCGGCTCGGCGCGCCTCGCCGGCCTCGACGGCTACCTCGCCGAGCGCAGCGGCCTCGGCGTGGATCGCCTGCCCCTCCCGCGCGGCCCGCTCGGCGCGGCGTTCCTCGCGCGCGGCGACACCCTGCTCTTCTCTCCCGCGATGGCGCTCGCCCTGCGCGGCACGACGCGCACCGTGACGCGCATGAACCTGCGCCAGGGCGAGCTGGCCGAGCGCATCGACCTGCGCGGCGTCGCGCGCGAGCTGCGCCCGACGGGGCTCTTTGCCGGCGCCCTCGCCCTCGCAGCGCTGCTCTGGCTGGGCGTCGACCTGGGCGTGAACTCGCGGCGCGCGAGCACCACCGAGGGCGCGACGCGCGCGGTCGTGCGCGAGGCGCTCGGCGGGCGCGAGCCGGCGGCCGATCCGCTGAGCGCGATGGAGAGCGAGCTCAAGCGCGTGCAGAAGCGCGCGGACACGCTGGGCGTCTACCGCGGCAACCTCTCCGCCCTGGACGTGCTGACGGAGATCTCGAAGCTCGTGCCCGCGGATCTCGACGTGGTGTTCGAGGAGCTCTCCATCGACCGCGACGTCGTGCAGATCCAGGGCCACTCGAGCCGCTTCGGCGCCGTCGACCAGCTGAAGCAGGTGCTGGGGCGTTATCCCCCGTTCTCGGACGTGGGCGTGGGCGACATCACCACCGACCCCCAGCGCGGCGGCCAGACCTTCTCCGTCCGCATCCGCATCTCCGCGGAGGGAGCGCCGTCGTGAAGGCCCTCTTGGTTCGCGTGCGCGAGTGGTTCGCAGGCCTCGCCCGCCGCGAGAAGGCGATCGTGGCAGCCGCCGTCGGGCTCTCGTTGCTCACCCTCGTCTGGACGGCGTTCGTGAGCCCGCTGCTCGCCGCGCGCGCGGACGCCGCGGCGCGCGCCGAGGCCGCGACGCAGCAGGCCCAGGCGGTCGCCGCACTGCGCGTGCGCTACGACGAGGTGAAGCAGCGCCTGTCCGGAGTCGAGCGCCGCATCCCGGCCGGCCCCCAGGCCGAGCTGTTCTCCACCCTCGAGACCCTCGCCCAGCAGTCTGCGGTCAAGGTAGACGCGATGGAGCCCCGCACGGCTCCGGCGAACGAGGACTACCGCGAGACCAAGGTCCAGGTGACGCTGGGCGGTGTCACGCTCCCCCAGGTGGTCGCCTATCTCCACAAGATCGAGAGCGCACCCCAGCTGCTCTCGGTAAAGAGCCTGCGCCTGCGCACGCGCGCAGACCAGCCGGAGCTGCTCGAGGTCTCCTTCACCGTCTCCTCCTTCGAGAGGATCTGATGGCTCGCCAACCCGCGCGCTTCTCGTTCACGCGTCTCCTGGTCTGGACGGTCGTGCTGGTCGTCGCGCTGGTGGCGCTCACCCTCGCCTTCCTGCCCTCGAGCGCGCTGGAGGGCCCGCTGGTCCGGCGCCTCGAGGCGGCGACGGGCGCGCGCGTCTCGCTGGCGAGCCTCGAGCTCGGCTTCGGCGGGCTCCTGCCTTTCGGCGAGCTCCACGACGCGGAGCTGCGCTGGAGCGATGGCACCCAGATCGACGTGAAGCGCCTGCGCGCCTCGCCGGTGCCCTCGCTGGCCTGGCTGCGCGGCGTGCCCGAGCTGCGCGTGACGCTCGAGTCGAGCGCCGGCGGCTACGTGGGCCGCCTCTCGGCCGAGCGGGTGAAGGGCCATGCGACGGCCTTCGACCTCTCCAAGCTGCCCCGGCGCTGGCTCGGCGAAGGCGGCGCGCCCGTCGAGGGCCCCGTCGACGCCGAGCTCGACCTCTCGCGCCACGCCGAGCAGTGGGCGGGCAGCGTGTCCTTCGCCGGGCGCCGCGGCGTCCTCGCGGTGGCGGGCGTTCCCGTCGCCCTGCCGTACGAGACGCTCTCGGGGGCCCTCGACCTCGACGAGGTCGGCAGCCTGCGCCTCTCGCGCTTCGCGCTCGCCGGGCCGCTCGCGACGGGGAGCGCGGAAGGGACGGTGGCGCCGGGCTACGCGGGCCCCGCGACCGGCGCCCTCGACCTCAGCGTGGACGTCCAGCGCGTGGACCCGGCCCTCGTCCCCACCCTGGTCGAGGCCGGGATTCCCCTCGACGCGAGCGGGGTGGGCCGGCTGCGCGTCACCGGCACGACCGAGCGGCCCACCATCCGCTGAGGCCGGCTTGCGGGATGCTGGGGGGCCGGGTAGCCTGCTATCCATTCGTACATCCGGATATATTGATAGATAGCGATGTCCGCACAGCTGCAGAAGATCTTCCGCACCCTGGGCGACCCCACCCGGCTGCGCATCCTGGCGCTCCTCGAGCGCGAGGAGCTCGCCGTGCAGGAGCTCATGGAGGTGCTCGGGATGACCCAGAGCCGGGTCTCGCGGCATCTCGGCATCCTGCGCGACGCGCGCCTGCTCCGCGACCGCCGGGACGGGACCTTCGTCCTCTACCGCTTCGCGGAGCCGGCCGAGCCGGCCTGGCGCGACGCCCTCGCCCTCGCCCGCCGCTCGGGCGCCGAGGACCGCGCCTTCGCCCGCGACCGCGAGGCGCTCTCGCGGGTGCTCGCAGCGCGCAGCGCGCGCAGCCGCACCTTCTTCGAGCAGGTGGGCCCCGAGTGGGACGCCATCCGCAAGGTCTGGGGCGACGAGCTCCTGCGCGCGCGCGCGCTTCACCGCCTCGTTCCCAGCGGCCTGCGCGTGCTCGACCTCGGCACCGGCACCGGGGCGCTGGCCGCCGAGCTCGCAGCGATCGGCTGCCGCGTGATTGCCGTCGACCACTCGCCGCGCATGCTCGAGGCCGCGCGCGAGAAGCTCGCGCAGCATGAACGTCGAGCTCCGGCTCGGCGATGCCGCGCGCCTCCCGCTCGCGACCGGGGAGGTCGACGCCGCCTTCGCGCACATGGTGTTCCAGTACCTGCCCAGCCCGAGCGAGGCGCTGGCCGAGATGTGCCGCGCGACGCGCCCGGGCGGGAGCGTCGTCGTCGTGGACTTCGTGAAGCACGAGCACGAGTGGATGAAGCAGGAGCTCGGCGTGGTGTGGATGGGCTTCGCGCCCGACGACATCGCGCGCGAGCTCGCGAGCGCCGGCCTGCGCGACGTGAGAGTCGAGCGCGCAGGCGCTGGCGGCACGCGGGGCCGCGCTGCCGGACGCCTTCGTCGCGAGCGGAGTGCGGCCGTGAGCGAGACCGCCGCCCGCCTGCGCGCGCTCATGGCGAAGCGCATCCTGATCAAGGACGGCGCCATGGGCACGATGTTCCAGGCGGAGGAGCTCTCCGAGGCCGACTTTCGGGGCGCGCGCTTCGCCGACCACCCGCATCCGCTGCGCGGGGACAACGATCTGCTCGCCCTCACGCAGCCCGACCTCGTCGTGCGCGTGCACGAGCGCTTCCTCGCGGCGGGCGCCGATCTGCTCGGCACCGCGAGCTTCAACGGCAACGCGATCTCCCAGGCCGACTACGGCCTCGAGGCCTGCGCCCGCGAGATCAGCCGCGAGGCAGCGCGGCTCGCGCGCGTGGCCGCGGATCGCTTCAGCGATCGCACGCCCGACAAGCCCCGCTTCGTGGTGGGCTCGCTCGGCCCCACCAACCGCACGCTCTCGCTCTCGCCGGACGTCAACAACCCCGGCTTCCGCGCCGTCGGCTGGGCCGAGATCGAGGCCGCCTACGCGGATCAGGTGCGCGGGCTGCTCGAGGGCGGCGTCCACCTGCTCGTGATCGAGACGATCTTCGACACGTTGAACGCCAAGGCCGCGCTGCACGCCATCGAGCGCGTGTTCGCCGAGACCGGCGTGCGGGTACCGATCATGGTCTCGGGCACGCTGACGGACGCGAGCGGGCGGACGCTCTCGGGCCAGACGCTCGAGGCCTTCTACACCGCGATCCGCCACGCGAACCCGCTGCTCGTGGGCCTCAACTGCTCGCTGGGCGCGCGCCAGATGCGCCCGCACATCGAGGAGATGGCGGCGCTGGCCGACGTGGCGATCTCGGCCTACCCGAACGCCGGGCTGCCCAACGCGATGGGGGCCTACGACGAGACGCCGGCCGAAACGGCCGGGCTCGTCGGAGAGTGGGCGCAGAGCGGCTTCCTGAACGTGATCGGCGGCTGCTGCGGCACGCGCCCCGAGCACATCGCCGCCATCGCGCGCGCCGTGGAGCACGTGGCGCCGCGGCCGCTCGCCCAGCCGCGCGAGCGTTTCACGCGCCTCTCGGGCATGGACGCCGTCACCGTGCGCCCCGACTCGAACTTCCAGATGATCGGCGAGCGCACGAACGTCACCGGATCGGCGCGCTTCCGGAAGCTCGTGAAGAGCGGCGACTGGGAGGCGGCGGTCGGCGTGGCCCTCGACCAGGTGCGGGGCGGAGCGAATCTGCTCGACGTGAACATGGACGAGGGCTTGCTCGACTCCGAGGGGTGCATGCGGACCTTCCTCGCCTGGGTCGGCTCCGAGCCCGAGATCGCGCGCGTCCCGATCGTGATCGACAGCTCGAAGTGGGAGGTGCTCGAGGCGGGGCTGCAGAGCTGCCAGGGCAAGAGCGTGGTGAACTCGATCTCGCTGAAGGAGGGCGAGGCGGACTTCCTGGCCAAGGCGCGCAAGGTGCGCGGCTACGGCGCCGCCTGCGTGGTGATGGCCTTCGACGAGCGCGGCCAGGCCGACAGCACGGCGCGCAAGGTCGAGATCTGCGAGCGCGCCTATCGGCTGCTCACGCAGCAGGCCGGCTTCCCGCCCGAGGACATCCTGTTCGATCCCAACATATTGGCGATCGGCACGGGGATCGAGGAGCACGCGGAGTACGCGCGCGCCTTCATCGAGGCGGCGCGGGAGATCAAGGCGCGCTGCCCGGGCGTGCACATCTCGGGCGGCGTCTCGAACCTCTCGTTCTCGTTCCGCGGCAACGACGCGGTGCGCGAGGCGATCCACTCCGCCTTCCTCTACCACGCGATCCAGGCGGGCATGGACTTCGGCATCGTGAACGCGGGCCAGCTGCAGGTCTACGAGGACATCCCGCCGGAGCTCCTGGAGCGCGTCGAGGACCTGATCTGGAACCGCCGCCCCGACGCCACCGAGCGCGTGCTCGAGCTCGCCGCGGCGCTGGCCGGCGGCGGGAAGAAGCGCGAGCAGGAGCTCGCCTGGCGCGACGCCGCGGTCGAGCAGCGCCTGGAGCACGCGCTCGTGCACGGCGTCACCGACTTCATCGAGGCCGACGCCGAGGAGGCGCGCGTGAAGCTCGGGCGGCCCCTGGCCGTGATCGAGGGGCCGCTGATGGCCGGCATGAACCACGTCGGCGACCTGTTCGGCGCCGGCAAGATGTTCCTGCCCCAGGTCGTGAAGAGCGCGCGCGCCATGAAGAAGGCGGTCGCCTACCTCGAGCCCTTCATGGAGCGCGAGCGCGCCACGACCGGCGCGCGCAGCGCCAAGGGCAAGATCGTGATGGCGACGGTGAAAGGCGACGTCCACGACATCGGCAAGAACATCGTGGGCGTGGTGCTGCGCTGCAACAGCTACGAGGTGATCGACCTCGGCGTGATGGTGCCCGCCGACAAGATCCTCGACACCGCGGTGGCGCAGGGCTGCGACCTGATCGGGCTCTCCGGCCTGATCACGCCCTCGCTCGACGAGATGGTGCACGTGGCGAAGGAGATGGAGCGGCGGGGCCTCCCGCAGCCCCTCCTGATCGGCGGCGCGACCACCAGCCGCCAGCACACCGCCGTGAAGATCGCGCCGGCCTTCTCGGGTCCGGTGGTGCACGTGAACGACGCGTCGCGCGCGGTGGGCGTGGCCGCGAGCCTGCTCGATGCGGCCAAGCGCGGCGACTACGCCGCGGCCAACCGGAGCGCGCAGGAGCGCCTGCGCTCCGTGCACGCGGGCAAGCAGGAGCGGCCGCTCTACTCGCTCGCGGAGGCGCGCGCGCGCCGCACGCCGATCGAGTGGCGCGCCGAGGAGATCGCCACACCGAGCTTCTTTGGCCGACGCGTGCTCGAGAACCTGCCGATCGGCGAGCTGCGGCCGTACATCGACTGGACCTTCTTCTTCTCGGCCTGGGAGCTCGCCGGGAAGTACCCGCGCATCCTCGACCATCCCGAATACGGCGCCGAGGCGCGCAAGCTCTACGCCGACGCGAATCGCCTGCTCGACGAGCTCGAGCGGAGCCGCGCGCTGCGCGCGAGCGGCGTGTACGGCTTCTGGCGCGCCGCCAGCGACGGCGACGACCTCGTGCTGTTCGAGGACGCCGCGCGCCAGCGCGAGGCTCGCGCGCTTCCCGATGCTGCGCCAGCAGCGCCCGCACGACGACGCACCGCAGCGCTCGCTCGCGGACTTCGTGGCGCCGCGCGAGAGCGGATTCGAGGACGCGCTCGGCGCCTTCGCCGTGACGGCGGGGCTGGGCGCCGACGAGCTCGCGAAGCGCGCCGAGCGCGACCACGACGACTACCGCGCGATCCTCGTGAAGGCGGTGGCCGATCGCCTGGCCGAGGCGTTCGCCGAGTGGCTCCACGCGCGCGCGCGCCGCGACTTCGGCTACGGCGAGGCCGAGCAGCTCGACAACGAGGGCCTGATCGAGGAGAAGTACCGGGGCATCCGCCCGGCCTTCGGCTACCCGGCCTGCCCGGACCACTCCGAGAAGCGCACGCTGTTCGCGCTTGCTGCGGCCGGAGACGCTGGGCCTCTCGCTCACCGAGAGCTGTGCGATGTGGCCGGCGGCGAGCGTCTCGGGCCTCTACTTCGCGCATCCGCGCGCGCGCTACTTCAACGTCGGGCCGATCGGGCGCGACCAGCTCGCGGACTACGCCGCGCGCAAGGGCATGCCCGAGGCGGAGCTGGAGCACTGGCTCGCGGGAACGCCCATTCACGAGGCGCCGAGGACTTGAGCGGCCGCGTCCTCGCCGTCCTGTTCGACGCGGCGGGCACGTTGATCGAGCCGGCGCTTCCCATCGGCGAGAGCTATGCCCAGCTGGCCCGCGCCCACGGCGTGGACCTCTCCGCCGCCCGCATCGACGAGGCTTTCTGGCGCGTGCTCGCGAAGGCGCCGCCCAACGTCCATCCCGGCGAGACGGCGGAGCGAGCGGCCGCCTCGGAGCGCGCCTGGTGGCGCGCGCGCGTGCGCGAAACGTTCCTCGCCGCCGACGGGACCGCGCGCTTCGACGACTTCGAGGCGTACTTCGCGGCGCTCTTCGCGCACTTCGCGCGGCGCGGACGCGTGGCGCGTGCGAGCCGGGGCGGCGGAGGCGCTGGCGGCGCTGCGCGCCGCGGGCCGGCGGCTGGCGGTGGTCTCGAACTTCGACCAGCGGCTGCGCGCGCTGCTGCGCGAGCTCGGCCTCGCGCGCGAGCTCGCGTGCGTGGTCTTGCCGGCAGACTGCGGCGCCGCGAAGCCCGACCGCCGCATCTTCGAGGCCTGCCTCGCGCGGCTCGCGCTGCCCGCCGCGCGCTGCGTCTACGTGGGAGACCGCGACGACCTCGACGTCGCCGGCGCGCGCGCGGCGGGGCTGCGCGCGATCCACGTCTCGGACGTTGCTACGTTGGCCGAGCTTCCCGCCCGCATCGACGCCCTGGAACGGGAGAACGCTTGAGCGCGAACGCACCGGCCCGGCTGTTCGGAGATCGCTACGGCATCGGCACCCGCGAGCTCGAGCGCGCGCTCGGCGCGGCGCTCGAGGGGCCGATCGACCACGCGGACCTCTTCTTCGAGCTCTCGACCGACGACGCCGTCTCGCTCGAGGACGGCATCGTGAAGAGCGGCGACCGCCACCTGGTGCAGGGCGTCGGTGTGCGCGCCGTCGCCGGCGAGAAGCAGGGCTACGCCCACGCAGACGACATCAGCCTCGAGAGCCTGCGCCTGGCAGCCGGCACCGCGCGCGCGATCGCCGCCGGCTCCCCGCGCGGCGGCAGCGTCGCCATCGGCGGCCCCGCCCTGCCCGCGCGGGACCTCTATCCGATCGCGCTCTCGCCCACCGACGTGCCGATCGCGACGAAGGTCGCCCTGCTCGACGCCATCGACCGCTACGCGCGCGCGAAGGATCCGCGCATCGTGCAAGTGATGGCGAGCGTGGTGTGCCAGCAGCGCCAGCTGATGGTGGCGGCGAGCGACGGCAGCTGGGTGGCCGACGTCCAGCCGCTCGTGCGCCTCAACGTGCAGGTGATCGCCCAGGGCGCGAACGGCGCCCGCGAGGTGGGCTATCAGGGCGCGGGCGGGCGGCGCGAGCTCGCGGAATTTCTCCGACCCGCCGGCTGGCAGCCGATCGCCGACGAGGCCGTGCGGCTCGCCCTGGTGAACCTCGAGGCGCGCCCCTGTCCCGCCGGCGCGATGGACGTCGTGCTCGGCCCGGGCTGGCCCGGCGTGCTCCTGCACGAGGCCGTGGGCCACGGCCTCGAGGGCGACTTCAACCGCAAAGGGGTCTCGGCGTTCGCGAACCGGATCGGCCAGCGCGTGGCCGCCCCGGGCGTCACCGTGATCGACGACGGCACGCTGCCCGGACGGCGCGGCTCGCTCAACGTGGACGACGAGGGCACGCCGACCCAGCGCACGGTGCTGATCGAGGACGGCATCCTGGTCGGCTACCTGCAGGACCGCTTGAACGCGCGCCTGATGGGCGCGCGACCCACGGGCAACGGCCGCCGCCAGAGCTACGCGCACCTGCCCATGCCGCGCATGACGAACACCTTCATGCTCGCGGGCCCCGACGATCCCGAGGAGATCGTGCGCTCGGTGAAGAGCGGCCTCTACGCCAAGACCTTCGGCGGCGGCCAGGTCGACATCACGAACGGCAAGTTCGTGTTCGCCGCCAGCGAGGCCTACCGGATCGTCGACGGCAAGCTCGCCGAGCCCGTGCGCGGCGCCTCCCTGATCGGCAACGGCCCCGACGTGCTGACGCGCGTGCAGCGCATCGGCAACGACCTCGCCATGGACCTGGGCGTCGGCACCTGCGGCAAGGACGGCCAGTCGGTGCCCGTGGGCGTGGGCCTCCCGACGCTGCGCGTGGACGGCATCACGGTCGGAGGCACCGAGCGATGAACGGCCTCGGCCTGGCCGAGGCCGCGCTCGAGCGAGCGCGCGGAGCGGGCGCGCACTCGGGCGACGCCGTGCTCGTCGAGAGCGAGTCGCTCGAGGTGCGCGTGCGCGGCCGCGAGGTCGACACCGTGAGCCAGGCGCGCGAGCGCACGCTCGGTCTGCGCGTGTTCGTCGAGCGCCCGGGCGGCCTCGCGACCGCGGTCGTCTCGACGAGCGATCTCTCGAGCGAGGCCGTCGCGCGCCTCGCCGAGGACGCGGTGGCGATCGCCCGCGCCACCGCCCCCGACCCGAGCGCAGGGCTCCCGGCCGACGGCTTCGCGCGCGACCTCCCGGATCTCGATCTCTACGACCCCGCCGACGCCGAGCTCGCGGTGGATGCCTTCATCGAGCTCGCGCGCCGCGCCGAGCAAGCGGCGCGCGGCTTCGACCCGCGCATCACGAACTCGGAGGGCTCGAGCGCGAGCCGCGACCTCTCGCACGTGCACTACGCCTCCTCGGCGGGCTTCCGCGGCGAGTACCGCGCCGGCTCCGTGGGCCTCTTCTCGCAGCCGGTCGCGGCCCAGGACGGGGCGATGCAGACCGCCTGGTGGGCGGACGCGAGCCGCAAGCGCGCGGACCTCGCGGCGCCCGAGGAGATCGGCCGCATCGCCGCCAGCGCGCGGTCGAGCAGCTCGGCGCGCGCAGCCTCGCGACGCGCGAGGCGCCGGTCATCTTCGACGCGCCCTCAGCGCGCGATCTGCTCGGGAACCTCGTGGCCTGCCTCTCCGGCCCCGCCGTCTACCGGCGCAGCTCCTTCCTGGCTGGCAAGCTCGGCGAGCGCATCGCGAGCGAGCGCGTCTCGGTCGTGGACGACGGGCGCAAGCGTGCGGGCCTCGGCAGCAAGCCCTTCGACGGCGAGGGCCAGCCGACGCGGCGCACCGTGGTGGTCGCGAGCGGCGTGCTCGAGAGCTTCCTGCTCGACACCTACTCGGCGCGCAAGCTCGGCCTCGCCTCCACCGGAAACGCGGCCCGGCGCGCGGGCGGTGCGCCCGGCCGCGGCCCCGACCAACCTGTGGCTCGAGCCCGGCAGCGGCGACGTCGAGAGCCTGATCCGGAGCACGCCGCGCGGGCTCCTGGTCACCGGCATGTTCGGCCACGGCTTCAATCCCGTGACTGGCGACTTCTCGCGGGGCGCGCGCGGGTTCTGGATCGAGGGCGGCGCCCGCGCCTTCCCGGTCGAGGAGATCACGATCGCCGGCAACCTGGGCGCGATGCTGACCGGGATCGACGCGATCGGCGCCGACCTGCGCTTCCTCGGCTCGCTCGGCGCGCCGTCGCTGCGCATCTCGCGCATGACCATCGCGGGCGCCGTAGCGAAGCTCGAGCGACCAGGGCGCATCGAGGCGAGCGCTACGCCGCCCGGGTTGGTCCGCGGAGGTTCCCTGCGCTCACGGGCATGTCCCAGGCCCCCGTAATGCTCGGCATGACGCTCCCCGACGTGGACGTCTGGAGCGAGCGCGTGACCGTCGCGCTCGGCCAGAACCCGAGCGCGTTCACCGGTCCCGGCACGAACGTCTACCTCGTCGGCCGCGGGCCGGACAAGCTCCTGATCGATCCCGGCCAGGGCTTCCCGCAGTTCCTGCCCGTGCTCGAGCGCGCGATGCAGCGCGTCGGCTGCGAGCGCATCCAGGAGATCGTGCTCACCCACGGCCACCCCGACCACATCGGTGGCGTGCGCTCGGTGTTCGAGCGCTACGGGCGCGTGCGCGCGCGCAAGATGCCGAGCGCGCTCTTCGACGGCCCCTACGCGGACCTTGGCCTCGAGCCCCTCGCGGAGGGTGACCTGGTGAAGACCGAGGGCGCGACGCTG
This sequence comes from uncultured delta proteobacterium, assembly GCA_963716275.1. GTDB lineage: Bacteria > Myxococcota_A > UBA9160 > UBA9160 > UBA6930 > VGRF01. The sequence goes on along the minus strand of CAVQTC010000004.1, from coordinate 131,611 downwards.
CGCGCCATCCACGCGCCGGGCCACGCGCCCGATCATCTGAACTTCCTGCTCGAGGAGGAGCGCGCGCTCTTCTCGGGCGACAACGTGCTCGGCGTCGGCACGACGGTGATCCCGGACCAGAGCGGCGACCTCGGCGACTACCTGCGCTCGCTCGACAAGCTCCTCGCCGAGGCGCCCGCGCGCATCTACCCGGCCCACGGCCCGCTGATCGGGGACGGCGTCGCGAAGCTGCGCGAGTACATCGCGCACCGCGCCGAGCGCGAGCGGCAGATCATCGCGGTGCTCGAGCGCGGCCCCGCGCGGGTCCACGAGATCGTGCGCGTGGTCTACGCCGCCTACCCGCCCGCCCTGCACGCGGCGGCGGGCCAGTCGGTGAGCCAGCACCTGCGCAAGCTCGAGCGCGAGGGGCGCGCGCGGCGCGGCGGAGCGGACGCGCTGAGCCTCTGAGCCGCGCTGGAGCCTCGTGTGAGCCACCCGATCGTGGCGCGCCTCGCGAGCTCCGATCCGAGCGAGCGACGCGCCGCCTGTCTCGCCGCGGCCAGCGACCCTTCCGCGACGCTGCTCAGCAGCGCGCTCTGCGACGCGCTCGGCGATCCGGTGAAGTCCGTGGCGCGAGCCGCCTCGGACGCTCTGGTCGCGATCGGGCGCCGGCTGGGCGACGTCGATCCGGGTCTGCGCGCGGCTCTCCACAGCGATCAGCCGCTGCGCCGCTTCGGCGCTGCGTTCACGCTCGCGCGCATCGCGCCGCCGGGGCCACGCCTGCTGCCCGCGCTGGTGGAGGCGCTCGGCAGCCCCGATGGCGACGTGCGCTGGGCGGCGGCGCGGCTCCTGGTCGAGACCGGCCGCAGCCACGGCGAGGTGTTGCCGCTTCTGGTCGGGCTCGTGCGCGCGGGGGAGAGCGCGATGCTGCGGCGCATGGCGACCTTCGCCCTGCGCGAGCTCGCCCCCGACCGCCCCGAATCCGCCGCCGTCCTGCTCGAGGCGCTCGACGACCCCGATCTGCACGTGCGGCGCGCCGTGCTGACCGCCCTCGCCTGCCTCGAGCGCGCCGCCCGCGCGCGTCGGCGTGCGCTTGCTCGAGACCCTGGCCGGCGACCGCGACGCCGCCTCGCGCCGGCTCGCGGCCCTGGCGCTGGGCGAGCTCGGCGTGCGCGAGCCGGGAGCGCTCCCGGACGACGCCGAGGCGCGGCTGCGGGCCGCGAGCGCCGCCAGCGCGGACGTGGACCTGCGCCGCGCGAGCGAGCGCGCGCTCGCTCGGCTCGCCGAGCGCGGGCGGCTCTCGTGAAGAAGTCGGACTTCTTCCGCGACGCGCGCCGCGATCTCCCGGGCCCCTGCGCCGATTTGCGCGTGGTCGAGCTCACCACCACCTGGGCCGGGCCCATGGCGGGCTGCCTGCTCGCCGACTTCGGCGCCGACGTGATCAAGGTGGAGCACCCCGGCGGCGAGGTGGCGCGGCGCTCGCCGCCCTTCCTGCCCGAGATGAGCCCGGCGCTCTCCTTCATGCAGACGACCGTGAACCGCAACAAGCGCAGCCTGACGCTCGACCTGCACCACCCGCGCGGCCGCGAGATCTTCCTCGAGCTGGCCGGCGCGCGCCGACGTGGTGATCGAGAACTTCCGGCCCGGCGCCCTGGACGCGTGGGGCATCGGCTGGCCGGAGCTGCGCGCGCGCAAGCACGACCTCGTGCTGGTCTCGATCAGCGGCTACGGGCAGTTCGGGCGCGACCACGATCGCGCGGGCTACGACCCGCTCGCCCAGGCGGCGAGCGGCTTCCTCTCCTTGAACGGCTCGCCCGACGGCGAGCCGGTCAAGGCCCCGACCTTCCTGGGCGACGACCTCGCGGGTCTGCACGCGGCGCTCGCCACGCTCGCCGCGCTCCGGCACCGCGATCGCACCGGCGAGGGCCAGCACGTGGACGTGGCGCTGCTCGACTCGATGCTGTTCCAGTCCACCGGCTACTTGACGCTCGGCGCTCTCGACGTCCCGCTGCCGCGCCTCGGCAACCAGTTCCGCATCGCGGCGCCGGCCAACACCTACGCCTGCCGCGACGGGCGCGTGATCGCGGGCGTGCTGATCGACGCGCACTGGAAGCGGCTCGCGCGCGTGCTGGGCCGCCCGGAGCTCGCCGAGGATCCCGGCTACGCGACAGCCCCGGCGCGCATCGCGCGGCGCGAGCAGGTCGACGCGCTGCTCGGCGATTGGATGGCGGCCCGCAGCGTCGCCGAGGCCGAGGCAGCCTTCCTGGCGGAGGGGCTCCCGTTCGCGCCCGTGCGCAGCTACGCCGAGGCGGCGCGCGATCCCCACGTCGCTGACCGCGAGATGCTCCAGCCCGTCGCGGTGGAGGGAAACCCGCGCGTGCCCGTGGTCGGGCCCGCGGCCAAATTTTCGCGCACGCCCACCCGTGTGCGCAGCGGCGCGCCGGCGCTCGGCGCCCACAACGCCGAGATCCTGGGCGAGCTCGGCATCTCCGCGGAGGAGCAGCGCGAGCTCGCGGCCGCGGGCGTCATCTGACCGCGACCGACGATTCCCTGATCCGAGCTACTTCTTGACACTGTCCAAAAGTCGGCACATGATGGGTCATACCCATGCACTCGGCCGTCGATGCAGCCAGCCTCCTCCGCGAGCACGGTGTCCAGGTCACAGCCCAGCGCCTGGCCGTGCTGCGGGCAGTATCGCGTCTCCCCCACGGCACGGCGGACGACGTCGCCCAGGCCGTGCGCTCCGAGATCGGAGCCATCTCCCGCCAGGCGGTGTACGACGCCCTCGGGCTGCTGGCCGACAAGGGCCTGATCCGGCGCATCCAGCCCGCCGGCTCACCGGCGCGTTTCGAGGACCGGGTCGGAGACAACCATCACCACCTGATCTGCCGCAGCTGCGGACGGATGGTCGACGTCGACTGCGCGGTCGGTGCCACGCCTTGCTTGACCGCCGCCGACGACTCGGACTACGAGATCGATGAGGCCGAGGTGGTCTACTGGGGCCGCTGCCCCGATTGTCTCGCGGCGCCTCCGGTCTTGGCAGGAGATTGAGGCGCAGGCGCGCTGTCAAAGAGCAAACGCACACCCCCAGCAGCAACGAACCTCAGGAGGACCCCCATGTCAGAGAATGCAAGCAAGTGCCCGGTGATGAGCACCGCTCACCAGAGCGTTGGCAGCACAGCGAACCAACACTGGTGGCCGAACCAGTTGAACCTGCGGATCCTCCGCCAGAACCACCCCCAGGCCGATCCCAACGGCGAGGAATTCGACTACGCCAAGGAGTTCAAGAGCCTCGACTTCACAGCCCTGGCGAAGGACGTCGATGCGCTGATGACCCAGTCGCAGGACTGGTGGCCGGCCGACTACGGCCACTACGGACCGCTCTTCATCCGGATGACGTGGCACGCCGCGGGCACCTACCGCATCGCCGACGGGCGCGGGGGCGGCGGCAGCGGCGCGCAGCGCTTCGCCCCCCTCAACAGCTGGCCCGACAACGCGAACCTCGACAAGGCGCGCCAGCTGCTGTGGCCGATCAAGCAGAAGTACGGCCGGAAGATCTCGTGGGCGGACCTTCTGATCTTCGCCGGGAACCGCGCCCTGGAGACGATGGGCTTCAAGACCTTCGGCTTCGGTGGCGGCCGCGAGGACATCTGGGCGCCCGAGGAGGACGTCTACTGGGGCCCCGAGCGGGTGTGGCTCGGCGACGAGCGCTACAGCGGCGACCGGGAGCTGGCGAATCCGCTCGGCGCCGTTCAGATGGGCCTGATCTACGTCAATCCACAGGGCCCGAACGGCAACCCGGATCCGATGGCGGCGGCCCGGGACATTCGCGAGACGTTCCGTCGCATGGCGATGAACGACGAGGAGACAGTCGCGCTGATCGCCGGCGGTCACACCTTCGGCAAGGCCCACGGCGCGGCACCCGAAGCGAAGCACGTCGGTCCCGAGCCCGAGGGAGCGACCCTCGCGGAGCAGGGCCTCGGCTGGAAGAACAGCTTCGGCAGCGGCAAGGGCGGCGACACCATCACCAGCGGGCTCGAGGGCGCCTGGACCAACAATCCGATCCGGTGGGACAACGGCTACTTCGAGAACCTGTTCAAGTACGAGTGGGTGCTGACGAAGAGCCCCGCCGGTGCAAACCAGTGGGCGCCCAAGAATCCCGAGGCGCAGGCGAGCGTGCCGGAGGCGCACGACCCGTCGAAGCGCACCGCTCCGATGATGTTGACGACCGACCTCTCGCTGATCACCGATCCGGTCTACAAGAAGATCTCGAAGCGCTTCTACGAGAACCCGGACCAGCTCGCCGACGCCTTTGCCCGGGCGTGGTACAAGCTGCTCCACCGGGACATGGGACCGGTCTCCCGGTACCTCGGCCCGTGGGTTCCCCGGGAGGCGTTGCTCTTCCAGGACCCGGTGCCCAAGGTTGCGCACAAGCTGATCGACGACGCGGACGTCGCCGCGCTCAAGGGCAAGATCCTCGACTCCGGTGTGTCGATCTCCCAGCTGGTCTCGACCGCGTGGGCGTCGGCCTCGACCTACCGCGACACCGACAAGCGCGGTGGCGCGAACGGGGCGCGCATCCGCCTCTCGCCGCAGGCGAAGTGGGACGTCAACGTGACGTTCGGCGTGTCGAAGGTGCTGGAGACGCTGGAGAGGATCCGGCGGGAGTTCGACGACTCACAGAAGGGCGGGAAGAAGGTCTCGCTCGCCGACCTGATCGTGCTCGGCGGCTGCGCAGCCGTCGAAGCCGCTGCGAAGAAGGGTGGCCACAGCGTGAAGGTTCCCTTCACGCCGGGCCGGACCGACGCCACGCAGGAGCTGACCGACGTCGAGTCGTTCGCCGTGCTCGAGCCGATCGCCGACGGGTTCCGCAACTACGTGCGGAAGGGCGGCGAGCCTTCGGCGGAGCACCTGCTGGTGGACAAGGCGTTCATGCTGAAGCTGTCCGCTCCGGAGATGACCGCCCTGCTCGGCGGCATGCGCGCCCTGAACGCGAACGTCGGCTCCGAGCTCGGGGTCTTCACCGACCGACCCGAGACGCTGAGCAACGACTTCTTCGTGAACCTGCTCGACCCCGCGACGGAGTGGAAGGCGACCTCGGACGTCGAGGTCCTGTTCGAGGGTCGCGATCGCAAGACGGGCAAGCTCAAGTGGAAGGGCAGCCGCGTCGACCTCGTCTTCGGCTCGAACTCCGAGCTGCGGGCGCTCGCCGAGGTCTACGCGAGCGACGACGCCAAGCAGAAGTTCGTGAGCGACTTCGTGGCCGCGTGGGACAAGGTCATGAACCTCGATCGGTTCGACGTCGCCTGATCGCGGCATGGGGTCTGACCCCAAGAGGGGTCAGACCCCAGTGCCTCCCGGGTCACTGGATCGGCGTCCGCCCCCCGAAGCCGTCCTCGTAGCCGTGGAAGAAGCCGAGCGTCGGCTCGGGCCACTTCCAGCAGTAGTACCCGGCGCCGCTGTCGAAGTCGATGAGCCAGAGCCCTTTCACCTGGACGCCGAGCGCCTCCATCTCGCGCGCCCAGCGGTCGAGCGCCCGCTCGATGCGCTCTTCGAGCCCCGCCCGCTCGGGGGCGCCCGCGGCGTGCGCTTCGCGCTGCGCCTCGAGCCGCTCGATTTCTGCCACCGCGCGCTCGGTGCGCGCGCGCACGTCCGGGAAGAGCGCGCGGGCGGATTCCAGGGTCCAGTGGCGCTCGCTCACGGCTCGCCCGCGCTCCCGTCGCTCCCTTCGCTCCCGCTGAGCGAGCGCTCCACCATCCAGCGCAAAAGCCGGTTTCCCTTCGCGCCGCCGAGCAGCGCCTTGAGATCCGCGTAGGCGGTCGGGTCGTTCACCAGCAGCCCGAGCGTCCCCTCTCCCTCGTCGATCTTGGCGAGCACGTTCTCGAGGCGCTCGCTCGCGTTCTCGACGCGCGCGGCGGCGCCCAGCGCGTCCTCGAGGACGCCCTGGTCGCCCACGGGCTCGTAGATCATGCCGTGCAGGATGCCGTCGCCCTGCTCGACCTCGCGCATCACGTTGCGCGCGCTCGAAAGGGCCTGCTCGGCGTCGGCCAAGCGCGCTTCCCTGGTAGGGCTCGTAGATCAAGTTGTGCAGCATGCCCTTCCCGCTGCGCACCTGCTCGACGATCTGGTGCAGGCCCGCCGCCGTGTCCGCGAGCTTGCGCGCGCCCATGGCCTGATCGAAGTCCTTCACCACCTTGTTCACGTTGCTGGCGAGCGTCGCGATGTTGTCGATCGCCTCGGTGCCGCGCGCGACGGCCATGTTCAGGTCGAGAGGGCTCACGGAGGGGATCTCGCTGCCGTTGGCCAGCACCTTGCCCTGGCTCGTGCCGATCGAGATCGACACGTACTTGTCGCCGAGCAGCCCGATCGTTCCGATGCTCGCGGTCGAGTCGCTGCGCACGAGGGACTGCACCTCCTGGCTGATCTCCAGCACCACGCGCACCGCCGGGTGGCCGGTCGCCGGGGCCTGCGAACTCCACGCGCTCGATCGAGCCGATGTCCTTGCCCGCCAGCCGCACGGTGCCGCCCTGCACCAGGCCCTGGATGTCCGCGAAGTAGGTGACCAGCGTGTAGCGCTTCGCGAGCAGCCCCCGGCTCGCGCCCAGGTTCCAGAGCGCGAAGGCCCCGACCCCGAGCGCTGCGATCACGAACAGCCCCACAGCGAAGCTCGTGCGAGCTCGATCGGCCATCTCTCTCTCCTTCTCGGTTTGCAAGTGAGCTCAGCTCGGGGCGTCGGCGCCCTCGAGGAAGCTGCGCAGCGCGGGGTGGTCCGAGCTGCGCAGCTCGGCAGCGGGACCTTCGATCGCGATGCGCCCCTCGTGCAGGAGCGCCACGCGGTCGGCGATCGCGAAGGCGAGCTCGAGATCGTGCGTGACCACCACCGACGTCACGCCGAGCTCGCGCTGCAGGCGCTGGATCAGCTCCCCGATGCGCCGCGAGTTCGCGGGGTCGAGGCCGGTGGTGGGCTCGTCGTAGAGGATGATCTTCGGCTCGAGCGCGATCGCGCGCGCGACGCCGACGCGCTTGCGCATGCCTCCCGAGAGCTCCGCGGGCAGCAGCGCTGCGGCGCCGGCCAGACCCACGCTCGCGAGGCAGGCGGCGACGCGCGCCGCCACCGCCTCCTCGCCCAGCCGGGCGTGCTCGCGGATCGGGTAGGCGACGTTCTCGAATACCGTCAGCGAGTCGAAGAGCGCCGCGCTCTGGAAGACCATGCCGAAGTCGCGCCGCAGCGCGAACCACTCACGCTCCGAGAGGCCCGCGACCTCGCGGCCGAACACGCGGATGCTGCCCGCGTCGGGGCGCATGAGCCCGATCATGTGGCGCACGCACACCGACTTGCCGGAGCCCGACCCGCCGAGGATCACGCAGGTCTCGCGTGCGCGGACCGCGAGGTCGACGCCGCGCAGCACGGGCGTGCCGCGAAAGCTCTTGGTCACGCCGCGCAGCTCGAGCGCGAACGGGGCTTCGCTCATCGCCGCAGCGCCTCGATGAGCGCATTGAGCAGCGCCTCGCCGGGCAGGGCCATGAAGAGCTTGGTCAAGAAGAAGTCGCTGATCAGGACGCCGATCGAGGCGACCACCACCGCGAGGGTCGTGGCGCGCCCGACCCCCGCGGTCCCGCCCGTCGTGTGGAGGCCGACGAAGGCGCCCGCCATCCCGATCCACCAGCCGAAGAAGAACGTCTTCAGCACGCCCGCGAAGAAGTCGCCGAGCTCGACCGTGGTGGTGACGGTCTGCAGGTAGAAGCTCGGCGCGATCGCGTACTGCAGGTCGGCCACGACCATGCCGCCCAGCACGCCGAGCACGATCGCGAAGAAGCTCAGCAGGGGGAGGCCGAGCGTCGCGGCGACGACGCGCGGCACGACGAGCTTCTGGACCGGGTCGGCGCCCATCGCCCGGATGGCGTCGACCTGCTCGGTCACGGTCATCGAGCCGAGCTCCGAGGCGATGCCCGCGCCCACGCGCCCGCCCACCATGAGCGCGGCGAGCACCGGGCCGAGCTCGCGCACGATCGCGAGCCCGACGATGCTCCCGACGTAGGGCTTCGCGCCGAAGCGCGTCAGCGCGAAGGCCGTCTGCAGCGAGAGCACCATGCCGGTGAACACCGCGGTGATCACCACGATGGGCGTAGAGCGCACCGCGATGGCGTCGAACTGCTCGAGCGCCGCGCGCCACGGAAAGCGCCGCCGCAGGGTGGCGCGCGCGGTCTCGAGCGCGAGCAGGGCGAACTCGCCGCTCGCCTCGACCGAGCCGAGCGCGCGCTCCCCCAGCCGATCGATCGCGCTCATCGCGCGCCGCCTCCGTCGCGGAAGCTCGCCCACCAGCGCGCGAAGGCCTCGGCGTGGCCGCGCTCGCGGAGCGGCTCGACGATCAGGAAGTAGTCCTCGCAGCGCTTCGTCACGCGCGCGATCGCCTCTGCCTGGAGCGGGCCGCGCCCCTCCCGGGCGCCGCCGACGATCTGCCAGGCGGGTGCGCCCGCCAGCTCGAGGCCGGCCTCGCGCGCGATCGCGAGCTCGGGGATCGCGATCCAGAGGGCGCGCGCGAGCGCGCGCGGCGTGGACTCGACGGCGCGACACTCTCGCAGCCAGCTGGCGCGGCTGCCGTCGGCGTGGCGGTAGGCGAGCGTCGCCCCCTCCACGCGCTCCGGCTGCCAGCCCGGCTCGAGGGCCGCGAGATCGCCGAGCGCGCCGCCGTGCCGCGCGTGCTCGCCCCGGCCATCGGCCGAGCTCCCGCCGGCGCAGGCGAGCGCGAGCCACCCGGCGCCGGCGAGCGCGAGCCACGCGAGGCCGACGAGCGCAGCAGAGCTCGCTCGGAGCGCCCGCCGGCGCGAAGCGTCCGTCGCGCCGTTACTGGCCAAGCGCCCTCCGACTCGCGGCGGCAAGCTACTGCCCCGGCGGCGCGCGATCGAGACCGGCGCTTGACGCGACTGCGGCCCGCGGGTACCCCGGTCGCGATGACCGCGAAGCCGCCCGAGCTGGTGCTCGCCAGCGCCTCGCCGCGGCGGCGAGCCCTGCTCGCGGGAGCAGGCGTGGCGTTCCGCGTGCTGCCCGCCGAGATCGACGAGTCGCCCCGGTCCGGGGAGTCACCGGTTGCGCTCGTTGTGCGCTTGGCGGAGGAGAAGGCCCGCGCCGTGGCAGCCCGCCTGGGCCCTGGCGGCCCCCGCTGCGTGCTCGGCTCCGACACGATCGTCGTGCTCGGCGACGACGTGCTGGGCAAGCCGCGCGACGCGGCGCACGCGCGTGAGCTCCTGGGCCGCATCCTCGGCCGCGAGCACAGCGTCCTCACCGCGGTCGCGCTGCTCGACGCGCGCGGCGCGCTCCACACGCACTGCGTCGAGAGCCGGGTCGCGATGCGCGAGGCGAGCGAGGCCGAGGTGCGCGCCTACGTCGCGACCGGCGAGCCCCTCGACAAGGCCGGGGCCTACGCCCTCCAGGGCGAGGGCCGCCGCTTCGTGGCGCGCGTGCTCGGCAGCGAGAGCAACGTGATCGGGCTGCCCCTCGACGAGACGCTCGCGTTGCTGCGCCAAGCGGGCGTGGCGGTCGGAGCGTGAGCGACCCGATCGCCGCGCGCCTTCGCAGCGCTGCGCGAGCGGATGGCGGCCGCGGCGGCGGCGAGCGGGCGCGACCCGCGCGAGCTGACGCTGATCGGTGTCGCCAAGGGCCAGAGCGCGGAGGCGGTGGTGGCGGCGGTCGCGGCCGGCCTCGCCGACGTCGCCGAGAACTTCGCCCAGGAGGCCCGCGACAAGATCCCGCGCGTGCGCGCGCAGCTCGCCGCGCGCGGCCTCGCGCCGCCGCGCTGGCACTTCGTGGGGCAGCTCCAGCGCAACAAGGCGCGCCTGGTGACGCCGCTCTTCGACTGGGTGCACACCGTCGACCGGGCCGCCCTCGCCGAGGAGCTCTCGCGGCGCGCGACCGCCGAGGGCCGCGGGCTCGCGGTGCTCCTGCAGGTGAACCTGGACGCCGAGGTCGCCAAGGGGGGCGTGGCCCCGGGCGAGCTCGGCGCGCTCTACGACGCGGTGGCGGCCCTGCCGGCCCTCGCGCTGCGCGGCCTGATGGCGATCCCCACCCCGCTCGCCGAGATGCGCCCCAGCTTCGCGCGGCTACGCGCTCTGCGCGATGGTCTCGCGCGGGCGAAGGGCGCAGAGCTGCCGGTGCTCTCGATGGGCATGAGCGACGACTTCGTGGCCGCGATCGGCGAGGGGGCGACCCACGTGCGCATCGGAACCGCGCTGTTCGGCGCGAGGAGAGCGAATCCATGAGCGAGGAGCTCGGCAACGTCGGCATCGCGCTGCTCGGCGGCGGCGCGATGGGGGAGGCGCTCGCCGCCGGTGTGCTCGCGGCGGGCGCGCGCCGCGAGCGGGTCGTGGCCGCCGACCCCGACGAAGGCCGACGCAAGCACCTGAGCGCAGCGCTGGGCATCCGCACCAGCGCCGACAACCGCGCCGCCCTGGAACGGGCCGACATCGCGGTCCTCGCCGTGAAGCCCGGCCTCGTGAAGGCCGTGCTCGCGGGCCTCGGGGGCGCAGACGACGCCGAGCTCGCGCGGCCGCTCTGGATCTCCATCGCTGCGGGCGTTTCGCTGGCGAGCCTGGCGAGCGGTCTGCCCGAGGGCGCGCGGATCGTGCGCGCCATGCCCAACACCCCGGCGCTGGTGCGCGCCGGCGCGACGGCCTTCACGCCGAACGACCGCTGCAGCCCGAGCGATCGCGCGCTCGCGAGCGCGCTCTTCAGCGCGATCGGCGTGGCGTGGGAGTGCCCGACCGAGGCCCTGCTCGACGCGGTCACCGGCCTGTCGGGGAGTGGGCCCGCCTACGTGTTCGTGCTCCTCGAGGCGCTCTCGGATGCCGGCGTGCGCATGGGCCTCCCGCGCGACGCCGCCACCGGATTGGCCACGCAGACCGTGCTCGGGAGCGCCCTCCTCGCGCAGAGCACCGGCCGGCACCCCGCCGCGCTGAAGGACCAGGTGACCTCGCCCGGTGGCACGACGATCGCCGGACTCGAGCGCCTCGAAGCGCTCGGCTTCCGCGCCGCGATCCACGAAGCGGTCGCCGCCGCCACCCGCCGGTCTCGGGAGCTGGGCAGGGACGTTCCTTAAGAAACGTCAGAAACTCCTCACGAGCTCAGGGCGGCCCAGGGCATGAGTTTCTGAAGTTTCTCAAGGAACGTCCCCGTAAAGCCGATCACTTGCCTGCGCTCGAACGCGCAGGAGACCGACGTGCGCCTCACGCCCCTCGACATCCGCAACCAGCGCTTCGCGGGCCGGCTGCGGGGCGTGGACCCGGCCGAGGTGGAGAACTTCCTCCAGCTCGTGAGCGAGGACTACGCCGCCCTTTCCCGCGAGCGCGAGGCGCTGGCCGAGCGGACGCGCGAGCTCGAGGCGCGCGTGGCCGAGCTGCAGAGCTCCGAGCGCCTGATGCGCAGCACCCTGGTGACTGCCCAACAGCTCTCCGAGGACCTGCGCCAGACGGCGATCCGCGAGTCCGAGGTGCGCATCTCGGAGGCCGAGGTCAAGGCGGAGAAGGTGCTCGACGCGGCCCACCGGCGGGCGACTCGCATCTCCGAAGAGATCCGCGAGCTGCGCGTGCTGCGCAGCCGGCTGGCGACGGCGCTGCGCCAGACCATCGAGACCCACCTGCGCCTGGTAGAGGCCATCCAGGAGGCGGCGGACGACGACGCCGGCGAGAGCGCCGAGGCGAGCGAGCGCCCCCGGGCCTGAGCGGCTGGCGACCTTTGGCCGATTCGGATACCCAACGCTGTCCCCGGGGAGCGGTATGCCGGTCTACGAATACGCCTGTCAGCGCTGCGGTCACGAGTTCGAGCGCGAGCAACGCATTAGCGAGGCACCCGTCAAGAAGTGCCCGAAGTGCGGCGCACTGAAGGCGAAGCGCCTGATCTCGCGCACCTCGTTCGTGTTGAAGGGCGGCGGCTGGTACAGCGACCTCTACGGCAGCGCGAAGCCCAAGAGCGAGAGCGCCGAGAAGGGGGCGGCCGAGGGCGCCGAGGCGGCCAGCGCGAAGACCGAGCCCGCGAGCGGCGGCACCGACAAGGCCGCCGGCGAGAAGAGCGACAAGAAGGACCCCGGCAAGGGCAAGGGCAAGGCAAAGGCAAGGGCGGAAGGGCCGCGGCCTAGCATCGGCGTCCGGGCGACCTGTCCCACTCCTGGGTCACGCTCCTAGCCCCGCTCGACCCTGCGCGCCAGAAACCCCTCGGTCATACTGCGCCCTGCGACGGAGGCGGGGGTGGTGCAGACGGTCGTCGTGGACGGGCTCGCGCTCGCGGACGAGCTGCGCGCGCGCATGCAGCGCGAGATCGCGGCGCTCGGCGCCTCGGGTCGGCGCCCGCCCTCGCTCGCCGTGGTGCTGGTGGGCGACAACGCCGCCAGCGCGTCCTACATCAAGGGCAAGCGCCGCGCCTGCGCGCGCATCGGCATGGACTCCGTGGAGCACCGCCTGCCCCCCGACGCCGCGCCGGCGGACCTGCTCGCGCTCGTCGACAAGCTGAATCGAGACGTCGGCATCGACGGCATCCTGGTGCAGCTCCCGCTCCCCAAGCAGATCGACCCGAATCTCGTGGCGGCGGCCATCGACCCGGACAAGGACGTCGACGGCGTGGGACCGTTAAACGCCGGACGGCTCGTGCTCGGCCTGCCCGGCCTGTTTGCCTGCACGCCGCTCGGCATCCTGGAGATCCTCGATCGCCACTCCGTCGCCCTCGCCGGCGCGCACGCGGTGGTGATCGGGCGCAGCCAGATCGTCGGCAAGCCGATCTCGCTCCTGCTCCAGCAGCGCAACGCCACCGTCACGATGTGCCACTCGAAGACGCGCGATCTCGTCGGGCTGTGCCGCCAGGCGGACGTGTTGGTGGCGGCGGTGGGCGTGCCGCGCCTGGTGAAGCGCGACTGGATCAAGCCCGGCGCAGCGGTGATCGACGTCGGCGTCAGCGAGATCGCCGGCGAGCTCGTGGGCGACGTGGACTTCGAGGCCGCGCAGGGCGTCGCGGGGCTGCTCACACCCCACCGCCGCGGCGTCGGGCCGATGACGATCACCATGCTGCTCGCGAACACGCTGCGCGCGTACCGGGCCCGGACCGGAGCGTGAGCGCGCTCCAACGCACGCCCCTCTTCGAGGCCCACCGCGCGCTCGGCGCGCGCATGGTGCCCTTCGCCGGCTTCGAGATGCCGGTTCAGTACGGCGGCATCCTCGAAGAGCACGCCGCCGTGCGCGCGAGCGCCGGGCTCTTCGACGTCTCGCACATGGGCCAGATCCATCTGCGCGGCGCCGGCGCCGTCGCCGACGCCGAGCGCCTCGCGAGCTGCGACGATCGCCTCGCTGCGCGTCGGGCCGCGTGCGCTACGGCCTGCTCTGCAACGAGCGCGGCGGCGTCGTGGACGACGTCACCGTCTACCGGATCGCGCCGGACGACGTGCTGCTCTGCGTGAACGCGGCCAACATCGAGAAGGACTACCGCTGGATCGCGCGCCACACGAGCGCGGCGACCGACGTGCGCAACGCCAGCGCCGAGACCTTCCTGCTCGCGCTCCAGGGTCCGGCCGCGGACGCCATCCTCGCGCCGCTCGTCCCGGCGCGATCTGCGCGGCGCTGCGCTTCTTCTCGTTCCTCGAGAGCGAGCTCGCCGGAGCGCGCGTGCTCGTCTCGCGCACCGGCTACACGCGACGCGGACGGCTTCGAGATCTACGGGCCCTGGCGGAGACGCCGTGCGCGTCTGGGAGGCGCTGCTCGAGGCGGGAGCGCCGCACGGCCTGCGGCCGGCCGGGCTCGGCGCCCGCGACACGCTGCGCCTCGAGGCCGCCCTGCCCCTCTACGGCCACGAGCTCGACGACGAGACCACGCCGCTCGAGGCCGGCCTCGAGCGCTTCGTGAAGCTCGCCGCCGGCGGATTTCCTCGGCGCCGACGCGCTGCGCGCGCAGCGAGCGCGCGGCCTCGCGCGCAGTCTGGTCGGCTTCGTCGTCGAGGGACGCGGCATCGCGCGCGCGGAGCACGCGCTCGCCCAGGGCGGCGCGACGGTGGGCGCGGGTCACCTCGGGCGCGCCCTCGCCGACGCTCGGAAAGTCGATCGGCCTCGGTTACGTTCCGCCGGCGTTGGCCACGCCGGGGACGCAGCTCGAGGTGATGGTGCGCGGGCAGCCCGTCGCGGCTCGCGTGGTGGAGACCCCCTTCGTGCGCGCCCGCGCACGCCGCACGTGCGCGCTGCGCACGCCGCAGTCGAGGGAGAGCGGTGTCGAAATACGAGATTCCCGAGGACCTGCGTTACTCGCGCGAGGACGAGTGGGCGCGCCTCGACGGCACCGCGTGACGGTCGGCATCACGGACTACGCCCAGCAGCAGCTCGGCGACATCGTGTTCGTCGAGCTGCCCGAGGTCGGCCGCGTGGTGGAGCGCGGCGAGCCCTTCGGCGTGATCGAGTCGGTGAAGGCGGTCGCGGACCTGTTCGCGCCCGTCTCCGGCGAGGTGGTCGAGGTGAACGACGCGCTCGCCGAGCGCCCCGGAGGCCGTGAACGAGGACTGCTACGGCGACGGCTGGATGGTCGTGATCGAGCTCGGCGACGCCCGCGAGGTGGACGAGCTGCTCGACGCCGCCGGCTACGCGCAGCACGTGAAGGACCGCGAGTAGCGGTCGAGGTCCGGATTCCCGCTGCGCTATCTGCCGCACACTGACGACGACGTCCGCGAGATGCTGGCGGTGATCGGCGCAGCGAGCGTGGCGACGCTCTTCGACTGCATTCCCGAGAGCCGACGGCTCGGGCGGCCGCTCGCCCTCCCGCCGGCGGCGAGCGAGCACGAGATCCTCGCCGAGCTCGCGGAGCTCGCGGCCCAGAACGAGCAGCCCCGAGCACCCACGCCTGGTTCCTCGGCGCGGGCGTCTACCACCACTTCACGCCCAGCGCCGTCGACGCGCTGATCTCGCGCGCCGAGTTCTACACCGCGTACACGCCCTACCAGCCCGAGATCAGCCAGGGGACGCTGCAGGCGATCTTCGAGTGGCAGACGATGATGTGCGGGCTCACCGGCCTCGAGGTCTCGAACGCCTCGATGTACGACGGCGCGTCGGCGACGGCCGAGGCCGTGCTGATGGCGCTGCGCGTCACGAGCGCGCGCGAGGTCGGCGTCGCCGCCACGCTGCACCCGCACTACGCGCCGCGTGCTCGAGACCTACCTCGGCGGCGCTCGAGGTCGAGCTCGTGGAGCTCCCCCGCGGGCCCGACGGCCGCACGCGCAGCGACGCGCTGCGCCGACGCCGACCTGGCGTGCGCGCTCGTGCAGCAGCCGAACTTCCTCGGCTGCATCGAGGACCTGCGCCGCCTTGGCCGCCGCGGCGCACGCCGCGGGGGCGCTTGCTCGTCGTGGCGGTGCCGCCGAGGCGCTCTCGCTCGCGCTGCTGCGCGCGCCCGGCGAGCTGCGGCGCCGACATCGCGTGCGGCGAGGCCCAGAGCTTCGGCGTGCCGATGGGCTTCGGCGGCCCGCACCTCGGCTTCCTCGACCGCGCGCGCGGCGCACGTGCGCCAGATGCCGGGCCGCCTGGTGGGCGAGACGCGTCGACGCGCAACGGCGGCGCGGCTTCGTGCTCACGCTCTCCACGCGCGAGCAGCACATCCGCCGCGAGCGCGCGACCTCGAACATCTGCACGAACCAGGGCCTCTGCCTGCTGATGGCGACGATCTACCTGGCGCTGCTCGGGACGCGCGGGCTCGCGGCGCCTGGCGCGAGCGGAACCTCGCCAAGGCCGAGTACGCGAAGGCGCGCGTGCGCGCGACGAGGTCTCTCGCGCTCCCGCTGGCGGCGCCGACCTTCAACGAGTTCGTGGTCGGGGCTGCGCGGAGCCCGCGGCGCGCGCCCTCGAGCGCGCGCGCGACGCCGGCATCGTCGCCGGCCTCGACCTCGCGCCGCTACGCGCCGGAGCTCGGCCCGCGCTCCTCGTCTGCGTCACCGAGCGCGCGTCGCGCGAGGCACATCGACCGGCTGGTCGCGGCGCTCGGGCGAGCGCGCAGAGTGAGCGAGACCGACGCGGCCCAGGCGCTGGCTCGCTACGCGCGGCCTCGCCTGGAGGAGCCGCTGCTCTTCGAGCGCAGCCGGCCGGGCCGCTGCGGCGTCGCGCTGCCGCGCTCGACGTGCCCGAGGTGGACGCGAGACGCCCTGCCTGCGGCGAGCTCGCGCGGCGCGAGCCGAACGGTCTCCCCGAGCTCTCCGAGGTCGACGTGGTGCGCCACTTCACGCGCCTCTCCACCTGGAACGCCGCGGTGGACCTCGGCCTCTACCCGCTCGGCTCCTGCACGATGAAGTACAACCCGAAGCTGAACGAGCGCGTCGCGCGCCTGCCGGGCTTCGCCGGCGCGCACCCGCTCCGCCGCCCGAGCCGCGTGCAGGGCGCTGCTCGCGCTCTTCCACGGCCTCGAGCGCTTGCTCGCCGAGATCAGCGGCATGGACCGCGTGACGCTCCAGCCCGCGGCCGGCGCCCAGGGCGAGCTCGCCGGCATCATGATGATCCGCGCCTATCACGCGCCAGCGCGGCCAGCAGCGCCGCAAGGTGCTGATCCCCGATTCGGCGCACGGCACGAACCCCGCCAGCGCGGCGCTGAACGGCTACGAGGTGGTCGTCGGTCCCGAGCGGCGACGACGGCGTCCTGCACCCCGAGGCGCGTGGCGGCGCGATGAGCGACGACGTCGCGGCGCTGATGATCACGAACCCGAACACGCTCGGGATCTTCGAGCGCCACATCGCCGAGATCTGCGAGATCGTGCACGCGCGCGGCGGCCTCGTCTACGGCGACGGCGCGAACCTGAACGCGCTGCTGGGCGTCGCGCGCCCCGGCGACCTCGGCATCGACGTGATGCACTTCAACCTGCACAAGACCTTCTCGACGCCCCACGGCGGCGGCGGCCCGGGCGCCGGGCCCGGTGGGCGTCAAGGCCGCGCTCGCGCCCTTCCTGCCCACGCCCCGTGGTCGAGCGCAGCGCCGAGGGCCGCTACGCGCTCCGCCACGAGCTGCCCCGCTCGATCGGGCGCCTGCACGGCGACCACGGCAACGTGGGCATGCTGGTGCGCGCCTACGCCTACGTGCGCGCGCTCGGCCCCGAGGGCCTGCGGCGGGCGACCGAGCTCGCGGTGCTGAACGCCAACTACCTGCTCGCGCGGCTGCGCGGCACCTACCACGTGCCCTACGACGCAGCCCGTGCTGCACGAGTGCGTGCTGTCCGACCGCAACCTCGCGGACACGGGCGTCACGCACGCTCGACGTCGCGAAGCGGCTGATCGACTACGGCTATCATCCGCCGACGATCTACTTCCCGCTGATCGTGCACGGCGCGCTCATGATCGAGCCCACCGAGAGCGAGAGCCAAGAGGAGCTCGACCGCTTCGCGGACGCGCTGCTCGCGATCGACGAGGAGGCGCGCAGCGACCCCGAGCGCGTGCGCAGCGCGCCCCACCGCACCCGCCGCGAGCGCCTCGACGAGACGCGCGCGGCGCGCCAGCCCGTGCTGCGATGGCAGCCCGGGCCCGCCGGCGCCTGAGCGCAGCGCTCAGGCGCCTGAGCGCTGCGCTCGGCTGCGCCCTCGCGCTCGGCTGCGTGATCGGCCGGCCGCTCGGGAACCCGCTGCGCCCGGAGATCGGCCCGGACCAGGAGCGGCGCATGGGCGACAGCGCCGATCACCAGCTGCGCGCCGCGCTCCCGCTGATCGACGACCCGGTCGTGCTCGGCCTCGTGAACGACCTCGGCCAGAGCCTCGTGCGCCAGGTCGAGCCGCAGCCGTTCGTCTACCGCTTCCGCGTCGATCGAGGATCGCACGCTGAACGCGTTCGCCCTGCCGGGCGGCTACATCTTCTTCAACAGCGGCACGATCCTCGCGGCGCACGATCTCGACGAGCTGGCCGGCGTGATGGCCCACGAGATCGCGCACGCGAAGCGCAGCCACGTGGCCCAGCTCGCCAAGAAGTCCGCGATCCCGCAGCTGCTCGCGAGCCTGCTCGGCATGGGCGCCGCGGTCGCGACGGGCGATCCCGCGGCGATGATCGTCGCCCAGGGCGTGAACGAGAGCCTCCAGTTGTCCTACACGCCGCGAGTTCGAGGCCGAGGCCGACCAGGTCGGCACCGTCTTCATGGTGCGCGCGGGCTACAACCCGATGGGCATGGCGAACTTCTTCGACCGCCTGCTCGCCCAGAAGGACGCGCACCCGGGCGCCCCGCTGCCCGCCCTACCTGCTCTCGCCATCCGCGCGTCGAGCAGCGCCTCGACGACGCGATCGCCCGCGCCCGCGCGACCACCATCCCCGGCAAAGCGCGATCCCGCGCTCTACTCCGAGCTCGCCCCGGTCCAGGCGCGCCTGGCGCAGCTGCTCGCCGAGAAGCTGACCACGCTGCCCTCCCATCGCCCCGCGCCCGACACGCGCATCACGAACCCGCGCGCTCACGCTGGCCGAGGCCCGCGAGAGCGCCGAGGACACGGCGGGCGCCGTGGAGATTCTGGCCCGAGCCGGCGCCGAGGAGCCCAACGACCCGCGCGTCCCGTTTCGCGAGGCGGAGCTCCTGACCGAGCTCGCGCGCAACGACGAGGCGATCGCCGCCTACCGCCGCGCGCTGCTGCTCGACCCCGAGGTCGCCCTGACCTACTACCGGATCGGGCAGCTCTACCAGCAGCGCGGCGATCGCGTGAACGCGGTCTTCTACCTCGAGCAGGCCGAGCGGCGCTTCGAAGCGGGCGGGCTCCTGCAGAAGCAGGCGCGCGAGCGCATCGACCGCCTCACCTTCCCGCTCTTCGCCGAGTCCGCGACCTCGGACGGGCGCAAGGCCGAGGCCGGCCAGACCGAGACGCCGGTGGGCGTCGCGCGCGACGAGTTCCGGATCGGCGCCGCGCGCGTGCTCTGGTTCGGCGAGCTCGAGCCCGAGTGGGAGCGACTCGCGCGACAAGCTGACCGTGCACTGGATCGACCCGAGCGGAGTGGAGGTGACGCCCACGTCCGAGCTCCAGCGGCGCGGCCGCCGGCTCCAGATGGAGTACGCGCCGCCCGGCGGCCTCGCGAAGGCCGGGATCTGGCAGATCGAGGTGCGCTACGAAGGCGAGCGCGCCGAGCGCCGCACCTTCCGCGTCACTCCCTGAGCCCCTCGGCGCAGCTCCGCCGGGCTCGACCACGCGCTCGCGCGCGAGATCGGCCCAGCTTCCCGTCGGCACGAGCTTCAGGTATTGGCGCCACTGCTCGCGCCCGAGCCGGCGCAGCGCCGAGGCGGTCGTAGAGCAGCGCCAGGTTGAGCCGCGCATCGGCGAAGGTCGGGTCGATGCGCACCGCGTGCTTGTAGTGGTGGAGCGCGGCCTCGCGCCGCCCCGCCTCGTCGAGCAGGTTGGCGAGGTTGAAGTGCGCCTCGAGGTGCTCGGGCGCGTGGAGCAGCGCGGTCTCGTACGCTTGCTGCGCCTCGCTGCGCTCGCCGCGGTGAAAGTGGAGCGTCCCGAAGTTGCACCAGGCGTCGGCGAACTCGGGCTCGAGCTCGATCGCGCGCCGGTAGGCCTCGAGCGCCTCGGGTGACTTGGCGGACTCCCCGTCCAGCGCGCAGCCGCGCTCGAACCACTCGAAGGCGGTGCGCGGCGCCCCAGCGACGGGCGTCGGGAGCACCGCGCACGGCGCTCGCCCCGAGCGCCTCGAATTCGAGCACGAGCTGGCCGTCGAGCTCGACCAGCGCGCCGCCGTGGCGCGCCACCACGCGACGCGCGTCGCCTCCCCAGAGGCGGAGCGCTGCGAGGGGCTCGCCCAGCTCGGGCAGGCGCGTCTTCAGCCGCGCCACCGAGCGCCGGATGCGGCGCACCGAGACCCCGTGCGCGAGCAGGCTCGACCAGCGCGCGCAGCTTCACGAGCTCCGCGAAGCCGAAGGCCTGCTCCGGCGCGGCCGCGACGAGTCGCGTCCGGCTCCAGTAGCGCAGTCGACGCGGCGAGACGCGCAGGATGCGCGCGGTATCCGCAAGCGAGTACAACGCTCTCCCCCGCGACGCATTCTCCGCGACTGCGCGAGGGTGGTCAACATCTTCCTGGCGTGGTCGTGGCGGAAGCGGACGGGAATCGAACCCGCCGAGACCGCGTCGCCGCGGTCTCCACCGGATTTGAAGTCCGGGCGAGGCACCAGCGCTCGAAACGCTTCCAGGAGCGAGACGATACTTCGTTCTTGACGGCCGCCGCGTCGCGCGCATAGTTCGAGCGGGAGCCCCCATGAGCGAAGCCGTCGTCGCGGTGCACTTCAAGGACATGGCGGTGGTCGAGGAGCTGCGCAGCCACCTGGAGCGCCGCTGCCGTGAGCTGGCCGACGAGTTCCCGGAGCTCACGCACGTCGACGTGACGCTCAGCCCCGACGGCACGGGACACCATGCGAGCGCGCGCGCGAGCGGCCGGCGCACCGAGCTCGCGAGCCACGCGCAGGCGCCGGCTCTCGGCCGCGCGGCCGACAAGGCGCTCGATCAGCTCCGCCATCAGCTGCGCCGCGGCCACGACAAGCGTGTCTTCAGCCTGCGGCGGCGCGCGAAGCTCGGCGCGAACGATTCCTGAGCTCGACCGTCAGTCGCTGCCCGGCTCCGAGTCTTCCGCCGAGTCCTTGCGCGGCTTCTCCGGCTTCTCCGCGACCAGGGCTTCCGTGGTGAGCAGGAGCCCCGCCACGCTCGCCGCGTTCTGGAGCGCGCAGCGCACGACCTTGGTCGGGTCGATCACGCCCGCCTTCAGCAGGTCCTCGTAGGTCTCGGTCGCGGCATTGAAGCCGAACGCGCCCTTCCCGGCCTTCACGCGGTCCACCACGATGGAGCCTTCGACGCCAGCATTCTCGCTGATCTGCCGGAGCGGCTCCTCGAGGGCCCGCCGAACGATGGCCACGCCGGGTCGCTGATCCGCGGGGAGCCCTTCGGCCAGCCCGTCCAGCGCGGGCTGCGCGCGCAGCAGCGCGACGCCGCCCCCGGGCACGATGCCCTCCTGGATCGCCGCCCGCGTCGCGTGCAGCGCGTCCTCGACCCGGGCCTTCTTCTCCTTCATCTCGGTCTCGGTCGCCGCCCCCACCTTCACCACCGCCACGCCGCCGGACAGCTTGGCGAGGCGCTCCTCGAGCTTCTCGCGATCGTAGTCGCTGGTGACTTTCTCGATCTGCTGGCGAAGCTCGACGCAGCGCCCTTCGATCGCCTTCTTGCTGCCCGCGCCGCCGATCAGCGTGGTGTCGTCCTTGTCGATCAGGATCTTCTTCGCGCGCCCGAGATCCTTCGGTGTCACGTTCTCCAGCTTGATGCCGAGCTCCTCGCTGATCACTTGCCCGCCGGTGAGCACCGCGATGTCCTCGAGCATCGCCTTGCGGCGATCGCCGAAGCCGGGCGCCTTCACGGCCGCCACTCTCAAGCTGCCGCGAAGCTTGTTCACCACGAGCGTCGCGAGCGCTTCCCCCTCGACGTCCTCGGCGACGATCAGGAGCGGCTTCGCCTGCTGCGCCACCTGCTCGAGCAACGGCAGCAGATCCTTCATGCTCGCGATCTTCCTCTCGCTGATCAGGATCAGCGCGTCCTCGAGCACGACCTGCATGCTCTCGGCTTCGGTGACGAAGTAGGGTGAGAGATAGCCCCGGTCGAACTGCATGCCCTCGACCACTTCGAGGCTCGAGTCGATCGCCTTGGCCTCCTCGACGGTGATCACGCCCTCCTTGCCCACTCGCTCCATGGCCTCGGCGATCATCGCGCCGACCGCCTCGTCGCCGTTCGCCGAGACCGTGCCGACCTGGGCGATCTCACTCGGGTCGCGGGTCGGCTTGGAGAGCTTCTGCAGCTGCTCCACCACCACCGCCACGGCCTGGTCGATGCCGCGCTTCAAGTCCATCGGGTTGACGCCTGCCGCGACCAGCTTCGTGCCCTCGCGGAAGATCGCCTGGGCCAGCACTGTCGCCGTGGTGGTGCCATCGCCGGCGACGTCGGAGGTCTTGGAGGCCACCTCCTTCACCAGCTGAGCGCCCATGTTCTCGAACCGATCCGAGAAGTCGACCTCCTTCGCGACCGTCACGCCGTCCTTGGTGACGATCGGGGCGCCCCAGCTCTTCTCGATGAGCACGTTGCGGCCCTTGGGACCGAGCGTCACGCGCACCGCGCGCGCCATCGCGTTCACGCCGCGCAAGAGCGCTGCCCGAGCGTCCTGCTGGAAAGAGAATCTCCTTGGCTGCCATGGGGTCTCCCTACTTCAAGATGGCGAGGACGTCGTCCTCGCGGATGATGAGATGCTGCTGGCCGTCCAGCTGGAACTCCGTCCCCGCGTGCCTCTCGAACAAGACGCGGTCGCCGAGCGCCACGTCGAGGTCGCGGACGTTTCCGTCGTCCAGCACGCGGCCGCGGCCAGCGGCGATCACGCGGCCTTGCTGGGGCTTTTCCTTCGCGGTGTCCGGGATGAGGATCCCGCCCTTGGTCTTGGCTTCTTCGTCGACGCGCTGGATCAGGAGCCGGTCGTAGAGCGGTCGAACCTTCATCGCGTGGCCCCCTGGACCGAGTCCGCGCGTTCGGCGGTCAACGCGTGGAACGAGCCCTCCGAGTCCACGCGGAAGGACCCATGCCGGGTCGCGAAGTCCGCGCTGTGTGTGAAGCGCTGGCGGCGCAGGCCCCCGCTCGGCGGTCTCCAGATCACTCCGACGCGGTCCAACCACACGGAGTCGTTCTCGACCAAGCGCCGCGACTGCTCGGGAGTCAAGCCGCCGAGGAGCTTCTCGCGCTCCTCCTGCTCGAGCTCGCTCTGTGTTCCAACGCACCCAGTTCACGACGTTCATCGCGTTCTCCTCGGCCGCTTTCGACGTCTGCTAAGAATACACCGCAAGCTAAGTATGTCAAGCGATCATGCAGAACGCTTGACATATCAAGCAGGTGGCGCGATGCTCGAGCCCGTGAAGCACGCCCGCCAGCAGGCGCCCCGCCGCAAGCCCCCGCCCGGCCAGCGCGGCCAGAATGCGCTCGGCGCGCTGCTGGCCGACTTGCGCGCCGCCAAGGGCCTCTCCCTGCGCCAGGTCGAGGAGGCCACGGAGCGCGACGTATCGAACGCGTACCTGAGCCAGCTCGAGAAGGGGAGGATCCGGCAGCCTTCGCCCAGCATCCTGCACCGGCTGGCCGCGGTCTACGCCGTTCCCTACGAGGCGTTGATGGAGAAGGCCGGGTACCTGCTGCCCGCCCCGGACGGTGCGAATGCCGGACGCCGCATGCGCCTGGCCGCCTTCGCCATCGACGACCTGACCGCCGAGGAGGAGGAGGAGCTGCTCAAGTACCTGGCGTTCATCCGCTCGCGCAGACGCTGAGCGCGCCTCGTCTGGAGCCAGCCCTGCTCGAGCCCTTTCCCTTTTGGAGACTCCATGGTCGAACTCTTCCTCACTCTCACAATCGGATCTCCTGGTCTGCGGAACCGTGATCGGCATCTGGATGTTCGGTGCCCTCCGGTCCCAGCGGCCCGCCCTGATCCACCACGAGGCGTAAATGGCCCGCATCACCATCGAAGACTGCACCGCCCGCATTCCCAACCGCTTCCAGCTGGTGCGCATGGCGCGCATTCGCGCGCGACAGCTCCAGAAGGGGGCGGATCCGCTCGTGCCGCGAGGCGAGAACAAGGACGTGGTGACTGCGCTGCGGGAGATCGCGGCCGGCTTCGTCACGCCGGACTTCGGCGAGCCCGCGGAGCCGACGACCTAGGCTGAGCGGCGCTCGCGCCGCTCAACCGATGATCAGGTGGAGCTTCACCGCGAGGGTGAGGTCTCCCGAGAGGCGCACGCGCTGGCGCAGCAGCGCCTCGGGCGCCGAGAGGGTGCCGGCGTTGAGCGCGCGCCAGCTCTCGAGGTCGACGCTCACCCAGAGATCGGCGGACTGCGCGCGGCCGGCATAGCCGCGCACCTCACCGGCCTCCACGCGCAGGTGGAAGTGGCCGCCGCCGTCGCCCAGCAGCTCGAAGGCGAGCGTCGCCGCCGTGCCGGCGAGCCGCTCGCGGCGCTCGCGGTCCGTCCGCACCACCTCGGGAAGCCACTGTGTGAAGAACACGTGCGGTGCGATGTCATCGGGCGGGACCGCGCGCGGCATGGGCTCAGCCGAGCGCGCGCAGCGCCGCGCCGGTGTGCGACGCCGCGCTGCGCGCGATCGCTTCGGGCGGCCCCGCCGCGATCACCCGCCCGCCGCCCGGTCCGCCCTCGGGTCCGAGATCGATCACGTAGTCGGCGAGCCGGATCACGTCGAGGTTGTGCTCCACCACGAGCAGGCTGCCGCCCTGGTCGAGCAGCGCGTCCAGGCAGTCGAGCAGCACCTGCACCTCCGCGGGATGGAGGCCGGTGGTGGGCTCGTCGAGCACGTAGAGGCAGCCGGCGCTCCGAGCGGTCAAGGCCTGCGCCACGCGGATGCGCTGGAGCTCGCCGCCCGAGAGCGTCGAGAGCGGTTGCTCGAGCGTCAGATAGCCCAGACCCACGCGGGCAAAGGGGGCCAGGCGATCCGCGATCGCGCGATCGTCGGCGAATAGAGCCCGCGCCTCGTCGAGGGTGAGCCGCAGCACGTCGACGATGCTGCGGCCGGCGAGCGCGATCTCGCGCGCCTCGGCGCGGTAGCGCGTCCCCGCGCACGCCTCGCACGGCGTGCGCACGTCCTCCAGGAACTGCATGTCGACGACGACCTCGCCGGTGCCTTCGCACGCTTCGCAGCGGCCCCCGGGCACGTTGAAGGAGAACCAGCCGGGCCCGAGCTTGCGGCGGCGCGCCTCGGCGGTCGCGGCGAAGCGCGCGCGAATGCCGTCGAAAGCCTTCGAGACCGTCGCGAGGTTCGAGCGCAGCGTGCGACCGGGAGGCGTCGGCTCGACGACCACCACCTCGCGCACGCGCTCCGCGCCCTCGATGCCGTCGCAGGCGCCGCGATCCGGCGCGCGGGTCAAGTGGCCGACCACGACCGAGCGGACCAGGCTCGTCTTGCCCGCCCCCGAGACGCCCGTCACGACGACGAGCTGCCCGAGCGGGATGTCGACGTCGACGCCCCCGAGGTTGTGAGCGCGCGCGTTGCGCACCCGCAGCCAGCCGTGGGATTCGGCGTGCCGCGCGCGCGCGACGCGAAACGCGCCGGCGAGCGCACGCCCCGTGACGGAGGCGTGGCTCGCCGCCACCTCGGCCACGCTGCCCTGCGCGACGATCTCGCCACCGAGCCGTCCTGATCCCGGCCCCAGGTCGATCAAATGATCGGCAGCGCTCACGATCTCGAGCGCGTGCTCCACCACCACGACCGTGTTGCCCTGGTCGCGGATCGCGCAGAGCACCTCCAGCAGCCGGGCGACGTCGCGCGCGTGCAGGCCGACGGAGGGCTCGTCCAGCACGTAGAGTGCCGCGGTGAGCGCGCCGCCCAGGGCGGTCGCGAGCTGGATGCGCTGCGCCTCTCCTCCGGAGAGCGTGCGGAGCTGGCGATCGAGCCCCAGGTAGCCGAGCCCCACGCGCGCGGCCGTCGCGACGCGGGCGCGCAGCCCCTCGAGCAGCCGCTTGCCCCGCGCCTCGCGCGCGCCCGAGAGCGCGAGGCTCGCGAGCCACGCGTCGAGCTCGCCGATCGTGGTGCGCGCGACCTCGCCGAGGTCCTTGCCCCCGACTCGCACCGCGAGCGCCTCGCTGCGCAAGCGCGTCCCGCCGCAGCTCTCGCAGGGATCGAAGCGCCGGTAGCGCGCGATCGCGACGCGCGCCTGGACCTTGTAGCGGCGCCCCTCGAGCCACTCGAAGTACCCCTTCACCCCGTACCAGTCGTCGTCCCCGGCGAGCACCCAGGCGCGGTCCGCCTCCGAGAGGTCGCGCCAAGCCACGTCGGTCGCCACCCCGCGCTTCCTACAGCCAGCCAGCAGGTCGCGCTGGCAGCTGCGCGCCGACGGCGTCGCGAACGGCGCGATCGCGTTGCGCGCGAGCGTGCGGCCCTCGTCGGGAATCACGCGCGCGAGGTCGAGTGCCTGGGTGCGCCCGAAGCCGTGACAGGCCGGGCAAGCGCCGAGCGGGCTGTTGAAGGAGAACAGCGCTGGCTCCGGCGTCGGATGGCGTCTGCCGCAGCGCTCGCAACAGAAGCCCTCCCGGGCGATGCGCCGGCTGCCATCCGCCGCCACGACCGTCAGCTCGCCCGCGCCGCGCAGAAAGCCGGCGGCGATCGCCTCGGCCAGGCGCGTGCGCGAGGCGGCCGAGACCTCCAGCCGGTCGATCACGAGCAGTGCACTCTCGCGCAGCGCGGCCAGGCGCGCGGCGCTCTGCTCCTCGAGGTCGGCGAAGCCTCCGTCCGGCAACAGGAGCCTGCGCAGGCCCTCGCGCAGGAGCTGCTCGCGCAGCTCCTTGGGCTTCGGCCGGGTGGGCAGCGCGACCGCGAGGACCACGCGCTCCTGGGCGTGCTGCTCGAGCACGCGCCGGGCCAGCTCGTCGACGGTGCCGGGGCGCACGGGCTGGCCGCAGCAGACGGTCTCGCCGACGCGCGCGAAGAGCAGGCGCAGGTGGTCGAGGATCTCCGTCGCGGTGCCGACCGTGGAGCGCGCGTTCGTCACGCGGTTGCGCTGCTCGATCGCGATCGCGGGCGGCAGGTTCGTGACGAGGTCCACCGCCGGGCGCGGCAGCTTCTCCAGGAACTGGCGCGCGTACGT
Source organism: uncultured delta proteobacterium (assembly GCA_963716275.1). Taxonomy (GTDB): domain Bacteria; phylum Myxococcota_A; class UBA9160; order UBA9160; family UBA6930; genus VGRF01. The sequence goes on along the minus strand of CAVQTC010000004.1, from coordinate 105,023 downwards.
GGAGAGCGACGCGACGTAGCGGCGCTGGCCTTCGGCATACAGCGTGTCGAAGGCCAGGCTCGACTTTCCCGAGCCCGACGGCCCCGAGATCACCGTCAGCCTGCCGACGGGAATCGCGCAGCTCACGCCCTTCAGGTTGTGGGCGCGCGCGCCCTCGATGCGGATCTCACGCGCCGGCACGAGCATCAGCCGACAGTCGGGGGCTCCTCGTACAGGAGCGTGACCGAGATGTACTCAGCGTGCTCGCTCTGGGCCATGTGCTGGATGTGGACGTCGTGGCTGGCGAGGAACTTGTTGAGATCCTCCTCCACCTCTTTGGCGAGGCCGCGCACCACCAGACACCGCAACGGCATGACTCCTCCTGGGCTCAGCTCTTCGCCGCGGCGAGGCGCTCGATCTGCCGGCGCGCATCGCCGGCGTAGCGCAAGAGGCCCGCGGCCTCCGCGGAGGCCGCCAGCGCGCGCCAGGCGTCGAGCGCTGGCTCACGCCCCAGCGCGGCGCTCGCCTCGCGCAGCAGGAAGGCGTCTCCGCTCTCGATCGCTCGGCGACAGCTCTCCTCGAGCTCGGCCGTGGCCCCGGCCACGCGAAAGAACGCGATCGACTCGAGCTCGCGCCCAGCGGCGCGGTAGGCGGCGCCGATCGCGCGCGCGCGCGCGGGCTCGAGCTTGCCCTCGAGCTGGTGACGGCGCGCCAGCGGATCCGGGATCAGCGACTTCGCCATCAGGTCCTCGGCACGCTCGGGTCGACGCTGATCGACCAGGCGTCGATCCCGCCCGACAGATTCGTGACGTCCTCGAAGCCCGCCCCGTGCAGGAGCGTGCAGGCGCGCGCGCTGCGCGCGCCGCTCTTGCAGTGCACGATCACGCGACCGCTCTTCCACTCGGCGAGCTCGCCCAGGCGGCCCTCGAGCTCCCCCAGCGGGATCAGCCGTGAGCCCGGGATGCGAGCGCGCGCGAACTCCTCGGGCTGGCGCACGTCGAGCAGCAGCAGTCGCTCGCCGCCGGCCAGGAGCCGCGCGAGGCCCGCCGCGGAGATCTCGGGTAGCGGCTCCGCCGCGTGCGCGACCCCGCAGAAGCCCTCGTAGTCGATCAGCTTGGTGAGCGTGGGATGCTCGCCGCACAGCGGACACTCGGGGTCCTTGCTGAAGCGGAACTCGCTGAAGCGCATCGCCAGCGCGTCGTAGTGGAGCAAGCGACCGATCAGCGGCTCGCCGATCCCCGTGATCAGCTTCACGGCCTCGGTGGCCTGGATCATGGCGATCACGCCCGGCAGGATCGCCGAGCACCCCGCCCTCCGCGCACGACGGCACCGAGCCGGGCGGCGGCGGCTCCGGGAACAGGCAGCGGTAGCAGGGACCCCGGCGCGCATCGAAGGTGGAGGCCTGCCCCTCGAAGCGCAGGATCGCGCCGTAGACGGTCGGCTTGCCGAGCAGCACGCACGCGTCGTTCGAGAGGTAGCGCGTGGGGAAGTTGTCCGTGCCGTCGATGATCACGTCCCAGTCGCGGAACAGCGCGAGGGCGTTCTCGGAGGTGACGCGCTCGCGGATCGCGACCGTGTCCACGTCCGGGTTCATCGCGCGCAGACGGGCCAACGCCACGTCGACCTTCGGCTTGCCGACGTCGGCGGTGCCGTACAGCACCTGGCGCTGCAGGTTCGAGAGATCGACGACGTCGAAGTCCGCGAGCCCGATGCGCCCGACGCCCGCGGCGGTCAGGTATTGGGTGAGCGGGCAGCCGAGCCCGCCGGCGCCGATCACCAGCACGCTCGCTCGGAGGAGCTTGCGCTGTCCCTCGACGCCGAACTCGGGAAGACTCAGGTGGCGCCGGTAGCGCTCGAACTGGTCCGGGCTGAGCAGCGGAGCCGCCATCGCAGGAACGGTACGGCTCGATCCGGGAGTGCGCACGGTCGGAGCTCGGACCCAGGAGGGGACTGGCTCCTAGCGGACCGTCACCACGTACGCCTTGCGCGGCTTGTCGTCGAACCTCCAGCAGACCGAGACGAGATCGCCGGGCCGGATCTCGCTCCAGTCGCGGCGGCCCACCACGCGCGCGTCGGGCGCGCGCTCGAAGCGCAGGCCGTCGCCGAGGCGGCTGTCCACGGAGAGCTTGCCGGCGTCGACGCGCGTCACCGTGCCGACGAACTCGCGCAGGCCGCTCGGGCACTCGGCCCGCGCCGCCAGGGCCCCCGAGCGAAAGCAGGCTCGCGAGTGCGATCGGAAGGCCCAGCGCCGCGCATCGACTCCTCGTGGTGCCGGAGGTGGGATTCGAACCCACACGGACCTCGCGGCCCGGGGGATTTTGAGTCCCCTGCGTCTGCCGTTCCGCCACTCCGGCGCGCGGCGGACCATACCATCGCCCCGCTGTGCGTCTGTTGAGCGCCTTTGACGCGCTGGAGGCGGCCCGATAGCTTGCGCGGCTCTCGGGGCTGTAGCTCAGCTGGGAGAGCGCGTGAATGGCATTCACGAGGTCGAGGGTTCGATTCCCGATCAGCTCCACCAAGTCGATCGCGGGGTCAGGCCGCTAGAGCCTGGCCCCGCGTCGTCTCCGGTCACGGGTCGAACGGGAAGACGCGCTTCCAGTCGGCCTTCATGTCGACGACGCTCCAGCCCTTGGCGGCCGCCTCGTCGAGCGCCCTGATCGAGCTTTCCGATGGGTGAGCTCCGATCGTAGGCCCACTCGCGGGTGGCGTCGGTGTGGTGGACGACGCCGAGGAAGCGGGCGCCCGCGCCCGCGGCGGTCCACTGGAGCATCTGGAGATCGCCATCCGAGTTTCCGAAGGCCAGGATGGGCCGCCGGCCGATGTGGCGGTTGATCCCCACCGGCTTCCCCGGCCCGTCGTCCACGAAGTCGATCTTCGCCTCGCGCAGCAGCACGGGTCCCGTCGGGCGCATCTCGAACTTCGTCTCGACCGCGCTTCCGACGGTCTGCTCGGGCGGAATGCCGTAGACGTCCTCCGCCCAGGCGCGCATGAACTCGATGCCGCCTCCCGAGACGATGAAGGTCTTGAAGCCGTTGGCTCGCAGGTAGGCGAGCAGCTCGAGCATCGGCTGGTACACCATCTCGGTGTAGAGGCGCCTGGTCTTCGGGTGGCGTGCGGTCTTCGTCCAGTCTCGGACCGTCTGGGCGAACTCGTCGGTCGTCGTGCCCGCGTGCGTGGCCATCACGATCTGCACCACGGCCTGCTCGCCCCCCGCGAGCGCCGCCTTCACGTCTCCCGCGAGGAGCGAGCGAAACGGCTCCTCGGTCTTCCACTCGGGATGCTTCGGAGCGAGAGTCTTCACGCGATCGATCGCGAAGGCGAGCTGGAAGTAGATCGGCTGCTCGGCCCAGAGCGTCCCGTCGTTGTCGAATACCGCGATGCGCTCCGCGGCCGGCACGAACGCGCTCGACCCTTCGGTCGTCGTCTTCTCGACGAAGGCCACGATCGCCTGCTTCGGCGCGGTGTCGTTCCAGGACGGGAGCGCGTCCGGACCAGCCCAGGCGCGGGCCGCCGCCAGGGCGAGCGCGCCGGCGAGCAACTCTCGTCTTTGCATCGAGCCTCCTCTGTACTGGTGCTGGGGTTCCTTCTAGGTCATCGGGCCGTCGCGCGCGCGCGGCATGACGCCGAGCTCGTCGACGAAGCCCCGCAGCGCGAGGACGGAGACGATCGCCTCTGCCGCCGAGGCGAGCGGCATCATCTTCGGCGCCGGGAAGAGGCCGCGCTCGATCCAGAGCCGTGAGATCGCCGCGGTCTTCTCCGCACCCCAGCTCGCCGCGAACTCCGTCTCGAGCGTGTTGCCGAGCACGACGTGGGTGAAGTCGACGTCGGGCTGCTCCAGGCGCCATGCGCTCACGAGCCCTGCCAGGGCCAGCTTCGAGACGCTGTACAGCCCTATGCCGGGGAGCGTCTGTCGCGCCGAGTAGGAGCCCACGTAGACCGCGCGGCCGCGGCTCTCGCGCAGGGCGGGGAGCGCGGCCGCAGTCATCAGGGAGGCGCCGATCAGGTTCACGCGCAGGACGTCGCCCCAGGCGTCTGCGCCGGCGTCGGCCAACAGGCAGAGCGGCGAGATGCCGGGCGCGTAGACGAGCGCGTCGAGGCCTCCGAGCGCCTGCGCGGCTCGCGCGGCGGCGCCACGGCAGTCGCTCTCGCGCGCGACGTCGCAGCGAATCGCGTGCGCCTCCGCGCCGCTGCGCGCGAGCTCGGCGGCGAGCGCGTCGAGTCGATCGATGCGGCGGGCGGCGAGCGCAACGCGGGCGCCGGCGCGCGAGGCGAGCGCGGCCACCGCGCGGCCGACGCCCGACGAAGCCCCGACCACGAGAACCCGCCGGCCCCGAAGCTCGACCTCGAGCGGCATGCAGCGGCACCTCCCGGGGCGCGAATGCTAGGAGGGAGCCCGGCCCGGTGCGCTCCAGTTTCGTGCGCGCCGATCGAGAGCCGCGATCCCAGGCGGACCCGGGCGAAACACTCGCCCCTTCCAGGCCCGGAAATCGTGCGCGAAAGGCCAGGTTTCGGGGTCGTTGAACGGCCTTGGGCGCCTGTCGCCGGGGTTTTCAAGAATCTTCGCGCGAGGCCTTGCGCGGCTCGCGCGGTCTGCTAGCTTCTTGTTGTTGTCATTTCTGACAACGGCCCGCCTCGGCGGGCTTTGTTTTGCGAGGATCTTTCGTGTTATTTTCGCCTCGCCTCTTCGTCGCGCGAGGTCTTGGTCGCGCGTCGGTCCTCTGGCCGCTGCGGAGGCGCCACGCGCGTCGCCCTGTCTGAGCGCACGCTCCAGCTGAGCGTGACCGACGTCGCGCTCGCGCACTTTCCGCCACCCGTCGGCTTCGGCGGACGTGGGCGCGCGCGCCTGCTCGAGCTGGGCGTGCGGGCGCACGTCGATTATCAGGCCGAGGCGCGCGCGCGCGACCCGAGCTTCACCGCGGAGGTTCCGGTGCGCGCCGAGCTCGAGCTCGAGGGGTTCCGCGTGACCCTCGGCGGCCGCTGCGACGGCGTGCGCCAGACTCCCGAAGGCCTTCGCGTGGAGGAGCTGAAGCTCGCCCGCAGCGACCCGCCCGCGGACTGGCTGCGAGGCGCCGCCTCGCTCCAGGCCGCGCTCTACGCCTGGCTCCTCGCCGAGGAGCGCGCAGTCGTGTGCTCGGCGGAGCTCGTCTGGCTGCGTCCAGAGCGGAGCCCCCGGCGAGAGCTCGTCGATCTCCAACGAGAGGCCGCGCGCGAGCGCTGCCGCGAGGCCGTCGCCGGTTTCCTCGCCTCCGCCCGCGAGCGCGAGGCGGAGCTCGCGCGCCGGCGCGGCGCCGCGCCCGCGCTGCGCGCGCCCTTCGCCGTCCTGCGGCCCGGCCAGGCCGAATCTCGCGCGCCGTGGAGCGCGCGCTCGAGCAGCGCGAGCACCTCCTGATCGAGGCCCCGACCGGGCTGGGGAAGACGGCGGCGGCTCTTCCGCCGGCGCTCCGGCACGCCCTGGCGCACGACCTCCAGCTCTACGTGCTCACCAGCCGCACGCTCCAGCAGCGCCTCGCGCTCGAGACGCTGCGCGCAGTCGCTCCGCCGGGCGTGCGCGTCGCCGCGCGCCTGCGCGCGAAGGCGCGCATGTGCGCGACCGGAGATCTCGTCTGCCACGAGCGCGCCTGCGGTCACGCGCGCGGCCATCGGCGCGCGGTCGAGAGCGGAGGACTCCGGGAGCGCGCGTTCGAGGGCGGCTTCGCCGTGCCCGACGCCGTCTTCTCACTGGCCCGCGACGCCGGCGCCTGCCCCTACGAGCTCATGAGCGAAGCCGCGCGCGAGGCCTGCGCGGTCGTCGCCGACACGAATTACGCGTTTCATCCGAGCGTGGCGCTGGCCGAGCTGCGCGACCCGAGCTCGCTCGCGCGCAGCGTGTTGGTCGTGGACGAGGCGCATGGGCTTCCCGCGCGCGTGCGCGACGCGCTCTCGGCGCGTCTCGACGTCGCGGAGCTGCGCAGCGCGATCGAGCGCATCGCGTTGGGAAGCGCTCCCCTCCATCGGCGCCAGCGCGAGCTCGCCGAGCGCCTCGTCGCAACCGTCGAGAGCGCGGTCGCAGAGGCGGTCGGCGGCGCGCCCGATGCGAGCCAGCTCGCCGGGCTCGACCCCGCGCTGGCCGACGAGCTCGCGCGCGAGGCGGACGCAGCCTTCGAGGAGGCCCTGCTCGAGCTCGGCGATGGGCCCGTCGTGGGTCCGCAGGCGGCCTTCCTCGGCCTCGCCTTCCACGTGCTCCAGTTCTTCGAGACGCCCGAAGCCGGCACCCACCGGAGCCTCGCGGGTCGCAGCGACGGAGCGGCGTGGCTCGAGCGCGCCTGCATCGACGCGGCCCCCGCGCTCGCCCGCGTCTTTGCGGGCGCGCACGCGGTGATCGGCCTCTCGGCCACGCTCTCGCCCCCGGAGTGGCACGCGCGCCTGCTCGGGCTCGACCCCGACCGCCTGGCGCTCGCTGCGCGTGCGCGGGGCGAGCCGCAGCGAACGGCTGCGCGTGGTCGTCGACCCGCGCGTCGACACGCGCTTCCGGGCGCGAGAGCGGGAGCTCGGCCCGCTCGCGAGCAAGCTCGCGAAGCTCGCGGCCAGCGTGCCGGGCCACACCCTCGCGGTGGGGCCGAGCTTCGCGTGGCTCGCCCAGCTCGCCGAGCGGCTGCGCGCGCTCGGCTGCGCGGTCGTGTGCGAGGGCGCGGGCGCCGACGCGCGCGAGCGCGAGGCGTGGATCACTCGGCTGCGCGAAGGCCCGCCGGTGCTGGCGCTCGCGGTCGCCGGAGGGGCGCTCACCGAGGGCTTCGACACGGCCGGGCTCGGCCTCGCCGCCGTGGCCGTGCTGGGCCCGTGCCTACCCGCGCTGGAGCCGAAGAGCGAGCTCCGCCGCGAGCTCCTGGAGGAGACCTTCGGCGACGGCTTCGCGCTCGCCTACGCGCTGCCGGGCATGACGCGCGTGATCCAATCCGTCGGACGCCTGCTGCGCCGCGACGAGGATCGCGGCGTGGCGGTCTTGTTCGGCGAGCGCTTCCTGCGCGAGCCCTATCGGAGCCTCCTGCCCGACGACTGGCTGCGGGGCGGCTCCGCCGAAGATCTGGTCGGCGATCCGGCGCGCGCCGCGCGCGCCTTCTTCGCCAGCGCTTAGGGAATACCGCACAGGCGCCCGACGACGGCGCGGATGTGGTCCACGCCCTCCGCGAGCGCGCGACGGCCGATGCTCTCGTTGGGCTGATGCGCCTCCGCGAGATCGCCGGGCCCGCAGATCAACGAGTCGATGCCGATCGCGGCGAAGCGACCGGCGTCGGTGCAATAGGGGGCGCCGCCGACCTCGCTCGCACCGAGTCGCGCGCACAGCTCGCCCTCGAGCGGCGTGCCGCGCGGGGAGAGCACGCCGGGCGCCGAGAGGGGCGGGCCGATCTCGACGCGCAGCGGCGCGGCCGAGCCCGGATCGCGCAGCGGCGCCGCGAGCAGGCGCCCGCGCGCCTCCTCGTAGAGCGCGAGCGGATCCTCGTCGGGGAGCGGCCGGTAGCTGACGCTCACGCTGCACGACTCGGCGATCATGTTCGAGGCGCTGCCGCCTCGGATCGTGCCGAAGTTGAGGGTCGTGTAGGGCGCCTCGGGGAAGAGGCGCGCGAAGCGCTCGCTCTTGCGCGCGCGCCGCTCGGCCTGGAGCGCGCCCAGCCGGGCCACCGCCTCGGCGGCGCCCGCGATCGCGTTCGCGCCGGCCTCGGGCACGCTGCTGTGCCCGCCGCGCCCGTGGACGCGCACGTCGAAGGCCACGATGCCCTTGTGGGCGTGGAAGACGCGCCACGAGGTCGGCTCGCCGATCCAGGCCAGGCGGGGCACCGGGCATCCGCCTAACAAGCTCCCGAGCTCGCCGGCCAGGCGCGCGGCGCCGAGACAGCCGACCTCCTCGTCCGCGGTGAAGAGGAGCACGAGCGGTCGGGCGAGCGAGCGCCGCGCCAGCTCGGGAAGCGCTGCCAGGCATTGGGCGATGAACCCCTTCATGTCCGTGGTGCCCCGCCCGTAGAGCCGATCTCCGGCGCCCGCGAGCGCGAGGGGATCGCGCTCCCAGCCCGGTTGGTCCCGGAAGGGGACCACGTCGAGGTGGCCCGAGAGGACCAGGCCGCCGGGCTCATCCGGGCCGACCACGGCGACCACGTTCGCCTGGGCGGCGCCGCGCACCTCCCAGCGCTGCAGGACGACGCGGGCGCCGGCAGCTTCGCAGAGCTCCGCGGCGAGCTCCGCCGCGGCCCGGTTGCCGCTGGCGCTGACCGAGTCCGCGGCCACCAGCCGGCGCAGGATATCCTCGAGATCCGGTACTTTCACTGGCCAATCCCCACGGGGCCACCAACTGTCATCTCAAAACCTCAGAACCGTTGGTGAAGATCCGATGACGGAGTTGATTTAAGCGCGCCAAAGCGCTTTCCTCTCGAACTCTCTTCTGACCTGAGCCCGATCCGAACTCGACCTGACTCTGAACTCGACCTGAGATGGAGCCTCCATGGAAGCCGAGCCGAGCCGTCCCCGCACCGGGGCCGAGGTCCTGATCCGCTGTCTCGAGCAGGAGGGCGTCGAGTTCATCTTCGGGCTCTCGGGCGGCGCGGCGATGCCGATCTTCGACGCGCTGGTCGACTCGAAGATCAAGCTGATTCTCGTCCGCCACGAGCAGGGCGCCACCCACATGGCCGACGGCTACGCGCGCGCCACCGGCCGGCCCGGCGTGGTGCTCGTGACCTCGGGTCCCGGCGCGACGAACACCGTCACCGGCCTCCTGACCGCGCACATGGACTCGGTGCCGATGATCGTGATCTCCGGCCAGACCAACCGCGTGAACCTCGGCAAGGACGCCTTCCAGGAGGCCGACGTCTCCGGCATCACCTATCCGGTCGTGAAGCACACCTACCTGGCGCGCGAGGGGCGCGACATCCCGCGCATCGTGCGCGAGGCCTTCCACATCGCCACCACCGGCCGGCCGGGCCCGGTGCTGATCGACGTGCCGAAGGACGTGAGCCAAGGCCCCTGCGACGCGCCCGCCGTGGGCCGCATCGACCTGCCCGGCTACCGCGTCCCGGGCCGCGGCGACTCGGAGGCGATCGAGCGCGCCGCGCAGCTGATCGGGCGCGCGCGCCGCCGGTGCTGCTCGTCGGTCACGGCGCGGTGATCTCCGGCGCCGGCAAGGAGGTGATGGCGCTCGCGGAGAAGCTGCGCTCGCCGTCGTGAACACGCTGCTCGGCAAGGGCGCCGCCGACGAGACGCACCCGCTGCCTCTCGGCATGCTCGGCATGCACGGCACCGCCTACGCGAACAAGGCCGTCACGCACTGCGACCTGATCCTCTCGATCGGCTCGCGCTTGGACGACCGCATCATCGGCAAGCTGGACGAGTTCTGCGTCGGGGCCACCAAGATCCACATCGACATCGACCCCGCCGAGATCGACAAGATGATCCGGCCGGACGTCTGCATCGTCGGCGACGCCAAGCTCGTGCTCGAGGACCTGATCCCCCGCGTGGGCCCGCTCGACACCGACGAGTGGCTGCGCGCAGTGCGACGGCTGGCGCAGGCGCTACCCGCTCCGCTACGCGAAGAAGGGCGGCCTGCGCGCGCAGCACGTGATCGACGGCTGTACACGATCACGGACGGCAAGGCGATCGTCACCACCGACGTGGGCCAGCACCAGATGTGGGCGGCCCAGTTCTACCGCACGCGCGAGGGTCGCCGCTGGATCACCTCCGGCGGCGCCGGCACCATGGGCTTCGGCTTCCCGGCGGCCATCGGCGCGCAGTTCGCGCGGCCCGACCAGGAGGTCTGGGCCGTCGTCGGCGACGGCGGCTTCCAGATGACGCTGTGCGAGCTCGCCACCGTCGCGGTCCACAAGCTCCCGGTGAGCGTGCTGATCATCAACAACCACTACCTCGGCATGGTGCGCCAGTGGCAGGAGCTGTTCTTCGAGAACCGCCTCTCGGGCGTGGACCTCGAGGGCAACCCCGACTTCGTGAAGCTCGCCGAGGCCTACGGCGTGCGCGGCCTGCGCATCCGGCGGCCGGGCGACATCGACCGCAAGCTGAAGCAGGCCCGCGCCCACAAGGGCCCGGTGGTGATCGTCGCCGAGGTCGTGAAGGAGGACAACGTCTTCCCGATGATCCCGGCCGGCGCCGCGATCGCGAACATGATCATCGAGCCGCCCAAGGAGCGGCTGGAGAAGCCCGTTGGCAGCACCTGAGCCCCAGAGCGAGCGCGAGATCACCCCCGCCCAGGCTCGCGCCCTGCGGCGAGACATGCACACCCTGTCGCTCTACGTGAACAACAAGCCCGGCGTGCTCGTGCGCGTGGCGCTGGTGTTCGCGCGGCGCGGCTACAACATCGAGTCGCTGGTCGTCTCGCCCTCCGTCAGCGGCGACTTCTCGCGCATGACCATCACCTGCTCGGGCGATCCCGAGACCCTCGAGCAGATCATCAAGCAGCTCGCGAAGCTGATCGACGTGGTTCACGCGATCGATCACACCGGGGACCACGCCTACGAGACGGAGATCGCGCTGGTCAAGGTGCGCTCGCGCATCGACCAGCGCACGCAGGTGTTGCAGATCGCCGAGCACTACGGCGCGAAGGTGGTGGACTACGGCCAGGACTCGCTGATGCTGCGCGTGTACGGGTCGAGCGAGAAGCTCGACTCGTTCCTCGCCCTGCTCCGCCCGCTCGGCCTCACCGAGCTCGTCCGCAGCGGGAAGATCCTGATGGCGCGGGGGCTCGAGGAGACCTGAGCGTCGCTCGTTCGCTGGCTCCGCCGAGCCGGGGCGCTCCTCTGGTGCCGCTCGCGCTACCTAGGCTCGCCCGCCTACCGAGTGGCCGCCCGCGGCTTCTGGCGGCCCCGCCCTGCGGCGGCCATCTGTTCCTCCTCGGGCGGGGCCGCCACTCCGCCGCGGGCGGGCGGCTCCTCGACCTGTCCCGAAGAGTTTGGGGCGACGGTCGCGCGGCATCGAGCCGCGCGACCGTCGACTTGCGACGCCGCGAGGGCGCCTCGACGGCGCCCTCGCGGCGCCCACTCCCAGGCGGATCGACGGGACAGGCGCGCCGGCGAGTGAGGGGCGGGATGCGGGTCGCAGCGGAGGGCCGGTCATTCCCTCAAGGGCCGCAGGCCACGAAGGCAACGCTGCGCGGTCAGCGAGCGGGAAAGCACGCCATGCGCGCCGTACTGACTCCACACGCGCCGCAGTCCTCGACTACGAGGCCCAGAGTCGCGAGCCCCTCCGCCCCCCACTCGCCGGCGCGCTGGCCGCTACTCGTCCGTCACGCAGCCTTCGCTGGCGCTCCTCACACTGCGGATGTACTTCCCGAGCGTGCCGCGCGTGGCCTTGAGCGGCGGCGCGGTCCAGACCGCTCGCCGCCGCGCGAGCTCGTCGCTCGAGATCTCGAGCTCGATCGCGTGCTTCTTCGCGTCGATGGCGATGCGATCGCCGTCGCGCACCAGCGCGATCGGCCCGCCGTCCTGCGCTTCCGGCGTCACGTGGCCGATGATGAAGCCATGAGAGCCGCCCGAGAAGCGGCCGTCGGTGAGCAGCGCGACCTTGTCGCCGAGCCCGGCGCCCATCAGGATCGAGGTGGGCGAGAGCATCTCGGGCATGCCGGGTCCGCCCCGGGGTCCCTCGTAGCGGATCACGATCACCGAGCCGGGCTGGATGCGGTGCTGCTCCGCGGCGGCCACCATCTCCTCTTCGCTGTCGAACACCTGCGCGGGACCGGCGAAGGCGAGCCCCTCCTTCCCGGTGAGCTTCGCGACGGCACCCTCCGGCGCGAGCGAGCCGCGCAGGATCTGGAGGTGGCCTGTCTCCTTGATCGGATCGGAGAGCGGCCGCACCACGCTCTGGCCCGCGGCGAGCCCCGGCAACGCCGCCAGGTTCTGGGCGATCGTCTGGCCGGTCACGCTGAGACAGTCGCCGTTCAGAAGCCCGGCCTCGAGCAGCCGCTTCATCACCGCCGGCGTGCCGCCCACCCCGTGCAGATCCTCCATCACGTACTTCCCGCTCGGCTTGAAGTCGGCGAGGAGCGGCGTGCGGTCGCTCGCGCGCTGGAAATCGTCGAGCGTGAGCTTCACGCCCACCGAGCGCGCCATCGCGATCAGGTGGAGCACCAGGTTGGTCGAGCCGCCCACGGCGATCCCGACGACCATCGCGTTCTCGAAGGCGGCGCGCGTCATGATGTCGCTCGGCTTCCGGTCGAGCTCGAGCAGGCGCTTCACCGCCGCCCCGGCGCGCCGGCACTCGTCGATCTTCCCCGGGTCGAGGGCCGGGGTAGAAGAGCTGTAGGGCAGCGACATGCCGAGCGCCTCGATCGCCGAGGCCATCGTGTTCGCGGTGTACATGCCGCCGCATGCCCCCGCGCCCGGACAGGCGTGGCGCACGATGTCGAGGCGCTCCTCCTCGCTGATGCGCTGGGCGATGTACTCGCCGTAGGACTGGAAGGCCGACACGATGTCGAGGGGCGTGCCCTTGCGGCCCACGCCCGCCTTGATCGTTCCGCCGTAGACCATCAGGGCGGGCCGATTCAGTCGCCCCATCGCGATCAGACAGCCGGGCATGTTCTTGTCGCAGCCCGGGATCGAGACGTTCGCGTCGTACCACTGCGCGCTCATCACGGTCTCGATCGAGTCGGCGATCAGATCGCGCGACTGCAGCGAGAAGCTCATGCCGTGCGTGCCCATCGAGATCGCGTCGGACACGCCGACCGTGTAGAAGCGCAACCCGACCATGCCGGCGGCATTCACGCCCTCGCGCACCGCGTCGGCCAGCGCGCCCAGGTGCACGTTGCAGGGGTTGCCGTCGTACCACATGGCGGCGATGCCGACCTGCGGCTTGTGCAGATCGGCCTCCGAGAGGCCCACCGCGTGGAGCATCGCCTGCGAGGCGCCCTGTGCCTTCTCCTCGGTGACCCGGGCGCTGATGCGGTTGAGCTTCGCCATGTCGCGCGTCCTCGCTTGGACCGAGCAGCCTATCATCGGCGCCCGAGCGCCGCCGGGCGGCGCCTAAGCGCCGCCGGGCGCGAGAGCGAGGAGCGCGATGTCGACGCGGCGCACGAGCACGACCTTTCTCGCAGCGCTCGCGCTGCTCGCTGCCGCCTGCGAGCGCGAGGGGCCCCCGGCGCCGATCGCCGAGGCGCCGTCCCACGGGTTCAGCGACGCGCGCGAGCCCTGCGCCGGGCGCGATCCCCAGCGCCGGCCTTTCTTCGGCGACACGCACGTGCACACCGCGTACTCCCAGGACGCCAGCACACAGGGCACGCGCACCACGCCGCGCGACGCCTACCGCATCGCGCGCGGCGAGCGGCTCCCGATCCAGCCCTGGCGCCCGGACGGCAGCGCGCTGCGCACCGTTCAGCTCGACCGGCCCCTCGACTTCGCCGCGGTCACCGATCACGCCGAGCAGATCGGCGAGGTCCAGATCTGCAACACGCCGGGCGCCGCGGGCCACGACTCGCTCGTGTGCCGCATGTACCGCGGCTTCCCGCGCGTCGCCTTCTTCGTGATGAACACGGCCTACTCGTCGGGCGGCGAGCGCTTCGGCTTCTGCGGAGAGGGCGGCGCGGGCTGCTTGGCCGCTGCGCGCACCGTGTGGGCGGACACCCAGGCCGCCGCCGACGAGGCCTACGACCGCAGCGCGGCGTGCCGTTTCACGAGCTTCGTCGGCTACGAGTGGACGGCCGGCGTGGACCGCGGGAAGAACCTCCATCGCAACGTGATCTTCCGCAACGCGCACGTCCCGGAGCTTCCGATCAGCACCATGGAGACGGGGCCGAACGCGGCGGCGCTCTGGACGGCCCTCGACCGCGAGTGCACGCGCGGCGTCCCCGGCTGCGAGGTGCTCACCATCCCGCACAACTCCAATCTCGACGGCGGGCTGATGTTCCAGTCCGCGCGAGCGGTGGGCGCGGAGATCGGCGCCGAGGAGGCGCGCATCCGCGCGCGCTGGGAGCCGCTCGTCGAGGTGATGCAGCACAAGGGCGACTCCGAGTGTCTCGCGAGCGGCGACACCACCGACGAGGCGTGCGGCTTCGAGAAGCTCCCCTACGACAACTTCGGCGGGCGCTTCCCGATCCTGGGCGCCGACCCGCCGCGGCGCATCCAGTTCGCGCGCGAGGCGTTGAAGCGAGGACTTTCTCTCGAAAAAAGGTTTGGCTCGAATCCTTTCCGCTTCGGCCTGATCGCGAGCACCGACACGCACCTCGGTGCGCCGGGCCTCACCAGCGAGCGCGACTATCCCGGCCACGGCGGCGCGGGCGCCGCGGCAGCGAGCTCCCGCCGGGCCTGCCCGATGCGCTCGAGTTCGGGCCCGGCGGCCTCGCCGTGCTGTGGGCGGAGGAGAACTCGCGCGACGCGCTCTTCGCGGCGATGGAGCGGCGCGAGGCCTACGGCACGAGCGGGCCGCGCCTGGTGGTGCGCTTCTTCGGAGGCTTCGACCTGTCGGAGCGAATGTGCAGCGACCCCGACTTCGCCGCGAAGGGCTACGCGGGCGGGGTCCCCATGGGCGGCTCCCTCGACGGCCGGCCGGGGGCTCGCCCGCGCTTCGCCGCGCTCGCGCTGCGCGGATCCGGGAACCGAGCGCGACCCCGGCGCGCCGCTCCAGCGCATCCAGGTCGTGAAGGGTTGGCTCGCGGGCGAGACCCTGCACGAGCGCGTCGTGGACGTCGCCGGCGGGCCGAACGATGCCGGCGTCGACTTGGCGACCTGCGCGCGTCGCGGCGCCGGCCACGAGCGGCTGTGCAGCGTCTGGCAGGACGACGACTATCGACCCGACGAGCCCGCCTTCTACTACGCGCGCGTGCTCGAGAACCCCTCGTGCCGCTGGAGCCAGCTCGCCTGCAACGCCGCGCACGTGGACTGCTCGCGGCCCGAGACCGTCGGGAAGGGCTTCGAGCCCTGCTGTGCCCCCGAGCACCAGCGAACGATCCAGGAGCGCGCCTGGACCTCGCCGATCTGGGTGGACGCTCGGTGAAGCGCCCGCTGCTGCGCTTCTTCGCGATCGGGCTCGGCCTCTTCGCCCTCGAGAGCGCCCTGCCCGCGCGCCCGGCGCGCTTCCCCTTCCCGGCCGGCAGCGCGGTATCGGACGACGACCTGCTCTTCGCCGAGGCGCTGGCGCGGGGCTACGCGCAGACCGACACCGTCGTGCGTCGCCGACTCGCGGCGAACCTGCGCTTCGCCGAAGGAGAGCGCGGTCGCAGCGAGGAGGAGCTCGTGCGCGACGCCCTCGCGCTCGGCATGCACGAGAGCGACCTCGTGGTGCGCCGGCGCCTGATCACGAAGCTGCGGCTCCTGCTCGGGGCGGATGGCCGCGAGCGCGCGCCGAGCGAGGCGGAGCTGGCGAGCGAGCTGGCAGCCCGCAGCGAGCGCTTCACGGAGCCCGCGCGGGTGCGGATCCGCCAGATCTATCTGGGCGAGCAGCTCGCGAGCGACCCCGCGCGCGCGGACGTCGCCCTGCCCTTCGGCGTCGAGCTCCCGTCGCTCTCCGAGGCCGAGCTCGCCCGGCTGCTCGGCGCCGACTTCGCGCGGCGCGTGTTCGGGCTGCCGCTCCACACCTGGAGCGGCCCACTCGCCTCGAGCGTGGGCTTCCATCGTGTGCGCGTGGAGGAGCGCACCCCCGCGCGCGTCTCCTCGCTCGCCGTCGTGCGCCCACAGCTGCGCGAAGAGCTGCGGGCCGAGCGCGCCGAGCGCGCGCTCGCCGCCGAGCTCGCGGAGCTGCGCGCGCGCCACGGTCTCCTCGCGCCCGGAGCCGGCGGGTGACCCGCCGCCGAGCCCTCGCGGCAGCCGCGCTGTTCCTGTTCGTCGGCCTCGGCGCCGAGAGAGGGCGCGCACACAATCTCGCGCCCGCGTATCTCGAGCTGCGCGAGCTCGCCGCGGGCAGCGTCGCCGTGCACTGGAAGACCTCCGCCCTCGTCCCGCGCGGCGCGCGCTTTGCCCCGCAGCTCCCCTGTTCCGAGCGCGGCCCGCGCCACCTCCAGGCGAGCGCCGACGCGCTCGTCCTCGACTGGCAGATCGTCTGCGCCGGCTCGCTCGTCGGGCAGCGCGTAGCGGTCGCCGGGCTCCCCGGGAGCGGAACCGACGCCCTCCTGCGCGTGGTGCTCCGCGACGGCCGGGAGATTCGCGCGATCCTGCGCGCGGACGCTCCCAGCCTGGTGATTCCCGCGCGGGAGAGCGCGATCCGCGTCTTCGCGAGCTATGCCCGGCTCGGCGCCGGCCACCTCGCCGCAGGCCTCGATCACGTCCTCTTCGCCGCCGGTCTGACCCTCCTGTTGGGCGCGACGCGCCGCCTCGGGGTCGGCATCACGGCCTTCACTGCCGGGCACAGCGCGACCCTCGCCCTCGCCGCGCTCGGCGCCATCCACGTGCCCCAGGCCCCCGTCGAGCTGGCCATCGCCGCGAGCATCGTGCTGCTCGCCCGCGAGCTCGCGCGCGATGCCGGCGCGCCGTCGGCGCTGCGCACGCGCTTCGCGGCGCTGCCCTTCGCCTTCGGCCTGCTCCACGGCCTGGGCTTCGCGGGGGCGCTCACGGCCTTGGGTCTCCCTGCCCACGCGATCCCCTTGGCGCTCTTCTCCTTCAATCTCGGCATCGAGCTCGGACAGCTCGCGCTGGTCGCCGGGCTGCTCGCAGCGCTCGCCCCGCTGCGCGCGCTCGCCGCGGGGCGGATTGCGAACTCGCGCATTCTCGCCGAGCTTCCGGCCTCCGCGATCGGCGGGCTCGGCGCATTCTGGTGCCTCGAGCGCGCTGCCACGCTGCTCGCTCCATGAGAGGATTCCGATGACTCGCAGCCGCCCCTTCCGCTTCGGCGTCCAGCTCTCCACGCTTCCCTCGGACGACTGGGCCGAGCGCGCCCGCCAGATCGAGAGCTGGGGCTACTCGAGCATCCTCTGGCCCGACCACTTCTTCTTCCCGGAGTGGGACCCGGTGGTCGCCTTGAGCGCGGTCGCCGCAGTGACCAAGCGCGTGCGCGTGGGCACGCTCGTCTACGGCGTCGACTACCGGCACCCGGTCGTGCTCGCGCGCACGGCCGCCACGGTGCAAGCGCTCTCGGGCGGCCGCCTCGAGTTCGGGCTCGGCGCGGGCTGGACCGAGACCGACTACGCCGAGGCGGGGCTGCGCTACGACCCGCCCGCCGTGCGCATCGAGCGCCTCGAGGAGGCGCTCACGATCGTGAAGAGCCTGTGGGTGAACGAGCGCACCACATTCGCCGGCAAGCACTACCGCGTGACGAACGCACAGCGCGCCGTCGAGATCCCCGCGCCCCCGAAGATCCTGGTGGGCGGGGGCGGCCAGCGCGTGCTCGCGGTGGCGGGGCGCCACGCCGACATCGTCGGCATCAACCCGAAGATCCCGGAGGGCAAGGTCACGCCCGCCGCGGTGCGGGACGCCACCCTCGAGCGCACGCGCGAGAAGATTCGCTGGGTGCGCGAGGCGGCAGCCGCCGCCGGGCGCGACGGGGCGTTCGAGCTCAACGCGCTCGTCTTCGCCGTCGCGATCACCGACGATCCCAAGCCGCTGCGCGAGCAGCTCGGCCGCGGCCCGGGGCTCTCGGCCGAGGAAGTGGCGAGCTGCCCGCTCTTCCTCACGGGCCCGGCGAGCGAGATCCGCGACACGCTGCTGCGCCGCCGCGAGGAGCTCGGCTTCAGCTATGTCGTGGTGCAGGGGCGCGACTTCGCCATGCTCGAGCGCTTCGCCGCCGAGGTGGTGGCGCCGCTCGCCGCGGCCGACGCGCGATGAAGAAGCTCGGCATCGACTTCGAGCACGTCGACCGCCGCTGGTGGGACTCCGGGGGCCGCGAGCTCTGGGAGGGGATCACGGGAGATCCCGAGGCGGGCTCGGTCGTGCTCGACGACGACCTGGCCGACTCGTGGATCACGGAGGCAGCGCGCCTGCCGGGCTGGGCGGGCGGGCCCGAGTACGCGCCCCACCCGGTGCGCGCGGTCTCGCTGCAAGACGACGATCTCGAAGGCTAGGAGACCCAGCGAGCATGGGATTGGTCGAGCGCGTGAACGACGAGATGAAGGAGGCGCTGCGCGCCAGGCAGAAGCGAGCGCCTGGCGGCACTGCGCAACATCCGGGCGGCCTTCCTCTACGAGATGAAGAAGGACGGCGCGTCCACGCTCGGCGACGAGGTCGCTCAGGGCGTCCTGCGCAAGCTCGAGAAGCAACGCCAGGAGAGCATCGAAGCCTTCACCAACGGCGGCCGTCCCGAGCTGGCCGCGGCGGAGCGCGCCGAGCTCGGCGTGATCCAGGCCTTCCTGCCGAGCCTCGCCGACGAGGCGACCGTGGCGCGCTGGGTGGAGGAAGCGATCGCCAGCTCGGGCGCGACCGGCGCGAAGGACGTCGGCAAGGTGATGGGTCTCGTGATGAAGGCCCACAAGGGCGAGCTCGACGGCAACGCCGCGCGCCGGATCGCGCTCGCGAAGCTCGGCGCCTGACCGAGAATCGAAACTTCGGGGTCAGACCCCGAAAATTCGTTCTCGGGGCGGCGGCGCAGCAGACGTCGGAGCGACCGCGCGATCCACCAGGCGAGCGCGATCCCGAGCGCGAGCAGCACGCCCGCGCAAGCGAGCGCGGCCCCGGGGTGCGCGACGACCAGGTAGAGCAGCCCCGCCGCGCTGAGCTCCTCGCCGAAGGAGAGGCTCCAGTTGCTGAAGGGCTCGGGGCTCGCGTTCACGGCGAGGCGCGCCCCCGCCTTCAGGCCGTGGACCGAGAGCGCCACGCCGCCGGCCAAAAGCGTCGCCGCGACACGCCAGGACTCGGGCGCCTGGCCGAGCGCCGCGAAGGCGACGAGCGCCGCCGCGGGAATGCGCACGAAGGTGTGGATCGCGTCCCAGATCGAATCGAGCGCGGGAATCTTGTCCGCGATGAACTCGACCACGTAGAGCGCGCTGGCCACGCCCACGACGAGCGGCTCGCCCAGCACCGCGAGGCCGCTCGGCAGATGCAGCACGCCGAGCCTTTGGAACCAGCCGAGCGCCGCCAGCGTGCCGTACACGCGCAGGCCCGAGCTCGCGCGCCGCACCGGCCGCGAGGCCGAGCGATCCCAACAGC
Organism: uncultured delta proteobacterium; assembly: GCA_963716275.1. GTDB lineage: Bacteria > Myxococcota_A > UBA9160 > UBA9160 > UBA6930 > VGRF01. The sequence goes on along the minus strand of CAVQTC010000004.1, from coordinate 86,016 downwards.
TCGGGCGACATCGTCGCCCAGCCCTACGGGCGAGCGGTGTGCGCGGTTCGTGTCAGGCGAGCGCCTTCTTGATCCCGGCGATGCCGCCCTTGTAGATGCCCTCGACCATCGAGATCGCCTGCGGCTCGGTGATGCCCTTGGGATCGAACGTGCTGCTCCACTCGATGCGCGTGCCCTCGCCATCCTCGGCGAGCTGGATGCGCGCGAGGTAGCCCGACAGCGGGATCGGTCCCGCCACGATCGAGTAGTCGAGCGTGCGGCGCGCCGCATCCAGAAGCTCGCAGCGCTCCTGGATTTGGGAGTCGTCGGGCAGGGTGATGGTGCGGACCGCCCCCTGACCCTTGCCGACGCAGGTCACCTGCTTGAAGCCGCTCGCGTACCGCTGGATGCCGCCGAAGTCGGCGATCAGGTCCCACACCTTCTCGACCGGCGCCCCGATGCGATCCGCAATCTTCACGCTCGCCATCCGTATTCTCCTCGTTGGAGCGCACTTGGTACCGCAGCTGCCGCCGGGGCGGCTACCTCTCCCGGTGGCGCCCGGCCGTGCGCACGTACTCGAGCGTGCGCTCGCGCTGCTGCGCGAGCTCGTCGGCGCGCAGCTCGCGCGCGGGCTTGGCCGGAATGCCGACCGCGAGCCAGCGCGCGGGGACGCGCGCGCCGGGGGCCAGAAGCGCTCCTGCGGCCAACCACGCGAGCTCCTCGACCTCGGCGCCGTCGAGCACCACGGCGCCGATCCCGATCAGCGCGCCGTTCGCCACCCGGCAGCCGTGCACGACGGCGCGGTGGCCGATCGTGACCTCGTCGCCGACCACGCACGGGAAGCGGTCCTTCGTCACGTGCAGCACGGCCTGGTCCTGGACGTTGGTGCGCGCGCCCAGTCGGATCGCGTGGACGTCACCGCGCAGCACGCCGCCGTAGAACACGCTCGACTCGGGGCCGATCTCGACGTCACCGACCACCGCGGCGCCCGGGGCCACCCAGGCGCTCGGGTCGATGCGCGGCCAGCGACCCTGATAGGGGCGCACGATGGCGCCGGGGTAGCGCTGCGCGTAGTCCGCCTCCTGCCACTCCATCAGGAGGAGCTCGCGGCCCGGGTCCTGCTGGAGTCGAGGCGCTCCTGGATCTGCTCGAGCGAGAGGCCGCGCGTCTCGGGGGCAAACTTCATCACGAGCGCGGCGCCCAGGATCGGCCCGAAGCCCCCGAGCGTGACCGCCCACGAGATGCCGAGCACGGGAATCAGCTGGCCGATCAAGAAGGGCGCGCCGAGCTCCATCAGCCGCCCGAACAGGTTGGTGGTCCAGCCGTAGCCCGTCGCGCGCAGCTCGGTCGGGAAGAGCTCCGAGACGTAGACGTGGGTCGCCCCGATCGCGGCGTTGAAGAAGAAGACCGTGGTGATGTGCCAGAAGTACTGGCCGAAGACGGTGGTGGTGTGGAAGAGCGCGACGATGCAGACCGCGGCGACCGCGTAGAACGCGCTGCAGGTCAGCTTGCGGCCGATGCGCTCGATCAGCTGTCCTGCGGCGAGGTGCCCGAAGGCGCCCGCGATGTAGGCCCACATGAGTACGTCGCCGACCTGCGCGGGCGTCATGCCCACCTGGTCGCCGCGCACGTAGATCGCCCAGAATGCGACCGAGGGCGCCGTCACCATGTGCACGCAGTTCCAGAGCAGCGTGACCACGAGCACGCGGCTGCGGTAGCGCGGGGCCCACATGCCGCGCGCGTCGCGCCAGCGCGCCGCCAGGATCTGGGAGAGACCCTCCTCGTGCTTCGCGGCCGCCACCGCGGCAAAGCGCTGCGTCTCGCGAATGCCGAGGCGGAGCACGGGCAAGAGCAGCAGCGGCAGCACGCCGAACAGGTAGAGGCCGCGCCAGTGCGCCCCGTCGAACTCGCGCCCGAGCAGCGCGAAGCCGCTGGCGACGAAGCCGAGCGCCGCGTCGTGGAGCGGGTTCCCCACGCCGTCCTCGAGCAGCAGGAAGAAGGGCTGCACCTTCGCCATCACGACGACGCCCACCGTCGCGAGGCTCGTCAGGATCGTGATCGCCCGGCTGCGCAGGTGGGTCGGGAACTCCTCGCCGGCGATGATCACCGCGAGGCCGTACTGGGCGGTCAAGAAGAGCCGCGCGATCGCCTGCAGCAGCGTGAACTCGTTCGCCGTGGTGACGAACGCGGTCGCCCCCGTGGAGATCGCGAAACCGCCGACGGTGAGGAGGAGCAGCGCGCGGCGCCCGAACTGATCGGCAAACAGCAGGAAGAAGAACGAGCCGATCATGCCGAGCCGCGTCAGCATGTAGCGCGTGCCCCATTCGGACTGGGAGATGCCGAGCGTCTGGCACACGTCGGGCGCCGCGAGGGAGAGCATCGAAGCGTCGAAGCCCTCGTAGAGAGTGGCCACGCCGAGCAGCGCGAGCAGGAGCACGTGGTAGCCGGAGAAGCGCTGCTCGGGGCTCTCGCTCACGCCGGGCTCGCCCTCACTCCCGGCGCGGGCTACGCGGCGGGGAATTGAAGCCTTGCGGTGGGCGCCAGCCGCTCTCGCGGATCAGCTCGCCCACGTGGACCATGTTGAGCAGATCGAGCTCGCTCTTGAACTTCCCGTTGCCCGCGTACTCGAGGATCGAGACGCCGGGCGCCTGATAAGCGCGCCCATCCGGCCGCCGCCCGCCCAGCCGATTCCACCAGAACGACACCAGGCGGTCGCCGTCCACCATCGTCCACTGCTCCGGGAAGGTCCAATCCTCGAGCCCGGCCATGCTCTCGCGCAGGAACTTCTGGATCGCGGGGAGCCCGTCGATGCGGCCCCACGCCGGGTCGATGAAGAAGGCGTCCTCCGTGAAGAACTCGCCCAGCGCATCCCAGGAGAGCTCGCCTGCCTCGATGCGGTCGCGCGTTGCGACGTAGCGTCGGTAGGCGGCGCGAATCTCGTCCGGCGGATGCGGCATCGGCGACGCCACGCTAGCCCGCATTTCGGGTGCTCGCTGGGTTAGCCTCGCGCGTCTGGAGGCGGTCATGAGCGAGGTCCCGATCGAGCAGCAGCCCTGGCGTGCGCTCGAGCTCGAGCGCAGCGGCGACGTGCTGCGCATCACGATCGCGCACCCGACCAGCCCGCTGAACGCCGTTGACGACCTCCTGCACGAGGAGCTCGCGCGCCTGTTCCACGCGCTGAAGCGCGAGCGCTCCGCGCGCGCGATCGTGCTCACGGGCCGCGGCCGCGCCTTCAGCGCCGGCGGCGACTTTCATTGGTTCCCGGCGCTCCAGGAGCCCGGGAAGCTCGAGGAGCTCCGCCGCGACGGAAAGCAGCTGATCTGGGATCTGCTCGACGTGGAGCCGCCGATCGTGGCGGCGCTGAACGGTCCCGCGATGGGCCTCGGCGCGTCGATCGCGCTGCTCTGCGACGTCATCTTCATGGCCGACACGCGGCTGATCGGCGATCCGCACGTGCGGGTCGGCATCGTCGCGGGCGACGGCGGCGCCGCGATCTGGCCGCTGGTGCTCGGGCCGGCGCGCGCGAAGCAATACCTGCTGACCGGCGACGCGGTCACGGCGGCGGAGGCCGAGCGCATCGGTCTGGTGAACCGCGTCGTGCCGGCGGCCGACCTGGAGCGCGAGGCGCTCGCCTTCGCCCAGCGCCTGGCCGCCGGCGCGCCGCTCGCCGTCCGCTACACGAAGCTGGCCGTCAACAAGCTGATCAAGGACGCGCTCAACATCGCCTTCGACGCCTCGACTGGCGCTCGAGCTCGTCACCTTCCAGCAGCGACGACCACCACGAGGCGCTGGCGGCGCTGCGCGAGAAGCGGCCGCCGCGCTTTGCGGGCCGTTGATGGAGGAGCCCACGTGGATCTCTACCAAGCCATGTCGACGCTGCGCGCCGTGCGGCGCCTGCGCCCCGACCCGATCCCCGCCGATGTGACCCAGCGCATCCTGCAGGCCGCCGCCTGGGCGCCGACCGGTGGCAACGTGCAGCCCTGGCGCGTGATCGTGGTGCGCGAGCCCACGCTGAAGGAGCGGCTCGGCACGCTCTACGCGGAGCGCTGGAAGGCCTACTCCGCGGGCCACGGCAAGGCGGTCGCCGGAGCGCCGACGGAGCTCGAGGCCAAGACCGAGCGCATGATCGCCGCCGGGGACCATCTCGCCGAGCACTTCGCCGAGACGCCGCTCGTGGCGGTCTTCTGCTTCAACCCGGAGCACATGGCGATCACCGACGCCGCGCAGCCGCGTGTCTCCGTGGTGGGCGGGGCCTCGATCTACACCGCCGTCGAGAACTTCCTGCTCGCTTGTCGCGCAGAGGGGCTGGGCTGCGTGCTCACCACGCTGCTCTGCGAGGTCGAGCCCGCCGTGCGCGAGCTGCTCGCGATCCCGCAGCCCTGGGCGACCGCGGCCGCGGTGCCGGTCGGCTGGCCGCTGGGCGTGGGCCATGGCCCGATCTCGCGCCGGCCGCCGTCGAAGCTCGCCTTCGCGGACCGCTGGGGGAGCGCGTGGAAGGACGCTCCCTGAGTGCCGACCTTCCAGGCCCCCGAGACCGACCCCGCCGGTCGCGCGCGCGAGCTGGCGCCGCATGCTGCGCGCGCGAGCCGACGAGATCGAGGCCGCGCGGCGGCTCCCGCCGGACCTCCATCGCGAGCTCGCCGCGGCGGGCTTCTACCGCTGCTGGGCGCCCACGGAGTGCGGGGGGCTCGAGCTCCCGGTTTGGCCCGTGGCGGAGGCCTTCGAGGAGCTGGCGCGCGCCGACGGCTCCGTCGCCTGGTGCGTGTTCATCGCGGCCACCTCGGCCACCGCGCTGGCGCTCCTCCCCGACGACACGGCGCGCGCGGTCTTCGCCCGCCCGGAGACGCTCCTCTCCGGTGTCTTCGCGGCCTCCGGAACTGCGGAAGCGGAGGGCGAAGCCTTCCGCGTGAACGGGCGTTGGGCCTTCGGCTCGGGCACGCAGAATGCGGACTGGGTGCTCGCGGGCTGCCGCCTGCTCCGTGCGGGCGAGCCCATCCTGAATCTCCGAGGCACGCCGCGCGAGCACATGGTGCTGGTGCCCACGCGCGAGGTCGAGTTCCTGGACACCTGGCACGTCTCGGGCCTGTGTGGCACGGGCAGCACGGATTTCGCGTTGCGCGGCGTGCGCGTGCCCGCGCAGCATGTCGTCGGCTTCCTGCGCGAACGTCCGCCGGACCGCCCGCTCTGGCGCTTCCCGAACTTCACCCTGTTGGCCCTCGGAATCGGAGCCGTGGCGCTGGGACTCGCACGCGCCGCGATCGACGAGCTCGTCGCGCTCGCGGGCGCGAAGCGGCCGATGGGCAGCCGGCGCACGCTCGCCGAACGCGCCGGGGCGCAGGCTGGCGTGGCCGAGGCGGAGGCGGAGCTGCGCTCCGCCAGGGCCTTCTTGCGCGAGAGCGTCGAGGCCGCCTGGGCGCGCGCGCTCGCCGGCGCTCCAATCCCGGCCGAGCTGCGCCGCGACCTGCGGCTCGCGACCACGCACGCGACCCGCGCGAGCGCGCGCGTAGTGGATCGCATGTACGACCTCGCCGGCGCGAGCGCGATCTACCGGCGCTCGCCGCTCCAGCGCATCTTCCGCGACGTCCACGTCGCGACCCAGCACGGCATGGTCGCGCCCGCGACCCTCGAGCTCACCGGCCGGATGCTGCTGGGCCTTCCCACGGATACGGGCGCTCTGTAGGCGGCGCCGAGGTCTCGCCCTCGCCGCCCAGCCGCTCCTCGACGATGTAGTTCGGCCGCGGCTTGATCTCGTTGAAGATCCGACCCAGGTACTCCCCCAGGATCCCCAGGCAGATCAGCTGCACGGCCCCGAGCAGGAGCACCGCAGCGAGGAGCGGCGCCCAGGGCGCGGCCATGCGACCCGCGAGCGCCAGACCCAGGACGCCGAGCGCCACGGCGGCGGTCCCGAACCCGAGCCAGGTCGCGAGCTTGAGCGGCGCCATCGAGAACGAGGCGATCGCGTCGAGCGCGAAGCGCACGCGCTTGCCGAGCGGATACTTCGTCTCTCCGGCGAAGCGCTCGTCGCGCTCGTAGGGAACGCCCGTCTGCGGGAAGCCGATCCAGCTCACCAGCCCGCGCACGTAGCGGTCCTTCTCGCGCATGCGGCAGAGCTCGTCGAGCGCGCGGCGGCTCATCAGCCGGAAGTCCCCGGCGTCCACGGGGATCGAGAAGCCCGTCAGCTGGCCGAGCACGCGGTAGAAGACGGAGGCGCTGAGCCGCTTCCACGCCCGCTCACCCCGGCGCAGCCGGCGCACCCCGTAGACCACGTCGTAGCCCGCGCGCCACTGCTCGACCAGCCGGCCGATCAGCTCGGGCGGATCCTGGAGATCGGCGTCGATCACCACCGCGGCGTCGCCGCGGGCATGGTCCAGACCCGCCGTGATCGCGATCTGATGGCCGAAGTTGCGCGAGAGCTTGATCACCCGCACGCGCGCGTCGCGCTGGGCCAGGCGGGCCAGCTGCCCGTGCGAATCGTCGCGGCTGCCGTCGTCCACGTACACGAGCTCGTGCCGCGCGCCCTCGATCTGCTCGAGGGCCTTCGTCGCGCGCTCGTGGAACTCGCGCAGCCCGGCCGACTCGTCGCGCACCGGCACCACGACCGACAGCAGTTGGGGACGCCCTTGCACGCGTCCAGCATACGCCTTCGGTTGTGCTCCCCAGATTGTGTCTGGCACGGGCAGTGCTCAATGACGGCGCGTGTCGAGCTTTTCCCCGCCCTTCTGTCCCAACCCGATCTGTCCTTTCCACACGAATCCGCAGGGTTGGCGCTTCCGCAAGATTGGCTTCTACCTCCGCCAGGCCCATCCCCAACGCATCCAGCGCTACCGCTGTTCACGGTGCCCGCTCGTTCAGTTCACAGACCTTCTCCACCAGCTACTGGCTGCGTCGCCCCGAGCTCCCACGGCTCATCTTCGGTCGGCTCATCGCCTGCTCGGGCTACCGCCAGATCGCCCGGGACCTGGGCATCTCCCCCACGACGGTGCTTCGCCAGACCGAGCGCCTGGGCCGCCATTGCCTCTTGTTCCACGAACGATTGCGTCCCCGCGAGCCGCTCGAGCCTCTGGTCGTCGACGGCTTCGAGACCTTCGAGTACAGCCAATACACGCCCGTCCACTTCAACACCGCGGTTGGAGCGAGGTCGCACTACATCTACGGGTTCACCGACAGCGAGCTGCGCAGAAGGGGCCGCATGACCCCGCAGCAGCGAATCCGCCGAGAGGAGGTCGAGACGCAGTTCGGCCGCCCGGACCCCCGCTCGATCGAGCGCGAGATGGCGGCTCTGGTCTCCCTGGTCGCGCCCGGAGACGCTCCTCTCACGATCTACTGCGATGAACACCCGGCCTACCCCCGCGCCTTCGCCTCGCTCCAGGGCCGCCCGCTGACGCGCCTCACTACCCACTCCAACGTCGCGCGCACCCCGCAAAACCCGCTCTTCCCGGCCAACCTGTTCGACCTCGTCGTCCGCCACTCGAGCGCCAACCACAAGCGCGAGACGATCGCGTTCAGCAAGCGCCGTCAGAGCGCGGCCGAGCGCTTGTTCGTACTGGTCGTGTGGCGCGACTACATCAAGCCGCTCTCGGAACGCAGACGAGACGAGACGCCCGCGCAGCGGCTGGGGGATCCTGAAACGCAAGCTGACGGTCGAGGATGTACTCGGGGAGCGGCTCTTCCCCACCCGCGTGGGGCTCCCGGAGCGCTGGGTGCCCACTACTGGCGCCTCACCCCGACTCGCCGCATCCCCAACGGTCGCAAACACACCTGCAAGTACGCCGCCTGAACCGCGAGCGCTCGTGCTCGACGGTCGCTCTGGCTTCCACCAAGACACAATCTGGGGAGCACGTCATAGGGCTTCCGAAAGCGAGACGGCGCGCCCCGGGTCTCCCCGAGGCGCGCCGTCCGATTCTCGAGCGGAGCTAGAAGTTGTACTTCAGCGTCGCGCCGTACATGCGCGGGGCGTTGAAGTAGGTCCCGAAGCTTCCGCCCTGGAACACCGAGTCGAACACCACCGTCCGCTCGTACTCGTCGGTCAGGTTGGTCGCCCAGAACGAGGCGTCCCAATGCGTGTCCGGCGAGCGCACGCCCACGTTCATGTTCAGGAAGTAGTGGTGCTCCTCGAACTTCAGCGGGTGCAGGTTCGAGCCCGTGTTGTGGCGGCCCTTGTAGGACACGTTCGCGCCCAGGTAGCCCATCCACTCCGTCGAGGGCACCGCGTGCTCGGCGTAGAGCGACATGCTCCCCGACCACGCCGGCGCGTTGGTGATCCGGTAGTGCTTCGCCTGGAAGTCCTTCGCGAAGGGCGCCTGCGGGCCCGTGTCGTTGCCACCGGGCACGCCGGTGAAGTTGTTCGCCTCGCAGTTGTTGTTCGACCCGTCCGGGAACTGGAGCGGGAAGCAGAGGTCGATCTTGTCCCCGTAGCGGGTGTCCGCATAGGTCGTGCCGAACGAGAGCGTCACGCCGTCCACCGGGAACAGGTACATCTCGAGCTCGGCGCCCCGGGCTCGCACATCGTCCACGTTCGAGATGATGAATCCCAGGCCGTTGAACGTGTTGAGCTGGAAGTCCTGGAAGTCGGTCCAGAAGCCCGCGATGTTGATGCGGGCCATGCCGTCCAGGTAGACGCCCTTGATTCCGATCTCGTAGGCGTTCGCGAACTCCGGATCGAAGTGCGACTCGTCCTGGATGCCGAACGCCGGCGCGCCCGTGATCGGGTTCAATCCCGTCTGCACGTTGCCGCCGTTGGGATGGTCGGAGATGAAGCCGATCGGAACGGCGTTGTTCGGATCGGCCGCCGCCGTCGGGCAGGTCGGCAGGGCGTTCGGGCAGACGATCACGTCCACCGACTCCTGGTCGAGATTGAACCCACCCGCCTTGTAGCCGCGCGAGTACGACGCGTAGACGTTGATGTCGTCGGTGACCGCGTAGCTGATGCTCGCCGTGCCGGTGACCTCGGTCTCGTGGGAGCTGTTCACCCACGAGGCGTTGTCGCAGAAGCCGCGCAGCGTGGCCCGCACGCCGGCGAGCGCGCCGCCTGCGATCGTCTGCAGGTCTTCGCACCACCCGACCGCGTCGGGGTTCAGACCCTGGACGCTGTCGTTCAGGTCGATCGGGGCGAGCGTTCCGGCCACGACGTAGCCGGTCGACTTGCCATTTCGGACGGCCACGGGGGAGCCGTTCAGGTCGCCGCGGGCTTCCTTGTGCTCGCTCGAGTAGCGAACGCCGCCGGTCACGCTCAGCTTGTCGGTGAAGTGATAGGTGTTGTTGGAGAACAGAGCGTAGCCCGACGTATCCACGTTCCAGGCAGCGCCGTAGCCCGCTCCCAACGGGAGCGCATTCACCAGCGCGCTGGCGGCGCCGAACACGAACTGCCCAGCCTGTGTGCCGAGCTCGAGGCGCTCGTCGCTGTGGAGGTCCTCGGTATAGGCGTAGATGCCCACGAGCCAGTCCAGGTCCTCCCAGCTCCCGGCCAGGCGCAGCTCCTGGGCGAAGTTCTGGAAGATGTCGTCCACGTCCTGCTGCGGCCGCAGGATGTCTGCGCTGCCGAAGTCGATGTCCTCGCCGTACTTGGCGTGGAAGTCCCGCCAGGAGGTGATCGACGTCATCTTGGCCCAGTCGAAGTCCCAGTTCATCTCGAGGGAGACGCCCCAGTCGACGATGTCCTCGAACGGCGCGTAGTTGACGCCGACCTCTCGCTTCTCCTGGTGGCTCCGGCCCACGTGCTTGGAGGGATACGGCCCGATGCACTGGATCGGCGGGGGGGCGGTGTTGTCGGGGCCAACGCCGATGCAGCCGGCGGGGTTCGTGATCGGGGAGGCGATGAACGGCACGTCGCGCCCGAGCCCGATCGCCGTCGCGAGCTGATAGATGCCGTTGCCCGCGAACGGGATCCCCGCGTAGGGTTGACCCGTCGCCGGCGTCCCGCCGCCGGTCAAGCGGCTGATCGAGGGGCCCGCCGTCGGTGTACTGCGCCGGGCAGCACGACTCGTTGCGCTGCCCGTAGTCGCCGATCAGGCGTGCGCTGAAGTTCTCGGTCGGCTCCCACAGCAGCTGGCCGCGCAGCATGTAGCGATCGCGTTCTGCCCACGCGTCGGGGCCGTTGGCGTCCTCGTAGAACCCATCGCGATCGCTCCAGCCGGCCGAAAAGCCGGAAGCCGAGGATTCCGTCGATGATCGGAGCGGAGTAGCTGGCGGCGACGCGCTTGTGGTCGAAGTTGCCGTACTCGACCTGCGCGAAGCCCTCCCCCTCGTCGAGGCTCGGGCTCTTGGTGATCACGCTGACCGCGCCAGCCGACGTGTTCTTGCCGAACAGCGTGCCCTGCGGGCCGCGCAGGATCTCGACGCGCTCGATGTCGAGGAGATCGCTGAAGCCCTGTCCGGCGCGGCTGCGATAGTACGCCGTCGATGAAGGTGCCGACGGCCGCCTCGAGGCCGGGGTTGTTGCCCGTCGTGCCCATGCCGCGGATGCGCAGCGTGCCGCCGTTCGAGGCGCTGTTGCTGGTGTTGATCTGGATCGAGGGCGAGACCTGGGTCAGGTCCTCGACCTCGTCGATGCCGCGCTCGGTGAGCTCGTCGCCTTGGAAGGCGCTCACGGCGATCGGAATCTCTTGGATGTTCGCCTCGCGCTTGGTGGCGGTGACGATGATCTCTTCGACACCACCCGGTTTCGGCTGCACGGCCGGCTCGGCGGCCGGTGCGGGCGCGGCTTCCTGGCCGAAGAGCGGCGTTGCGATCGAGAGCGCGAACCCAGCCGCCGCGCCCAGCGAAAGCCGAACGAGTCTTCCCTGCACCATTTCGAGCGTCCCCCTTCCCCAGGGTGCAGCTGGGAGCGCGGCACCTGGGAGCGGCGCATTCTCTCCGGGCCAGAGTCCCGGATCAACAGAAAACTGCGTTCTTCCCCCCACTGCGTGGGCGGCGGGCGGGGCCGACGTTCGGAAAACCTCGCCATCGGAAACCGCGAAGAGAGGAGCGTGAAAGAAACGCGAGCGCGTGGCATGCGCGCTGAACGACGATCGCAGTCCCCGATCTGGCGTCCCCGTTTTGGCGTCCCCAACGGGATTCGAACCCGTGTTGCGGCCTTGAAAGGGCCGAGTCCTTGGCCTCTAGACGATGGGGACGTCGGAGAGCTCCTCGCGTTTTTTCGTTGGATTACGTTTTCGTGAGGCGTAGGGTGCTTGCGAATCCAAGGAGATTTGCATGCGCCCGACGATGAAGGCCTGTCTGCTTGGCGTCCTTCTGGTCGCGTGGACCGGAGGCGCAATCCTCGCGCAAGACGCAGCACCCGCCACTGCGTCGCAACCGACCGCGGCGCCGGCCGCGACGCCGACTCCGCCCGTCGCGGAGGAGATCGTCGTCACGGGCTCGTACATCAAGGGCACGCCCGAAGACGCCGCGCTGCCCGTGGACGTCACCGACCTCGAGGACATGCGGAGCGTCGGCGCGCCCACGGTGGCCGAGCTCGTCCGCAACCTCTCCTACACGTCGGGAAATCTCTCGGAGACGAACCAGTTCCAGCCCGGCGGACAGGGCAACATCGGCGTCCAGACCGTCAACGTGCGCGGCCTCGGCTCGGCGCGCACGCTCGTGCTCTTCAACGGCCGCCGTCATGTGGCCGAAGACGTGCAGGGGGTGGACGTGAGCGCCATCCCGAAGAGCGTGATCGGCCGCGTCGAGACCCTGAAGGACGGTGCGGCCGCCCTCTACGGCTCCGACGCAATCGGCGGCGTGGTGAACTTCATTACGCGTGAGGGCTTCGAAGGCATCGAGATCACCGGCGCCGAGCAGTTCATCGAGGACTCCGATGGCGATCACAACGTCGGCGTGATGACGGGCTGGGCGGGCGAGCGCGCGAACTTCCTGGCTGCGTTCGAGTGGAACCACCGCAGCGTGCTGCAGGTGAAGGACCGAGACTGGGCGCTCAAGTCCTGGGCTGCGGCCCCGGAAGGCGGCTGGACCGGTATCGCCAGCCCGGCAACGATCTTCCCGCTGCCCACCTTCGCCTCCTTCGCGGACCCGGAGTGCGCATTCTTGGGAGGCGCAGCCACGAACGCAGGCGGGGCCCCCCTCCCCCCCCCCGCCAACCAGAACGCGAACTGCCGTTTCCAGTACACGTACTTCGACAACCTCGTCGAAGACCAAGACGCGTTCAACGTCTACGGCGAGTTCAACTTCGACATCACGGACGCGACGAAGTTCCACGCGGAGTACCTGTACGCGTATTCCAACGCCTTCTACAAGACCTCCCCCTCGTTCGCGCCGCAGTCCCTGTTCGGCCCCGATCGGTTGATCTCGACCGCGACGCATCCTGGGTTTGCTGCGATGGCCGCCGCGTACCCGACGCAGTTCGCCGGGGTCACCACGGCATTCGTGGCCAACCGGTCGCTCGGCGTCAGCGGATGCAACGGCGGCGCGCGCTGTCTCCATGACGGAGAGGGGCAGACCTACGACTCCGACACGGTTCAGACCCGGGTGGCCTTGGCACTCACGGGCGAGCTCCTCGAGAACATCGACTACAACGTGTCGTACACCTACTCCTCGCGGGACCGCACACAGAATGCGCAGGACATGTTCGTGGAGCGGATGGCCTTCGCACTCGACGGTCTCGGCGGCCCGAACTGCGACCAGTCCACGGCCGCGCCGGCCTCGCCCGGTTGCCTCTACTACAACCCGTTCTCGAACGCGATCCAACACTCCGTCGTGACCGGGGTAGACAACCCCAACTTCAATCCGGCGGTCGCCAACGCTCCCGAGCTGCTCGACTGGCTCTACGGCCCGCAGCACTTCACGCAGTACAACCGGCTCCAGGTCATCGACGGGGTCGTGAGCAGCGAGCTTCCCTTCTGGGAGCTGCCCGGTGGCGCCATCGGCTGGGCGGCGGGGTTCCAGGTCCGGCTCGAGAAGTTCGACTTCGACGTGAGCGATGGCACGAACCTCGCCCTGACGCCCTGCCCGTTCACGAACCAGCGCTCGGTCACCCTCGGAAACATCACGCAGGCCAATTTCGACGCCTGTCAGAATGGGACGGCGCGAGGCACCGGGCCTTACGCCTTCCTCGCCAACTTCACCGAGGAACACAACGATCGGACGGTCTATGCCTTCTTCGGCGAGGTCAGCCTCCCGATCTTCGACATGCTCGACGCGCAGATCGCCGTGCGCTTCGAGGACTATGGCGGCAGCGTCGGCTCCACGGTCGATCCCAAGCTCGCGATCAGCTTCACGCCCTGGGACTGGGTAACGCTGCGCGGCTCGGTCTCCACGACGTTCCGGGCACCTCCGCAGAGCTTCCTGTCGGGTCGCGCTACGGGCCTGGAGTTCGTGGTGCCCACGAACTCTTTCAAGGCAGTGGATACGTTCGGCAACCCCGATCTGAAGCCCGAGGAGGCGCTGGCGACGAACGTCGGCATCGTGCTCAAGTGGGAGGGCCTCTACGCCTCGCTGGACTGGTGGCGCCTCGACTTCGAGAAGCCGTTCCAGACCGAGAGCCAGGGACAGCTCGTGTCGGCGTACACTTCGATCGGCGGGGCGGCACCCACCGGAAGGGTCGCGGGCTGCCAGACCACGAGCGCCGCCGGAGCACCGGCCCTCGGATGGGGGATGGACACGGCGCTCAACCCCCTCGCCGACCCCACCCGCTGCAACGCGATCCGCCAGCACATGACCTTCTCGAACCTGGTGCCGCCTCTTACGACCGACGCGGCGTCCCAGATCCAGCGCGTCGACGTCAACACCCTGAACGGCGCCGACATTCTCACGCAGGGACTCGATTTCTACCTCGAGTACACGTTCGACGATCTGTTCGGCGGCGCCCTCACCGTCGGCGGCACCGGCACCTACACGTTCGAGTACACGTCCGATGACTTCCTCGACATCAACAACACGCTGATCACAGAGGGCGGTGACTTCAACGGGTTCCTCAACGACGGCACGCGCCCTTCACGCCGAAGCCCGAGTTCAAGTCGGAGACGTTCCTCAAGTACAACCGCGGCATCCACAGCGCCACGCTCGTCGGCCGCTACGTCACGTCCTACAAGGACGCCTGCCCGCCCATGGAGGGAGGGGTCCCCTGCACCACGCCCAACGCCAAGGCTCTAAACGGTCTCGACAAGATCGACAACTTCTTCTCTCTGGACATGCACTACAACCTCTCGCTGTTCGAGGACAGCACAGTGCTCTCGTTCTCGGTGATGAACCTGACCGACGAAGATCCGCCGTTCACGTCCCTCAACCTGAACTACGACCCGTTCACGCACGACGCGCGCGGGCGCATGTACAAGATCGGCCTCACGTACACGTGGAAGCCTGAGTGAGCGGCACCTCCGAGTGCGGCCCTAGCGGGCCGCACTCGAGGTGCTCAGGCGATCGTCTCGAGCTCGAGCGCCCGCCAGAGATACCAGCTCCCGACCGTGCGGAAGGGCCGCCAGGGCTCGGCGATCAAGGACAGCGCGTCGGGCTTCGGGAGCTCGCGCAGTCCGTAGAGCTTCTGCGCTCCCTTGCGAACGCCGTAGTCGCCGACGGGGAGCACGTCCGGTCGGCCGAGCGAGAACATGAGCAGCATGTGGGCGGTCCACTCGCCGACCCCGTGGATCTGCGTCACCGATTCGACGACCGCTTCGTCGCCGAGCCCAGGGAGCCGCCTGGCGCTCACCAGCCCGCTGTCGAAGGCGCGCGCCACTTCGCGCACCGCCACCGCCTTCTGGCGCGAGAGGCCGAGCTTGCGGAGCTTGGGCGCGCGCTGCACGGCGAGCACGTCGGGGGCGGGGATCTTGCCGCCGAAGGCGCCCTTGAAGCGACGCTCGATCGTCGCCGCGGCCGCGCCGGCGAGCTGCTGGTAGAGGATCGAGCGGACCAGATAGCGGTAGGGATCGCCCCGCGGCGAGAGCGTGCACGGTCCGTGCGCCTCGATCACCCGCGCCAGGCGCGCGTCGGCGCGAGCCAGGTGGCGAACGGCCTCGGCGACGAGGCCCTCATCGAGCTTTCGAATGCGTCCCATGCGGACCCATCCTAAGATGGGGTCGACGCGTGCGCGAGGCGCCATGACCGAGCTCGAGATCCGGCAGGAGCGCGCCCAGAACCTGTGGAACAGCGCCGCGCGCAAGCTGCCGGCGCTCGGCAAGGCAGCGACCCTCACCACGGCGCCCCACGTCGGCTCCGAGCAGATCGGCGGCCTCGCCTCCGCCCAGGACGAGGTGATGACCTACGCGTGCGCCGCAGACAGCCCGGAGGTCTACGCGCGCTGGGGAACCTTCCCGCCGAGCGGCCTCCTGCTGATCGGGCAGGCGGGCAGCGGCAAGTCGCTGCTCGCGGAGGCCCTCGCCACGCGGGCGAGCACGGCCTTCCTGCGCATCCAGGTCCCGCAGCTCGCGCTCGAGATCGTGCACCGCGGCGGTCAGGTCGGGGAGCTGCTCGAGGGCTGGAGCCAGGTGCTCCTCGAGATGCCGCCCGTCACCGTCTTCTTCCACGAGCTCGAGTTCTTCCAGGCCGAGGAGATCGGCGGCCACCGGGCGGACCTCCCGATCGGGCCGATCATGGACTTCCTGTGCGAGGTGGTGGACCGCAGCCGTCGCAGTGCCGCACACGCTGCTGGTGGGCTCGACATTCGCATCCCGACACGCTGCGGCCCGCCTTCGTGGTGCCGGGGCGCTTCGAGCGCGTGGTCGAGGTGACGCCCACGTACCCCGACGACATCGTCTCGGCGCTGCGCATCCACGCCGCCGCCGCCGAGAAGCGCGCCGGGCGGCCCCTGTTCGGGGACGTGAACTGGGCGGACGTGGTCGGGCGCTTTCGCGATCCCTCGACGGGCGACTGGATTCATCTGATGCACGCGGTGCTGCGCCGCAAGGCGCGCTCGGAGTGCTCGGCCGAGCCGCTCACGCCCGTCGCCACCGACGATCTGCTCGCGGAGGTCGAGGTCTACCGCCGCACGCGCAAGCGCCTCCCGCGCAGCGCGCCGTCCGGCACCTACCTCTAGCCAGGAATCGAAATCTCGGGGTCAGACCCCGAGATTTCGATCCTGGACAGGTTTGCGACGGTCTTCCGGGCGGGACGTCCCGGAGTCGAGAGCGCGGCCCCCGCGAAGCTGCGCGCGGGTTGCGCGCTTGGCGGGCGCGGCGCCCAGCGCGGCCGCGCGATCTCGCGCTTCGCCGCTGAATTGCCGGTGCGCGCTCCGGCAAGCGGGGGGCAGCGCGCGGGCAGACTGCGCCGCAGTTGCCGGAGCGACGCACCGGGCGCGTCCCGAAAGCGAGAAGCGTGCGCTTTGTCACAGCGCGCATCTCCGCGATTCCAAAGCGATTTTGTTAGGGCCTCCGCCGGCACGGCGCTTGCTCTATCCGGCTGCGGAGGCTCTCGTGGAGCACACCGTCCTCTTCGTCGACGACGAAGCGAACATCCTGAAGGCGCTCCAGCGCCTGCTGCGCAACGAGGCATGTCGCGTCCTCACGGCGGGCCGCGGCTCCGAGGCGCTCGACCTGCTCGAGCGCGAGCGGCCTCAGGTCGTGGTCTCCGACCAGCGCATGCCGGAGGTGAGCGGCGTGGACCTGCTCCAAGCCGTGCGCCAGCGCCACCCCGACGTGATCCGCATCCTGCTCACCGGCTACACGGAGATGACCGTCGCCGTCGAGGCGATCAACCGCGGCGAGATCTTCCGGCTGGTCACCAAGCCGTGGAACGACGAGGAGCTGAAGGCCACGCTGCGGCAGGCCTTCGACACCTTCGACCTGAAGAGCGAGATCCGCCGCCTCAATCACGTGACGCGCGAGCAGAATCTCAAGCTCCAGGATCTGAACCGCGGGCTGGAGGAGCAGGTCCGCGAGCGCACCAAGCAGCTCTTCGACAAGCACCAGGAGCTGCGCATCGCCTACATCCAGACGATCAAGGCGCTGGCCGAGGCGGTGGACGCGAAGGACTCCTACACGCGCGGCCACTCGGAGCGCGTGGGCGTCTACTCGACCAAGATGGCGCGCGAGCTGGGCCTGCCCAAGGATCAGATCGAGCGCGTCTACATCGCCGGCCTGCTCCACGATCTCGGCAAGATCGGCGTGCGCGACGCGGTGATCCTGAAGCCCGAGGCGCTCACGCCCGAGGAGTACGCGGAGATCCGCGAGCACCCCGTGGTCGGCGCGCGCATCCTGCAGCCGGTCGAGTTCCTCGCCGACGTCGTGCCGTGCGTGCGGCACCACCACGAGTGGTTCGACGGCTCGGCGCGCGGCTATCCGGATCGCCTGGTGGGCGACCGCATCCCGCTGCCCTCGCGAATCATCCTGGTGGCGGACACGGTCGAGGCGATGACGAGCGACCGGCCCTATCGCAAAGCGCTGCCGCTCGAGCGCGTGCTCGCCGAGCTCCAGCGCTTCTCGGGGAGCCAGTTCGATCCCATCTGCGTGCGGGCCATGCTCGCGCTGCTCGAGCGCGACGGCGAGACGTTCCTGCGCAAGGAGCAACGCTTCGACATCCACGCCTTCCTGGAGGTTTGAGGTTGACCCAGCGTCTGCTCGCGCAGGAGCTCGCCACGCTCGGCCTCGACCTCGCCGATACGCTGCGCGAGGACCCGCGCTTCCTGACCGACGGGGCCTTCCTCGGCGCGCTGCACCTGGAGCTGCGCCAGCGCCTGGGCGAGGGCGACGCGCGCGCCGCCCTGCTCCAGCTGGGCTTCCTGCACGGCCTGCGCGACTCCCTCGAGCTGATCACGCGCACGCTGCACCCGGGCCTCTCCGCGCCCACCACGACGCCGCGCGCACCGCGCGTGGCGCTCGCGCTCGACTCGCCGCGCATCGGCGCCGACGGCGCGCTGCGCGGCCGTTTCCGCGACGGCATCGAGGCGCGCGCGGTGAAGGGGTCGCTGGGCGAGTGCAGCGCCCCGGCCTGCGCCCTCACGTCGGGCTACGCGTCGGGCTGGCTCAGCGGCCTCTTCGAGAGCGATCTGCTCGCGCTCGAGCAGTGCTGCGCCGCGACGGGCGCTCCGCGCTGCGAGTTCCTGGCGCACACGCCGGCGGGCTGGAGCGCGAACGGCGACGCGCGCGCCCAGGCGGATCTGGCGCAGCTCCCCTTCTCGCCGCTGCGCGAGCTCGTCGCGCGGCGCCTCGCGGAGCTGGCCACGAGCTCCGAGGGCGAGCGCGACTCCTTCGAGCGCGGCGCGCCGGTGATCCACGTGTGGGGCCCCGTCATGGTGATCCCGTTCGCCGGCGCGGACGAGACGCTCTCGGGCCTCGAGCTGATCCGCCGCGACGCGGGCGCGCGCGACGTGTGCGTGGTGGTGCTCGATCTCGCCGGCGCAATCATCGACGAGAGCTTCGGCGCGCTCGAGCTCGAGCGCGTGATCGAGGCGACCCAGCAGCTCGGCGCGGAGCCGATCCTGACGGGCATCTCGCCCCTCTCCGAGCGCGCCGTCGCGGGCCTCGAGCTCGCGCACCTGATCGTGCGCAAGGACCTGCCCGACGCCATCGCCACCGCCTTCCAGATCGCCGACGCGAGCGCGCGCCTCAGACGCCGCGGCTACGTCGGGCCGGCTCGAGTGCCGGAGCCTCGCTTCAAGTCCGCCGCGCAGCCCGACGAAAGGCGTGGCGTGGGGAACCTCGCCGAGACGCCGCTCCCGGGCCTGCTCCTGTCGCTCGCCCGGGATGGCTTCGAGGGTTGGCTCGACGCTCGAGCGGGGCGGCGTGCAGCTGCGCTTCCGCTGGCGCAAAGGGCAGCCGATCGAGCTCGCCTCCTCGCGCGAGGAGGACAGCCTGCGGGCCGCGCTCACGGCGCGCGGGGCCCTCACCCCCGCGGCCGCCGAGGCTGCGGCCGCAGCGCATGCGCGAGAAGGGCGCGAGCGAGATCCAGGCGCTGGCCAGCGCGGGCGTCCCGCCCAAGGACCTCGTGCTGGCGCTGGCCGCCACGCTCGAGCGCTCCCTCGTCGAGTGCCTCGGCTGGACGCAGGGCAGCTTCCAGCTGGAGTTCGAGGCGGCGCCGGGCAACGCGCCGGCGCTCCCCTTCTCGCTCGCCGCCCTGGTCTACCGGGCGATCGCCTCGAGCTGGCGCTCCGACCAGGTGCTGGTCGCCTTCGGTCCGCGCGCGACGCGCTTCGCCGACGCTCCCCCCGGAGGCCCTCCCGCGCCTCGATGGGAGGCTGGCGAAGCAGCCCGCCTTCCAGGCGCTCCTCCCGCTGCTCGACGGCACGCGCACGCCCTTCGAGGCGCTGCGCGAGGCGCGCCACCCCGAGGCGCACGCGGCGCTCTGGCTGCTCGACGCGCAGGGCCTCCTCGTCACCACGGACCAGCGCCCGAGCGCGGGAGCCGCCCGGCCCGCGCGGAGCGGCCCGCAGATCGAGATCGTCGTCGCCGGCGCCGCGGCGGCCGCCGGCGCGGAGCGCAGCGCCAGCGCGGCCGGCGCGAAGCGCGACCCCGCGCGCGAGGCCGCCGCCAAGGAGCTCGCGAGGGAGGTGGCATCGCTCCACGCGCAGCTCGCCGAGCTCGACCACTGGCAGATCCTCGGCGTCGGGCGCAGCACGAGCCCCGGCGATGTGAAGCGCGCCTACCTGAAGCTCGCCAAGCGCCTGCATCCCGATCACCTGGTGCGGCTCGGCCTCGCCGAGTGGAAGGAGAAGGCAAACGAGGTGTTCGCGCAGGTCTCTCGCGCGCACGAGGTGCTGAGCGATCCCGACGAGCGGGCGCGCTACGAGGAGTCGCTCTCGGGCGTGAGTGAGACCGAGGCGCTGCTCGCCGCCCAGGCCGAGCAGTACTTCCAGCGCGGCGAGATGCTGATCCGCGCGGGCAACTTCCGCGGCGCCCTCCAGCTGCTCGAGCGCGCGGTGCAGACCTACGAGCGCCGAGGCGGACTATCACGGGCTCTTCGCCTGGGCCCTGCACCGCACGACGCCGCCGGACAACGCCCGCGCGCTCCAGCACTTCGAGCGCGCCCTCGAGCTGGGCGGCGAGCGCCCCCAGCTCCTGTTGCGCATGAGCCTGGTGCTGCGCGAGCTCGGCGACGGGGCGCGCGCCGGTCAGCTCGCCCAGCGCGCGCGCTCGCTCGACGCCGCCGTCAAGGCGTGACGGGCTGCGCGTCGCGGCTGCGCGGCAGCGCGCGGCGCGCGCGCACCTCCGGCGCGATCGCGATTCTCTGCGGGATCGCGCAGCACGCGCGGCAGGTCGAGCACCGCAAAGCCGTACTCGCTGGCGTCGTTCGGGTCGCGCCAGAAGATGCGCGCCGCCACGTCGCCGGTCCGCAGGTAGGGGCCCTCGAGCTTGTGGGTCGCGGCGACGCGCGCGAAGCGGTCCACGAGCTGGGTCTGCTCGGGGGTCACGGCGACGTCGGCCAGGGCGGTGCCCGTCGGGACGGCGTAGAGGGCGCGCAGCCCAGGCGAATCGAGCGCCTCGCCGGCGAGCACCCGCTCGCCGGTGTGCCGCGCCGCCTCGGGCGCCGCATCGAGCGCGAGGTCGCCGCGCCGGGCGTGCCCGGACCAGCCCAGCGCGTGGCCGAGCTCGTGCACGAGTGTGCCGATCAGCTCGGGGCGCGTGGGCGTGCGCGCTCCGCGCGGCGCCTGCCAGGAGCGCGCGATCTCGACGCGCGCGCTCGCGAGCTCGGTGCGCTCTCCCACGCGGCAGTCCGCCACCGTCCGACCCGCGGCCGCGCTCCCGTCGGCGCGCGACAGCGGCTCGTCGCGGAACGCCACCTCGATCTGCGCATGCTCGGCGGGGGCGTCGACGAAGTGCACGCCCAGTCCGGCACCCTCCCAGGCGCGCAGCGCAGTGTCGGTGGCCGTGCGCTCCTCGGGCGTCGCGGACGGATCGAGCGCGACTCCGATCGGGAGCGCCGGATCGAAGCGGCAGGTGAGCAGCGTGACGCGGCCGGCGCGCGCGAGGACGTACGCATGCAGCCCGGCCAGCCCGCTCGTGGCGGTCGTCCCGGGCGCCGCCGCGCAGGCGAGCGCGACGAGCGCCGCGGTCGCGCAGCGCCTCACGCGCGCCTCGGCGCGACGCGCGCGTCCCAGCGCACGAACAGCGCGAGCGCCGCCGCGAGCAGGACGGCCGCGAAGCCGTAGAGCGTCGGGAAGCCCGCGCGCTCGACGAGCGTCCCGAAGCTCCGTCCTCCCAGCAACAGGCCGAAGTCGAACAGACCCGTGAAGATCGCCAGGGCAGTCCCGCGCGCCTCGTCCGAGACGCGGCTCACCACGAGGCTCGAGAGGATCGGGAATGCGTAGCCGTGGCCCAGGCCGCAGAGCAGACCCGCGAGCGCCACGTGGCTGCCCGTCTGGGCGCGCATCATCACGCAAAGACCGGCGATCAGCGCGAGCAGGGCGGGCACGAGCGTGCGATGTGCGCCGACGCGATCCGGCAGCCAGCCGAAGCCGATGCGCAACACCAGGGCTGCGCCCGAATAGCAGCCGAAGAAGAGCGAGACGCTCCCGATGCCGGTGTCCTGGACGAAGCGCGGCACGAAGATGAAGAAGGCCGTCAGCACCACCGCGAACACCGCACCCAGGAACCAGATCGGCGCCAGCTCGCGTTGCCGCAAGGTCGCCACCATAGTCGCCTCTGGACCCGTGGCAACCCGCGGGCGCGGGGCGTCGCGCAGCCCGAGCGAGAGCGCGAGCGAGCTGAGCGCCACCGCGGTCGCCGTGACGAACAGCCACGGCCAGCCGTACTGCTGCGAGATGCGATCGCCGAGGCCGGCGCCGACCGCGATGGGCAGCATGCCCGACACCCCGAACAGGGCGAGGCCCTGCGTTCGGCGTGCGGCGGGCACGTAGTCCGCCGCGAAGGTGAAGAGCGCCGAGAAGAGCATCGCCTCGGCGACCCCGTGCAGGAGCCGCACGCCCGCCAGCAGGGCGCCGACCCGGTCCACGCTGAGGTACGCGGTCGTCGCCAGCACGTGCAGCACTCCCCCGACCAGGATGACGCCTCGGCGCCCCGAGCGATTCATTGCCCGCCCGAGCGGCGGTCGCACGGCCACGGCCGCGAGGCCGGTCAGACTCATCATGGTGCCGATCAAGGCGTCGTTGGCGCCGAGCTGAAACAGGTACTTGGGCAGCGGGAGGAACAAGTTGAAGGCGATCGCCTGGAGCCCGTGCGCGGCGAAGCACAGGAGGAACTGCGGACTGGCGATGCGTTCGCGGGGCATGGGCGGGCTAGCTTGCGCGCGTGGAGCCTAGCTTGGACGCGAGCGCGCACCGATGAGCCTCGGGGGCGCGGCCGTGCTCTCGCTCGCGGGTCTCACCGCCGGCGTGGTGAACACTCTGGCCGGCGGGGGCTCACTGCTCACCGTGCCCCTGCTGGTCCTGCTCGGTCTGCCCGGACCCGTCGCGAACGGCACCAACCGCGTCGGGGTGCTGGTCGGCAGCGCGGTCGCCAGCTGGCGCCTCGCGGCGCACGGCGTCTCGGGTCTGCGCGACGCCCTGCCCCTCCTGGTGCCGAGCGCGCTCGGGGGCCTGCTCGGCGCCTACGGCGTCGTGCAGCTCCCCGCCGAGGTCTTCAACCGCGTGTTCGGCGTGATCATGCTGCTGCTCCTGATTCCCACCCTGCGCCCGCCGCGCCCCGAGAGGGCACCCCGCGCCCCGCTGCACCCCGCCCTGCGCGCGCTCCTGTTCTTCGCGATCGGCGTCTACGGAGGCGCCTTCCAGGCGGGCGTGGGCGTCCTGCTGCTCGGTGTGCTCTCGCTCTCCGGCGTCGAGTTGGTGCGCTCCACGCACATCAAGACCGCGCTCAACACCTGCTTCACGCTGCTCGCGCTCCCGATCTTCGTGCTGGCCGGCCAGGTGGTGTGGCTCGAGGCGCTCGTGCTCGGCGCAGGCTTCGGCGTCGGTGGCGCGCTCGGGGCCCGCCTCGCGGTGCGCGGCGGCGGGCGCTTGATTCGACCCGTGCTTGCGCTCGCGGTCGTGGTGCTCGCGGCGCGCATGCTCGGGCTTTGGAGCTGAGCGCTCGAGCCTCCTAGTCTTCCGGCCGTGGAAGCCCCGACGCCCCATCGACCGCTCTCGGTGCGCCTTCTGAATGGCGCGGGCCGCGCGCTCGCCGCTCTCGGCGTGCGCCGCCCGAGCCTCGCGGAGGCCGCTCTGCTCGGCGCCGCCGAGCGCGCGACGGGCCTCGCGGACTTCGGCAGCGACGACTTCCGCAGCGGCCTGCGCGAGCTCCTGCGGCATCTCGACGGCGAGGCGCAGCTCACCACGCTCGGCCGCGCGATGGCGCGCGGACAGCTGCTGGGGAGCCTCACGACGCGGCTGCGCCTGGTCGACTGGCGCAAGCGGCACCCGGAGGTCGCGGAGCAGCGGATCGAGCGCCCGCTCTTCGTGCTCGGCCTCCCTCGCACTGGCACCACGCTCCTCCACGGCCTGCTGGCGCAGGACGAGGCGCACCGGGCGCCGCTCACCTGGGAGGTGTCCGAGCCGTGCCCCGCCCCCGAGCGCGCCACCTACGCGAGCGACCCGCGCATCGCGGCGGCCCGCGCGCGCGAGCGGGACATCGAGCGCGTCGCGCCGGGCTTCTCCGCCATCCATCCGATGGGCGCGCTGCTGCCCCAGGAGTGCGTCTCGCTCACGGCCTCCGCCTTCTACAGCATGCAGTGGGAGGCCACCTATGCGGTGCCGACCTACCAGCGCTGGTGCGAGGCGAACGATCCGACCCCCGCCTACCGCTGGCACCGCGCGTTCCTCCAGCATCTGCAGTCGCGCTGCGCCGGCGAGCGCTGGGTGCTGAAGACGCCCGCGCACCTGCTCACGCTCGACGCGCTCTTCGCCGCGTATCCGGACGCGCTCGTGGTGCAGACCCACCGCGACCCGGCGCGTGTGGCGACGAGCCTCGCGAGCCTCGAGTGCACGCTGCGCGGCGCCTCGAGCGACGCCATCGACCCGCGCGCCCAGGGCGCCGAGGCCGCGGACCTGATGGAGCGCATGCTGCGCGCCGGGCTGGCGGCGCGCGACGCGCATCCGGAGCGCGAGTCGCGCTTCTTCGATCTCGCCTACGACGATCTCGTGAAGGACGCCCTCGGCAGCGTGAAGCGCATCTACGCGTGCTTCGGGCTGGCGCTCTCGGGCGCGAGCGAGGAGCGCATGCGCGCCTTCCTCGCCGACAACGCCGCCGACAAGCACGGCGTGCACCGCTACGCGCCGGCGGCCTTCGGGCTCGAGCTCGAGGCGCTGGCCGATCGCTACCGCTTCTACACGTCGCGCTTCGGCGCCGAGGGGCGCGCGGCTCAGGGCGCGAGCTTGTAGAGAGACGGCGTCCCGCCGTAGTCGATCAGGTAGAGCTCGCCGCTCTGATCCTCGGCGAAGGACGAGATCGAGAGCCCCGCCGGCGGAGCGAGCTCGTCGACGTGGCGCGGATTCGCGGCGAAGTAGTAGGCCCACACGCGGCCGGTGACGAAGTCGGCGTAGACGTAGGCGCCCGCCAGGCCGGGAATCGCGCTGCCGCGGTAGACGTAGCCGCCGGTGATGGCCTGCGGCCTCGTTGCGCCCGTGCACGACCTCGGGCTCGATGAAGGGCGGCCGGCATTGGGGACCCGGGTCGTAGTCGAGGTCGCCCTCGCGGCAGTTCCAGCCGTAGTTGCCGCCCATGACGATGCGGTCGATCTCCTCGCGCATCGACTGGCCGACGTCGCCGACCCAGAGCTCGCCGGTCTGGCGGTCGAAGCTCATGCGCCAGGGATTGCGGAGCCCAAACGCCCAGAGCTCGTCCAGGCCCGCCGACCCCACGAAGGGGTTGTTGGGCGGAATCGCGTAGGGCACCACCGAAACGTCGAGGCGCATGATCTTGCCGTAGAGGCTGGTCACGTCCTGCGCGTGGTCGTTGGGGTCGCCGCCGCCGCCGCCATCGCCCATCGAGTAGTAGAGGAACCCATCGGGTCCGAACGCGAGGTCGCCGCCGTTGTGGTTGGCCTGCTCCTGCGCGAAGCGCAGGACGGTCGGATCGGCCCCGTTCGGCGTGAGCGTCATGCCGTCCACGCTGACGTCGAAGCGCGCGATCACGTGATCGGAAGGACCGCTTTGCGTATAGGAGAGGAAAGCATGGCGATTGCTCGCGAAATTCGGCGAGAACGCGAGGTTGAGGAGGCCCTGCTCGCCGCCGGTCGCCAGGTTGATCAGGGTCTCGAGATCGAGGGCCAAGGTCCGCGTGCCGCCGGGATTCGAGGCGAGGAAGGTGAAGATCTTCCCGCCCTGCTCGACCGCGTACCAACGATCCGGGTTGGTCGGGTGCTGCACGAGGTCGACGGCCTGAGCGAAGCCCAGGCCGCCGAAGGCCGGCTGGAAAGTGACGGTCGCGGGCGGCGGCGGTGGGCCTCCGCCCCCTCCTCCTCCGCCGTTGCCGCTGCCACACGCGAGCGCGAGGGCGAGCGCGGCCAACGGGAGCAGCCGGAAGAGACGCGCAGGGCGCGCGGGTCGCTCCATCGAGAGAGAGTCTCGGCGGTCGCGCGCCTCGGCCGTGACCTCCCTCACCATCGCGGGCTCAGCTGCGCCCGCGATCGACCGCGCGCATCGGATCCCCGCCGCCCGATGGTGCGGGGATCTCCACGATGCGGTCCGGGACGTCGTCGTATTCCAGGCGCAGCGCGCGCGACATGGTCGCGTGCATCTCGTACAGGCACGTGACGTAGGTGAGCTCGAGCACCTGCTCGTCGCCGAGCCCGGCGCGCAGCGCGTCGAACACGCCGTCGGGCACGCGCCCCCCCTCGAGCACGAGCGCGTCGGTGTAGGCCAGCACCGCGCGCTCGAGGGGCGAATAACAGGTCGCCACCTGCCAGTGCGGCAGCGCTTGCACCTGCTCCTCGCTGAGGCCGACCGCACGCGCGGCCTTGCAATGCTGGGAGAAGACGAACTGGCTCCCGCGCGCGTAGCCGGCGCGCATCTGGCCGAGCTCGCGAAGCTTGGGGTCGAGCTTGCGCTCCGGGCTGCGGTAGAGCCCGAAGCCGGCCACCGCGTGGTCGAACACGTCGGGCACGACCGCGAAGACCGTCCACCAGTTGCCGGGCGTCCCGGTCGCGGTGCCGGGCTGCGCGATCGGGTCGCGATCTCCGAAGAGCGCCTGGTAGAGCTGTTGGGCAGCGGGGTGTGCTTGAGCGCGCGGAACCTGCTTGAGTCGCGGCATGGGGCCTCCTCGGGCGCCATCCTAGACTGCCGGCATGCCCGTGCGCTTGGAGCGACCCGCCGCGCATCCCCACGTCGCGCTCGTGACCCTCGATCGGCCCGAGAAGGCGAACGCGCTGGACCCGGGCATGCTCTGCGACCTGGCGGGCGCCTGGCGCGAGATCGCGGGGGACGCGGCGTTGCGCTGCGCGGTGCTCACCGGCGCCGGCGAGCGCGTGTTCTGCTCGGGGATGGACATGGGCCGCACGATCCCCGCCGCGCAGGCCCTCGCGCGCGGCGAGACGATCGATCCGCGCGACTTCGAGGGCCTGCGCAACGTGAGCGCCGCGCTCCTCGCCGGCTTCGAGCTCGGCAAGCCGCTCGTGTGCGCCATCAACGGGCATGCGCGAGCGGGCGGCTTCGACCTGATGCTCGCGAGCGAGCTCCGCTACTGCGTCGCCGAGGCGACCTTCGCCCTCGAGGAGGTCGCGTTGGGCCTGTATCCGACCGGCAACGCGACCGTGCTGCTGCCGCGCCAGATCGGCTGGGTGCACGCCCACGACCTGCTGCTCACCGCGCGCCCAATCGGCGCGGCGCGCGCCCGGGAGATCGGCCTCGTGAACGAGATCGTGCCGCGCACGGCGCTGCTCTCGACCGCGCTCGCCGCGGCGGACGCGATCGCGGCCAACGCGCCGCTCGCCGTCGCCGCCACGCGCGCCGGCGTGCGCGAGCTCCTGGCGCTGCCGCTCGCCGAGGCCTATCCGCGCCAGGAGGCCCTGGGCCGCCCGCTGCGCGCCACCCGCGACGCGCGCGAGGCCCAGCGCGCGTTCCTCGAGAAGCGCCGCCCCGTCTTCCGCGGCGAGTGACTTTCGGGGACGTTCCTACTTGGCGGTGACTTATGGGGACACTCCTGACGTCAGGAGTGTCCCCATAAGTCACCGCCAAGTAGGAACGTCCCCGAAAGTCACGTCCCCGATCCCGCTCATCAGGACGTACTTCCACTCGACGAACTCGGCGAGGCCGTGGCGGCCGCCCTCGCGGCCGATACCCGACTGCTTCACGCCGCCGAAGGGCGCGACCTCCGTCGAGAGGATGCCGGCGTTCACGGCGACCATGCCGGCCTCGAGTGCGCCCGCGACGCGCCAAGCGCGCGCGTGGTCGCGCGTGTAGAGGTACGCGGCGAGGCCAAACTCGGTCGCGTTCGCGAGCGCGATCGCCTCCTGCTCGGTCGCGAAGCAGAACAGGCCCGCCACCGGCCCGAAGGTCTCCTCACGCGCGAGCTCGGCGTCGGAGGAGACGCCCGCCAGCACCGTCGGCTCGTAGAAAGTCCCGCCGAGCGCGTGGCGCCGGCCGCCGCAGACCAGGCGTGCGCCCTTCGCGAGCGCGTCCGCCACGTGGCGCTCCACCTTGGCAAGCGCCCCGGACGAGATCAGGGGACCCTGCGCGACGCCGTCCTCCCGGCCGTCGCCCACGCGAAGCGCGCCCACGCGCGCAGCGAGGCGCTGTGCGAAATCGTCGAAGATCTCGCGCTGCACGAGGAAGCGATTCGCGCACACGCAGGTCTGCCCGGTGTTCCTGAACTTCGAGGCGATCGCGCCCTCGACCGCCGCGTCCAGGTCCGCGTCCGCGAACACCAGGAACGGCGCGTTGCCGCCGAGCTCGAGCGACACGCGCTTCACGCTGGCGGCGCACTGGGCGAGCAGCAGGCGGCCGGTCGCGGTCGAGCCCGTGAACGAGAGCGCGCGCACGCGCGGGCTCGCGCAGAGCGCGGCGCCGATCTCGGCGGGCGCACCCGTCACGACGTTCAACGCGCCGGGCGGGAGCCCCGCCCGCTCGGAGAGCTGCGCCAGCGCGAGCGCGGAGAGCGGCGTCGCCTCGGCGGGCTTCGCCACCACGCAGCAGCCGGCCGCGAGCGCCGGCCCGAGCTTCCGCGTGAGCATCGCGGCGGGAAAGTTCCAGGGCGTGATCACGGCGACCACGCCGATCGCCTCGGGGACCACCACGATCCGCGACCCCGGCCAAGGGCTCGGGATCGTCTCGCCGTAGGCGCGTTTCGCCTCCTCGCCGAACCACTCGAGGAACGAGGCGGCGTACGCGATCTCGCCCCGCGCCTCGGTCAACGGCTTGCCCTGCTCGAGCGTCATCAGCAGCGCGAGGTCCTCGCAGTGCTGGAGCATGAGGTCGGCCCAGCGCCGCAAGATCGCGGCGCGCTCCTTCGCGGGCCGCGCCCGCCACGCCGGCAGGGCGCGCTCGGCGGCAGCGATGGCGTCCTCGACCTCGCGGCCGGAGAGGCTCGGCACGCTGCCGAGGAGCTCGCCCGTCGCCGGGTTCCGCACCTCGACGCTCGCGCCGCTCGCGGCGCGCAGCTCGCCGCCAGCGACCCAGCAGGCCGAGCGCAGCAGGCTCGGATCCGAGAGGCGCGCCGCTCCCTGCATGCGGGCAGCTTCACTCGCGCGAAAGCGGCGTGCAAAGCGCGCCCTGGCGCCAGCGGCGCACGCACCCGGCGCCGCGCAGGCCCACCAGCACCGCGCCGTCGCGACCCGTCCAGACGAGCTCGGCGCCGCGCGCGGCGAGGCGCTCGCGCACCTCCGGGTGGGGCCAGCCGAAGCGCCCGGCGGCCGGGGCCGAAGCGATCGCGAGCACCGGCCCCACGGCGTCCAGGAAGCCGGCGCTCGAGGACGAGCGGCTCCCGTGGTGCGCGAGCTTCAGGATCTCCGCGCGGAGCCGCGCTCCACTCGCCAGGAGGGCCTCCTCGCCGCTCGCCTCGAGGTCGCCCGGAAAGAGTACGCGTCGCCCGCCCACGGACGCGCGGAGCACCAACGACCGATCGTTGTCGCCGAGGCCGTCCGCAGCGCGCGGGGGCCAGAGCGCCGCGAGCTCGAGGCCGCCCCACCGCCGGGGCGGATCGCCGGCGCCGCGCTCGACCACCGCCACACCGCGCTCGCGCGCGCGCCCGCGCAGCGGCGCGAAGGCGGGATCGCGGGCCGCGCCGCGCGGAAGCCAGAGCTCCCCAACCGGAAAGGCGGCGAGCACCGCCGGTGCGCCTCCCCGATGGTCGAGGTCGGCGTGGGAGAGCGCGAGCACGTCGAGGCGCCGGACGCCCAGCGCAGCCAGCGCCGGCACCACCACGCGCGCGCCGGCGTCCCAGCCGCCCGGGACCGCCGTGCCCGCGTCGATCAGCGCCGTCGCCTCGCGCGTCTGGATCAGCGCCGCATCGCCGTGGCCCACGTCGAGAAAAACCATGCGCGGAAGCTCGGGCGCGAGTGTCGGCGGCGGGAGCAGCGCGAGGGCGAGCTGGCTCGCCAGCGCGCACGCAAGGCGCAGCCAGAGGGAGCGCGTGGCGAAGGCGAGGCCCGCGCACCCGGCGCAGAGCGCGAGCGAAAGCGCGCTCGGCGGGAGCGGAGGTGTGGGTGGGAGCGCGCGCGCCACCGCGAGGGCCACGTCGAGCATCGCCTCGGCGAGCAGCGCCGCCCCGGCGAAGAGCGCGCCCGGCACGCTGGCAGGCGCAAGCAGCGCGGCGGCGCACGCCGCGAACGCCACGGGCATCAGCACGAAGCCCGTCGCGGGCACCGCGACCACGTTGGCGAGGCCGGCGAGCGGCGGGCCGGCGCCGAAATGGAGCGCCGCGATCGGCGCGCTTCCAACGGTGGCGAGGGCCGACGCCGAGACCAGGCTCGCGAGCGCGCGCACGAGCCCGCGGCGCGAGCGCTCGAAGCGCGTCGGAGCGCCCGCCACGAGTGCTCCCGTCGCAGCGAAGGAGAGCTGCGCGCTCGGGCTCCAGAGCGCGGTGGGGTCGAGGGCGAGGACGAGCAGCGCGGCCAGCGCGAGCACGCCGGCGGGCGCGACCGCGCGGGCGCGCGCGCTGGCGACCGCGAGCGCCCCGAGCATCGCGAGCGCGCGCTGCGTCGGCGCCGGGAGGCCCGCGAGCGCCGCATACAGCGCGGCGGCGAGGGCCGCGGTCGCGAGCGCGAGACGCCGCGTGTCGACGCGCGCAGCGAGCGCCGCCGAGCGCCGCAGCAAGGCGCGCGCGAGCGCGAACGCCGCGGCAGCCGCGAGGGCGAGATGCAGGCCAGAGACGGACAGAATGTGCGCGATGCCGAGCTGCGCCCAGGCGGCGCGGTCTGCGTCCGGAAGGCCCGTGGCCGCGCCCAGACCCAGGGCGGCGAGCAGCGCCCCGCCACGCCCGAGGCCGAGCAGCAAGCGGATGGCTCGCTCTCGCGATTCCTCTAGAGAAACCAATGGTTGCCACGATTTCTCGAGAGAATCTCTAGAAGGCCCGGATCGACAGGCTCCGCTCGCACGGCAACCGCCTCGCGCAAGCCCGCGCGGAGCGCATCGTGCCCGCCCGGATTCGCCGCTCCCTCGCGCGCCGCTTCCGCGTGCACCGCGAGACGCACCCGCGCACCGAGCGGGGGCGCCTCGCGCGCGCGCTCGAAGCGCAGGCTCACTCGCCCCGCGCCGGCGCGGCGCGGGATCGCCCAGACGGTCTCGTCGAGCCGCACGCGCACGCCCGCGCCGATCGGCGACACGGGCAGTGACGCGCCCCTCGATCACGGCTTCTCGAGGCGGGGATGGATCCGAGCGGCCGGCCTCGACCCGCGCCGCCATGCGCGCCGCGCCGGCGCCCGCGAGAGCCACGCAGGCGAGCGCGAGCTGCAGCCGCCGGTGCGCGAGCAGAGCGCTCGCCAGCGTCGTGCAGGCTCCCAGCGCGAGGAAGAGCCCCCGCGGAGCGAGCTCGGCGTCGCCGAGCGCGAGGCCCAAGGCGTAGGCGCACGCAGCGAGAGGGAGCGCGGCGCGCATCGCTCATCCGGGGACCGGGGGCCCCGCCAAGCTAGCGGACGGCGCGACGGCCTAGGAGCCTGACCCAGGATGGGCAGTTGAGCCCGGGCGTCGAGGCGCGCCGCCGACAAGGCGTCGCGACCGAGGCGTAGCTGAAGCTACGCCGCAGAGAGCGCAACGCAGTCGGCGGCGATGCATCGGCGTCCGGGCGACCTGTCCCACTCCTGGGTCAGGCTCCTAGTGCAGCACGCGGCGCGCGGCGACGGTCTGCGGCCTGCGCATCCGCACCACGTACGCCGCCAGCGTCTCCAGCGCCTCGTCGAGCTTCTTGAGCTCGTCGGCGAAGTTGCCGAGCAGGCGCTGCATCTCTGCGAGCTCGCGCGCCGCGCCCTGCAGCCGCGCTAGCTCGTCGCGCTGGGCGCGCGCCGCGAAGGCGATCCCGGCGATCACGGCCTGATAGCGGGGCGGGTCGAGGACGGGGCTGCGCTTGACGATGGCCGGCGCGAGGCGCGCGGCGAGCTCGGGCGCGACGCCGCGAGCTTCGAGATCGGCGCGGATGCTCTCCAGGGTTCGCTCGGCCACGGCGAGCCCTGGAGCAAGTCCAGTGCCATGCGCAGCGCGCCGGCAGGCGGGCCCGCAAGCGCCCGCGCGCGCTCAGGAGGTCTCGCGCGCCTCCTCCGAGAGGGAGACTTCGTCGGGAGGCGCGGCGGGCTCCACTCCTGGGAACTCCGCTTCCCTCGCGAGGGCGCGGAAGAAGGCGTGGATGCGCTCCGCGTCGGCGCGCGACACGCCGCTCACCCCCGCCAGCGCCTCGACCGGCGCCTCCCGCACGCCGCGTAGCGAGCCGAGCTCGCGCAGCAGCGCGCGGCGCTTGCCGGGTCCGATCCCCGGAATCTCCTCCAATACCGAGAGCAGGCCGGCGCGCTTGCGCAAGCCGCGCTGGAACTCGATCGCGAAGCGGTGGGCCTCGTCCCGGATGCGCTGCAAGAGCAGCAGGCCCTTGGCGCTCGGCCGCAAGAGCACCGGGTTCACGCGCTCGGGCAGAAAGACGCGCTCGGCCTTGAGTCCACCCGAGCGCTTCACGCGCACGGAGGGGCTCTCCGCGTCGCGCTCCTTGGCGAGGCCGACGTGGTCGAGCCCGATCCCGGCGTCGCGCAGCAGCGTGCTCGCCACCTTCAGCTGCCCGCGGCCGCCGTCCAGCATCCACAGGTCGGGCAGCGGCTCCAGCTCGCGCTTCGCGAGCCGCCGCGCGAGCACCTCGCGCATGCAGGCGAGGTCGTCGCCCGCGGCGGCCTCGCGGATGCGGTAACGGCGGTAGGCGTTCTTGTCGGGCTGGCCGTTCTCGAACACGACCCGGCTGGCGACGGCGAGCGTGCCCGCAAGGTTGGAGACGTCGTAGCACTCGATGCGGCGTGGGAGGACGCCGAGACCGAGCTCCCGCTGGAGCTCGGCGAGCGCGCTGTCGACGCTCTCGCGGGCCGCGAGCCGGCGCTCGAGGGTGCCCTCGGCGTTCTTCGCCGCCAGCTCCACCAGCTCGCGCGGCGCACCGCGCTGGGGCACGCGCACGTCGATGTTGCGCTCGGCGCGCTCGGCCAGCCACGCCGCCAGCGCGCCGTCGTCCGCGAGCGCCGCCGAGACCAGCACCTCGGCCGGGATCGCGCGCTCGGCGTCCCTCGCATAGAACTGCGCCAGAAAGCTGGCCATCACCTCCTCGTCGGGGATCTCCACGTCCGAAAAGGCGTGGTCGCTGGCGCCCACCACGCGGCCCTCGCGCACGTGCAGCGCCTGGAGCTGCACCTCGCCGCCGCGCCGGGCGAGGCCGAAGGCGTCGCGGTCCTCACCGCGCTCGGAGACGATCTGCTGGCGGGTCACCGTCTCCTCGACCGCGGCGACGCGGTCGCGCAGCTTGGCGGCATCCTCGTAGCGCTCCTCGGCCGCGGCGGCGTCCATCCGGGCGCGCAGCAGCGTGACCAGCTCGCGGGAGCGGCCGCGCAGGAAGAGCTCGGTGCCGTCGAGCAGCTCCCGATAGGCCTCGGGCGACACGCGCGCGACGCAGGGGGCGGCGCAGCGCTTCATCTCGTGCTCGATGCAGGGGCGCCCGCGCCGCGCATAGTCGCGGAAGACGGCGTCGCTGCAGCTGCGCAGCGGGAAGAGTCGACGCAGGTTGTTCAGCGACGAGCGCAGGCCCACGCTCGAGGTGAAGGGACCGAAGTAGTCGGCGCCGTCCTTCGCGAAGCGCCGCACCTGCGTGAGCCGCGGCCAGGCTTCGCGGCGATCGAGGCGCAGCGCGAGGTACTGCTTGTCGTCTCGCAAGCGCACGTTGAAGGGCGGCTTGTGCTGCTTGATCAGCTCGTTCTCGAGCAGCAGCGCGTCCTTCACGCTCGCCGTGACGAGCACGGCGACGTCCGCCACGCGCTCGACCAGGGTCGGCACCTGCACGCGCCCGTCGCCACCCGAGAAGTAGGACTTCACGCGGCTGCGCAGATTCTGGGCCTTGCCGACGTAGAGCACGCGACCGCGCCCCGATTTGAGCAGGTACACGCCGGGCGTCTGGGGCAGCGCTTCGACGCGCTCGGCCAGCCTGGACCTCGCCTCGGGCTCCGCGCTCACGCGCGCGAATCTACCCGGTCCAGCTGGGGCAAGCCGCCACGGGCTGTCCCCGAAGTTCGAACGAAGGAGGAACGTCCCCTAAGTCCGGGCGAGGCGCTCGGCTTCGAGGGCCTTGATCTGGTCGCGCAGCGCGGCGGCGCGCTCGTACTCCTGCTTGGCGGCCGCCTGCTTCATCTCGCTGCGCAGGGCGTCGATCACGAGCGGCAGCTCGTGCATCGGGACGTCGGCCTCGCGGCGCTTGCGCTCGTCGCGCTTGGGCACCGTCACGTAGTCCTGCTCCCAGATCGAGTCGCGCAGGCTAGCGATGCGCTTGACCACGCTCTTGGGCGTGATGCCGTTTGCGCGGTTGTACTCCTCCTGGCGCTCGCGCCGACGGTTGGTCTCCGCGAGGGTCGTGCGGATCGACTCGGTCTCCTGGTCGGCGTAGAGGATCACGCGCCCGTTCACGTTGCGGGCCGCGCGCCCGATCGTCTGGATCAGCGAGCGCGCGGAGCGCAGGAAGCCCTCCTTGTCGGCGTCCAGGATCGCGACCAGCGAGACCTCCGGGATGTCGAGCCCCTCGCGCAGCAGGTTGATGCCCACCAGCACGTCGAAGGCGCCCTCGCGCAGCTCGCGGATGATCTCGGTGCGCTCGATGGTCTGGATGTCGCTGTGCAGGTAGCGCACGCGCACGCCGTGCTCGGCGTAGTAGTCGGTGAGCTCCTCGGCCATGCGCTTGGTGAGCGTGGTGACCAGCACGCGCTCGCCGCGCGGCCGCGGTCGCGCGAATCTCGGCGAGCAGGTCGTCCACCTGGCCGGCCGCCTTGCGCACCTCCACCTGCGGATCGACGAGGCCGGTCGGGCGGATGATCTGCTCGACGACCACGCCCTGGCACTTCCCGAGCTCGTAGTCGGCCGGGGTCGCCGAGACGTAGATGCGGGTCTTCGCGCGCTCGTCCCACTCCTCGAAGCGCAGCGGCCGGTTGTCCAGCGCCGAGGGCAGCCGGAAGCCGAACTCGACCAGCGTCTCCTTGCGCGCGCGGTCGCCGCGGAACATCCCGCCGATCTGGGGGACGCTCACGTGGCACTCGTCGAGGAACACGAGCCCGTCGCTGGGGAAGTAGTCGAACAGCGTGTAGGGCGCCTGGCCCGGGCTGCGCCCGTCCAGCCAGCGCGAGTAGTTCTCGACGCCGTGGCAGAAGCCCATCTCCTCGAGCAACTCGAGGTCGTACAGCGTGCGCTGCTCGAGCCGCTGCGCTTCGAGCAGCTTGCCGTCCTTGCGGAATTGCTGGAGGCGCTCGGCCAGCTCGCCCCGGATGCCCTCGCAGGCCTGCTTGATGCGCGCCTTGGTGGAGACGTAGTGGCTCGCGGGATAGATCATCGCGCGCTTCGGCCGGCCCAGGACCCTGCCGCGCAGCGGGTCGATCTCGGCGATCGACTCGATCTCGTTGCCGAACAGCTCGATGCGCACCGCGCGCTCGCTCTCGTACTGCGGGATCACCTCCACGACGTCGCCGCGCACGCGGAAGGTGCCGCGCTGGAAGTCGTGGTCGTTGCGCGTGTAGAGCATCTCGACGAGCTGGCGCAGCAGGTCGTCGCGGTCGATGCGGCCGCCCACCTCGAGGAAGGCGTGCATCGACCCGTAGCTCTCCGGCGAGCCGAGGCCGTAGATGCACGAGACGCTGGCCACCACCAGCACGTCGTGCCGCGTGAGCAGCGAGTGGGTGGCGGAGTGCCGCAGCTTGTCGATCTCGTCGTTGATCGACGAGTCCTTCTCGATGTACGTGTCGGTCGCGGGGAGGTAGGCCTCGGGCTGGTAGTAGTCGTAGTACGAGACGAAGTACTCGACCGCGTTGTTCGGGAAGAGCTGCTTGAACTCGCTGTAGAGCTGCGCGGCGAGGGTCTTGTTGGGGGCCATCACCAGCGCGGGCCGGTTCAGCGCCTCCACCACGCAGGCCATCGTGAAGGACTTCCCGGAGCCGGTGACCCCCAAGAGCGTCTGGTGGGCGAGCCCGCGCTCCACCCCCTGCACGAGCTCGGCGATGGCGCGCGGCTGGTCGCCCTCGGGCTTGAACTCCGAGACGATCTGGAAGCGATCGGACACCCCGCAACGATACGGGACGCCCGGCCGGGTGGCGCTAGCCGAGCCGGCGGCGCCTCGCGAGGGCGAGGCCAGCGAGCGCGAGGAGCGCGGCGCTGGCGGGCTCGGGCACGAGGTTCGCGCGCAGCTCCCCGCCCTGGTTGTTGGCGGTGTGGATGTTCAGGTAGGCCAGCCCGCCGGCCAGCCCGCCGGCGAGAAAGGACTCCGCGCTGGCGGGCGTGCCACCGTGCGCCGTGACGAACGCGGGGTTCCAGCTCGCGGCCAGCGTCAGATCGAACGTCATGTCGTACGTGCCAGTCGTGGTCGCCGGGAACGACGGGAACGACGGGACGGTGGTGGCCACATTCCCGTTGGGCGATTCACAGCAGTGAATGTGCGCCGCGACGACTGTGCTCGAAGCCCCCGCATAGATCGCCTGCACACGCAACGTATGAAGGGCACTGTCATAGGTGACGATTGCCATGCCAAGGCCTGCGCTCGCGACCGGCGGCGACTGGTTCGCACCCGAGAGATTTCCCGAATACACGATCGGAACCGCGACCGCGCTCGACGCCAGGGCCCACAGGGCCGGAACCAGAAGCCACCGCCGCATAGCAGCTCCCCTCCTGCTACAGAGGAAGTGGTTGGTGGCGGCGCGAAGTGGCAGAAAATCCGAGCCCCGCAGGTGACGCGCGGACGTGTCAGGCGCGCCGCAGCCTGGCGATCACCCGCTCGCCGAACTGAACGATGTTCTCGGCGATCTCGCCGCGCGAACGTCCCCGGAATGCCGACGGAGAGCCAGCTGACGCCGATCTCCTCGAGCTGGCAGCGCCTGCTCGCAGAAGGCGTCGGCGTCGGGGAGCTCACGCGCGTTCATCGCCATCCCGAACGGAACGAAGTTCACCTCGAGGGCGCCCGGGCGGCCGAACGCCGCGGCCGCCTCGCGCAGGCGCGCGATTCCGGAGGCGAGGTCGGCGAGCGACTCGAGGCCCGCCGTGCGCGTGCGGCCGGCGAACGCGCGCGGCACCGGGAAGGGACTCCAGCCTTGCGCGTGCTCCGCCGCGCGTCGAATCGCGCGCGCCGAGTTGCCGCCCACCCAGATCGGCGGATGAGGCTGCTGCACGGGCGTTGGCAGCATGATGTTCCCCGTCGCCTGATAGCTCTCCCCCGAACGGACCACTTCCTCGCCGCTCCAGGCCTGCTTCATCGCCGCGAGGGCGTCGTCCGCGCTGGCGTTGCGCCCCGCGAAGCGCGCGCCGAGCGCCGCGTACTCGGCCTCGAGGTAGCCCGCAGCCACGCCCACGATCGCGCGGCCGCCGGAGACGACGTCCAGGCTCGCGACCGCCTTCGCGGTGAGGAACGGATTGCGATACGCGAGCACCAGCACGTTCGTGTGCAAGCGGAGCCGCGTGGTCGCGGTCGCAGCGACCGTGAGCGCCACGAACGGATCGAGCGCGTGGTGCCCGCCGCTGCGCAGCCACGCGCGCGGAGGAAAGGGGTGCTCGGTGACGTAGCCCGCGTCGAAGCCAGCGCTCTCGAGGGCGCGCGCGGTCGCCGCGATCCCCTCCGCGCTCGTGAGATCTCCCGCGTCCACCCGATCCGTCGGGAGCTGGCCTGAGAACTTCACCCGCGGCCTCCTGGGCGCGACAGGGTGCTCCCTTTCGTATGCTGGAGCCATGCCCGAGCGCTACGACGTCCTGATCCGCGGCGCCACGCTCTACGACGGGACGGGCGCGCCGCCGCGAGACGCCGACGTCGGCGTCCAGGGCACCCGCATCGCCACCACGCGCGCGCCGGCCGACGCGCGCGCGTCGCTCGAGCTCGACGCGCGCGGCCTCGCGCTCGCGCCCGGCTTCATCGACGTCCACACGCACGACGACTTCGCGCTGCAGGTGCGGCCCGAGATGGACTTCAAGGTGCTCGGCGGCGTCACGGCGGTCGTGGTGGGCAACTGCGGGCTGGGCGCCGCGCCCTTCCCCGCCGCTTCGTTCATGGCGCGCGCCTTCCATCCCGACGCCGCGCTGCGGCCCTGGGAAGGCTACGCGGGCTATCTCGCCCGCCTCGAAGCCGAGCCGCCGAGCGTGAACGCCGGCGTGCTGGTCGGCCACGGCACCCTGCGCGCGAGCGTGCTCGGCAACGCGCGGCGCGCGCCGGACGCGCGGGAGCTCGCGGCCCTCCGAGCGGGCGTACAGGAGGGCCGCGACGCGGGCGCGCTCGGCCTCTCGTCGGGCCTGGTCTACGAGCCCGGCAAGTTCGCCGAGACCGGAGAGCTGATCGCGCTGGCGAGCGAGCTCGCGGGCTCGGGCGGCCTCTACGCCACGCACATGCGCGACGAGGGTCTGGGCCTGCTCGACTCGGTGCGCGAGGCGATCGAGATCGGTCGGCGCGCCGGCGTGCCGGTGCAGATCTCGCACCACAAGGCGTCGGGCCGGAAGGCCTGGGGGCTCGTGGCCGAGTCGCTCCAGCTGATCGAGGCGGCGCAGCGCGAGGGCCTCGACGTGCACGCCGACCAGTATCCCTACACGGCCGGCAGCACGACCCTGGCGGCGGTGGTGCAGAACGGGGCCTTCGACGGACGCGCCGGGGGCATGGGGGCGGTCCCGGCGGAGAGTGTCGTGATCGCCTCCGCCAACGCGCGGCGCGAGTGGGAGGGTCGCTCCATCGCCGAGCTCGCTGCCGAGCTCGGGACGGAGGCGCGCGCGGCCGCCGATCGCGTCCTCGCGACCTCGCCCGGCGCGACCGTCGTGATGCACACGATGGACGAGGCCGACGTGCGTCGAGTCATGCGCCATCCCTCCACGATGATCGGCTCGGACGGCATCCCCGCGCTGCCCGGGAAGCCTCATCCGCGCCTGTGGGGCACCTTCGCGCGCGTGCTCGGCCGCTACGCGCGCGAGCTCGCCCTGCTTCCGCTCGAAGAGGCCGTGCACCGGATGACCGGGCTCGCAGCGCGCAAGTTCCGCCTGATCGACCGCGGCATCGTACGCGATGGCGCCTACGCGGATCTCGTGGTGTTCGACCCGGCGCGCGTGATCGACGTGGGGACCTACGCGGATCCCAATCACCCGCCCGCAGGCATCCCCCACGTCTTCGTGAACGGGACCCGCGTCGTGAAGGACGGCGCCCATACCGGCGCGCGCCCCGGCCGGGTGCTGCGGCGCGGAGTTGCCCAGGAGTAGGACCGCGCCCTCCGGGTCAGCTCCTAGCGAAACGCGTTGGTGTGGCTCTGCTGCGGGACCTCGTCGGGCGCGAGCGGCGCGGAGACTTCGCTCGGCGTCGGCCCCACGCGCGCGGCGATGCCGCGCAGCTTCGCGAGATCGAACTTGTAGAGGGCGGCGGCGTTCTCGCCCAGGATCGCCCGGCGCTCGGCGTCGGGCATGTCGTGCATGGTGTGGCGCAGCGACTTGCGGTTGTGCGGGAAGGTTCCCTCGTAATGCGGGTAGTCGTTGCCCCACAGGATCCGCTCGAGCCCGATCTCGTGGCGGCCGGCCAGCTCTCCGCGCGACGGCGACGACGCGCCGTAGTAGCAGTTGCGCTTCGCGTAGAAGCTCGGCGGGTGCGGCGGCATCGCGCCCTCCGCGAACTCGAACTCGCCCACCGCGCCGCTGCGCACGCGCGCCCAGATCGCGTCGAGGTTGCGCAGCGTCTGCGGCACCCAGGCGCAGCCCGACTCCGTGACGATGTACTTGAGGCGCGGGAAGCGCTCGAAGACTCCGGACATCAGGAGGTGCGGGTAGCTGCGCGTCGAGTAGAAGCTCGTCTCGAGCAGTCGGATCGGCAGCGACACTTTCCAGGGCCCGTAGTCCGGCGAGCCGGTTCCGCCGTGGTGGTTCAGCACGACGTCCAGGTCCTGGCAGACCGCCCAGAAGCGATCCATCTCCGGCGCGTAGAGCGGGGTGATGTGCGTGCAGTCCGGGGGCACGTGGGGAATCAACACGCCGCCGCGCAGGCCGTTCGCGGCGATCCACTTCACGTCCTCGATCGCAGCGTCGATGTCGTTCAGATAGACCAGGCCGATGCCCGCGCGCCGCTCGGGAAACTCCTTGCACCAGTCCGCCAGCCAACGGTTGTGCGCGCGGATGCCCTGCAGGCGCAGCGGGTAGTCCTCCCGCGAAGGATTCCCGCAGATCAGCACGCTCGAGCGGAAGAAGGGCGGCACCGTGTTGGGGAAGATGATCTCGCCCACCACGCCCTCGCCCTCGAGGTCGCGCATGCGCTCGCTGTCGTCCCAGTTCTTGTGCTTCTTGCTGCCGATGTGGCGCTGCTGGGGGTTGCGATAGCTCCCGCGCCACGCGTCGAAGAGCGCGCGGTGCTCCGCGTCCAGGTAGGGCTTGTAGCCCTCCACGCTCGCGCCGGCGTGGGTGTCCGCCGAGATCAGCACGTAGGGATCGCTGGCGCCCGCCATGGGGAGTCCTCTACTTGCGCCGCCAGCGCGGACCCTGGGGCGTGTCCACGATCAGGATGCCCTCGGCCGCGAGCTGGTCGCGCACCCGGTCGGAGGTAGCGAAGTCCCGGCGCTTGCGCGCGGCCTCGCGCTCGGCGAGCAGCGCCTCGATGCGCGGGTCGCTCTCCTGCGCCTCCGCCGGAGGCTCGCCCGTGAGCAGATCGAGGCCCAGGAATCCGTCGAAGTCCGTGAGAAGCGCGCGCTGGTCCGGGGGCGCGAGCTCGGGGGCGCGCAGCATCTCGATCGTCTCGGCCAGGGCGCGCGGGCCGTTGAGATCGTCGCGCACCGCGGCGCGGAAGCGCGCGCGCCAGGGCCGGCAGCGGCCCTCGTCCGGGGCGCCGCTCGCGGCGCGAGCGGCTGCGGTGCTGCCGAGCAGCCGGCGGTAGCCGCGGTCGGCGCTCGCCATCGCGTCGTCGGTGAAGCTCTGCTGCTTGCGATAGTGCGCCTGCAGGAAGAAGAACCGGTAGGAGAGCGCGAGAAAGCCCTGATCCACCAGATCCTGGAGCAGATAGATGTTGCCCTTCGACTTCGACATCTTCTCGCCCTGGAAGTCGAGGAACTCCTCGTGCATCCAGACCTGCACCCAGGGGTGCACGCCGAGCGCGACCTCGCTCTGGGCGAGCTCGTTCGTGTGGTGCACCGGCAGGTGGTCCACGCCCCCGGTGTGGATGTCGAACTGCCGTCCCAGGTACTTCGTGCTCATCGCGGAGCACTCGATGTGCCAGCCCGGGAAACCGCGACCCCAGGGCGAGTCCCACTCCTGCTGGCGCTTCACACCCGCCGCCGGGAGCTTCCAGAGCGCGAAGTCCGCCGGATGGCGTCTTGCCCGGCACGTCGCCGATGCGGCCGTGCTGGGCCGAGAGATCGAGGTGCGCGAGCTCGCCGTAGCGCGGGAACTTGGTGACGTCGAAGTAGACGCCGTCGGCGATGCGGTAGGTGACGCCCTTGGCCTCGAGCGTGCGGATCATCGCGATCTGCTCGGCGATGTGCTCGCTGGCCTTGCACAGCACGTCGGGGTCGCGGCAGTTGAGGCGGCGGCGGTCTGCGAGCCATTGCGCCGTGTACTCGGCGGCGATCGCCCCGGCGCGACGGCCCGTCTTGCGCGCGGCCGCCTCCATCTTGTCCTCGCCGGCGTCCGCGTCGTCGGTGAGATGCCCCACGTCGGTGACGTTCACGACGTGCGTGACGCGCAAACCCTCGGCCCGCAGCGCGCGGCAGAGCACATCAGCGAACAGATAGGGCCGCAGGTTGCCGATGTGCTGCGCGGAGTAGACGGTCGGGCCGCACGAGTAGACCCCCACCTGGCCCGGCTCGAGCGGAGTAAACGGATCCTGCCGGCGCGTGCGGGAGTTGTAGAGCTCGAGGGCGCTCACGCGGGCCTCACGGACTCGATCAGCACGACGGCTTGCGCGGCGATGCCCTCGCCGCGGCCGATCGCGCCGAGCCGATCGGTGCTGGTGACCTTCACGTTGACCGCGGTCTCGGGAACCTCGAGCAGCGCCGCGATCCGGCCGCGCATGGCGGCCTGGTGGGACGCGAGCCGGGGCTCCTGGGCGATCACGGTCGCATCCACGTTCCCGAGCGTGAAGCCGCGCGCGCGCATCCGCGCGAGCGCGTGGCCCACGAACACGGCGCTCGCGGCGCCCCGCCAGCGTTCGTCCGAGGATGGAAAGTGGCTGCCCAGGTCTCCTTCCCCGAGCGCTCCGAGGAGCGCGCTCGCAACGGCGTGGAGGAGCGCGTCCCCATCCGAGTGGCCGACCAGCCCGCGGTCGTGAGGGATCTGGACGCCGCCAAGCCAGAGCGGGCGCCCGGCGCCGAAGGCGTGCACGTCGAAGCCCTGCCCCACCCGGGTCATTCTGCGGCCTCGGCGAGCCAGCGCTCGGCGAGCGCGAGATCCTGGCGCGTGGTGATCTTCAGATTGCGCTCGTCGCTCGCGACCACCGCCACGCGCAGGCCCAGGCGCGCCACGAGCTCGGCGTCGTCGGTGGCGTCGGACGCGTCGAGCTCGAGGGCGCGGCCCAGCCAGTCGGCGCGAAACACCTGCGGCGTCTGCGCCGCCCAGAGCTCGCGGCGCGGCGGCGTCGCCGCGACCGCGCCGTCCAGGACGCGATGGATGGTGTCGCGCACGGGCGCCGCCAGCAGCGCGGCACCGCTCGCCCGGGCGGCCTCCACCACGCGCGCGACGTCGCGCGGGCGCACGAGCGGGCGCGCGGCGTCGTGAACGGCGATCCAGCGCACCTCGGGGCCCAGCGCCGCCAGCCCGGCGCGCGCGGAGGCCTGACGGGTGGCGCCCCCCGCCACCGGTGCGCGCACGCGCGCCGCATCGGCGAGCTCCTTCGCCAGGGCCGGCCACTCCCCGAGATAGGCAGCGGGCAGCACGGGCACCACCCAGTCGATGGCCCCGGAGGCGCAAAGCGCGTCGATGGAGCGCGCGAGCAGGCTCTTCCCGGCAAGCTCCACGAAGGCCTTGGGGGGGACGCTCCCCGCCGGTGCCTCGCCCGTGGACCAGCCTGCGCGCAGGCGGTCGCCGCTCCCCGCCCCGAGCACCAGGGCCGCCACGGTCATGGCGGCGCACGATAGCCGCGCAAGCTTCGGCTGCTACCGTGCCGCGCTGACGTGCCCAGGGAGAAGCCGAAGGGAATGCGTTTCTGGCGTTGGGTCGGGTTGGGGGCGGCCGCG
This sequence comes from uncultured delta proteobacterium, assembly GCA_963716275.1. Lineage (GTDB taxonomy): Bacteria > Myxococcota_A > UBA9160 > UBA9160 > UBA6930 > VGRF01. The sequence goes on along the minus strand of CAVQTC010000004.1, from coordinate 43,449 downwards.
GCGCTCATGCGTCCCGACGTGGGCTTTGGGCAGGGCGAGCCGCCCGCCGGAGGCGGCGCCCATCGCGAGTGAGATCGCGATGCCCGAGCAGGGCGAGCTCCGGCTCTCGCTGCGCGATGCGATCGCCACCGCGATCGAGAAGAACACCGACGTCGAGCTGGTCCGCTACGACCCCGAGATCGCGCAGCTCACCCACCGCGCGGCCTGGGGATACTACGAGCCGCTCTACTACGGGGTGACCGACCACACCGACAGCAGCCTGCCGACCGCGCAGGTCTTCCAGGGTTTCGGCTTCCTACTCGACAAGGAGACGACGGGCGCCACGGGCTTGCGCGGCGAGCTCCCCATGCTCGGCTGGAGCTACGACCTCGGCTATAGCGGCAGCAAGGTGGAGACGACCTCCACCATCGCGAGCCTGAACCCCGAGTACCGCTCGAGCGTCACGTTCGCCTTCAACGCCCCGCTCCTGCGGGGCTTTCTGTTCGGCGAGCCCTGGGTGGCCGTGCGCCTCACCGGCGAGGGCAGCGCGATCGCCTACGAGGACTTCCGCCGCCAGCTGATGGACATCGTCCAGAGCACCGAGGAGGCCTACTGGCTCTTGGCCGCCGCTGCGGAGGAGCGCGAGGTCGCGCGCAAGAGCCTCGAGACCGCGCGCGCCCTGCTGAGGCAGACCGAGGCGCAGTACGAGGTTGGCGTCGTGTCCCGCGTCGAGGTGACGGAGGCCGAGGCCGGCGTGGCGCAGCGCGAGTTCCTGTTGATTACGAGCGAGAACGCGTATCGCACCCGGCAGGACGCCCTCGTCGACCTCGTGTTCGGTCCCGCGCTGACGCCCACCTCGAACGCGGAGATCGTCACCAGCGATTCGCCAGAGTCCTACCAGCCGCTCCAGATCGATCCCGCGCTGGCGGTGGAGAAGGCCCTCGCCAACCGCCCCGAGCTGCTCTCGGCCCAGCGCCAGCTCGAGCAGCAGCGCATCCGCCTCCAGTTCGCGAGGAACCAGCGCCTGCCGCAGCTCGACGTGGTGGCGAGCTACGGCACGCACGGCCTCTCGGGCGTAGGCCAGGCGATCAACTTCGGGTCGATCACCATTCCGGCGCCCCCGGGCGTGCCCGACCAATACGGCGACTCCCACGACCAGTTCTTCCAGGGCGACGACAGCCGCACCTGGACCGCCGGCGCACGGCTCTCGATCCCGATCGCCAACACCAGCGCGCGCTCGCGCGTGCGCATCAGCGAGCTCGAGTACCACAAGACGGAGACGCAGGTTGCCCGCGAGGAGCAGGCGATCCTGAGCGAGGTGCGCAAAGCCGTGCGCGACCTCGAGTCCGCGGTCCAGGGCATCGAGGCGGCGGAGCGCAGGCGCCTCGCAGCCGAGGAGCAGCATCGCGCCGAGCTGATCCGGCTCGAGCACGGCGAGTCGACCCCCTTCGACGTGCTCCAGCGCGAGGAGGTCCTGGTCGAGGCCGAGAGCCAGAAGATCTTTGCACTGCGGGTGTATCACAGCTCGGTCGCGGCACTCGATCGCGCCCAGGGCACGATCCTCGAAGATCGCGGCGTGGCCGTCGATGCCGCGATGGGCATGCGGTAAGGTCGCGAGCGCGGATTCGGAGGGTGTCGTGAGCCTATTCGGAAAGACCCCGCGCGATGGGGATCCCCTCTCCCCGCAGCCGCAGGGCGTCCGGCCGACGAGCGCACCGAGGGGTTTCGCCGCAACGCTGCCCGCGGAGGCGCTCCCGCGCCTCGAGACGGTGCGCAAACGGGGGGATGAGATGGCCAACATCGGCAAGTCGATCAGCATCAAGGGCGATCTGACCGGGAACGAGGACATCCAGGTCGAGGGCAACGTCGAGGGCCGCGTCGACCTGCCGAACAACCAGTTCACGGTCGGCGCGGACGGCAAGGTCAAGGCCGAGATCCACGCCAAGGGCGTGGTCGTGATCGGTCAGGTGACGGGGAATCTCACCGCCACCGAGCGCGTCGAGATCCAGGCCACCGGCGTCGTCCACGGCGACGTGAAGGCGCCGCGCCTGATCGTCCACGAAGGCGCCGTCATCAACGGCTCGATCGAGATGACCAAGGCGGCGACGCCCGCCAAGGTCTCGGCGATCAGCGGGGCGTAGCCGAGTTAACAGTGGGGACGCTGGTTAACTGCGATTGACCGTAGACTCTTAGAGCGGCCCGCCGAGCCCAGTTAACCAGCGTCCCCGCTGTTAACTCGGGCGCTAGCGCTTCGCCTTCGCGGGCTTCGGGGCGGGACGGGCCGGGCCGCGTCCCGCGCGCGCAATGCGCCAGCCCTCGATCCAGAGCACCATCGGCGAGGCGATGTAGATCGTCGAGTAGGTGCCGACGATCGTGCCGATGAACATCGCCAGGGCGAAGGGCCGGATCACCGGCCCGCCGGCGACGAGCAGCGAGCCGATCGCGCCGAGCGAGAGCAGCGCCGTCAGGATGGTGCGCGAGAGGGTCTGGTTCACGCTCTCGTTCAAGAGCTTCTGGAGCTCGCTGCGCGAGCGCATCTGCAGGTTCTCTCGCACGCGGTCGTAGATGATGATGGTGTCGTTCAGGCTGTAGCCGATGATGGCGAGCAGCGCGGCCAGCACGGTCAGGTCGAACTCGAGCCCAAAGATCGCCCATACGCTCGCCGTCACGAGCACGTCGTGGATCAGCGCGATGACCGCGCCGGGCGCGAAGCTCGCCGAGAAGCGGAAGGCGACGTAGGCGAGGATCAACAGGAAGGCCAACCCCATCGAGAGGATGCCCTTGTTGCGGAGCTCCTGGCCGACCTTCGGGCCGACGAACTCGACGCGCTCGATGTCGTGGGGCCCGATGCGCGACTCGAGCGCCTCGTCCACCTGGCGCACGCGGTCGTTCTTCGCCGAGAGGGGCGCATTGGTCGGCTCGCCCGGCACGGCGATGCGGCGCTCGCCCTGGAAGCGCACCAGGTAGTCCGTCACCGCGCCGTAGCGGATCACGCTGGCCCCCGGCACCTCGAGCTCGTCCAGGACGCGGCGGATAGCGCCCTCTTCCACCGCAACGCCGTCGTGGAAGCGCACCTGCATCTCGGTGCCGCCCGCGAAGTCGACGCCCATGCGCAGGCCCTTCCACGCCGCCGAGATGCCGCCCAGCGCGATCAAGGTGACCGACATGGCGACCCAGAACTTCCACTTGCCGAGGAAGTCGAAATCGGTGCCGGAGCGGATGATTTCGCGCACGGCGGCTCCTAGATCGACAGCTCGGTGACCGGCCGATTGCCCGGCCGCCACGCGTAGAGGGCACGCGTCACCACCAGCACCGCGAACACGCTGGTGACGATGCCGACCAGCACCGTCACCGCGAAGCCCTTGATCGGGCCGGTGCCGTAGGAGTAGAGGATCACGCCAGCGATCATGTTGGTGATGTTGGCGTCGAGGATCGTCCAGAGCGCCTTGTCGAAGCCGGCTCCGATGGCGGCGCGCGGGCGTGCGGCCGGCGCGCAGCTCCTCGCGGATACGCTCGAACACGATCACGTTGCCGTCCACGGCGGTCGCCACCGTGAGCACCAGGCCGGCGATCCCGGGCAGCGTCAGGGTCCCGTCGAAGAGCATCATCAAGCTGATCAGCAGGACCATGTTGACGCTGAGCGCGGCCACGGCGTAGGCGCCCGAGCCGCGGTAGTAGAACAGCAGGAAGGCCACGGCGAGGCCGAGGCCGATCAGCGAGGCGCGGATGCCGCTGCGGATCGAGTCGGCGCCGAGCGCCGGCCCGATCGTGCGCTCCTCCTCGATGCGCACCGGGATCGGCAGCGCGCCGGCGCGCAGGATCACCGCGAGATCCGTCGCCTCTTCGGTGGTGAAGCGCCCCGTGATCACGCCGTCGCGCCCGATGCGCGAGTTGATCACCGGCGCGCTGTAGACGTTGCTGTCCAGCAGGATCGCGAGCTGGCTCCCGACGTGCTTCTCGGTGAGCGCGCCGAACTTGCGGCCGCCCTCCGGAATCCAGCGGAAGCTCACCTGGCGCTCGGCGCGCGTGTTGTCGTAGGTGACGCGCGCGTCCTCGAGCTCGTCGCCGGTCATGTCGGCGGCCTGGGGCAACAGGAACGCCCCCAGCACCCGCTCCGTCTTCTTCTCCTTCTCGAAGGCGATCCCGGTGCCCTCCGGCAGCCCGCTCGGGTACTTCGCGCGCAGGAGCTCCTCGGTCGAGCGCGAAGTCGCGCACGATCTTGAACTCGAGGAAGCCGGTCTGGCGGAAGATGTCCGGCACGCGCGACATGCCCGGGATCTGGACCAGGATGCGGTCGGTGCCCTGGCGCGTGACCACGGACTCGGGGATGCCCGTGCCCGGGTCGTCGATGCGCCGGCGCAGGACCTCGAGCGCCTGGAGCATCGCCCGCTCGCGCACCTCCTTGATCCAGTGCGGGGTGAGCGAGAGGGCGAGGTCGTGGTCGCCCGCGCCGCTCACCTCGAGGCGCTGGTCGTCCGCGAGGAGCGCGCGCACGCGATCGCGATCGGAGGCGCTCGCGGGCTCCACCAGCAAGCGCTCCGCCTCGAGGGCGAATCGCACGCCGGTGATCTTCTCGTCTTCGAGCTGGCTCTCGAGCGTGCTCTTGACGCTCGCCAGCTCGTGGCCGATCGCGGCGTCGAGATCCGGACCGATCACGATGTGGACCCCGCCGCGCAGGTCGAGGCCGAGCCGCATCACCTGGTCGGGCCACCACCAGGCGGCCTTGCGCGTCTCCTCGGGCACGAAGTTCGCGGCGGCGAGATAGGTGCACGCGAGGGTGAGCAGCCAGAGCGAGAGCCCGCGCAGACGCATCTCACTTCTCTCCCTTGGCGTCGGGCTTCTTGGCGTCAGCCGCCTTCGCGTCCAGGCGGCGCTCGATGCGCGTGCGCTCCACCTCGACGCGCACGCTGCCGCCCTTGCCGATCTCGAGCGTCAGCACGTCGTCGGTCACGCCCACCACGGTCCCGCGCAGGCCGCCGGCGGTGACCACGCGGTCGCCCTTGCCGATCGCCTTCAAGAGCTGCTCGTGATCCTTGCGCCGCTTCTGCTCCGGGCGGATCAGCAGGAAGTAGAGCGGGATCAGCATGATCAGCATGGGCACGACCAGGGTCTCGAACGTCGACCCGGTCGCCTGGAGCGCGACGAACGAAGCGCCGTCCATCAGAGTCTCGCGGCCTCGGAGCGCAGCGCCTCCGCCTTGCCGACGTCCTCCCAGGGGAACCCGGTGCGGCCGAAGTGCCCGTGGAACGAGGTGGCGCGATAGATCGGGCGGCGCAGACGCAGGGAGTCGATGATGCCCGCCGGCGTGAGGTCGAAGTGCTTGCGCACGAGGCGCTCGAGCTGCTGGGAGTCGAGCCGCGCGGTGCCGAAGCTGTCGACGCGCACGCTGACGGGCTCGGCCACGCCGATCGCGTAGGCCACCTGGACCTCGCAGCGCTTGGCGATGCCCGCCGCGACCAGATTTTTGGCCACCCAGCGGGCCGCGTAGGCGCCGCTGCGGTCCACCTTCGAGGGATCCTTCCCGGAGAACGCGCCGCCGCCATGCCGGCCCATGCCGCCGTAGGTGTCGACGATGATCTTGCGGCCGGTGAGGCCGGCGTCGCCCATCGGACCGCCGACCACGAAGCGGCCGGTGGGGTTCACGTGGAAGATCGTGTTCGCGTCGAGCAGGCCGGCCGGGAGCACGGGGCGGATCAGCCGCTCGAGCACGTCCGCGCGGAGCTTGTCGTACGAAACCTCGGGCGCGTGCTGCGTCGAGAGCACGACCGCCGAGATGCGCAGCGGGCGATCGCCGTCGTACACCACCGAGACCTGCGACTTCGCGTCGGGCCGCAGGTAGTCGAGCTCCCCGGACTCGAAGAGCTCGCGCTGGCGCTCGATCAGCCGGTGGGCGAAGCGGATCGGCGCGGGCATCAGCTCCGGCGTCTCGTCGCAGGCGTAGCCGAACATCATCCCCTGGTCGCCGGCGCCCTGCTCCTTGTGCAGCCCCTCTCCCTCGGTCACGCCCTGGGAGATGTCCGGGCTCTGCTTGCCGATCGCGACCATCACCGCGCAGGTCGCGGCGTCGAAGCCCATCGCCGAATCCGTGTAGCCGATGTCGGCGACGACGCCGCGCACCAGGGCCGGGAAGTCGAGCTGCGCCCGGGTGGTGATCTCACCGGCCAGCACGATCAGGCCGGTGGTGGTGAGGGTCTCGCAGGCCACGCGCGCCCGGGGATCCTGCGAGAGGATCTCGTCGAGCACCGCGTCGGAGATCTGGTCGCACATCTTGTCGGGATGGCCCATCGAAACCGACTCGGATGTGAATACGCTCTGAGACATTCCTGGCCTCCAGTCCTTTGGGCCCGGCCTGCGCCCCTCCGGGGCGAACGGCGCCGGACAGTACGGGACGGTCCAGGGCCGGGCAATCGGAATGTGCGCCGGTCGAGCTCAGGAGTGATGCGGCCGGGCCAGGAGCGCGCCCAGGGCCTGCACGGCCTGCTCGGCGTCGCTCCCCTCGGCGCGCAGACGCAGCCGCGTCCCGCGGCTGGCCGCCAGGGAGAGCAGCGAGAGCACGCTGCGGGCGCTCACCCAGTCCTCGCCCGGGAGGCGCGCCACGGACACATCCGAGGCGAAACGGCTGGCGAGCGCGGCGAACTCGCCCGCCGGCCGGGCGTGCAGCCCGAGCTCGCTCGCGACCACGAATTCGCCCTCGACGACCGGCACGCCGCTCACCGTGCTCCATCGGGAAGGATTTCGCTCGCCACCGAGATGTTGCGCCGCCCGTACTCCTTGATGAAGCGGGCGAGCTCTTCGAGGGGCTTGTCCTCGCCGAGCGTCGCCAGCTTGATCAGCATGGGCAGGTTCAGGCCGGTGACGACTTCGACGGGTCGCTCGCCCAGGAACGAGAGGCTCACGTTCGAGGGCGTGCCCCCGAACATGTCGGTGAGGATCAGCACGCCGGCCCCGCGGTCTGCCTCGACCAGGGCGCCCGCGATGGCGGAGCGGATTTCTTCGACGCTCTGGCTCGGACCGATCCCCACGGCTCGGAACGGTGGCGCGTCCGGGACGATCAGGCGCACCGCCTGGAGCATCTCTTCGCCCACGCGATAGTGCGACACCACGACCACGCCGACCCGCATCACACCCTCTCCGCATCGCGATGGGCGACGCTCACGTTGTGCCCGCTGCGCCGCAGCTCGCCCGCGAGCGCCTCGAGCACCGCCACCGAACGGTGCCGTCCGCCGGTGCAGCCGACCGCGACCGTGAGATACGACTTTCCCTCGCGCTCGTACAGAGGCAGCAGGAAGCGCAAGAGCGAAGCGAGGCGCTCGAGCAGCTCGCGCGCCGCCGCGCTCGCGAGCACGAACTTCGCCACCTCGGGATCGAGGCCAGTGCGCGGGCGCAGCGTCGGCTCGAAGTGCGGATTGGGCAGGAAGCGCACGTCGAAGACCAGGTCGGCAGCGCGCGGGAGCCCGTGGCGAAAGCCGAAGGAGACCAGACTCAGCACGGGGCTCTTGCGGTCCTCGCCCGCCCACTCCGTCACCGCGCGCCGCAGCTCGTGCACGGTCAGGTCCGAGCTGTCGAGGCGCAGGTCCGCGAGGCGCGCGGCCTCGGCCAGGAGCTCGCGCTCGCGCGCGATGCCGTCCTCGACGGAGCCCGCCGGCGAGAGCGGGTGCACGCGGCGCGTCTCCTTGTAGCGGTTCACGAGCACGTCGCTCGCGCAGTCGAGGAAGAGCAGCTGCACGCGGGCTGCGCTCGCGCGCGCCTCGGCGACCACGCGCGGGAGCTCGCGCAGGAACTGCTCCTCGCGCGCGTCGATGGCGAGAGCGACCCGCGCGATGGGGGGGTCGGCCTGGCTGCACAGCTCCAGGAACTGGCGCGTGAGCTGCGCGGGCAGGTTGTCGACGCAGTAGAAGCCCAGGTCCTCGAGGGCGTTCATCGCCGTGGTCTTGCCGCTGCCCGAGAGGCCGCTCACGAACACGACGTGCGGATCGGCCCCACTCACTGCGGGGCCTCTTCGCGCAAGCGGGCGTCGAGGCGGGCGGCGCCGGAAGGCCCTCGCGCGCGTTGGATGTGGTCGCGCACGGCCGCCTCGACGAGCGTCGCCATGTTGGCCGAGGCGCGCACGGGCAGCACCACGGCCGGGAGCTCGACGCCGAGCAGCGCCTCCGCGGCGCGCTCGAGGCCCACGCGCTCGTAGCTCGCGCCGGGGCGCCAGGTCTCGAGCCGGCAGACCAGATCGACGGCGGCCTCGTCCACGACCGCATGCTCGCCGTACAGATCGGGAACGCACAGGATCCCGAGGCCCCGGATCTCGAGGAAGTGGCGAATGGGGGGCCGCGCCTGGCCGTAGAGGCGCCCGGCCTCGGCGCGCAGCTCCACCACGTCGTCGGCGGCGAGCTGGTGACCGCGGGTGATCAGCTCGAGCGCGATCTCGCTCTTGCCGACCCCGCTCGCGCCGAGCAGGAGCACGCCCACGCCGCGCACTCGCACGAGCCCGCCGTGAACCTGCACACTCGCCCCTAGTCCCCCGAGTCAGAAGTACGCCGAGATTCGGCCGCCGATCCATCCCCGTCGGCTACGTTGCGCTCCCTGCGGCATAGGATCCAGCTATGCCTCGGTCGCGCGCCTTGCCGGCGGGGCGTCTCGGCGGCCTCGGTCAAGCGGCGTACCTCTGACTCGGGGGACTAGAACTTCGCGTCCTCTCGCTCGATCGCGCGCAGCACGTCCTCGCGCGTGCTCGCCTCCGTCACCGCCGACCGGAAGGCCGGATCCCGCACGGAGCGGGAGATGCGCGCGAGCGCTTTCAGGTGCTGCCCGGCGCCCTGCTCGGGCATCACCAGGAGGAAGAACAGGTGGGTCCTCTGGCCGTCCACGGAGTCGAAGTCGACGCCCGCGCGGCTCTTCGCGAAGGCGGCCACCAGGCGCCCGAGCCCGGGCACCTTGCCGTGGGGGATCGCGACCCCCTCGCCGATCCCGGTGCTCTGCAGGCGCTCGCGCTCGGCCAGCACCTGGACCAGCTTGTCGCGATCGACGCTGGGCTCCGCCTGGGCCAGCGCGTCGCAGAGCTCCTCGAGGGCCGCGCGCTTGCTCGTGGCGTGGAGGTCCACGATCACCGCATCTCGCAGCAGGATGTCCAGGATCTTCATGGCGCGGCGCCCTCGGCGCGCGGGGCGGCGAGCTCGTTCTTCATGGCGCCCTCTCTCGGCCGCGCTGCAGCCTAACCGACCTGCCTTCGCTGAGTCGAGGCGAGAATGTTCAGCGCCTCGCGGTACTTGGTGACGGTGCGCCGCGCGATGTCGATGTTCGCGCCGCGCAGGATCTCGGCGATGCGCTGGTCCGAGAGCGGATTGCGCGAATCCTCGCTGGCCACCAGCTTGCGGATGCGCTCCTTCACGCTCTCGCTCGCAATCGCGTCGCCTTCCACGCGGTTGATGCTCGAGTTGAAGAAGTACTTGAGCTCGAAGATGCCCTGGGGCGTGTGCACGTACTTGTTGGTCGTCACGCGGCTCACCGTGGACTCGTGCATGCCGATGTCGTCGGCCACGTCGCGCAGGATCAGGGGCTTGAGGTGCGCGATGCCCTTCTCGAAGAACTCGCGCTGGAAGCGCACGATGCTCTCCATCACCTTGTAGATGGTGCGCTGGCGCTGGTGGATGGACTTGATCAGCCAGAGCGCCGAGCGCACGCGCTCCTGGACGTACTCGCGGGTGTCCTTGGCGACGTCGCGCGAGCGGGCCAGCACGTCGCGGTAGAGCGCGTTGATCTTGAGCTTGGGCAGCCCGTCCTCGTTCAGCACGATGTGGTAGTCGTCGCCGACCTTGGTGACGTAGATGTCGGGGACGATGTAGATCGGCTCCTCGCCGCCGAAGGCGCGGCCCGGCCGCGGCTCCAGGTTGGCGATCACCTGGGCGGCGGCGGCCAGCTGCTCGATGGTGGCGCCGGTGTCGCGCACCAGCCCCTTGAAGTCGCGCTTCTGGAGCTGGTCCAGGTGCTCGGCCACGAGCTTGCGCACGAGCGGATCGGCGATGCGCAGGGCGTCGAGCTGGAGGAGCAGGCTCTCGGGCAGATCGCGCGCGGCGACCCCGGGCGGGTCCAGGCGCTGGATGCCGCAGATCGCGCCCTCCACCAGCTCGGCCGGAAGGCCCGACTGCCGGGCGATCTCCTCCGTGCTCGACTGCAGGTAGCCGTTGTCGTCGAGATTGCCGAGCACCCAGCTCGCCGCGAGCTGGTCGTCGGCGCTCATCGACGAGAGCCGGAGCTGCCACTGCAGGTGCTCCTGGAGCGTCTCGCGCTTGGTGGCGGTGGCCTCGAAGCTGGGCCGGCCGTCGTCGGAAGGAGCGCTGCCGCCGTAGCTCGTCTGCGGGTAAGCCTCCGCGTAGCTCTGCCAGTCGATGTCGGCGAGCTTGTCGGCGGCCGCCTCGGGGTCGCCGGGCTCCGCGCGCTCTTCCTGCTCGGTGGCCTGCCCGGCGGGCTCCGCGGCGGCGGCCTCGGCCACCCCGTCCGGCGGGCCCTCCTCCTCGCCCTCGACGGTCTCCTCGAGCACCGGGTTCTGCTCGAGCTCCAGGGCGACCGTGCTCACCAGCTCGAGCTGGGAGAGCTGCAGCAGCTTGATCGCCTGCTGCAGCTGCGGGGTCATCACCAGCTGTTGGGAGAGCTTGAGCTGTTGTTTGAGCTCGATCGCCATGCCGCTAGTCCAGCTGGAAGTTCTGACCCAGGTAGATCTCGCGCACCAGCGGATCGCCCGCGATCTCCGCGGGCGCGCCGTGGCGCAGGATGCGCCCGTCCTTGATCACGTAGGCGCGGTCGCACGACGACAGAGTCTCTCGCACTTTGTGCTCCGTGATCACGATGCCGATGCCGCGCAGCTTGAGTCCCGAGATGATCTTCTGGATCTCGTTCGTGGTGATCGGATCGATCCCGGTGAACGGCTCGTCGAGCAGCAGAAACCTCGGCGAGAGCACCAGGGCGCGAGCGATCTCCACGCGGCGGCGCTCCCCTCCCGAGAGCGAGTCGGCCCGCTGCCGTGCCTTTTCGGTCAGCCCGAACTCCGACAGAAGCTCCTCGCGCCGTTCGCGCCGGCGGGCGGCGCTCGGCTCGACGGTCTCGAGGATCGCGTTCAGATTGTCCGCCACCGAGAGCTTGCGGAAGACCGAGGCCTCCTGCGGCAGGTAGACCACGCCGAGCCGCGCGCGCCGGAACATGGGCAGCTCGGTGATGTCCTGCTCGCCCAGGAACACGCGCCCGTTGGTCGGCCGGATCGCGCCGACGATCATGTTGAAGGTGGTGGTCTTGCCCGCGCCGTTCGGGCCGAGCAGCCCCACGATCTCGCCGGGCCACACCTCGAGATCGAGCCCATCCACGACGGAGCGCTCGCCGTAAGTCTTCACCAGCCCGCGCGCGGTGATCGCCTCGCCGGTCACTGGGGCGCCTTCGGCGCCGGCGGCGCATCCGGCGCGGTCGGCGTCGCCGGCGCGCTCTGCGCACACGGCCGCACCTCCACGCGCGAGTTGCCCTCCACCTCGAGCTTCTCGGTGTCGACCTGGAAGGTGATGCGGTTCCCGGTCACGCGGTCGCACTCCTGCGTGAGCTGCGCGGGCTTGCCATTGCACACGATGCGGTCCTCGGCGCGGTAGAAGACCGCGTCGTCGCAGGTCGCGGTGCGGTCGCGCTCTTTCACCGAGATGTTGCCCAGGGCCGTGATCTTGTCGGGATCGCTCTTGCCCGTGGGATAGAAGGCTTCGAGGTGGTCGCAGCTGAGCGTGATCTCGCCCTGCACGGCCTTCACGTGGCCGACGAAGATCAGCTGGCGCCCGCCTTCGACGGTGCGCGCCTCGAGCTGGTCGGCGTTGATCTCGATCGGCTCGCGCGGCTTCTTGGCCGCTTGCTCGCCGCCCGGGCTCGCCGCCGCGGTGGGAGCCGGCGCCGCCGCAGGATCCGCGAGGCGCGCGGCCACCCGCTGCGCGAGCGCGTCGATCGCGCGCGCCAGGTCGTCGGCGCTGGCGGCCTGCTCGACGAGGGGCGTCCCCAGCGCCGCGCCCGTCGCGAGATCGACGAGGCGCGCATCGAGCGAGATCTGCGAGCCGAGCCGCGTCGCGCTGCCGACCACGAGCGCGCGCGCGCCGGTGCGCTCGCGCAGCTTCGCGCGCTCGGAGGGCGTGGGCTCGCCGGCCCCGCCGACCGCGCTCGGCCCCACGACGCCTCCGACTCCGAGCGTGGCCAGGCGCTCGGCGAGCTGCGTGGCGACGTCCGGGATGGGCGATCCACCGGACCCGGTCGTGCTGAACTGCGCGACGCCCACTTCGCCGTGCGGCGTCTCGGCGGGCTGTGCCCGGCAGCCGACGGGACCCCAAGAGGCGGCGAGCGCGAGGGCGAGCCGCGCCCAGCCTCTCATGGTGCCTGCACCACCGAGGCCCCGCCGGTCATCCGGAAGCTCGCCTCGCCGACCCGGTACTCGAAGCCTCGGGCGCGCAGCGTCCCAGCGGGCTCCCGGACGAGCACGGGAGCGTCGGACCAGACCCGGCCGCGCTCGGGGTCGTAGGCCACGCGCTCCGTCTCGAATGCGCGCCCGTCGGGCGTGCGGCCGCGCACCGTCCCGCTCGCGAGGAAGCCGCGCGTATCCAGGCTGAGCGTGCCCTCGTCACAGGAGAGCTCGAGCCCAGCGAGCGCCTCGCCAGCCGCCACCACCGGCCCGAGCCGTATGCGGACCCCCTTCAGGGCCACCGCGCCCCGCTCGGGCAGGAGCTCCGCCTGGTCGGCGTGCAGGACGAGCTCGCTCGATGCGCCCCGGACGGCGGAGTAGGTGATGCCGCTCAGCGAGAGGCGGAAGGGCGCCGCCGGCTCGTCGGCCCGCAGGCCGGGGGCTTGGAGCGCGAGAGCGGCAACCAGCAGGTGGGTGGCGGCGCGAGCGAGCACAGTGCAAGGAACATACCCACCGCGCCGGGCGGGGTAAACGCGAAAATCGGGGGAGATCCCGCGGAGTTGGGCTGACCGGGCGCTCGCGCCCTCAGTCCTCGGGGTGGTCCTCGAGCGTCTTCATGGGCTCGTGGTGGGCGATCCAGTGCGCGGGTCGGAAGATCACCCAGTCGAGGACCACGCCGACGGGATGGAGCACCGCGCCCAGGATCGCGAGCGGGTGACCCGCCCGCTCCGGCCGGTGCTCATCGGCGAGGGCCGGGCTGGCGCCGAGGACCAGGAGCAGAGCGGTCGCGGCGAGCTTGTTCATGGGACCCTCCTGTCACGTTCGGTGTAGCCTTTCGGCATGAAGATCACCCGTCTCAACCACGCGGCCCTGAACATCGCGGGCCGGGGTGCGGAGACCCAGGCGTTCTACACGGAGTTCCTCGGCATCCCGACTACCCCGCGGCCCCCGGCGATCGACAAGATGATCGGCGGCTGCTGGCTGCAGATGACGAACGCCCAGATCCACCTGATCGACGCGCCCCTCGACGGCCGGCCGGCCAACCCAGTCGGCAACCACGTGTCGCTCTTCGTGGACGACATCGCCGCCGCGGAGCGCGAGGTGGAGGCCAAGGGTCTGGCCGTGGTGCGTATGGGCGACGGCATGCGGCGCGTGATCTGGTTCAGCGACCCAGCCGGCCACACGGTCGAGCTGCAGCAGGACCCGGAGCTCTAGGAGAGTCTCGTGCTGGAAGAGGGAAAGAAGGCGCCCGCCTTCACGCTCAAGGACGGGGCGGGCCAGTCCGTGTCGCTCGGCGACTTCGCTGGCAAGGACGTCGTCCTCTACTTCTATCCGAAGGACGACACCCCTGGCTGCACCAAGGAGGCGTGCGGCTTCCGCGACGCGTGGAAGGAGCTCCTGGGCCTGGGCGTCGCGGTGCTCGGCGTCTCACCGGACGGCGCGATGTCCCACCAGCGCTTCGCCGCGAAGTACAAGCTGCCCTTCCCGCTCCTCTCCGATCCCGCCAAGGCCGTGATGGAGAAGTACGGAGCCTGGGGCGAGAAGACCATGTACGGGAAGAAGGTGATCGGGGTGATCCGGTCGACGGTGTGGATCGGGCCCGACGGCAAAGTGAAGAAGCACTGGAAGCGCGTCGCCAAGGCCGACGCGCACCCCGAGGAAGTGCTCGAGGCGTTGCGAGCGCGCTGAGCGCGCGGGGACGCTCGTCAGTTCTTGAGGAGCGTCCCCATCCGCGCGCCGATGAGCGCGGTCACCGCCTCGGTGATGCCGTCCACGCTGAGCGGATACATCGGGAAGATGCGCTGGATCAGCCGCACCGTCTGGTAGCGGTTCCAGTCCGTGGCGGGCTCGGGATTCAGCCAGACGGCGCGCTCGAAGTGGTCGCGGACGCGATGGAGCCAGTCGATTCCGGCGGTGGGGCTGTGGCGGCGCGGATCGATGTTGCCGTTCGCTTCGAGCAGCTCGGCGGGATGCATCGCGGCGTCGCCGACGATCATCACCTTCCAGCGCGGGTCGAGCTTGCGCAACAGGTCTCCGGTCGGCACGGCCTCGCGGCGCAATAGGCGCGCGTCGCGGCCGAGCTCCTCGTAGATGCAGTTGTGGAAGTAGTAGGCCTGGAGCTCGCGCAGCCCGCGCTCCTCGTGGAGCGCGGTCAGCAATCGGCTCACCGGCTCGTAGAAGGGCTCCATCGTGCCGCCCACGTCCATCAGGAGCAGCAGGCGCAGGTCGTTGCGGCGCTCGGCGCGGAAGACGAGCTCGATCTCGCCGGCGTTCCGGCAGGTCTCGTCCACGGTCTCGTCGAGGTCGAGCTCGCTCTCCGGGCCGATGCGCGTCAGCTGGCGCAGGCGGCGCAGCGCCACGCGCATCTGGCGGATGTCGAGCGCCCCGTCGGTGCGGTAGTCCTTGAAGCGCCGCTCCTCCGCGACCTTCATCGCCGAGCGGTTCTTGCCCGGGCCCCCGACGCGGATTCCGGTGGGATGCTCGCCGCCGTGGCCGAAGGGCGAGCGCCCGCCCGTGCCGACCCAGCGCCCGCCGCCGTCGTGGCGCTCGGTCTGCTCGGCGAGCGTCTCCAGGAACTTCCGCATCAGCTCGTCGCCCGAGAGCTTCTCGAGCAGCGCCCGCTCGTCGTCGCTGAGCGGGCGGAAGTTCTTCGGGTCCTTCAGCCACTCGAGCAGCTCGTCCTCGATGTCGAGCGAGCCCTCCACGCCCTTGAACACGCGCAGGAAGGCGCGATCGAAGGCGTCGAAGTACGTCTCGCTCTTCACCAGCAGCGAGCGCGCCAGGTTGTAGAAGCGCGGCAGGCTCGAGCCGTGCAGGCCGTCGCCCATCGCGCGCAGCAGCAGCAGCCACTCCTGGGTGCCGACCGGCACGCCCTCGTCGCGCAGCTCGTAGAAGAAGTCGGTGAACACCTGGCCCGCCGTCCGCTCGCCGCTTCAGTTGTTGTATCTCGGACCGAGGTCCCGCCACTCCGTCGGGTAGCGACCGCCGCGGTCGTGGTACTTCTCGAGCGCGTCGGTGTCCTGCTCCTTCTTGAGCAGCGCGCCCAGGAAGGGCAGGTGCTCGTCGATGTCGTGCGGTGCTCATGCCCGAGCGCTGCAGCACCGCGATCCAGTCGATCAGCTCGCTGGTCGAGGGCGCTTGCGCAGCTCGCGCATGCTCGCGGAGCCAGTAGAAGCTTGATCAGCGCCTGATCCAGCAGCTCGCCTTCAAGCTGCGGATGGTGCACCGCGACGATCTCGCTTCATCAGCTCCTGGTCGGGGAAGTCGATGAAGTGGAACACGCAGCGGCGCAGGAAGGCGTCGGGCAGCTCCTTCTCGTTGTTCGAGGTGATGATCACGACCGGGCGCTGCTTGGCGACGACCTCGTCGCCCGTCTCCGACGACGGGAAGCGCATCCGATCGAGCTCGTGCAGCAGGTCGTTCGGGAACTCGAGGTCGGCCTTGTCGACCTCGTCGATCAGCAGCACGACGCGCTGCTCGGCCGCGAAGGACGCGGCCGAGCGGGCCCAGCTTGATGTAGTGGCGGATGTCCGTGACGTCGCCGTCGCCGAAGCGCGAGTCGTACAGGCGCTGCACGGTGTCGTAGACGTAGAGCCCGTCCTGCGCCTTGGTGGTGGACTTGACGTGCCACGTCATCGATCGGGAGGCCCAGGCCCTCGGCGACGGCCTCGGCGAGCAGCGTCTTGCCCGTGCCGGGCTCGCCCTTGATCAGCAGCGGGCGCTCGAGCGCGAGCGCGCAGTTCACCGCGTCGACCAGCGCAGACGATGCGATGTAGCCCTGGGTGCCGGAGAACTGGAAGAAGGCGTCGGACTTCGGAGCAGGCGGCTTGGACATGGCGAGGAATTATGGCAAGGGCTCAGCGCCGGGGCCAGAGCGGCTCTGGCATTTCCGACCTCCGCTCGCCTTCGGCTCGCTGCGCGCGGGCACCGCTTCGCCGTGCCCGCTTGCTGACGACGACACCCCTCCTCCCGACGCCATCGGCGGTTCCGGCAGCCTTCGCGCCGTCAGCTTACGGGAGTCCCGCTCCTGCGCTTCAGCGCCGAGACCAGAGCGGCTCCGGAATCTCGCCCAACGGGCTGCCGAAGCGGTTGCGGTGCATCACCTTGTGCGCCGGGATGCGCGGCGCGACTCCCCAGCGCCCGGTCGGATAGCCGAACGTGACGCAGCCGTGGAAGTTCCAGCCCGCGTCCTTCGGCACCCCCAAGAGCTCGTTCACGTCGGCGAGCTGGAAGTGGAAGACGCTGGTGAGCGCGCTGCCCACGCCCTCGGCGCGCGCGGCGAGCTGCGCGCTCCACACGGCCGGAAAGATCGAGCTCCCGGTCGGATCGCCTTGCCCGTACGCGAACAGCAGCAGCGGGTAGACCTCGAAGTGCTCGGCGAGCCACATCGCCGAGTCGCGCATGCGCCGGAAGCTCGCGCTGCCCGGCGCGTCCGGGTTCTTCTCGGCCTGCTCGACGCGCTCGCGGTAGACGCCGGTCCAAAGAAGTGCGAGGCAAGCGCGGTAGATGGGTCCCAGCTTCCCGCGCAGGGCGGGATCGTCGACCCACAGGAAGCGCCAGCCCTGGGCGTTGCCCCCGGACGGCGCGCGAATCGCCGCGTCGAAGATGCGCCGCTGGACATCCAGCGGAATCGGGTCGGGCTTCACGCGCCGCATGGCGCGCGTCGTGTAGAGCGCCTCGTAGACGTCCACGGCGGATTCTCCTCTGCGTCGGCAAACGATGGAGCAAGGGCGCGGCCCTCGCACCTCTCGCCGCGGACGTGCGACACTGGCGGGCCGTGCCGGACCTCGCAGAACGCCTCGCCGTCTACGCCGCGCGACGGCTGCCGGACGCGCGCGACGTGCGCGTGCTCGCGCTGGACCGCATCCCGGGCGGCGCGTCGCGCGAGACGTACCGCCTGCAGCTCGAGTACAGCGAGCGCGGGCGGCCGGTGAGCCGGCGCCTGATCCTGCGCCGCGACCCGCCCGGCTCGCTGATCGACACGGACCGGCGCCTCGAGTTCGCCGCCTACCAGGCGTTCTTCGGAACCGCCGTCCCGGTGCCCGAGGCGATCTGGCTCGAGATGGACCCTTCCCACCTCGACTACCCGTTCTGCGTCATGCAGGAGCTCGCGGGCTTCGAGGCGGCGCCGACCGCGTTGCTCGCTCCGCCCTACGTGCAGCATCGCGAGAGAGTCGGCGCGCAGAAGTGGCGGATCCTCGGCGAGATTCTCGCGGGCCGACCCCAAGGCGCTGGGCCTGGTCGGTGTCATGGAGGACGTGGCGCTCGACCAGTGCTGGCGCCGCGAGCTCGGCTACTGGGAGGGCGTGATCGACGCCGACGAGCTCGAGCCCCAGCCGATCATGCGCGCGCTCATCCGCTGGCTGCGCGCGCATCCGCCGCCGCCCGCGCAGAAGCTCTCGGTGGTGCACGGCGACTACCGGACCGGGAACTTCCTCTTCGATGGTGAAGGAACGATCCACGCGATCCTCGATTGGGAGATGGCCCATCTGGGCGACCCGCTGGAGGACCTCGCCTGGGGCATCAATCCGGTGTGGCAATGGGCGCGCGACGGCCTCGCGGGCGGCCTGCTGCCGAAGGCCGAGGCGGTCCGCCGCTGGGAGCAGGCGAGCGGCCTCGTCGCCGACCCGAGCGCCCTGCACTGGTGGGAGCTCTTCTCCTGCGTGAAGGGCCAGGGCATCTGGGTGTCGAGCGCGCGCGAGTACCAGACCGGCAAGAATCACGACCCGATCCTCGCCATCTCGGGCTGGCTGATGACGAACGCGCAGGACCGCGCCGCGCTCCACTTGTTGGGGAGGCTCGCGTGAGGCCGGAGCCGCAGCGCGTGCTCGAGCAGACCGTGCAGGGGCTGGCGGCCGAGCTCGCGCCCACGCTCGAGCCGCGTTACCGGCAGGCGACGGTCGGCATGTGGGCGACGCTGCTCATCGCGGTGCGCGAGGAGTTCGACCGCGCAGCCGCGCGCCGCGTCGAGGAGAACCGCGCGCTGCGGGGCCTCTTTGCGCGCGGAGCGGCGGTCGTGCAGGAGGTCGCGCTCGCGGCGCGCCTGCGGGAGGCGGCGGTTGGCGTCGACGGCGATCTCGCGCGTGCCGGCGCTCGACGCCGGCAATCGGGCCCTGCGCGCGCTCTTGATCGAGCTCCACGCCCACGTCGACGGGCTCGCGACCCCGGCCGCGCGGGAGCTCGGCGAGGCGATCTGGCGCGAGCTCGCGCGCTCGACCGAGCGCCGCAAGCTCTCCTTCGGCGCGTTCTGAGTCAGCGCGGAAGGCAGAGCAGCTCGCTCGCGCGCTCCGCATCGGAGTGGTCGAGAGGCTCGAGCGCATAGCCCTGCTCCCGCAGCGTGCGAGAGCAGGCCGCGTGGACCGCCGGCCCGTGCGTGGAGAGGAAGAGGGTCGGCCGCGCCGGCCCGCGCAATAGGTCCCCGGCGCCGGCGAGCACTCGCGCCTCGGCGCCCTCCACGTCGATCTTCACGTGATGGGGGCGCGGGAGCCCCGCCTCGATCAGGTCGTCCAGCCGGACGATCGGGACGCGCAGGCTGCCCTGCGGGTCGAGGCGCCCCGTCCCACTGCCCCGGCCCCGCGCGAAGCTCGCCGAACCGACGCTGTTCGCCGACCGCCGCGTTGTGGAGCTCGACGCGGGCGAGCCGGTTGAGGCGCACGTGCTCGCGCAGGAAGCCGAAGTTGCGCGGCTCGGGCTCGAACGCGACGACGCCCCCGCTCGCGCCCACCAGCCGCGCAGCCAGCAGCGTGTAGTAGCCGGCCGCCGCGCCGAGGTCGAAGACGATCTGCCCCGGGCGGACGTGCTCCACGAAGCGCGCGGTGAGCTCCGGCTCGTAGCGGCCCAGCAAGAGGCGCGCGAGCTTCCCGCCCGCAGCCGGCAGATAGCGAGCGCCACGCAGCGGGCCCGCCAGGATGGGTAAAGACACACGCATGAACCGCTCCGCTGAAGATCCGCCCGAGCTTGCGGGGGCGCTACGTGCGCGCCTCGCCGCGACGACCCGCGAGCGTGACCGCGCTCACGCTCGTTCGGCTCGCGCGCGTGATAGCACTCGCTCGTTCCGTGCTTCGCGCTGAGGCGAGAACCCCTCTATCGCGAGGCACGTCCGTCCGATAGGCTGCGTGACGGGGGAGAGGCTCGCGGGTGGGCAGGCGCGTCGGGTTCCTGTTCAATCACTATTCCGACCATCAGGTGCCGCACTGCGCGCCCTTTGCGTTCGAGCTATCGCGCAGGCATCCCGAGCACGAGGTGGTGATCGCGTGCTCGACCGCCGCCGAGCAAGCGGCGGTCGCGCGGATCGCCCGTCTCTATCCGGGCCAGCGCTGCACCGTGAAGCGGCTGGGCCTCCCGCTCGGCGCGCGGCTCGTGGATCCCCTCACCCGTCGCTGGAAGTCCTCGCGCAAGCGCCTCGCGCTGGAGCACAACCTCGACTTCTTCCGCGAGCTCGATGCGCTGGTCGCCCCCGAGCGCCACTGCACCAAGCTGCGCGAGCGCTTCGGGATGGACCGGCTCGCGTTGATCCACACCCGTCACGGCGCCGGGGATCGGGACGGGAGCTTCGACGAGCGTCTGGGCGAGTTCGCGCTGGTGCTGACGCCCGGCTGCAAGAGCGCCGAGCGCATCGTCGAGCTCGGGCTGGTCGACCCCGAGCGCATCGCGATCGTGGGCTACGCCAAGTTCGAGGCCTATCCGCGCCCGCCGGGCCCGCGCCGCCGCGTGTTCGACAACGACCACCCGACCGTGCTCTACAACCCGCACTTCGCGGGGCGGCTCTCCTCGTGGCAAACGCACGGCGCCGCCGTGCTCGACTACTTCGCGGCGCGCCCGGAGCTGAACCTGATCTTCGCGCCCCACGTCGAGCTGTTCCGCAAGAGCCATCACCACCGCGCGCGCCTGCCGCTGCGCGCTCGCCTGGCCCGCAACATCCTGATCGACACCGGCTCGGTCGCCTCCAGCGACCTCACCTACACGCGCGCCGCCGACGTCTACCTCGGCGACGTGAGCAGCCAGGTCTACGAGTTCATCGCCGAGCCGCGCCCCTGCGTGTTCCTCGACGCCCATCGCACCGCCTGGCGCCACGATCCGAACTTCGCGATGTGGCATCTGGGCGACGTGATCGAGGGCGCCGACGAGCTCGACGCCGCGCTCGAGGCCGCCAAGGAGCGGCACACGCGCCTGTACGAGTCGGTGCAGCGCCAAGCCTGCGCGCGCACCTTCCTCCAGGACCCGGAGCGCAGCGCCGCAGCGACGGGCGCCGACACCATCGCAGAGTTCCTCGCGCAACCGGCGAGACGGCGCCGCCCGGCCGCCCAGCTCGCGCCGCTGGCCGCCATCGCCTCCTGAGCGGCTCCGCTTGTCCCTGCGCAAGCGCGTCCGCAGGTGGCTGCGCGAGCGGCGGCTGGAGCGCGCGTTCCGCGACGCCGATGCCGTGCTGGTCTCGTTCCCGAAGTGCGGGCGCACCTGGCTGCGCGTCCTGATCGGCGCCGCGCTCTGCCGACACTTCGGGATCGAGAGCCGCGAGCTCCTGCTGCTCGAGCCGGGCACGCGCGCCCAGAAGCCCAGCTTGCCCCGCATCTTCGTCCACCACGACGACGGCGCCTTCTGGAAGCGGCCCGAGGAGCTCGCCACGAGCAAGGCCGCTTACGCCGGCAAGCGCGTGATCCTCTTGGTGCGCGATCCACGCGACGTGCTCGTCTCGGCCTGGTTCCACAAGCGCAAGCGGCGCCAGCGCGGCGATCCCGGCCCGCTGCCCGCCTACCTGCGCAGCGAGGTCGGCAGCCTGGCGACGTTCGTGCGCTTCCACCGCATCTGGGCCGAGCAGCAACGCGCGCCCGCCGCCTTCCTGCTGGTGCGCTACGAGGACCTGCACCGCGACGCCGCGCGCGAGCTCGCGCGCGTGCTCGACTTCCTGGGCGTGCCCGGCGTCGCGCCGGAGACCCTGGCGCACGCCGTCGCCTACGGGACCTTCGATCACCTCCACGCCCTCGAGTCGAGCGGCGCGCTGGCCTCGCGCCGCCTCGCGCCCGCCGACCCCGACGATCCCGACTCCTTCAAGACGCGCGTCGGGCGCGTCGGCGGCTGGCGCGAGCAGTTCTCGGCCGAGGACGCGCGCTTCCTCGACGAGGGCCTGCGCGAGCTGCCGCCGCTCTACGGCTACGCGTCGGGATAGCCGTAGCGAACGAGCAGGTCCCGTGCGCCGGGCAGCGCGAGCAGCGCAGCCACGCGACCCGCGAAGCGCTCCTCCCGGAAGCGCCCGATCGAGCTCGCCGAGATGGGGCGCGCCTTCTCCCACCACGCCTTGTGCTGCTGCACGGTCGCGTCGACGGGATAGGTCCCGAGCAGCTCGGGATCCTCGTCGAGGAAGCGCATCACCGCGTCCATCGTCTCGCGGTAGCGCAGCACCAGGTCCTCGTAGCGGAAGGTGTGGACCTGCGGGAGCTTCGCGGCGTCGAGACCGACCGTCACGTCGGTCACCCAGCGCTCCGGCTCGACGTGGTAGAGCTCCGGGTGCTTCGGGTGGACGGACGTCACCACGTCGCGGCCGTCGCGCACGATCTGGAGGATCTTCACCCGCCCTGTGAAGTAGGCGAGGATCTTCGGCACCACCAGGATGTTGCGCGGCGTCTTCTCGCACCAGCGCGTGGCGCTCGCCTGGATCTCGTGGGTGAGGAGCCCGCGGTAGACGCGGCCGATGCGCACGCGCGTGTCGCGCTCGCCCATCTTCCAGCGCGCGATGAAGGCGCGGCTCTCCTCGGCGGCCACCGCAATGTGGGGGTGCGTCGAGAGGATCGAGGAGAGCAGCGTGGTGCCCGAGCGCCCGCAGCCCCCGATCAGGATCGGTACGCCAGTCAGCTGGCGCAGGCGCAGGAGCGAACGCGGGCGCAGGCCCACCGCGATCTGGCGGGCCCGGCGGAGCTTCGAGGCGAGGGGCATCGCGGTGCCTAGCGCAAGCGGCGCGAAGCGCCGCGCGCAGCGAGGCCACGCGAGGCCATGCCTCGCGTGAGCCGAGCGGAGTCGAACAGGTGGACACCCGGCCAGCAAAACCTCGGGGCGCGTTGTTCGCGCATCCTGAGTCAGACTCCTAGCGCAGCCGGCGGTTCTTGTGCGGCATGCGCATGAACCAGGGCTTGCGGCGCCCGAGGAAGGCGCAGATCGGGCCCAGGGCGTCGCCGTCCGCCAGGTCGAGCACGAGCAGATCGCGCTCGCGCCCCGCGAAGTGCGCGCGCACTTCGTCGTTGTGGCGCTTGAAGCGCTCGAGGTAGATGGCCTCGTTTCCCACCGGGCTGGCCGCCCCGTAGATCAGCGCGCGCATCGGAGAGTGGGGATCGGGCTGGCTGCCGAAGTGGTTCGTCGCGCTGCGGATCCAGGAGTCGGGGTCCCGCAGCGTCAGGACGAAGCGGCTGCCCGGGAAGCGCGCGTCGAGCTCCTTGTAGAAGATCGGCCAGGGGTTGTCGCGGAAGGCGTCGGCTCGCTCCGCCACCGCGAACAGCTCGCCGAGATCGCCACCCCGGAGCTTCGCGACGAACTCCGCGTCGCGCGTCTTGTAGGCCCCCTGCTCCCGATAGCCGAGCTTGCGCAGCACCTTCCCCATCGAGGTGGTGCCGGTCTTGTGGAAGCCGATGCAGAAGACCTTGCCGCTCATCGTGCCGCCTCGACCGCGCCGCGCGCGGACTCGCTCGCCCAGGCCTCGTAGCGCGCGCTGGTGTGCAGGAAGCCGCCGGAGATCAAGGCCTCGGTCCCGGTGAAGCGCTGCGGACGCTCGGCCTCGTCGTACAGACTGAGCTCGGGATGGCTCTCCAGCCGCTCCAGGAAGGCGCGATACTTCCGGGAGCCGTGCCCGTGGCTGCGCTCGCGAACCGCCCTGCGGGACCGCTCGAGCAGCGTGGCCGTGAATTGATAGTGGTAGAGGACCCCGGAGATGTCTGCAATTCGCGGCGCGCCCGCCGCGCGATGCAGGCGGGTCTCGAGCAGGCCGAAGTCCGAGCCCATGCGCACCAGCGGCACCTTGTGGAGCTTGTCGGACTCGCTGGGAAAGACGCGCTCGCGGATGCCGCCCGAGAACTCGCGCAGCGCGGGATTTTCGCTGCGATAGTGCGCCGGCAAGGGCGACCCACGCAGCGCCGCCAGGTCGTAATAGGCGTAGCGCTCGCGCAGCGGCGCACCCTCCCCTTCCGGTCGCCGGAGCGGACCCCGCGCGAACATCTCGAGCATGTTCGCCACCATCGCGTCCGCGCGGGTCTCGTTCAGGTAGCGCAGCAGGCGCGGCAGGCCCTGGGCAGAGTGCGGGAAGTCGAAGAGCTCGTCGGCGTCGAGCTGGAGGAGCCAGCCGCCGCCCCCGCCGAAGCGCGCCCGCAGATGCGCGCGCAGGTTCTTGGCGTGCGTCCCGAACGGCAGCGCGGTCGAGAGCACCGTCACCTCGGGGCGGCGCGCCGCCAGGGCCAGCGTCGCGTCCTGGGAGCCGTTGTCGAGCAGCACGATGCGATCCACGCCGAGCGCCAGGTGGTGGTCGAGGAAGGCCTCGATGGTCTCCTCAGCGTCGCGCACCACGCACACCGCGAGAGCCTCGTCGTCGCGCAGTGCGACCCGCGCCCGCGCGCCGCTGCGCGGCGAGATGGCGAGCCCGACCGCGCGGGCGAGCAGCGGCGAGATGCCGAGGCGCGCGCGGTTCGGGGGTCGGCCTCCGAGCCGGACGCGCGCCACGTCCAGCAGCCCGAGCACGCCGTCCCAGGGCACGAAGAACGCGTAGCCGGCGATCCACGGCAGGTCGGTGTGGATGCCGAGCACGAGCGCGTTCACGAGCTGCATGCCGAAGAGGCCGCCCACCAGGAGCGCGCGCGCCGGACCCCGCACGAACGCGGCGATCGGCGCCGCCAGCTCGAGGCAGAGCGCGCCAGCGCCCAGCCCCGCCGCGAGCGCGGCGTGGCGGGCGAGCCACATCGTGAGCGCCGGCAGCACCAGGGCCTTCGCCTCCGCCACGGCCTGGCTGCGCGCGAACAGGTAGGCGAACTGCTCGGGCTGCGGCGGGAGCCAGCCCTGCAGGAGCTTGCTGAGCCCTGCCGAGAACATGAAGAGTCCGAGAGCGAGGCGACCGAGCTGGAGCGGCCAGCCGTACTCGGGCGACGGCTCGGGATCCTTCTCGCGCCGCCAGGAGTCGAGGGCGAGGGCGTCGCCGCAGCGCGAGAACGCGAGCAGCAGCGCGAGCAGCGCGGGCAGCGTGGTCGAGTGGTGGATCTTGCCGAGCTGGTTCTCGTAGCCCAGCACATAGAGACCGAGCAGCGCCGCCGCGGGCGCGCTCACGCGCGTGGCGAGGCCGAGCGTCGCGCACGCGAGCAGCGCCCCGTACGCGAGCGCGAGGAGCTCCATGGACTGGGGCGAGATCGGGCCGAGGCCGAGCAGCGCAAAGAAGCTCGTGGGCTGCCAGAGCTCGTGGGGAAGGCGCGCGAAGTCGACGGGCGCGTCGTTCCAGACCACCCACAGGCAGGAGCCGAACACCGCGATCCGACAGAGCGCCAGCGCGTGGGGCGTCTCGGGCCGGAACAGGAATGCGTCGAGCCGGGAGAATCTCGCGCTCACGGCAGGGGCCGCTCGAGCACGACTTCGCGCGCGCGCGGCAGGCGCGGCGCGGAGAGGTCGTCCAGCGGAAAGTCCCAGCGCTCGACGCGCAGGGTGCTGAGCGGCGGCAACGCGCGGCCGCCGGCGCGCGCTCGCGCCAGGGCGTCGGCCACGGTGCTCACCAGCGCGGCGACGTAGCGCTCGCGTTCGGCCGGGCCCTCGCCCCGTCCGAGGCCGCGCAGGAGCAGGCGCTGGATCTCGAAGGAGAGCACGCCCGCGCCCACCAGATCGACGTCTCCGCTCGGCCCCGCCGCGCGCAGCACCCAGACGGGAAAGGGCCGCTTGGGCTTCAACGACGCGAACATCTTGTGGGGCGAGAAGGGCCAGAACACGTCGGCGCGTGTCAAGATCGCGGCGCCCTCGCCGACCAGGAGCAACGCGAGCAGACCGCGCGCCGCGCTGCGCGAGCTCGCGCTCAGACGTCCCAGTCGATCTCGCATTCGTCTCCGTGGGCATGACCCTGACAAGTCAGGATCCAGCCCTCCGCCACCTCTTCGGGCGTGAACACGTCGTTGGCGACCATCTCCACGCGGCCGCGCAGTCGCTTGGCGGCGCAGGACCCGCAGTAGCCCTCTTCGCACGCGAAAGGAGCGCCGAGCCCCGCCTTGCGCGCCGCCTGGAGCAGGCTCGACCCTTTCGCGTAAGGCACGCGGTGGACCACGCCATCGAGGTGCACGACCAGCTCCGCGGGCACGCCGCCCGCGTCGCTCGCCGCGGCGGCGCCGGCGCCGCCGGCGTGGGAGCTCTCGCCCATCCCTTCGAAGCGCTCGATCCAGAGGTGGTCGCGGGAGTGTCCGCGCGCGAGCAGGGTCTGCTCGGCGAGCTCCATGAACGGCCCCGGGCCGCACAGGTACGCGTCGGCGTCCTCGCAGCCGGCGTGGGCGCGCTCGATCTCGCCGCGCGAGGTGAGCCCGAGCTCGGCGTCTAAGTGGTGGACCAGCTCGAGGCGGCCGGGATGCTGCGCGGCCAGGGCGTCGAGCGCGTCGCGGAAGATCACCGAGGCCGCGTCGCGGTTCGCGTAGAAGAGACGCGCGCGCCGCTTCGTCGCGTGCAGCAGCGTCTTCGTGAGCGAGAGGATCGGCGTGATGCCGCTACCGCCGGCGAAGAAGAGCAGCGGCGCGTCGGTCGGGTGCAGCAGGAAGCGGCCCGCGGGCTGCATCACCTGGAGCGTGCTGCCCGCCGACACTTCGTCGTGGAACCAGCCCGACCCGCGGCCGCCCGGCACGCGCTTCACGGTCACCTGCAGCGCCGCGTCGGTCTCGGGGGCGCTCGAGAGCGAGTAGCAGCGCAAGAGCTCGCCCTCCGCCGTGGGCACGCGGAACGTGAGGAACTGGCCCGCCTGGTAGCGAAAGCGCTCGCGCAGCTCGGTCGGCAGCTCGAACACGTAGGAGCGTGTGTCCGCGGTCTCCTGGATCACGCGGCTCACGCGCAAAGCGAAGAACGCCAAGCTCTCACCTCTCCGCCGCGACACCCGCGCGGCTCGCCGCCTGTTCTACCGTATGCGCGCGATGGATGCGAAGCTCCTCTTCTGGTGCTGGGCGCTCTTCAACATGGGGCTGGTGCTCGCGCTGTGCGGGCGCGGGCTGCTCGCGATCCGCGCGAATCGGGTGGCCGAGCATCGCCGCAGCATGCTCGCCGCGTGCGCGTTGGTGGGCGTGTTCCTGGTCGCCTACCTGGCGAAGCGCGCACTGCTGGGCGGCGAGTCCAAGGAGACCTGGTCGAGCGCCGCGCGCGTGAACCTCTACGTCCACGAGTCGTTCATCGCGGGCCTGCTGATCGCTGGCGGCACCGCGCTCGCTCTCGGGCGGCGCCTGGCGCGCACGCGGCGTGTGAGCGGCGCGCCGGGAGACCCGCCCGCTACGCCGGCGATGCTGCGGCGCCATCGCCTCGCGGGCCGCATCGCGTTCGCCTGCGTCGCGCTGGGCTTCGCCACGGCCTGCGGGATTCTCGGCGGCATGCTCGCGCGGACGTGAGCCGCGTCACGCCGGGCGCGGTTTGCCCCACTGGATACCTTTGGCCGTGCGCGCACGCCGAGAGCAGCGAGTGACGACGACTCTCACCGAGCAAGAGATTCGCGCCGGGATCGAGCGGCTCGCGCCGTTTCGCCACAGCGTGGATCTGCCCTACGACTTGAGCACGCACCTGCCCGAGCTCTCCCGGCGTCCGATCGACAAGACGCGGGTCACGAACCTGGTGAAGCATGCCTTCCCCGCCCTGCTGCGCGCTTGCGGCGGCACGCTGAACGGCAAGCGGGTCCTGGACGTCGCGTGCAACTGCGGCGGATTCTCTCTGGAAGCCCGGAAGCTCGGTGCCGACTACGTATTGGGGATCGACATCGTCGATCGCTACATCGAGCAAGCGCGCTTCGTGAAGCGCGCCTTGGGCGTGAGGCGGGTGGACTTCGAGACGATGAGCCTCGAGGCCCTCGATCCGTCGACGACGGGCTCGTTCGACGTGACGCTCTGTCTCGGGCTGTTGTATCACCTGCAGGACCCTGTCCGCGCCCTCAAGCAGATCGCCGCCGTGACGCGGGGCATCCTGCTCGTCGACACGAAGCTCATGCGCTCCCCGGCGCTCGTGCGACGCTTCGTGCGCGAGCCCTTGTGGTTGATGAACTTCCCGCCCCCGGCCAGTCTGGACTCCAACGACACGACGGGCATGTGGCGGAGCGAGCGCGTGGCTCAGTTCACGCCCAACGAGCGGGCGGTGGTCGCTCTGCTCGAGTTCGTCGGCTTCGCAAAGGTCGAAAGGCTGGAGCCCAAGCTTCCGGGCCTCGAGAAGCGGTACTACGCGGGCACGCGCGGGACCTTCCTCGCCACTCGAACGTAGGAGCGCGAGTGTCCCTCGGAGCCCTCCGGACGCGCTAGAGCGGCGCGGCGGGCACGCCGAAGTCGTGCTCGATCGCGACGTGGCGCGCTTGGCCGGCCACGCGCGCGAGCCACGCCCGCACGCTCGGGAAGGGCGCGAGCGAGATCTTCCCCTGCTCCGCCACGTGCGTGTACGCGTACAGCGCGATGTCGGCGATCGAGTACGCGTTGCCCACGAAGAAGGCGCGCGAGGCGAGCTGCCCCTCCATCACGCCGAGCGCGGCGCGGGCGCCCTGCTCCTTCGCGGCGATCTCCGCCGGCGTCTTGCCCGCGACCATCCCCGAGAGATGCCAGAAGCGCAGCACCGCCACGAAGGGCTCGTGGCTGTACTGCTCGAAGAACATCCACTGGAGCACCTGCGCGCGCTGCCAACGGTCGCTGGGCAGGAACGGCGTGCCCTCGGCCAGATACCAGAGGATGGCGCCCGATTCGAAGAGCAGGCGACCGTCGTCGAGCTCCAGGGTGGGGATGCGACCGTTGGGGTTCCGGGCCAGAAAGCCCGGCGTGCGCGTCTCGCCCTTCAGGATGTCGAGCTCGACGCGCTGGAACGGCATCGCGAGCTGGTGCAGCAGGAGCCTGACCTTGTAGCCGTTGCCGGACTCGAGGTAGTCGTAGAGCCTGGGCACGCCGCGCCTGCTGCGTTCTAGCCGGTGAGCCGGCCGAAGAGCTGCTGAGCGACCTTGCGGATCTGAACCTCGTCCGAGCCCTCGGTGATCCGGTAGCGGCGGTGGTGGCGATAGATGTGCTCGAAGGGCTTGTGGCGCGTGTAGCCAATGCCGCCGTGCACCTGGATGGCGAGGTCCGCGGACCGACAGCACAGCTGGTTCGCCCGGTAGTTCACCATCGCGATGTTCGCCGAGAGCTTGGCGTCCACGCGCGACGGCGTCCGTGCGGCTGTCCATCTGCCAGGCGACCTTGCGCACCGTGTTGCGGATGAACTCGGCGTCGGTGTGCGCCTCGGCGAGGGGCCACTGGATGGCCTGATTGGTCGCCAGCGGCCGTCCCCAGGTCTTGCGCTCGCGCGCGTACTTCACCGCCTCGTTGATACAGAACTGCGCGGCGCCGAGGCTCGACGCCGCCTGCCGGATGCGGTTCTCGTGCACGAACATCTGCGCCATGTCGAGGCCGTCGCCCTCGCCGCCCAGGATGGCCGCGTGGTCGACGCGCACGTCCTTCAGCGTCACCTCGGCGTGGTCGGTGGGCATGTTGAAGGTCCACCACTGGAACTCGACCTTGAAGCCGGGCGAGCTCGTGGGAACCAGGAAGCAGGTGACACCCTTCGGGCTGCCGGGCTGCCCCGAGCTGCGCGCGAAGATCATGTCGTGGGTGGCGCTGTGCATGCCGCTGTTGAAGCGCTTGGCGCCGTTGATCACCCACTCGTTGCCGTCGCGGCGCGCGGTGGTCTCGAGGAAGAGCGCGTCGCTCCCGTGGTTGGGCTCGGTGAGCCCGAAGGCCAGGCGCTTGCTGCCGTCGAGCATGCCCGGCAAGAACTCGCGCTTCTGCTCCTCGCTGCCGCGGTAGTGCATCATCAGCACGGTCGGGAAGTTCCCAACGATCGAGGCCTCGTTCTGCAGGTCGTTGTGGAGCCCGAGGCCCTTCGTCGCGAGGTGCTCGCGGATCACGGCCATGGCGAGGTTGCTGCCGTCCTTGCCGCCGAGCTCCTTGGGCAGCGCGAAGCGCAGGTGGCCGGCGGCGTCGGCGCGCCGGCGCATCTCGCGCAGCAGCGCCTCCCACTCCTTGCGGGGCTGGCCGTCGTTGTCCCAGTCGGTGCGCGCGTGCTCGCGGCGGTGGTCGAAGTACTGGAGGTTCTCCTTCTCGAGCGGCTTGATCTCGCGCTCGATGAAGTCGTCGAGCACGTCGAGATAGCGGCGGATGTCCTCGGGAACCTCGAAGTCCATGGGCGCTCCTGTTCGAGCGGCCCAGGGTAGTGCGGCGCTCGAGCGGCGCCCGCGGCGCGCCAGGAGCGCAAGGCGGCGCGCTGCGCCACGCTGCGCGCCGATGGCGCACCCCGAAGTCGCGACGAGCCTGGGCCGCGTGCAGGGCCGCTCCCAGGGCGGCGTCGACGCGTTCCTCGGCATCCCGTACGCCGCGCCGCCGGTGGGCGAGCTGCGCTTCGCGCCCCCCGCGCCCGCGCTGCCCTTTGGCGGCGTGCGCGAGGCCAGCGTCTTCGGCCCGGCGCCACCGCAGCCCGACGATGGGCTCTCCTTCGAGCTCGGCCTTCTGGCCGAGCATCCGCAGAGCGAGGACTGCCTCACGCTGAACGTCTGGCGGCCCGCGCCGGCGGGCCCGCCGCGCGCGGTGATGGTGTGGATACACGGCGGCGCCTTCCAGACCGGCACGGCCGCAGGCCCCGCCTACGACGGAGCGGCGCTCGCGCGGCGCGGAGACGTGCTGGTCGTGACGCTCAACTATCGTGTCGGCGCGCTCGGCTTCCTGCGCGCCGCGGGGCACGCGAACTTCGGGCTCTTGGATCAGATCGCCGCGCTGCGCTTCGTGCAGCGGGAGATCGCCTCCTTCGGCGGAGACCCCGCGCGCGTCACGGTCTTCGGCGAGTCGGCCGGCGCGGGCAGCATCGTCGCGCTCCTCGCCATGCCCGCTGCGCGCGGTGCCTTCGCCCGCGCGATCATCCAGAGCGCCGCGCCGGAGGGCATGCTCGGACCGGACGAGGCCGACGAGCGCGCCCGCGTGCTCGCCAAGGCGCTCGACGGAGATGCGGGAGACCTCGCCTGGTGGCGCGCGCTCCCCGTCGAGCGCTTGATCGCTGCGCAGGCGCGCGTGCGCGAGCCCGGTCCGCGGCGGATCGGCATGTTCTTCGCGCCCGTGGTGGACGGCGCCACGCTGCCCGATTGGCCGCTCGCCGCCCTCGCGTGCGGCGAGGCGCGCGCGACCGAGCTCGTCGTGGGCACCACGGCGGACGAGATGTCGCTCTACCACCTGGCGCCCGACTTCGCCGAGCTCCCGGAGGCCGCCCTCCCCCAGCTCGTGGCCGCGCGCCTGCGGGGCCCCGACGCTCTCGCTCGCGCCTCGGCCGTGGTGGTGGGCTATGCGCAGGCCGGCGAGACGCCGCGCGAGCGCTTTTTCGCCCTCGAGACGGACGCGAGCCTGTTCTTCCCTGCCACTCGCCTGGCCGAAGCCCAGTCGCGGGTTCAGCCGCGAACCTTCATGTATCGCTTCACCTGGCGCTCGCCGCTCCCGCAGCTCGGCGCCTGCCACGCCCTCGACATCGGCTTCGCGCTCGGGACGCACGCGCGGCCGGGGCTGCGCCGTTTCTGTGGAGACGACGCCGCCGCGGGGCGTGTGGCGCACGCGATGATGGACGCCTGGGCCTCCTTCGCGAAGAGCGGCGTGCCGAGCCCGGGCGCGGGCCTCGCCTGGCCGACCTACGAGGCGACGCGGCGCGCCACGCTCGAGATCGGGGATCCGTGTCGGGTGCTCGAGGCTCCGAACGAGGCGCGCCGCCGGCTCTGGGCCGTCGCGACGGCGCCGGGAGGTGGATCGTGAGACTCGGCGCGTTCTTCATGCCGTCTCATCCGCCGGAGCGAAAGCTCTGGGACGCGCTCCAGTGGGATCTCGCCCAGCTCGAGGAGCTCGACCGGCGCGGCTTCGCCGAGGCTTGGATCGGTGAGCACTTCACGGCGCCCTGGGAGCCCGTGCCCGCCCCGGATCTGCTGATCGCGCAGGCGCTCTCGCGCACGCGCCAGATCAAGCTCTGCCCCGGCGCGCACCTCCTGCCCTATCACCACCCGGTCGAGCTCGCCCATCGCGTCGCGCTGCTCGATCACATGGCGCAGGGCCGCTACATGCTCGGGGTCGGCATCAGCGCGCTGCCGAGCGACCTCGCCCTTTTCGACGTGGACGCCGCGACCGGACAGAACCGGCGCATGACGCTCGAGGCCCTCGAGATCATGCTGCGCGTGTGGCAGGGCGAGCCCTTCCACTTCGACGGCGAGTTCTGGCGCGTGCGACCGCCGCGCTCGTCCTTCGAGTTCCTGAAGCTCCACCTGCGACCGCACCAGCTTCCGCATCCGCCGATCGGGATCGCCGGGCTCTCGCCGGGCTCTGAGACGTTGAAGCTCGCCGGCGAGCGCGGCTTCCTGCCGCTCTCGATCTCTTTGAACGACGCCCACACCGCCTCGCACTGGAGCTCCGTCGAAGAGGGCGCCCGGCGCACCGGCAAGCGCCCGCGGCGCGAGGACTGGCGCCTGGTGCGCGAGGTGTACGTGGCGCGCAGCGACGCCGAGGCCAAGCGCCGCGTGCGCGAGGGCGCCGTGGGGCGCTGCTGGCGCGAGTACCTCCTGCCCTTCTACCGGGGCAGCGGGATGGCGCCGCACTTCCTGCACGCGGGAGACCCCGAGCGCGCGCTCGACGTCGACTACTTGATCGAGCGCTCCTGGCTGGTGGGCTCGCCCGAAACCGTGGCCTCCAAGCTCGCGCGGCTCGCGCACGCGAGCGGCGGCTTCGGGACGCTGCTGGTGATGATCTACGACTTCAGCAGCGAGCCCGAGTGGTGGGGCGAGTCGCTCGAGCTCCTCACGCGCGAGGTGATGCCGCACTTCGCCGCGTGAGGGGCGGCTAGGGAACCTATGCAAGACCCCCGGTTCCGTCGCTCGCTGCGAGGCGGCGGGCATTCAGGCCGGAGGGGTCGCGACTCCGGGCCTCGATTCACAGACGCGCGCCGCGTGTGGAGGCCCCGCGATGGCGCAGGCGTGCTACCGCGCGCGCTGACCGCGGAGCGCTGCGACGCGTTGGCGCGCAAGCGTCGCTGAGACCGGCCCTACGCTGCGACCCCGTCCGGCCATCCGCCTACCGCCTCGCAGCGAGCAGCAGACGCGGCGCTCCGCGGATCGGGCTCTGCCGAGGTTGCGCTGCCGGGCGGCGGCGGGGCGGACGGGGTCGCAGCGCAGGCTCGGTCATCAATTCGGGGTGCGCGCGTCCTGCGAGCGGCGCTGCGCGGTCAGCGAGCGCGAAAAGCACGCCCGGTTCTCGGTGCCAGCGCCACCGCCACCGCATACCCCGCCTACGAGAGCCGGAGTCGCGAGCCCCTCCGCCCCGCCGCCGCCCGGCAGCGCGTCGATCATCGGTTCCCTACAGCGACCCGGAGCTGCCCTCGCTGCGCGTGGAGCGCAAGGCGCGGCGCATGGGCTCGCGCAAGAGCGGCTGGAGCGCCTCGGGGTAGGTGGCCGCCACGAGCACCGAGCCACTCTCGTCGGCGAAGAGCAGCAGCCACTTCTCGAACCAGACGTCGGCGGCGGCCTGCCGCGCATGCACGAGCAGTGCGGGCCGAGCGCCCAGCTCCTCCCGCGAACGCCCGACCCAAAGCAGCCCCTCGCGCTCGAGGGCGTCGCGCGTGAGCGCGCGCTGCACCTCCGCGAAGGGCACCGGGAAGCGGCTCACCGCGATCGACGCCGCCATCTCGTCCCAGAGGAAGCCCGGAAGATCGGGTGAGAGAGCCAGCATCGGGGGCGGCTCGATCGAGACCGCCGCGCCCGGCACGACCACGCGCTCCTCGGCGCTGGCCGCCTGCCCGAGCAGGAGTGCCGGCAGGACGAGGGCGGCGAAACGACTGGCGATTCCCAAGGTGCGGGGGAGCGCTCGCATGGCAGCCTCCTCTGCCCGGCGAGCATTGCGCGTCCCCACGCGAGCGCCATGGGTTCGCCACGAACTTCACGAGAATGTGACGGAATGGGGTCGATCCGGTGGGCCCCTCAGGAGCCGGGGCGCAGCGGCCCGTGGGACGAGACCACGAAGCGGGTCGCCTTCATCTCCTTGATCCCGAGCCCGGCCGCCGCCTGCTGGAACTTCGCCATGTGGGGCGCGCGGAAGTGCACGGCGAGCGCCTCGTCGTTCTCCCACTCCTCGATGATGAAGAAGCGGCCCGGCTCGCTGAGATCGCGCGTGAACGTGTAGGCGTGGCAGCCGGGCTCCTTGCGCGACGCCGCCATCATCTCCTTGGCCGCGGTCACGGCCGCATCGGTCTTGGCGGGGTCGATCAAAACCGAGGCATGGATCACGATCATCGAGTGGGCTCCTTCGGGTTGAGCGTCAGCGCGTCTCCGGCCAGCCCGGTACCAGGCCGAGCTCCCGGCAGAGGGGCTGCGCGTGGGCGGTTCCGCCGTGGAAGCGCTGCGCGTCCGGACTCGTCGCCAGCCAGGCGATCACCGCGGCGGGGACGCTGGGCGGCGCGCCGCCGCCGACCACCCGCAGCAGGTCCTCGGTGAGGCCCTGCTCGCGCATGCTCTCGGTGAGGATCAGGCCCGGCTCGAGGTTCACGTAGCGCACACCGGAGTCGCCATGCTCGGCGGCCAGCACGCCCGCCATGCGCAGCAGCGCCGCCTTCGAGGCGCCGTAGGCGAAGCCCCAGGCCTGCTCCCCGGGCGGCGGGTCGCTCATGCCTGCCGACGACACCAGGTTCACGATCACGCCGCTCCGGCGCGCGAGCATGGGGGGCAAAAGCTCCTGCACCAGCAGGAGCGCGTGGGTCACGTTGGCCGCGAAGATGCGGTCGACGTGCTCGAGGGAGAGCTCGAGCGCGCGGTCCAGGAGGCCCGGTCCCTGATAGATCGCGTTGTTGACCAGCACGTCCACCCGACCGAACGCGGCCAGCGCGGCCGCGGCGGCCCGGCGCACGCTGGCGCGCTCGAGCAGATCCATCGGCACGATCTCGGCGCGCGCGCCGAGATCGCGCAGCAGCGCGGCCGTCTCCTGCAAACTGCCCGGCATGGCGCGCTCGAGCGAGCGGGAGGCCACGGGAGAGTACTCGTGCCGCTCGCTGCCCGTGACGGAGCGCGCCGAGATCACCACGTCGTGGCCGCGCTCGGCCAGGGCGAGCGCCGTGGCCTTGCCAATGCCGCGCGAGGCCCCCGTCACGAAGGCGACCGGTCGCGTCATCCGCGCGTCCGCGCCAGCGCCCGAAAATCCGGCGGGCGCTTCTCGAGGAACGCCCGCACGGCCTCGAGGTTCTCGGGCGAGCCGGCCTGGGCGCGCATGCCCTGGGCCTCCGCCTCGAGCGCGCTGCGCAGCGCCGCCGCGTGCGCCGCCTTGAGCGTGCGCTTGGTAGCGCGCAGCGCCGAGACGGGGTGCTGCGCGATCTCCCGCGCGCGCGCGAGGGCGGCCTCGAGCAGGCGGCCGTCCGGCTCGACTCGGCTCGCGAGCCCGAGCGCCAGCGCCTCGCTCGCCGAGATCCAGTCGGCGGCGAACAGGAGCTCCGCCGCGCGGCGGGGACCGACCGCCGCCTGGAGCAGGTAGGAGCTCGCGCCCTCGGGCACGAGGCCGAGCCGGACGAAGGGGAGCCGCAGGCGCGCGCTCTCGCCCAGCAGTACGGCGTCGCAGTGCAGCAGGAAGGTCGCGCCGAAGCCCACGCATACGCCCCGCGCGGCCGCGAGCAGCGGCTTCTCGAAGCCGACCAGCGCGGCCATCGTGTTGTCGTAGCCGCTCGCGAAGCCGTCGCTGCGCGCGGGCCGCGGCCCGACGAACGACGCGAGATCCACGCCCGCCGAGAAGTCGTCGCCCGCGCCGGTCACGACGGCGACGGCGATCTCGTCGTCGTCGTTCGCCGCGCGCAGCGCGGCGGCGAAGCCGTCCCACTGCGCCTCGTCGAAGGCGTTCTTCTTGTGCGGCCGGTTCAGCGTGATCGTGCGGACGCCGACCTCGGGCGTCTCGATGAGCGGCGTCATCACTATTCCTCGCGGACCCGGGACTATATGCGCAGCCACACGGCGTGGCCCTGGCGGCTCGCGGCGACCACCAGGTCGCGCAGCCTCGCCAGCGCACGCTGGTACTCGCGGTTGTCGATGCGCACGCGGTACTCGATGCCCTCGCCGCTCGCCACCCTGAACTCGAAGCTCGCGCCGTAGGTGTTGCGATCCGCATCGGTCAGGATGCCCGCGGCCTCGTCGAGCGCCGCCTGGGGCACGAGGACCTGGCTTCCGCCGCCCAGGCGCCCCATCTCGAGGGGCAGGCGGTTCAGTGCCTCCAGCACGCCGTGGCCCTCGAGGGCGTGGACGGTGTTGGCCGAGAGCTGCACGCGCTCGTCCGTCTCGAGTGCGCCGCTCTCGCCCAGCCAGACGTGGCCGCCGGCGCCACAGCGGAAGGGCGGCGGCGGCGCGTCGCGCTGCTGGGGCTCGAGATAGACCACGCGCACGCGCCGACAATACTGGCCCGCCCGGGCCCCTTCGATAGGATGGCGGTCCCCCCGCGGCGGAGGAGCCATGCCGATCAGCCTGAAGGGCCGGAGCCTGCTCACGCTGCGCGACTTCAGCGCGGACGAGATCGCGCTGATGATCGACACGGCAGCGGATCTCAAGGCGGCGCGCCGCGCGGGCCTGTTCCCGCGGCGCCTCGCCCACAAGAACATCGCGCTGATCTTTCTCAAGCCCTCGGCGCGCACGCGCGCTTCCTTCGCCGTGGCCGCGGCCGACGAGGGGGCCAATCTCGAGGTGCTGCCGCCCGCCGACATCCGCTTCGGCGAGAAGGAGTCGGTGAAGGACATCGCCCGCGTGCTCGGCCGGCTCTTCGACGGGATCGTGTTCCGAGGCTTCCAGCACGCGCTCGTGCGCGAGCTCGCGGCGCACGCGGGCATCCCGGTCTGGAACGCACTCTGCGACACCTATCATCCGACCCAGGTGCTCGCGGACCTCTTGACGCTGCGCGAGACCGTTGGCCACATCCGTGGCACCAAGCTCTGCTACGTGGGCGATGGCCGCAACAACGTGGTCACCTCGCTGATGGTGGGGGCCGCGAAGATGGGCGTCGACCTGCGCGTGCTCGCCCCGCGCGCGCTCCAGCCGAACCCCGAGCTGGTGAAGGAGCTGCTCTCCCAGGCCTCGGTGGGCGCCGACATCACCGTGAGCGAGGACCCGCGCGAGGCGCTCTCGGGCTGCGACGCCGTCTACAACGACGTCTGGGTCTCGATGGGCGAGGAGCAGCTGGTGGAGGAGCGCGCGCGCCTGCTGCGCGACTACAAGGTGACGCGCAAGCTGATGAACCTGACCGGCCGCGCCGACACCATCTACCTGCACTGTCTCCCGGCGCTCCACGACGACTCGACGGAGTTCGCCCGCTTGCACCCCGAGATCTGCGAAGTGGACGACGACGTGTTCGAGCACCCGCGCAGCCGCGTGTTCGATCAGGCCGAGAACCGCATGCACACGGCCAAGGCCGTGATGGTGCTGACGCTGTGAAGTGGCTGCGGCGCGCCGCGCTCGCCCTGCTCGTCCTGGCGGTCGCGTACGGCGGCCTCTACTACGCGATGGCCGAGCGCGTCGAGGTGGTCGTCCTGCACACCCACGACGCGGCCGGCGGCCACGCCACGCGGCTCTGGGTGACGGACGACGCGGGCCACGCCTGGCTGCGCACCGGCCGCGCGAACGGGAGCTGGCTGCCGCGCCTGCGCGCCGAGCCCGCCGTCGAGCTCGAGCGCGGCGGGGTGACTCTCCCCTTCACCGCGCACGTGGTCGAGGAGCCGGCCCAGATCGCGCGCACCGATCAGCTCACGCTCGAGAAGTACGGCTGGTCGGAGAAGCTCCTCCGCGCCATGGGCGGCGGGGAGCCCGCGTCCGAGGTCGTGGTCCGCCTCGACCCGCGCTGACCGAGGCTCAGCCGTCGTAGAAGAACGGCGTGTGCAGGCCGAGCAGCTGGCGCTCGCGCGGCGTCGCGATGCGCGCGATCGCCTGGGGCGAGAGGTGGTTCACGTCGGCAGTGGTGCGGATGCGCTGCGCGAGATCGCGGCGCGCATAGTGCGCCTGCAGGAAGAGCCGCCCCTGCCCGTCCGGTCGAGCCGGGAGCCCGCGGTGCCACGTATCCGAGACGAACAGCGCGACGTCGCCGGCGCTCGCCTCGAGCGCGACCGCCAGACGCCCGTCGTAGCTCAGGGCGGGATCGCTCGCGCGCTCGAAAGGCGGGAGGCGACCCGAGCGGTGGCTGCCCGGGACGACGGCGGTCGGCCCGCACGCGAGCGGGCAATCGCGCAGGTAGAGGTGCGCGCCGATCGCGAAGACCGGATACGGAATGCGGTCGTCCCAGGGGATGCCCTCGGCGCGCGGGACGTGCGGCCCAGCATCGCAGTGCCAGGGCCCTCCCCCGAAGTCCGGCGGGTTGCGCCACGCCGTATTGGCGATCACGTGGCAGTCCTCGCCGAGCAAGGGCTCGAGCACCGCCAGGACCTCTGGGTGGCCGAGCGCAGCCTGACACTGGGCGCCGCGGTTCAGCATCTCGTAGCGGAACTCGGCCCGATCCGAGCGCCCGCGCTCGTCGGGATGGTCGCTGGAACGCTCGCTCGATCTCGCTCGACATCGCCGCCACGAGCTCCGGCCCGAGCACGCCGCGCAGAACCGCGTAGCCGTCGCGCTCGAGGGAGCGGCTCGCCTCGGGCGCCTCGGCGCTGCGCAGCGTCAGGTTGCCGTGGATGCGGCGGATCATGCGCGCGATCGAACCAGACCGGCGCCGCCTCGTCAACCGCGCGCACGCTGGGCGCAAAGCGCCGCCGCGCACTCGGACACGAGGCGGGGGCCGCGGTAGATCATGCCCGAGTAGAGCTCGACCAGCTGGGCGCCCGCCTCCACGAGCGCGAGCGCGTCCTCCGGCCGCATCACGCCGCCCACGCCGATGCGCAGCTGGTCCGGGTGCGCGCACGCTCGGAGCGCGCGCAGCGCGGCCAGCGCCAGCGGGTGGAGGGGAGCGCCCGAAACGCCTCCCGGCGCGTCGGGGCGGGCGTGCGGCGCGCGCGCGAGCGCGAGTCCGATGGACGTGTTCGTGGCCACGAAGCCATCGCAGGCGTCCGGCCGCGCGAGCGGCGCGACGAGCCTCGCGAGGCTCACCTCGCTCCAGGGCCGGCGCTCCTCGTCCTCGGGCGGGAGCTTCACGAGCAGCGGCGTCGCACGGCCGCCGGTTGCCCCGCGATCGAGGGCGCGCAGCTGCGCGCGCAGCGGCGCCACGATCTCCTCGGCGAATCCGCTCCCGTGGAGCAGACCGCGTAGGCCGGGGGTGTTGGGTGAGGAGAGGTTCACCACGAAGAAGTCCGCGTGCGGATGGAGCTTGGCGGCGAGCGCGGCGAGCTCCTCGCGCACGCGCGCCGCGAAGCTCGGCTCGCTCGCGCGCCGCACGGTCTCGGGATGTGGCGCGACGTTGGCGCCCACCACGAGGCCGTTGCGCCGGGCCCGCGCGAGGCGCGCGGCCACGGCGTCGACGCCGTCGCTCGGAAAGCCCAGGCGGTTCCACACCCCGCCCTCCCGCTCGAGCCGAGCCAGCCTCGGGCGCGCCGGCTGACCCGGCCAGGGACGCTCGAGCACGGTACCGATCTCCACGAAGCCGGCGCCGATCCGCGCGATGCCGGCCAGGGCGACCCCGTTCTTGTCGAAGCCCGCGGCGACTCCCACGCGATTCGGAAAGAGCAGGCCGCGGAAGGCGAACGCATCCGCCACGCGCGGCGCCCGCAGGAGCCCCGTCCTCAGGCCGAGCAGCGCGAGCTGGTGGCCCACCCCCGGTCCCAGCGGCCGCAGCAGCAGGCGATCCGCGAGCCGGTAGCCGTCCAAGCTCAGTACCCGCGCGCGCGATCCACGCCGGAGAGCACGTCCTCGCCGCGCTCGAGCCGCGCCACATTCTCGGCGAAGAGCCCGACCGACACGTCGAGCAAGTCCGGGAAGCCGCCGGCGGTGTGGGGCGTGATCCACAGGTTGGGGACTTCCCAGAGCGGGCTGTCCGGGGGCAAGGGCTCGCTGGCGAAGACGTCGAAGGCTGCGCCCGCGAGGCGGCCGCTGCGCAGGGCGTCGGCGAGGGCCTCCTCGTCGACGATGCCGCCGCGCGCCAGATTCACGAGTCGAGCGCTCGGGCGCAGGCAGGCGAGCTCGCGCGCCCCGAGGCTGCCGCGTGTCTCGGGGGTCAAGGGCAGCAGGATCACCACCACGTCGCTCTCGGCGAGCACACGCTGCGTGCCGCTCTGGGGCTCGACGCGCGCGACCGCCCGGTGGGGCTTCGGCGAGCGCTGCGTGCCGATCACGCGCATGCCGAGCGCGCTGGCGCGCTCGGCCAGCGCGAGGCCGATCGCGCCCAGCCCGAGGACGCCGAGCGTCTGCCCGGCCACGCGCTCCGGAAGCCGGCGGCGCCAGGCGTGCTCGCGCTGGGCGGCGACGAAGAACGGCAGCTCCTTCACCAGCGCGAGCACCAGCGCGAGCGCGAACTCCGCCATGGGCGCCGCCGACATGCCGCGCTGGTTCGCGATCACCACCCGCTCGGGGAGCCCGACCGCGGGCAGCAGGTAGTCGACGCCTGCGCCCAGCGCCTGGATCAGGCGCAGGCGCTCGGCGCGCGCCCACTGATCGCGCGGCGGATGGAGCGCGTAGAGGTACTCGACCTCGGGCAGGCCCGCGCGGAAGTCCTCCGGTCGCTCCCAGCACACGACGCGGCGCCCGGGGAAGTGCTTCTCGAGCAGCGGGCGCGCCAGGTTGGCGAAAGGGACGAAGGCGTGGATCGCGCTCGACATCGCAGCCATTCTAGGGAACTCAGTAAAGAGGAACTCAGAAGAACCACTCGAGGACCGCGAACACGATGGCTTGTTGGGGTCCGAACTGGGAGTCGTGCGCGCCGGCGAAGAATTCGGCCCCCGCGCGCAGCTCGAGCGCGTTCCAGCCGGTGTAGGCGAGCGTCGGCACGAAGGCGGCGCTCGCGCCTTCCCAGTCGAAGAGCACGAGGAAGTCGCCGCGCAGCGCCGAGGTGACGTCGCTCCCCGCCTGGAGACCGGTCGTGTGCTTGGCCAAGGAGATCACCCGACTGCCGCCGAAGAGCGCGGGGCTCGCGGGCACCACCGGCCCGAGCAGCGCGTCGCCGCTCGTCTCGAAGAACGGCAGGAGCGCTCCCGCCTTCCCGCGCCCGAAGCCGAGCGCGTTGCCGTCGTAGAGGTGCTCGATCAGGAGGTAGAGGCCGTTCCCGACGCTCACCGTGTAGTCGAGCGAGAAGATCGCCTGCCAGAAACGGTCGGGCTCGCGGGGCGCCGGCTCGCCCACCGGCCAGATCTCCTGCTCCGGATCCGTGTAGATCGCCTCGATGCGCCACGCCGCACCGCCGAGATTCCCCGCGAGGTCCCCGCCCACTGCGAGAGCCTCCTCGAAGACGCCCGCCAAGACAGAGACGTCGGTGTCGTGGACGACGCCGTGGAAGCGCAGCGCGTAGCGCGCCTCCTCCGAGCTCGTGCCGGGGGCGTAGACCGCCTGCAGGTAGTCGAAGCCCGTGAACATCCAGCGCGCCTCGATGGCGTCGATGCCCGCGAACTCGTCGCCCTCGATCGCGAGGGGGCCCACCGCGGAGAGCCGGTCGATCGGGTTCCAGAGCCGACCCGACGCCCCAGGCGAGGCGCTGGCGCCCGACGGTCACGTGGAGGTGGTCGCCCTCGTAGCGAATCCAGCCTCGA
Organism: uncultured delta proteobacterium; assembly: GCA_963716275.1. Taxonomy (GTDB): domain Bacteria; phylum Myxococcota_A; class UBA9160; order UBA9160; family UBA6930; genus VGRF01. The sequence goes on along the minus strand of CAVQTC010000004.1, from coordinate 2,195 downwards.
TAGACGCGGTGCCGCCAGCGGAAGTGGTCCGCGTCCGGATCGAGGATGTCGTCTTCGAGGCCGAGGAAGGTGTCTGCCGGCTCGTCGAGCGCGTCGCCCAGCGTGTCGAGGATGCCTGCGCGCCACTCGTTGTCGTAGACCAGCTCCGCCGACCAGCGCTTCGAAGCGCGGGCGTCGAACGCGAGGCGCAGGCGCGTGAGGCTCTGCCAGACGTCCTTCTCGCCGACCGTGTCGAAGGCCGGGCAATTCGGAAACGCGGGCGGCGCCACGCACGCCGCTCCGCCGGCTCTCGCCGCGGCGAGGAAATCGTCCGCGTCGGTGCCGTCGCTGGCCTGCAAGCACCTCGCGAATCGATCCCGAGAACTCGAGCACGTGCTCGCCGGAGCGCCAGAATCTCCCGGGCCCGCGCCTCGCTGCCGAGAACCGCCGCGAGCGCGCAAGCGGCCGCGGCGAGATCCTCATCGATGCGCGTCCTGGGACTCGTCCGCCACCACCGCGCCGTCGCGCAGGCGCACCACGCGGTGAGCCTTGCCGATCACGAGCGGGTCGTGGGTCGAGAACAGGAAGGTCACCGCGTGGTCGTGGTTCAGGCGCTCCATCAGCTCGATCAGGCGGCCCGCGGTCTGGGAGTCGAGGTTCGCGGTGGGCTCGTCGGCCAGCACGACGCGGGGTCGGCTCACGATCGCGCGCGCCACCGCGACACGTTGCTGCTGGCCACCGCTCATCTCGAGCGGCCGCTTGTCGGCGAGCTCGGCGAGGCCCACCTCGGCGAGCATCGCGAGCGCGCGCTCGCGGCGCTCGCGCGCCGGCGCGCCCTGCAGCTCGAGCACGAACTCGACGTTCTCCCGCGCCGAGAGCACGGGGATCAGGTTGAAGGCCTGGAACACGAAGCCCAACTTGTCCAGGCGCTCGCGCGCGAGCTCGGCGCGCGAGAGCTCGCGCAGCGAGCGGCCCGCCAGGAACACTTCGCCGGCGCTCGGCTCGTCCAGGCCGCCGAGCAGGTTGAGCAGGGTGGTCTTGCCCGAGCCGCTCGGCCCAGCCAGGACGGTAAACTCGCCCGCCCGCAAGCGCAGCGAGACGCCGGTCGAGCGCCAGGGTCTCGAGGCCGCGCGTCGTATAGCGCTTGCTCACCTCGCGGGCTTCGAGCAAGCACGTCGCTCATATGCGCCTCACCGCCTCCGCTGGGCGCGTGCGCACCGCGCGCAGCGCCGGCCACGAGCTCGCCGCCACGGCCGTCACCGCGGCGACCCAGAACGGCGCGATCACGTCGCCGCCCCGCAGGACGGGCACGAGGCGCGTCGGCATGCCGAAGGCGCGCAGCCCCTCGGACCAGCGCGAGAGGTCGATGCCGTCGCGCAGCAGAAAGCAGCTCCCGAAGCCGAGCGCGACGCCCAGCGCCGCGCCGATCATCACGAGCGCGATGCCCTCCGCCACCACGATCGCGACCATGCGTGCGGGCGGCATTCCGATCGCGAGCAGGATGCCGATCTCGCGGGTGCGCTCGAAGACCGACATCAGCATCACGTTCGCGATGCCGAAGGCCATCGCCACGAAGATCGCCACGTAGAGGATCCAGCCGAGCTGGTCGAAGAGCCCGATCATCGCCACCAGCATCGGCTGGAGCTCCCGCCAGGTCTCGACCCGCGCGCCCGGCCCGAGGGCGGCGGCGAGCGTGCGCTCGATGGCGTCGAGGTCTGCACCGGGCGGTGCAGCGAGGGCGATCTCGGAGACCTCCCCCGGCACCGCGAACAGCTCCTGCGCCTCGTCGAGCCGCACCAGCACCACCCCCTCGTCGAGATCGCGCGTGGGCGGGTGCAGGAGGCCGCCGACACGGAACGCCTCGCCGGTGAGCTCGCTGCGCGCGTCCTGCACCGAGAGCACGAGCTTGTCGCCGATCTTCACCTCGCAAGCGCCGCGCGAGGCCCTCGCCGAGCAGCACGCGCCGTGCGTCGCCCGCCCACCAGGCGCCGTCCGAGACCAGCGTCGCGAGCGTGGAGACGTCGCGCTCGAGCTCGGGGTGCACGCCCAGCACGCGCACGCCGACGCTCGCCCGCGGCGAGAGCACCAACCCCTCGGCGCGCAGGCGCGGCGCCATGCCCCGGAGCGACCGCGCCTCGGGACGCAGCGCGGAGAGCGCGGGCCCCAGCGCCAGCCGGTGCTCGAGGGGAGCGCTCTCGTCCCAGGCGCGGTCGTGA